>CBDUBQ010000020.1:0-106238 GCA_965365435.1 uncultured Flavisolibacter sp.
CCATTGTGGCACCGGCAATGCTTGCTGCCATGGTGTTGTATTGGTTGTGTTTTCCCTTCAGCGCAAAGTCATACACGCTCATACCCTGCTCCTCCGAACCGGTTTTGATATGCAATTCATCGTTCTGGATGTACCCCCCTTGGGTCACTTTCTGCTTCATGCTCATTGGTAATTGAATTGAATGAATCGGGTTTCGTTCCATGTACCCGGTGATGACATCATCATCCAGGTTATAAATAAAAAAATCACTCGGCGTTTGGGCCATCGTAATGCGAAACTTGCTGCGGATGTAGTTCTCAAACCGGTAGTCGTACCGGTCCAGATGATCTTCGGTGATGTTGAGCAGCACCGCTACATCGGCCCGGAACGTGGCAATGTCGTCCAGTTGAAAAGAACTGATCTCCGCCACGTACAGCGGCTTTGGATCTTCGGCCACCTGTTTGGCAAAAGAGTAGCCGATATTGCCTACCAGCGCACAGTCCAGGCCTGCCGTTTTGCACAGGTGATAGATCAATGCGGTGGTCGTGCTTTTGCCGTTGCTGCCCGTGATGGCAATGATCTTGCTGCTGCCTTTGAACCGGTAAGCCAGTTCAATTTCTCCAATGATGGGCACACCTTTTTGCCGCAGCTTTTTTACCCACCCGTTCTTTTCCGGTATGCCCGGGCTTTTTACCACTTCCGCGGCGTTCAGCAACCGGTCTTCCTTCACTCCGCCTTCCTGCCATTCAATGCCGGCCGCCTTCAGTTCGTTACGATAACCGTCTTTCAAAGAGCCTTCATCCATCAGCACCACCGGGTACCCTTCTTTTTTTGCCAGAAGGGCTGCCCCTACGCCGCTTTCGCCACCACCTAAAATGACTATCTCGTTTTTCATTGCTCAGGGAACGTTTGGTTCTTCATACGCATTTAATTTTTGTCTGCCGGCCTTTGGTTTTTCATCAAGTCCTCTTATGGTGGTTTTTCGGTATTACCTGATTTTAAGCGTCACTATGGAAAGGATGGCACACAGGATGGTAATGATCCAAAACCGTGTGACGATCTTTGCCTCGTGGTAGCCTTTTTTTTGATAGTGATGGTGGAGGGGGCTCATTAAAAAAATCCGCCGCCCTTCGCCAAATTTTTTCTTTGTGTATTTGAAATACGAAACCTGCATGGTAACGCTGAGCGTTTCTACAAAAAACACGGCACAGATCAGCGGTATCAGCAGTTCCTTGTGAACGATGAAAGCCAGCGAGGCAATGATGCCACCCAGTGTAAGGCTGCCTGTATCGCCCATAAATACCTGCGCCGGAAAAGAGTTGTACCATAAAAATCCAATGCAGGCGCCCACCAGCGCACCAATAAAAATGGATAACTCCCCAAGGTTGGGGATGTACATGATATTGAGGTAGTCGGCAATGAGCAAAGAGCCGCTGGCGTAGGCAAACACGCCGAAAGCCGCACAGATAACGGCCGATGTGCCGGTGGCCAGTCCATCAATGCCATCGGTAAGGTTAGCCCCGTTCGATACGGCTGTGACAATAAAAATCGTCACCAGTATGTAAAGCACCCAGGTATAATCCCGCCAGGCTTCCGGCAGCAGGCGAGAGTAATTAAACTCATGGTTTTTTACAAACGGAATGGTTGTAACAAAAGACTTGGCCTCTACGTAGGTTCGCTTTTTGCCGTTGATGAAGGCTGTTTTAAAATTTCCTTCCGGAGTGGAGGCATTGACAACAGTGTCGCGGATAGCGCCGGTTTGTGCCGGTACCGCGGTGGTGCCCACATATTCCCGCCAGATTTTTACATTGGGATTGAAGTAGAGCGTGGCACCCACTACGATGCCCAGCATCACCTGGCCAAAAATTTTGAATTTGCCGGCCAAGCCGTCGTCATCACCTTTTTTGTAAGGAATGCCTTTGGCCTGGGCAATGCGTTTGGCCCGGATCTTAAAATAATCATCGAGGAAACCAATGGCGCCCAGCCAAACCGTACAAAAGATCATGAGGCGGATATAGACCTTTGTCAGGTCGGCCAACAGGATGGTTGGGATGAGGATGGCGCCGATAATGATCAGTCCACCCATTGTGGGTGTGCCTTTTTTCTGCTCCTGCCCCGCCAGGCCCAGGTCACGCACCGACTCACCAATTTGTTTTTTCTGCAGAATGCGAATGAGCTTTTTGCCATACACCAGGCTAATGAACAACGACAACAGGATGGCAATAAGGGCACGGGAAGTAATGAATTGCAACAACCCGCTCCCCGGTATCCGGTAGCCTTCTGCCTGTAACCATTCTGAGATGTGGTATAGCATTTCACTTTTTTTTGCTGTGAGCCATGAGCTGTGAGCGGCAAGCAAAAAAGCTCACAGCTCATAGCTCATTACCCGTAGCTATTTTCCTAACAGTTCAAACATTTCCGTCACCACCTCTTTATCATCAAAATGGTGCTTTACGCCTTTTATCTCCTGATACTTTTCGTGGCCTTTTCCGGCCACCAGCACAATGTCTTCGGGACCCGCCATGGCGATAGCGGTTTTGATAGCCTGCCGGCGGTCGGCAATGGCAACGTATTTGCGCCGTGCAGTTACCGAAAGCCCTTCCTCCATATCTTTTAAGATTTGCTCCGGCTCCTCGCTGCGGGGATTGTCGCTGGTAAAAATCACTTTGTCGCTGTGTTCGCAGGCCACTTCGCCCATCACGGGCCGCTTGGTTTTGTCGCGGTCGCCGCCGCAGCCCACCACGGTAATCACCTGCTCATTTCCATGCCGCAATTTTTTTATGGTCGCCAGCACATTGATCAGCGCATCGGGCGTGTGAGCATAATCCACTATGGCAATCACTTTTTCTTTAGCCGATACGCTGTAGTCGAACCGGCCTTCGGCCCCGGTGATATTGCTGAGGCATTGCAGCACCTCGTGCTTGTTTTGTGCCAGCGATACCGCAGCACCATACACCGCCAGCAGGTTGTAGGCATTAAACTCGCCAATGAGGCGGAAGTGGACTTCCTGGTCATTGATGGTCATCACCAGGCCTGTAAGGCCGTTCTCCAGGATCTTACCTTTAAAATCGGCCATGGTGCGCAGGCTGTACGACAGTTTTCTGGCCGCCGTGTTTTGCAGCATCACGGCGCCTCGTTTGTCATCAATATTGGTGATGGCAAAAGCCGATGCCGGTAAGCCATCGAAGAAGGCTTTTTTGGCTTTGATGTATTCGTCGAATGTTTTGTGATAATCCAGATGGTCGTGGCTGATATTGCTGAACAGGGCGCCGGCAAATTGCAATCCTGCAATACGCCGTTGGTGCACTGCGTGCGAGCTCACCTCCATAAACGCATACTCGCAGCCTTCTTCCGCCATCTGCTTCAGCAGTTCGTTGAGGCTAACGGCATCGGGCGTTGTATGCGTTGAAGGGATTACTCTCCCGGCAATCATGTTCTCCACCGTACTGACCAGGCCACAGGTATAACCCAGGCCATTGAACAGCTTGTAGAGCAGCGTAGCAATGGTGGTTTTGCCATTGGTACCGGTAACGCCCACCAATTTTAATTTAGTGGAGGGCTGCCCGAAAAAATTATGCGCCAGCACGCCGGCCGCTTCCGCGCTGTTGGCCGTTTGCACATAAGTCACGCCTTCTTGTTGCAGCGCCGGCAGCTCTTCACAAACAATGGCGATAGCACCGCTTTCAATGGCCTTGCCAATAAAACGGTGGCCATCGGCCGCCACACCCCTTACCGCCACAAACACGCTGCGGTGCGACACCCTGCGGGAGTCAATCTGCACACCACTCACCACCACATCAGTTGATCCCGAAACGGCTACCATGTGCACCTTGTATAATATGTCAGCCAGCGTTTTCAATCAATTCAATAAAATGGTTACCGTATTGTTTTTTCGAATAGGCGTACCCGGCAGAATGTCCTGCGCCACTACTTTTCCCCTGCCTTTCACGGTAACTTTCAGTCCGCGGTTTTCCAGGGCAAACAAGGCATCCCGCAGCGTCATGTTTCGCACATCGGGCATTTGCCCCTTGGCGGCGGGCACCGCTTTTGCCACCGGCGAATAGTTCCAGTTATACACCTGGCTAAGGGCCGCCCCTTTACTAATGGAATCAGCATAACCAACGTTCAGGGTACGAAGCACCTGAACCATATCGTCTCTGCTGCCGGCAAAAACGTAAGAAGAACTGTCGGGCACCACCTGGATGCCACTACCTTTTTCCGTACCATACTGGGCCATGATGTTGCCGGCAATTTCTTTAAACACCGGCGCCGCCAGTTGGCCGCCATAATGATAAGCCGGATGGGGCTTTGTTTTAATGACCACAATGCAGGTGTAAGCCGGCTTATCGGCCGGAAAGTACCCGGCAAACGAAGCCTGGTAAACCCTGGCACCATAGCCGACCGTACCGTCGGCCACGTGGGCCGTACCGGTTTTGCCGGCAACCGGTATAGGAAAATCTTTGAACACCAATTTGGCGGTACCTTCTGTTACGGTGGCCTCCATGCTGCTTCGCGCCGCTTCAATCACCGCGGGTTTGCAAAGGGCTTCGTCCAGCACTACCGGTTCGTATTCTTTTACGGTGATGCCGTTTTGCTTAATGCTGTTGACCAGGTAAGGCTTCATCATTTTGCCGCCGTTGGCGATAGCATTGTACAGCATCAGAGTTTGCAGCGGGCTTACCTGAATGGCATAACCAAACGAAGCGGTGAGCATGGCATGCAGCCCCTCTTTGTTGCGCTTGATCTTTGGGAGGCGGGGCGCTCCTTCGCCCAGCAGGTCAATACCGGTGCGCCGGTCGAGGTGAAACTTCTGCAGGTAACTTTTATATACATCCGGTTTGTCGGCAAAGGCTTTATTGGCCAGCTTGGCAAAACCCACGTTGGAGCTGTGGGCAAACACTTCCCGCACCGTCAGCATAGGCTTTGGCGACCGCTCGGCATCGGTTACGTTGCGCACGGCCACGTACTGGTGCCCGGCCGAACCCACTTCCACCAGGTCGTCAATTTTGCTGGAGCCATGATCCAGCACGGCCAGCAGGGTGGCCAGCTTAATGGTGGAACCCGGCTCGGTGGTTTGCAGGGCATAGTTCATGGTTTCGTTGTAGCTGCCGTCTTTTGTGCGACCCAGGTTGGCAATGGCTTTGATCTTGCCGGTGGCGGTTTCCATCACCAGGCAGGTGCCGTACTGCGCCTCGCTTTGCACCATCATTTTCATTAGCGCCGACTCCACAATGTCTTGCATGTGAATATCCAGCGTGGTATAAATGTCCTTCCCGTTTTCGGGTTCTATTTCGTAGCCCTGCACGGGAATGGCGGCGCCGCCGCTGAGTATGCGGATCAGGCGTTTGCCCTTTTGGCCCTGGAGCAGGCTGTCGTAGGTTCTTTCGAGGCCTACGTTTTGGGCGTTTTCGCGGGAAAGGCCAATGGTGCGCCGGGCTAGCAGGCCAAAGGGGTTGAGGCGCTTGCTGCGCTCTTCCACAATCACGCCGCTGCGGTTGCGTCCCAGCCGAACCAGCGGAAAGGCGCGGAAGGCCTTGTATTCTTCGAACGAAAGCCCCTTGCGTAAAAGAAAATAACGATTGGTAGCCTGGTAGGCTTCTTTGAAATCGGATTTATAGGCAGCCGCCGGCTTGTCTTTAAACAAAGCCGCCACGGCATAGGCAAAGGAGTCCACATTTTCGCGAAAGCGTTTGCCGCCTTTATCCCGCAGGCCATCGGCGCCGAAGTCAATATAAATATCGTAGTATGGGATGGAGGTGCTCAGCATCTGCCCGTCTTCGCTGAAGATGGTACCGCGTTCGGCATCGAGCGAAACATATTTCTGATGCAGGCTGTCGGAAAGGCTGCGCCAATGCTCGCCCTGGACGTTTTGGATATAAAAGGCACGGCCCAGCACAAAGAGGCTGAAAACAACCACTCCGATAAAGCTTAGGTAAGCCCGCCACAATATGTCCTTTTTAATTTCCATAAACCCCAAATCCGCCGTTTGCGGACGATAGCTGCTTTTGTTTTATTTTCTAGATTTTTGCGGACACGCCAGCGGCGTGTTCCTACTCGTTATTTGTGCTGTCTATCAAAATCGTTGGCTCGGTTGTCAGTTCCTGCAAGCCCAGTGGCTTCACTGCTTCCACCAGTTCGCTTTGCCGGCTGCGCAAAAGCACGTCGCCGGTCACGGATTTGTATTCACTCTGCAGGTCTTTCAGCTCCCTCGATGCTTTACTGGTGCGGCGCACCAGTTTGTCGGCATTGTGCCCGTTATAGATGTACACCACCGCCAGCAACGACAAAAACAGCAGGTACGGCACCTGCTTCACCACCGACTGGTAATTCAACCACCGGTTCCACTTATATCTTACTCTTTTTGGCTGTTCCATCTTCTTTTTATTGGTGAGACGTCAGACCTTAAATGTGAAACCAATGCAACCTGCATTTGAAGCTGACCCACTGTTTCACTTTTCACGTTTATCGTTTCACATTCTCTCGGCTACCCTCAGCTTAGCACTGCGTGACCGCGGATTTCGCTTTATTTCTTCGAACGATGCTTCCACCGGCTTTTTTGTCACCGGCTTCAGTGTCCGTACCATTTCTTTCGACTCGAAAGGATTCTCTTCTTCCTCTTCGAACGTATTAGCTTTAAAGAACGTTTTCACCAACCTGTCTTCGATAGAATGAAACGTGATGATGGCCGCCCGGCCGCCGGGCTTCAGCACATCCGGCAACTGCTCCAGCATTTCTTTCAGGGCTCCCATCTCGTCGTTCACTTCGATGCGCAAGGCCTGAAAGACCTGTGCGAAGTATTTATTCGGCGCTCCCTTGACAATGCCGCTGACAGCCGATTTAAAATCGCTGATGGACAGCATAGGCGTTATCCGCCGTTTTTCCACAATGGTTTTCGCCAGGGTTTTGGCGTTCGTCACCTCTCCCCATTTTTCAAACAGCTTGTGCAGTTCGGGCTCGCTGTAGGTCCGTACAATGTCGGCGGCGGTTTTTTGCTGCCGCTGGTCCATGCGCATGTCCAGTGCGGCATCAAAGCGGGTAGAGAAGCCGCGGCTGCCTTCGTCGAACTGGTGGCTGCTGACGCCGAGATCAGCCAGCAAACCATCAACCCGACCAATTCCGTTCAGCCGTAGAAAACGCTGCAGGTGGCGGAAGTTGTGGGGTACAAAAATTACCCGGCTGTCGTCGGGCAGGTTTTGCTTTGCATCAGCATCCTGATCAAAGGCCACCAGTTTACCTTCTGCGTCCAGCTTTTCCAAAATGGCTTTGGCATGGCCCCCACCGCCAAATGTGCAGTCCACATAAATGCCTGAAGGCTTGATGGCTAAATGCCCAATGACCTCTTGGAGCAGTACCGGAACGTGGTAGGTTGACGAATTCTCTGCTTTCATTACCCGTCCGTTTTTGACCTACCATGCCGGCAGCCTAGCCGTACCAGAACACCCGACTGCCTGCTGCCTGCTGCCAACTGCCTACTCACCCTGCCCTCCCATAACTTTTTGCGCCAGCGAACTGAATTCGGTTGGTGAATATGTATCAAAGAACTTGTCGTACCCGTCTTTGCTCCAGATCTCGATTTTGTCAACGCCCGAGGTCAGCACAATGTCTTTTTGCAGCCCTGCATACTCCCGCAAGTTGGGTGGCAACAGGATGCGCCCGGCGCTGTCAATTTCTATTTCTGTAGCCCCGTTCAAAAAATACCGGACAAAGTTTCTCACCTCCGGATCGAAAGTGTTGAGAGACCGGATTCGGTTGAAAACCGGCTCCCAGCTTTGTTTCGGGTACAAGCTCAGGCACTTTTCAAAGCCACGGTTGATAACAAAGTGCGTATTTTCACCCTCCGGCAATTGCTTTTTCAAGCCGGCCGGAAGTAGAAAACGCCCTTTGGCGTCAAGCGTCACTTCGTATTCGCCAAGGAAACCTGTCATTTTCAATGAATTGGGGAAGAGCGGTAGCGATTTGACACAAAATAACACTTTTTACCACTCTCAATCACCAAATTGAAGGCCTTTAGTTTTCCACTTTTCTACCCTATATGGAAGTGGTCTATTTCACTCTGTTTCACGGCGAAAAAGCAAACTTTGTAAAAAATGGGTGTGCATTGGCTGTGGATAAATGTGGATAACCGCCCAGTAATCCACATTTATGTTTGCCGGAGTGCCGCAGTTGGCTGCGTTTTTATGGACAAAGAGAAAATTTTGATGCAGGAGTACTCCTACGACCTGCCTACAGACCGGATTGCTCACCATCCCCTCCCAAAACGAGACGATTCGAAGCTATTGGTGTATAAAAGTGGGAGATTAGACGAAGACCGTTTCTACCGCCTCGCCGATCATCTTCCGCCGGGTTCCACCCTTATTCTCAACAACACAAAAGTGATAGAGGCGCGGATATTCTTTACCAAAGCAACGGGCGGTGTCATTGAAATTTTTTGCCTGGAACCGCAAGGGCAAAGCATGGAACTATCGCTGCAGCAAACCGGCGCCTGCGAATGGCAGTGCATGATTGGCGGCGCCTCTAAATGGAAGCCGGGGCAGGTGCTGACCAAAGAACTGGCAATTGCGGGGCAAACCGTGATGCTGGAAGCCCGATACCTCGGTAAACTGGACGAAGCTTTTTTGATCCGGTTTTCGTGGACACCCACCGGCCTTCATTTTGCCCAAATTCTACAGGCAGCCGGCGATATTCCGCTGCCGCCCTACATAAAACGCAGCGCCGAACTGGACGATAAAGAACGCTACCAAACCATTTTTGCAAAAGAGGAAGGTTCGGTGGCGGCGCCCACGGCCGCCCTGCATTTTACCACTGATGTTTTTGAAAGCCTTACGGCAAAAAATATCCAGGTGCAACACATCACCCTGAACGTAGGCGCCGGCACCTTCCGGCCGGTGAAGTCGGCTGCCATTGCGGGTCATACCATGCACAGCGAAACATTCACCGTTGGCCGGGAAGTGGTTCAGGCGATTTTAACCGCAACAACGGTGATTGCCGTAGGCACTACCTCGCTGCGAACCATAGAAAGCCTGCACTGGATGGGCGTAAAACTCCTGAGCGGAACGATGGGCGATGAGTGGGTGCTTGAACAGTGGGAAGTATATGCGCTGGACAAAAATCCAGGCTATCGCGAAACCATTGGCGCTATCCTGCAATGGATGAAGGACAAAGACGTGCAGGAGCTGCATTGCCGCACCGCATTATTAATTGTACCCGGTTACCAGTTTCAGATTCCATCGGCCATCATTACCAATTTTCATCAGCCGCAGTCAACTTTACTGCTGTTGATTGCTGCGTTTATTGGGCCCGATTGGAAGGACGTGTATCAATACGCCATGGACAACGAATTCCGTTTTTTAAGTTATGGCGATAGTAGTTTGTTGTGGAGAGCCGCTGCGGCCTCCCCCGCCCCCTCCGGTGGAGGGGCTTAGCGGCTCATCCCCTTCCCTTCCCGGTGGGAAGGACTCAGATTGAAGACGCTGCTGTTTTTCGTAGCGGTCATTTATTGGGGATTCTAAAATAACTGACAAAACCTGCCTACGGAGAAAGGCAGTGACTTACACTTGGGACCCTCCACCGGAGAGGGCGGGTAACGCCGGTAGTTCAATGATAAATGAACTTCCTTTCCCTAAGGTACTTTCCGGCTTTATCACACCATCGTGTGCATCCACCACCGATTTTACATAACTCAATCCAAGCCCAAAACCTTTTACATTGTGAATATTGCCGGTGTGGGCCCGGTAAAATTTTTCGAAGATCCGCTTGACGGTTTCCCTTGTCATGCCGATTCCGTTGTCTTCCATGCGGATGACCAGTTTGCGGGGGGTGGATGAAGTGGACAAAACAATATGCGGCGGCACGGCTTCCTTGGAATACTTCACTGCGTTGTCGAGGAGGTTATTGATGATATTATTGATGTGCACTTCATCGCCTTCAATCAGGTCGTTTTCGGCATTAAGGTGCATGACCATATCGCCGCCTTTTTCCTGGAGGCGCAGGGCAAAATTATCGGCCACATCTTCAATGATCTTGTGCACGTGCAGCGGCTTTTTATTGAGCTGAATTTCCTGCTTGTCCAGCAGCGCGGATTTTAAAATGGTTTCCACCTGCCGGTTCATGCGCTGGTTTTCTTCTTTTATGATGCTGCTGAAATACGTGAGCTTTTCGGGGTTGCAAATGACCTTTGGGTTTTTGAGCGCATCCACCGCCAGGGAGATGGTGGCGATGGGCGTTTTAAACTCATGAGTCATGTTGTTGATAAAGTCGTTCTTGATGATGTTGAGCTTCTTCTGGCGGATCATGGTGTACACCGTCAACCCAAAGGCGCTGAAGATGACAAGCGTAAAAAGAATAGCGGCGATCATGCGTGGCCGCAAGTCTTCATACACCAGTTTCTTTATGGGAATAACGAGAATGAATACCTCATCGGGACTGAGGTTTTCGCCAGCCGACCCGCCGTAGGCCACGATGGGATAATTGATGGTGAAAAAGCTGGTGGTGTCGTAATACCATTTTTCAAAGTCGGGCGATTTGCGTTCGATTTGCCCGTTCATGCCATCGCCAATCAAAGCCAGGGCAAACTGGTAGGGAACACCGTCCATATTGTTTTCCGCAAATACTGCATCAATCTTTGCTTTGATGTCATCGGCGGTCAGCCGGCTGCCGAGGCTGTAGGGCCGCTGCTTTTCCAGCGAAAACTCATCGAAGCCCGGAAAACTTTTGCCGGTGATATTGTACCCCTTTGCATGCGACAGTTCGGCAGCCACTTTGCTGGTCACATCGCGGAAGCGCTCCCTGACCTGCTCCTCCCGGGCCAGCAGCATGTTATTAATCCATGAGATCTGGATAAAGATGATGCCGATCAGCGAAATGGTGACCAGGACGATGATGATGGGAAAAATGCGTTTCACAGTCCGAAAGATGAGAAAAAAATTGTACCGGGCAAAAATAGCCGGCGGCCCTGCTGTAATTTGTGGCACAAGTTTGTTATACCGTTACTTTAACACAATTGCCTACATATGGTAGAACCCGCAGCCGGCGTGTTGTTGATTGCCGACCCTTTTCTGAAAGACCCGAATTTTATGCGGACGGTTGTTTTTCTGACGGAGCATCGCACCGACGGCACTATCGGCTTTGTCATTAACCGGCAATTTGAAAATACCCTCGACGAACTGCTTCCGGAGGTAGAGGGCCACCAGATTCCGGTTTATTACGGTGGACCGGTACAAATGAACACCATCCATTTTTTACACCGCTACCCGGCCGAAATTTCGGGTGGCGTGGAAGTAATGAAAGGCGTGTACTGGGGCGGCGATTTTGATGCCGTGGTGCAACTGATCAATTCGGGCAAAGCAGACCCTGAGCGGCTGCGGTTTTTTATTGGCTATTCGGGCTGGAGCCCCGGCCAACTGGAAACGGAAATGACCGAAAAAACTTGGCTCACCGTGGAAGCTGTCCGCAAATTGGTGTTTCACCCACAGGCCGAAGAAATATGGAAAGACAGCCTGAAGCATCTTGGCGGCGAATACGAAATGATGATCAACTTTCCCATTGACCCGCAGTTGAATTAAACAGTTAAGTCACCCACCGAGGCCGGCGTCCGTACCGTGTGGCCACCGCCCCATCTATAACCAGACCGCTAATATTTGCCGCCAACCTTTTTCCTAACTTCCCGGAACGCTATTGAAAAACGCTTTATTGAACCGCCTCTTTTGACGGGTGCCCATAACCCGGTGGCTTTCGCACAAATGCGCCGGGCAATGCCGGCATCACGTGTCGTGGATGTTGTGAATGCACTGTTTGCAAACGCCTTTACATCAGTAAACTAAAAATTTTTTCAAATCAAAATCCCTTTTATATTTAGCCAAATAAAACTGCGATGGAGAATCCCAATCAACCTCTCTTTGAATCGAAAACAACCCTGCCAAATGCTACTGCTGTTCTTGTTTTAGGCATTTGTTCAATTGTATTTAGCTGCTTCTTCGTTGGCCTTATCTTAGGAATCATCGGCATAACCATGTCGAGCAAAGGCAGGCAGCTTTACAAAGCCAGCCCTTCGGCCTATGAAGGTTACGGCCAGCTAAATGCCGGATTTATCATGTCAATTATTGGCACCTGCCTGGGTGGCTTATACGTGGTGTACTGGATCATCGTTGTGGCCATCATCGGTAGCTCAGCGCCGGCTCTTTGGAACCGTTAACCGTTGGCAAAAGGCAGTATGAACCATGTTTTCGCGGTTAGAACAGCACCTGCTTCCCTGTGCGTATAAAAGCATTTTCGGATTCGATTGTCCGACATGCGGATGCCAGCGGGCTTTTATCTGTTTGCTCAAGGGCGAATTTTTCCAGAGCTTACGGATTTATCCGCCCCTTATTCCGGTACTGGCGCTGTTGGTGCTGGCAGTGGGGTTCCTGGTCAATAAGCAGGTTGTTAAACAGGCATGGCTGCAGCGGTATGCTTTGATGGTGTTGGCCCTGGTGACGGTTAACTTTCTTTATAACCTTACCCGCCACCTTTAGCACTTGCAGGCCGTTTGGTTCACTTGCCACTTAGCGCACCGCTGTTTTCTGTATTGATGACCTGATGTACCGTTTACCCGGCTTTGCTTCCGCATTCATAAAAATGGATCAATCTACCATGAAAAAAGCCCTCCAAAAGAGGGCTTTCTTATTTCGTTGCGTTTCTATTATGCTACTTCCGTGGCGCCTTCTACCAAAACGGTCACCTTGTTATTCAGCACCTCTACAAAACCACCCTGGATCTGGTAGCTGGTGGTGTGCGACTGCTTATCCCGCAGCACTTTCACCCGCCCGGCCTTTAGTGCGCTTACCAGCGGAGCATGCTTGTCCAGTACTTCAAACGAACCGCTGATACCAGGCATCTGTACACCATACACTTCGCCGCTGAAAAGTTTGCGTTCGGGAGTTAGTATTTCTAAAGTCATGAGGAAAGTTTGGGTTTTGAGTCTGGCGTTTGGGGTTGCAGCAACGCCTAACCCCAAACGCCAAACCATAAACTGTTTTAGCCTTGCGCCTGCGCCAGCAGTTTTTTGCCTTTTTCAATGGCATCGTCAATGGTGCCCACAAGGTTAAAGGCCGCTTCGGGATACTCATCCACTTCGCCGTCCATGATCATGTTGAAGCCACGGATGGTTTCTTCAATCGGTACCAGTACACCCTTCAATCCGGTAAACGCTTCGGCCACGTGGAAAGGCTGCGACAAGAAGCGCTGCACCTTACGGGCACGGGATACGGTGAGCTTATCTTCATCGCTCAACTCATCTAAACCAAGGATGGCAATAATGTCCTGCAGTTCCTTGTAACGCTGAAGGATCAGCTTTACACGGTTAGCGGTGTTGTAATGGGCATCGCCAACCACCGAAGGCATCAGGATACGCGACGTAGAGTCGAGCGGATCCACCGCCGGGTAGATACCCAGGTCAGCGATCTTACGGCTCAATACGGTAGTGGCATCCAGGTGGGCAAAGGTTGTTGCGGGGGCCGGGTCAGTCAAGTCATCGGCAGGTACGTACACCGCCTGCACCGACGTGATAGAACCGTTTTTCGTAGAAGTAATCCGCTCCTGCATCAAACCCATTTCAGTGGCCAGCGTAGGCTGGTAACCCACCGCCGATGGCATACGGCCCAGCAGGGCCGACACTTCGGAACCAGCTTGGGTAAAGCGGAAGATATTGTCAACAAAGAAAAGGATGTCGCGTCCTTTGCCAGTGCCGTCACCATCGCGGTAGTACTCGGCAATGGTCAAACCCGATAGGGCTACACGGGCACGGGCGCCAGGGGGTTCGTTCATCTGTCCGAAAACGAAGGTGGCTTTTGATTCGGCCAGCTCGGTCATGTTAACCTTGCTCAGGTCCCAACCGCCTTCTTCCATGCTGTGCTTGAAGGAGTCACCATAATTCATGATGCCCGCTTCAATCATCTCCCGCATCAGGTCATTTCCTTCGCGGGTACGCTCGCCTACACCGGCAAAAACCGACACACCGGCGTACGCTTTTGCAATATTGTTGATCAGTTCCTGGATCAATACTGTTTTGCCCACACCGGCACCACCAAACAAACCGATCTTTCCACCCTTGGAATAAGGCTCAATCAGGTCAATGACTTTAATGCCGGTAAAAAGAACTTCGGTGGCAGTTGACAGGTTTTCAAAAGCCGGCGGTTTTGCATGAATGGGGCGGCCGTTCACTTTCGGCACGGGCGGCAGTCCGTCAATCGGGTCGCCGGTTACATTGAACAGGCGGCCGCGGATTTGTTCAGAAGCCGGCATGGTGATGGGCGAACCGGTGTCCACCACGTCCATTCCACGCAGCAAACCTTCGGTACCGTCCATGGCAATGGTACGAACACTGTCTTCGCCGAGGTGCGTTTGCACTTCCAGCACCAGTGTATCGCCATTTTGCCTTTTTATTTCTAAAGCGTTGAAAATTTCAGGAAGGCCTCCGTCGAACTGAACGTCCACAACGGCGCCGATGATCTGTTTTACCTTACCAACTTTTGCCATAATTAGCGTTTAAGAAGAAGATTTTTACGAAAAATGGCCGCGAAAAAGCCCGTTTCCGTTTTCAGGCTGCAAAAGTAAGGGTGAACGGCTAATTTACCCAATCATTTACGCACAGGCCAAAGGCCATTGTGGATATTGGGAATTTTTTGGGCAGCAGGCTGCCGGCCCTACACCATCATCGCGCCGGTACAGCCGTGGACCTGGGCGACAGATCGCTGACTTTCTTCCCCCGGATTTCACAAAAAAATGCTAACACCCTGTTTTACAACAAGCTTCAACAAGACTGAGCCGTAGAGGCATATCTTTTGCCATCTTTGGAAAGTATGAAACGAGCCTTTATCTACGCCGCCTTATTGATGCATCTTTTTGCCGCCTGCCAAAACGCCAATCCCTCGGCCGATGCCGACGAAGGGGGAGGAGGCGAATCGAAAGAGGAAAAGAAGGGGGTGAGCAAACGCGACCTCAGCATCACGAAAACAAACAGCTATTCCGACCTGTTTCTCGACAGCACCGCCATGGAAAAATTTCTTGTTGACAAAAGTGTGCCCGACACCATGGCCCGCCGCATTCGCAGCTTTTACAATACCCGCAACTACCAGTTTTCGTGGTTTACCTCTGCTGGGCTCACGGAGCAGGCCCGTGCTTTTTGGAACCTGCACGATTATGTGACCACCTACGACCAGGATACTTCGCTTCGCGACAAAGCCCTTCAAAGACGAATGGATGCCCTGATTGTGGAAGAGGGGTTAAAGGCCAGCAACTCTCCCGATTTTGTGCAAACCGAGCTGACGCTGACCAAACATTTTATCCAGTACATCCTGAACAATTACCAGAAAGGTTATGTAAAGCGGAAGGAAATGGAACGGTTTATTCCGTTTAAAAAACGCGACCCCGTGGAAATGGCCGACTCGCTGCTGAACAAAAAGCACAAGGACAACAAATATTTTGAAGATGTACACGAGCCTTACCGTTTACTGAAGGAAAAGCTGGCAGTTTACTATAATGTAACCAAAAGCGGCGGCTGGCCTCAGATCACCGGTGTAAAGTCGCTGAAGAAAGGAGCCTCCTCGCCTGCCGTGGCTCAACTGAAAAAGCGCCTCCAGCTCAGTGGCGACATGCCTGGCGCCGATACCACCCAGGCGTTTAACGACACGCTGGAAACGGCCGTGCGGCGCTTTCAGCAAAGCCTCGGATATACACCCACCGGGGTGGTGAATGCCCAGTTGGTGAAAGACCTGAACGTACCTGCAAAAGACCGCCTGGAGCAGATCCTGTTGAACATGGACCGCATGCGGTGGATGCCCACCGAACCGACCGGCCAGTTGATTGTGGTAAACATTCCGGAGTTTATTCTGCATGTGTACGAAGGCAAGCAAAAAGCCTTCGACATGAACGTGGTGGTTGGGAAAGAGGGCCACAACACGGTGAGCTTCAGCGGCGACCTGAGCACCATCGTCTTCAGTCCCTACTGGAACGTGCCGCCCAGCATTGTCAAAAATGAAATCATGCCCAAGATGTCCGATGCCTACCTGGCGTCGCAAAACATGGAACAGGTAGGCACCGAGGGCGGGCTGCCGAAGATCCGGCAAAAGCCGGGGCCTAAAAATTCGCTGGGACGGGTGAAGTTCCTGTTTCCGAACAGCTTTAATATTTATTTTCATGACACACCGGCCAAAAGCCTTTTCAGCCGCGACAAGCGGGCCTACAGCCACGGATGCATCCGGTTGGCCGAGCCGGCAAAAATGGCCGAATATCTCTTACGCAATAACCCGGAATGGACACCCGACCGCATTGCCGACGCCATGAACAAAACCACCGAAACACACGTGAAGCTCAAAAAGCCGGTACCGGTGATTATATCTTACTACACAGCCTGGGTGGACGAAAACGGGCTGCTGAATTTTCGCGACGACATTTACAAACACGACAGCGATGTGACGGGGAAGATGTTTTTGTAGGCGGTTGAAAAGCTGAAAGGTTAACAGATTGAAAAGTAGAGTGCTCCTGGGCGCCCGTCTTACACCTGTCAACCGGCAAACTTATCCGCTTCCCTCCTACTTTTGTCGCCATGCAAGTGACCGAAGTAAAGGATGCCAAAGGCGCAAAGGATTTCATCGGGGTGAATGTTGCTCTCAACAAAGGCAACCCCGACTATATCCGCCCGCTGGATAAAGACATAAACGATGTATTTGACGAAAAGAAAAACAAAACCTTTCGCAGCGGAACGGTAAAGCGGTGGCTGCTACAGGATGGCAGCGGAAAATACATCGGCCGCATTGCCGCCTTCACCAACAAACGATATAAAAATAAGGGCGATGACGTGCCCGTGGGCGGCACCGGCTTTTTCGACTGCATCAACGACCAGGAGGCCGCCAACCTGCTGTTTGACACCGCCAAAAACTGGTTGGCGGCACAAGGCATGGAAGCAATGGACGGCCCTATCAATTTTGGCGAACGCGACCGCTGGTGGGGCCTGGTGGTTGAAGGTTTTCAGCCGCCGCTTTACGGCATGAACTACAATCCGCCTTACTACCAACGCCTGTTTGAAGCTTATGGCTTTCAGCCTTTTTTTCACCAGATCTGTTTTGGCAAAATGCCCAAAGCACCGCTCAATGCCAAAGTGATAGAGCGGCACAGCCTTTACAAGAATGACCCCCGTTATTCGGTACGCACCATCAGCAAAAATGAACTGGAGAAATATGCCGCCGATTTTACCACCGTGTATAATGCCGCCTGGGCCGGCCACGGCGGCCTGAAGCAAATGCGCACCGAGCAAGTGCTGCAGATGTTTAAAAAAATGAAACCGGTGATGGACGAAAAAATCATTTGGTTTACCTACTGCGATGAAAAGCCAATTGCCATTTTTGTAAACCTGCCCGATCTGAACCAATGGTTCAGGCACCTGAATGGAAAGTTCGACCTGTTGCATAAGCTTAAATTTTTGTGGGTGCAACGGACGGTGAAATGCACCAAATTCACCGGGCTGGTATTTGGTATTGTTCCCGAGCACCAGAGCAAAGGCCTCGATGCGTTTATTGTGGGTGAAGCTTATAAGGGCGTGGTAAACTATCCTTACGAAGAATACGAAATGCAGTGGATCGGTGATTTTAATCCGAAAATGATTAACGTGGCGCAGGGGCTTGGCGATGTGTACCCGAGCCGCAAGCTAACAACATACCGCTATCTGTTCGACCGGACGAAAGAGTTCAAGCGGCATCCGATTTTGACCTAGGTGCCGGAGAGGTTTTGTTTCTTTTGGGCCTTTAAAAAATGAAATGCGCACCGCTATGGCATCGCGGCATATATCAGCGGCGGATGATCTCGGTAAGGAATATGCCTGGGCCAAAAAGCATGCATTCTCCGGCGCTCTGTTTATTGGACCGATCAGCTACGAAACAAGCACGGCCACTATCTACCGCGATGGTGTTTAGGAACCAACCGGAAAAGAGTCCGGCAGCGCACCCATCGAACAGGAACTGCATCGCCGGATACGGCTTCCCGCCTTTGGCATTTCAGTTGATACCTGATCGTTGTTCGTGGTTTATTCCGTATTTTGGCAACCACTAACGTTTGCCCTTATGCCTGCAAAATCATCCCGTCGTCAGTTTATCAAAAACACATCAGTTGCCGCGGCCGGCTTTCTTATCGTTCCCCGCCACGTATTGGGAAAAGGCTTTG
The DNA here is from genome assembly GCA_965365435.1 of uncultured Flavisolibacter sp. Taxonomy (GTDB): domain Bacteria; phylum Bacteroidota; class Bacteroidia; order Chitinophagales; family Chitinophagaceae; genus Flavisolibacter. The sequence continues at coordinate 18,169 of CBDUBQ010000020.1, forward strand.
TAGCTCCCAGCGATAAATTAAATGTGGCCGGTATTGGCGTCGGCGGCAAAGGCGAAGTGAATATTCCTTACACCTTCAAAACCGGCGAAGCCAACATTGCTGCCCTTTGCGATGTGGACGACCGCATGGCCGTGAATAGCCGCAAACAATGGCCCGGTGCGCCCTACTACCGCGACTACCGCGAACTGCTGGATAAAGAAGGAAAGAACATTGATGCGGTGATCATTACCACACCAGACCATATGCATGCACCCATTGCCATGGCCGCCATGGAAATGGGCAAACATGTGTACTGCGAAAAACCATTGACCCACGATATTGCCGAAGCCCGCCAACTGACGGAAGCGGCCCGCAAGTACAAGGTGGTTACGCAAATGGGCAACCAGGGCAGCAGTGGCGACGACACCCGCCTCATTGAAACCTGGATACAGGGCGGTGTGCTGGGCAATGTGCATACGGTGCATGTGTGGACCAACCGGCCCACCTGGCCGCAAGGTGTGCCCACGCCTACCGGCCAATTCGACGTACCAAAAGAGTTGGACTGGAACCTTTGGCTGGGCACCGCACCTTACCGCGAGTTTAACCCCATTTATCTCCCGGCCAACTGGCGGGGCTGGGTAGATTGGGGAGCGGGCTCCCTCGGCGATATGGGTTGCCATTTTATTGATGTACCCTATCGTGCCCTGAAGCTTCGTTATCCTGTGTCGGTGGAATGCAGTGTCGGTTCGGTTTACACCGGCTTTTTTCAGGAAGCCGTTTATACCGATAGTTTTCCGCCGTCTTCAAAAATTCATATTCAATTTCCGGCCCGCGGCAGCATGCCGCCGGTAGAAATGATTTGGTACGACGGCGGCATTAAGCCGGCCCGCCCCGACGAGTTGGGACCGAATGAAGCGCTGGCCGAAATGGACGGCGGTATGATCTTCGAAGGCACGAAAGGCAAATTAATGGCCGGGCTGTTTGGCCGCAAACCTGTGCTGCTGCCCACCGCCAAATGGAAGGGCGTCAGCTTACCAAAGTCGAAATATCCGTTTGTGGAAGGCGGGCCGGAAGGGCACCAGAAACAATGGGTGCAAGCCTGCAAAAAAGGCTATGGCGCTTACACCAGCTCGCCGTTTGAGCAGGCGGGCCCACTTACGGAAACGGTGTTGATGGGCAACCTTGCCGTGCTTAGCTACAACTACAGCGAAAAAGGCCAGAATGGAAGGCCCACCTACCCCGGTCGTAAAAAATTGATGTGGGATGGTGAAAACATGAAGATCACCAATTTTGACCCGGCCAATAAGTTTGTGAAGCGGGAGTACCGGAAGGGATGGTGATGGCCAGCCTTGATTCTTCCATAAAAAAGATAGGAGCATCGGTTAAGAAAAAAGTACGGCAGTTCCGTTAATGGATCCCTGTTTCTGTCGCTATCAGGCAGTAATTAAAAACGATACCCGAAAGACAGCGCAGGAACACGGAAAATGCCCGGCGTGCGGATGCCCAGAAACTGCGTGACGGCTGCCCGGAACATAAACTTTTTGTACAAAGGCTGATACCGGTAGCCTGCCGAAACAAAAGGCGCCAAAAATTTATCTTTTCCAAATTGAAACCAGCTATCCGAGCCAGATTGCTCAATCTGAAAATAAGTAGCTCCGGCACCTGCTTCAAAAAAATGTGTTTTTTCGCCCACCAGATAGTTCAATGCTATCGGAACAGTAAAACCAATGTCACTGAGATCAAGCATCAAACCAAAGCCAGCCCGCAGGCCAGGTCCTTTGTGTGATTTACCAAATCTTGAATCGTAGTTAAAAGAAAGAAACCCGCCCGGGGCGCCAATTTCAGCATAAACGGCCTGCACGGAATGTTGTACCATTGCCGGTGCTTTTTTGGCAATCTGTATCTGTTGCTTTTCAATGGCTGTTTTTTGCCGGAAGGCATAAGTAGCAGCAATAGCTGCCGAACGGTTTTTTATCGAGCTGAAGCTAAACGGATAGTTGACAACATTTTTTAGGCCGTGATTGTAGGTAACGGTAAACCCGAATCGCTCTGAAAATTCATAGCCCGTCACTATTGCTGCGCCCACATCGGCTTTGTCGAGCATGCCTTCAATAAAAAGGCCGGGTACAAGGCCACCGCCTAAAAGCCAACGCTTTTCTCCGCTTATTCCTGTTTTGTAAAGCAGAAGCAACGGCACATCAAAGGCGACAAAGTTCTTACTTTCTGTATAAGGGCCACTGTAGCCGCCAATGAAATCATAATAAGTGCCTTTTTCAACCCCGCCTTTCACAACTAGTTCAATCCCCGAACGGATAAAAAGGTTGCGGTTTAGCGTTAGGTCCACAAAGCTGCCAAGCACCAAACCAGGCTTAAAGTCAGAGGTAACATTCTCCAATGTTGCTGTTGGGTTTGGCCGTTGATGCAGAACCACATTGTAACGCGACATGACCAGGCCGGTCTTGAGGCCAACTTGCTGTGCCGGTGAGGAAAGCGTCAGCAGGAGACCAATCACAAAAATTGTTTTTTTCATGTGGATGATGTAAGCAGTTGTTTGAAAGATAAGGAGACGAAACGTCAGCATAGATGCTCTTTAAAATTAAAATAATTTCTGATAGAAAAAGAACCATTTCAACCTTTCGGAGCAGCTGTTACGGACGGAGGTTTTTACCCCTTAACTAGGAAAATATTTCCCTCTGCTTACTACCGCTCACCGAACACCAGATCGAAGGAAATCCGTTGAGAAAAATCAATGGCTGTTATGCGATTGTGCTAATAGCTACAAGAGCTTTATTACGAACCGGCTGTAACCGGTCTGGTAAATCCAGCGTCACAGAAAGAAAAAAAATGAAACCGCTTTTTCTGCTCCTCACCTTTCTCATCAGTATTGCCACCGTGGCTCAGCCCGGACTAAAGCAAACCCTCGATAGCCTGACGCAAGCCTATGAAAAAGCCGGTTTGCACGGCGTAATCCTGGTAGCCAAAGGCGAGCAGGTGCTGTACGAAAGGGGCTACGGCTATGCCAATTTCGAAAAAAAAATCCGCCACACAGCTTCTACCCTTTTTAAGACCGAATCGGTGGGTAAAATGTTTACGGCCGTTTCTGTTTTGCAACAGGTAGAAGCCGGGAAGCTCCGCCTTGATCAAACGGTAAAAGAACTCCTCCCCGACCTCAATATCCGCAACGCCGACAAAATCACGGTACATCACCTGCTCAACCACACTTCCGGCCTGCAAAGCCCGTGGGACCATCCCGGATGGAAGTTTAAAACCGACTACAGCCCGGCACAGGTAAAGAAAATAGTGGAGGAAGTGCCCATGGCCTTTGATACACCGGGCGAACAAATGTTTTACAGCAATTCGGGCTACGTAGTGCTGGGATGGATGCTGGAGAAAGTCACCGGCAAGCCATTTGACCAATACTTCCAAGAAGCCATTTTCAGCAAGCTGAAAATGAAAAACACAAGGCACCTGATGGACACGGCCATGCCGGTGAGCAACGGGGCGCAGCCCTACCGTATTCTTAGCAGCAAGCGCCACATTGTGATGGATGAAACGCTGGGGCGCAAAGCCGGAGCTGCAGGCGGATGGATCTCCACCGCCGGCGACCTTCACCTTTTTTTGCAGGGCCTGAACAGCGGCAAACTGCTGAAGGCCGACACCTGGGCCATGATGCGGACGGCCAACGGCAATGCCCCAAAAAAAGACGCATTCCGCTATTATGCCTACGGACTGGAAACATATGTTAATCAGCAAATCCCCGGGGTGAGCTTATATGGCCATAACGGCGGCGGCGCCGGCTTTTCAATTGATGCATTTGTAGATCCGGCCACCGGTTTTATTGTCACTTCCTGCACCAACCTGTATCAAAACAGCCGGCCTATAGCCGTCAACTTTTTAAAGGCAGCGATGGGCCGACCGTTGTCGCCTGTTAAGCCGCTGCCCTGGGTACAGGTGTATGATGCAATAGAGACGCAGGGAGCTGATGCTTTTTTGGCAAAGGGAAAAGAAGGCTTGACGGCACTCGGCCTTGATCCGCATCCCGGTATGATGGCCCAGGTATCGGATGCTTTTGAAGCGGGAAAGGATTATGAACTGCAGGCAAAATGGCTGAAGTTTGCCACAACGCTTTTTCCGGCCGAAGAATACCTGGTGATGCTTCACGGCGACAGCCAGGCTAAACTGGGACGAAAGGAAGAAGCAAAAATATTGTATCAGGCCGCCAGGGACCTTAGCGAAAAGAACAATCAAAAATGGCTCATTGGTACGATAGACGGAAAGATAAAGGCATTGTAAAGGCGACAGCTATTTCCCCAAAAAAGGAGGCTGAACGGCCTCCTTTTTCTTTTAAAAACGGAATGGTCCCGGGCGGGTACATGGGCAAAACAGTTTTCCACCATCCGTCGCATTTATCAGGAGACCCGATTTGATTAATGAATCGTTTACTGGCGCAACACCTTTTCCATCGGCCGGCCCTTTGCCAGTTCATCAACTAATTTGTCTAAATAGCGAATCTTTTGCATGAGCTTATCTTCTATTTCCTCTACCCGGTAGCCGCAAATAACGCCCGTGATTTTGGAGGCATTGGGATGAAGCTGCGGCGCCTCGGCAAAGAAGGTTTCCAAATCTTTCTTCTTATCAATTTGTTCCTGCAGTCCCTGCTGGTCGTAGCCCGTCAGCCAGCAAATGACGGTGTCCAGTTCTTCTTTCGTCCGGCCTTTTTTTTCGGCTTTGTTGATGTAATGCGGATAAACGCTTGCAAACGACATTTTAAATACCCTTGTGTTGTTCATGGCGGTGGAGATTGAGTGATGAATAGAGCAAATGCAGAGGCGGAAGATAATAAAATAGTACAATGGTTTGCGGCGATGATCAAACAACAGCGATGCACTGGCGTCGTAGCAAAAATCAATGATTTAAATGGACACCGACTTACCGGAATGCGGTAGCGATAGCTTCGCCGATCGTGATTGAAAAAGAAGACAGTCGGTGGCGTCACCGTTTGTCCATCCTCAACGCTGCTTTTTGTTTTGCAAGGCACTCTTTCTACCCGGCACCAGAAAAACCGTGCAAAGCAACCAAAGGGCCGAAAAAGCAAGAAGGCCCGTGAGGTTCCACTGAATATCCTCCGGGTCGAAGCGGCCATGAATACGGTTGCGGAAAAACCGGTTGGAGTACGATTGCGCCCATTCAATGCCGGCACCAAACAATAACAGGGCTACGAAAATGGCCACATGCCTTGCGAAACTGGTGCCCGCGAATAAAATGTTGAGAAAGGCCGCCGCCAGAAAATAAAAAGCGGCATGCATTTCCTTGTCTATGTGCCGGAATGCAGACGGCAGCTTGAGCATAAAACCTACCGTTGCAAAAGCAAAACAAGAAAGAGAAAGGAGAAGTTTCTGCCGGACCGTAAGGGCATTTGACATACAGAAAATTTAGGAGTAAAGCACCTTCACCCAACCCAGAACGAATTAGCCGCAGAAATATTGAAGCAACAATTGGTTATTCTCCAAGTTTAGCCGTTGTTGTGCTTACCGCCCTGGTGCCCGTCAGGCGCAGCCGTTTTGTTTTCCGCTTTTTCAATTGAATCGAAATACGCCATCACCCTTTCTTCTGTACCGGCTTGCCAGGTTACCCCAGTCGAGAAAAGCGTTTGCCGCAAATGCCGGTACAGGCTTACGGAATGCTGCAGGCTTTTTAACAGGGAAGTCCTGGAGTACGTTGGCAGGGTCTTCTGCAATTCTTCAAAATCCCCGGGTGCCAGTTGTGTTTCCACCTTCCGCACACTGCGTGGCAGGTTGCCGTTTTTTATGTGCAGCAAGGGACCGAATACAATCATACGCAGAAAGCCAAAAAAGTCGAAGGCTTCCACATACTCGCCCCGGCCGATTTTTGGGAGCGCATAGTGCACCCAGGTCCAAAAGCGGTCCTCGATCCATTGGTAGTCCGGGTAGGGAAACCTGGGCTCGGTTTGCTCCAGGATGTTTCTTAGCTGGTCACCCTTGTCGAGCAGGATCGCCGGCGTTTCTATTCGTTGCGGAAACTCGTCAAGCGTCACAAATTTAATGTCCACGTGCAAAAGTGGGTTATCATAAAGGCAAATGAGCACCCGGGGTTCGCCCACATGTTCGCCGGTAAAGCCCGAAAGGAAACTGCCGAACTGCCTTGCGTAGTGCAACATTTTTGGGGCGTTACCACCAATCGTTTCCCTGGTGACAAGAATCAGGTCCAGGTCGGAGTATGCGTCAATTTCATTGGTGAGCCAGGAGCCGGCCACTGCCAGGCCAACCACTGTATCGTCATCGCTGATGGCTTTGACGACTTTTTCGGCAAAGTTCTCTTGTATGGTCATTTTCTGCGGTTTTTGGATGCACTTAGTGTTGATTGGTGATTAAGAAACGCCATGGCCAACGGTATGAAAACAGTTTTCGATGCAGTGAAACGGCAGTGCGTTGCCATCAAATATAGCAGGAGGCGCACAAACGATGGAATACTTCTTCTGCCGGTTATTCGTTCGTATGCCAAGGCTTTTTCGTTAAACACCTACCTGCCCGATTGCTTTTTTTCGGTTTTTTTCAGCAATGATGCCGTAAAGATTGTTGGAGAACAAAATGGGCCGCTTTTCAAACTTAAATAGTCAGCGCAACCCTGGCAAAGCTGCTGTTGCTTCTGTTATTGATGAAGGACGATGTTGCTAATTTCTATCGCTTCACTTTCGTCAGAAAATTTTCCAAAGTAAGGATACAATAGCCTGGTAAGTTTTGAGGCACCTCTTGTATTCAACATGGCTATTGTCAAACGATTTTTTCGTTCAATAATTAAATGTTGTCCTGCAGAGCCGCTACCCCATTCAATTCCTGTTGAAGAGCTTATCCACCACAAGAATCCCTATTCGCTAATGCCCGTCACCTGGCTATTGTAGGTGGCGTTTGAATGTGGAGTCAGGCTTTCGCTGACCCATTGTTTCGGTATAATTTGCTTGTTCAGCCAGACACCATCATTTGCATACAACGATCCAAATCTGCACAGGTCTGAAACACACAGGTAAAACCGGTACATCCGCATCGAGGTATATGCTGCTTCTTCGTAAATGACTGCCTCCGGTTTGAACCGTTTCATTCCTATGGGTTTTGCAATCCAATCATTAAAGGCCTGCCCAATAGAAAGGGAAGTTTGCTTTTCAAAAATTACCCCCAATGCATTAAAGTCCCAGTTATTGTAATACCAATAGGTGCCGGGTGGATGGCTTCCCCTCTTAGGTCTTTTCTTTTTCATATCGGAAGTCTCACCGATTGCATCAATATAAATACCCGACTTTGCTTTTAGAAGGTCACGGACAGTTGCTTTTTTTTCAGATTCGGTTAGTGGATTTACCGTGTCATCAATTTTCAGTTCAGCAAGCGTTGCATCTATATTTATCAAGCCTTTCTCTTCTGCGATCCCAAATAATCCGCTGATTAAGCTTTTGCGAACCGAGGCAATGTTAATGACCATTTGCTCGTTCCCCGCTTCTATCACTAATTGATTGCCTTTCGTTACACACAGCGCATCCGATTCATTTCGTTTCATTGCGTTTTCTATTTTGCTCTTCTGGGAGCCATCAAGACTCTTACTTTCACGTAAGGGCACATAAGAATCGGAGATGGCAGAACCTGGACCATCAGGCAAGGAGAGGTAGATCAAAACGAGAAAGATGATGCTAATAAGAACCAAAATAACCAAGCGGCTTTTCTTATATTTTTTTCGAATCATTTGGTTGACAATAAATTTAAATGGTCTTTGCGGCAACCTTACGGTAACCACCAGTGCCGCACGTGTTGCTGTCAGCGGTGGCAGTCCTTACACGTCAGCTCACGTCTGCCCATACGTAGAGTAGAATTACTGCATTCAAAACTTGTTCTTCTGCCACCATTGCAGCCAAACACCGTTGGCTGCTGGCTTACTAGCTGGTTAGTCTCTGAAAACCATCTGGATTTCCCTTTTGGCTTCAGCCTGTTGATGATACTTGCGGAAATAAGCTTTTGTCATCAAATTTACCTGATAAAAATATTTCTTATTCTTTTTTGCAGCTCCGTATAGTTTACTGACAGTCGCCTGCTCAAAATTTGTGTTCTGGTAGTTGTTCAAGATGACATTGTCGACTTTTTTGCCGTCAATCCATACGCCGTAAACGTTGTCATTTTTCCAATCGGTAAACTCTTTGGCTGACGGTACAACTTTTTTTAGCGGTTTGAGAGTCTTGATGAAGGCGACTTTTTGCGCATTCTGTTGATCGGTGCTCATCTGTTTAAATATTTGTTCGAGCCGATTTCGGTCTTCGGTTGAAACATTTTGCTCGAATTTTATCCACCATTGCCCACCCGTATCGCCGTACCTGGAAACAATAGCAGAATATTCGTTTAATAGTGCTTGTGAAGCACCGTCTTTTGTCGAACCAACAGGTATCCCTACCCATGAAGGTGGTTTGCTCTCGGGGCGTGTCTGACTTTTCACATTAAATGAAAAAGTCAACGTAATGGTCGTTAAAAGCAGTAGGCAAATTGCTGTTTTCATGCCTGATGATTTAATTGGTGAACAATCTGACAAAGGAAAAGCGCCATGTCATTCTTTAAATGATGCAAATGTTTTGTCTTTTACACAAGCTTGCAGCCAACCCATAAATCTACACCACTCCGGGCACGCCTCCGCCCCATTCCCAACCTTATTCTGTGCCCACCCTTCTGCAAGAGGGATGGCAGCGGATACCCCGCTGAAGCCTTGTGCAGAGCCCTTGCGGCGGAGTAGCAGCGAACAGCCCGACGGCGGTGGGGCCTTGTGCGCAGCCCCGCCGGCTTGCCCAATAATTCCGCCGCTTTTGCCTACCTTGCCAGCCGTTTACCATGGAAAAATTTATCGTCTCGGCCCGCAAATACCGGCCCCAAACCTTTGATACGGTGGTGGGGCAGGAACACATTACTACTACCCTTAAAAATGCCATCCGCAACAACCACCTGGCGCATGCTTTTTTGTTTTGCGGCCCGCGGGGTGTGGGCAAAACCACCTGTGCCCGCATCCTGGCCAAAACCATCAACTGCGAGGCGCTGCAGCCCGATGGCGAAGCCTGTAATCAATGCCATTCCTGCGTATCGTTCAACGGTGGCACGTCCATGAATATTCATGAGCTGGATGCGGCGTCGAACAACTCGGTTGACGACATCCGGGCCCTGGTGGAGCAGGTGCGTTTTGCGCCGCAGGCGGGTAAATACAAGGTGTATATTATTGATGAGGTGCACATGCTGTCGGCATCGGCCTTCAATGCCTTTTTAAAAACGCTGGAAGAGCCTCCCTCCTATGCCATTTTTATTTTGGCCACCACCGAAAAGCACAAGATCCTGCCCACCATCCTGAGCCGCTGCCAGATCTTCGATTTTAAGCGCATCACGCTGCAGGATACGGTGGCCCACCTGGCGGGCATTGCCAAAAAAGAAGGCATCAAAGCAGAAGAAACCGCCCTGCAGCTCATCTCGCAAAAAAGCGAAGGCTGCATGCGGGATGCGCTGAGCATACTGGATAAAATTGTGTCGTTTACCAATGCCGAAGTGAGCTACGAAAACACGATAGAGCACCTCAACATCCTCGATGCCGATTATTACTTTAAGCTGTTTGCCGCCATGCAGGCACAAGACCTGGCCGGCGCTATGCTGCTGTTCGACGACATCAACAAAAAAGGCTTTGAAGGCGACATGGTGCTGAATGGCTTTGCGGAGTTTCTCCGCAACCTCCTTATCTGCAAAGACGAGAGGGTGGCCGGCCTGCTGGAGGTGGTGGAAAGCTTCCGCACCCGCTATGCCGAGGCGGCCAAAAAAGTGGCGCCGGCCTATATCATTAGTGCGCTGAATATATTGAACGAAGCGGAGATCAACTTTAAAGCGGCCCGCAACAAACGCCTGCATGTGGAGCTGGCCTTGATCAGGCTTTGCTACCTGTCGCAGGCGCTGGAACTGACGGCAACGGAAAGCGGACTTGCTAAAAAAAAACTAGTGGAGAGCACAAAGGCGGTGGCCTTTAAGGTTATTCAGCCCCTGAGCGTGCCCGCACCGGCAGCTACCTCTTTACCGCCTTCGCCGCCGCCGGTACCACCGCCATTGCCGGAAGCAAAACTGATGATTGAAACGGCACCACCTCAAAAGCCGGCCATGGTGGAAGAGCAGCCAAAGGCCTATCAGCCCACCGAAAGACCGGTGGAGAAAAAAGCGGGCGGCAACGGCAAGCTGTCGTCGCTGGATGCATTGCGCAAAAAAGTGGCATCCGAAAACGGGCAGCAGGCGGTGGAAGACAAGCCGCTGGAAATGGCATCTCTGCAGGCCGCCTGGAAAACGTTTATTGCCTTTTTAAAAGAGGGAAAGCGGCCCGCCTGGCAAAGCTTTGAGTTGGCGGAACTGCGCATAAAAGACCCCGCCTGTTTTGAAGTGATCGTCAACAACCGGATCAATGAAAAATTCATTGAGATGGAACGTAAAGAAGCCGGCGAGTTTCTCCAAAAAGAGCTGTGCAACCGCCTGTTGCAATTTACCATCACGCTAATTGAAGCACCAAAAGACGAGGTTGTAGTGGAGGCGCCGCTCACGGCCCGCGACCAGTTTATAAAGCTGGCGGAGGAGTATCCCTTGCTGAAGGAATTGAAGGATAGGTTGAAATTGGATTTGGATTATTAGTCCCCTGTCCCGGCCGCCCCGGCTACCATGGATGTGGCCGGGACGGCCGGGACAGGCCTCGGGCGGTTATCTTTGCCCCATGGAAATTACCTATTCCGCTTACCTCATCAGCAGTCCGTCGGTTGATCTGTGCCCTGCCCCCGACCGGCCTGAGTATGCCTTCATCGGCCGCAGCAATGTGGGCAAGTCTTCGCTCATCAATATGCTTTGCAATAAGAAAGAGGTGGCCAAAGTTTCTTCTTCGCCCGGCAAAACCCAAATGATCAATCATTTTGCCATTACCACCAGTGATAAGCGAACCTGGTATATTGTAGATCTGCCGGGTTATGGCTTCGCCAAAGTATCGCAAAGCCAGCGTAAGAGCTGGCAAAAAATGATACAGGACTACATCCGCAAGCGGGAGAATCTCGTTAATTTATTTGCCCTGGTGGACAGCCGGCGCGAACCACAAAAGGCCGACCTCGATTTTATCAATCAGCTTGGCCAATGGCAGATACCGTTTGCCATTGTGTTTACAAAAGCGGATAAGACAACGCAGCGGGAAACCGCCAAAAATGTTGACCTGTTTCTCACCAGCCTCAAAGAAACCTGGGAAAGCCTGCCCCCGCACTTTGTAACGTCGGCAGTAAAGCACCTGGGCAAGAAACCGATCTTACGGTTTATTGAAGAACTGAACGCTGCGTTTGAGCAGCACAAAAAGGGACTGGTATAATTTTTTTCGGTTTATATTGCAACCGTTTTTGCATGAGTATGGAAAGAAAGGGATTAGAACAAATTTTGGTCGTTTTGCTGTTTGTTTTGGTACTGGTTGTTTTTTCGTTTGCCGAGCGGGACAGCCGCAAGCTCGACCGGCTGTACAAAACGGCACAGATTCTGCAAAAACGTTTACCCTCGGGAACCGCCCAGGCTCCAACGACCCCACCCGCTGCTAACAACTAAGCCATGCGGCGGCTTTTTTTCCTGCTTTTTTTTACTTCCTGTTTTGTTGGCTTTAGTGTTTCGCAAACCGTTGCCGAACGCGACTCGGTGCGAAAGCTGGTAGAAGAGGTGATCCGGAAAAAACAGGACAGCCTGGCGGCCGCAAAAGAATTTGAAGCCATCAAAAAAAGCAGCAAGCCCCTGGATGCCTTTTTGCAGGAAATGCGGGAAAAAGAACAGGCCGAAAAAAGACGCCTGTGGTTACGCATTGCCGTCGGTGTGTTCTTTTTTTCGCTGGTTTTGCTCACCGCCTTCCGGCGCTTCCGGGCCCGGCGAAAAACCTGATGCCGGACAACGGTTTTCCGCTCACCGCCGGGCATCGAAACCCGCCGTTTTTTCTTACTTTCCGCTGATGCAAGCCAATCGCTTTTTCCTTTTGCTCCTGCTGTTTTTCGGCCACTCGTCTTTTGCCCAAACCTGGGCCGATACCGCCGCTGTACTGGACAAACTCCTCGCCCGCTACCAAAGCCAAAACCCCGGTGTGCAACTGGCCATCGGCCGTCACGGCCAGGTTCTTTATTCCGCTGCTAAAGGCATGGCCGACCTGGAGCACCAGGTGCCGCTGACCATCACTTCGCGGATAGAAGCCGGATCGGTGTCGAAGCAGTTTACGGCGGCGGCTATTTTATTACTTCAGCAGCAGGGCAAGCTTTCCCTGGCCGATGACGTTCGCAACTACCTGCCAGAGCTGCCCAACTATGGCCACACCATCACCATCCGCCACCTGATGACGCATGTGAGCGGGCTGAAGGACTGGGGCAGCATAGCCTACCTTACCGGCTGGCCGCGGGGCGAAAAAGCCTATACCAACGACGATGCCCTGCAGATCATTCTCCGGCAAAAATCGCTGAACAACAAACCCGGCGACGAATACATTTACAGCAACAGCGGCTACACGCTGATGGTGCATATTGTGCAACGCGTCAGCGGGCAAACACATGCCGACTTTACCCGCCAGCATATTTTTGAGCCGGCCGGCATGCGGCACACCCAATGGCGAAACGATTTCAGGAAAGTGGTACCCGAGCGGGCTATCGCTTACCGCAAAGCCGGCGATGAATACCTGATGGAGATGCCGTTTGAAGACACGTATGGGCACGGCGGCCTTCTTACCACCGCCGAAGACCTTCTGCGCTGGAACAATTTTTACCTGAATGGAAAGTTGGGAACGGCGCCGCTCCTGCCGGCGCAAACGGCGGTTTTGCCGTTAAACAACGGCCGGCGCAATAATTATGCGGCCGGATTGGTGATTGATTCGGTTGGCGGCTTGCTGCGAATTTCGCACAGCGGCGCCACCGCCGGTTACCGGGCCAACCTTGAAGCGCACCCGCAAACAGGTCTTTCCATTGCCGTTTTAAGCAATTTGGCCGACGGATTGGCAGGCGGCCTGACCGCAGCCCTGAGTGCAGTTTTTTTAAAGCCATCGCCGTCCCTGGCGGCAACACCGCCTGCGGCGACCAGCCTTGCCCTTTCGGCCTTCGCTCCCTATGAGGGCGCCTATCGCGAAAGCAAAACCGGTGCAGGGCTGCGGGTGTATCGCAGCGATACGGCCCTGCTCTCGCACCCAAATGGACGGCTGCTGCCGGTGGCCGCCAATGCGGCCATGGTTGGCCGGGCAAGGCTTGAGTTCAAGGCCAATCCAAGGCAACTGGTTATGATTACCGCCGGCGGCGACACGCTTTTTTACACTGGCGTTGATACCGCTGTTCTTTCGGGCAGTGTGCTGACATCTTATGCCGGCCGCTATAGTTCAGAAGAAACAGCGTCGGACCTGGACGTGTTGGTGAAAGAAGGAAAACTTTTCTTTAAGCTGCGCCAAACCGAAACGCCGCTGACGGCTGTGTACAAAGACGGATTTTCCTTTCCGGGCGGCGATCTGTATTTTGAACGGAGAAAAACAGGGAAAATCACCCAGCTTACGATCAGCATTCCGCGGGCAAGAAGGGTTGTGTTTAAAAAATCAGATTGATGCAGTAGGCCGAACGATCGTACCGGCAATATCACCGCTTCCCTTGATTTTTTTGATTGTACAGGGAGACCCGGCCTCCCCGCCTTCGTTCGCAAACACGGCGGCTTACCGGAGCCGGGAGGAAGGGTGCGGAAGCCGTTGCGCCGGCAACAAGCCAGCACGGACAAAACAGACCAAACGGTTAGCAGCAAGGCTCACCACTCACTAATTCACCATCTTGTTGGCGCAACTGCTGCTGGCAAAGGCTTCGGGTTTGGCTTTAAAGGCAAAGCCCATCCCCAGAATATAGCCCATAGCTTCTTTCAGCGCATCATTGCTTTTAAAGGCCGGGTTGGTGTTGATGTCGGCATGCACTTCCATATCCACATCGTATAAAGTAAAAAGATTGCATAGTTCGTATGCAATCTCTATACTCTTGGCTACCTCCACCAGCATCCGCTCTTTGATGGAATACTGGTGCATGGTTTTTTCGTTGTGGATAAACATGAAGCCTCCGTGCCCTTCGCGCAAAAATACAATCACCGTGGCAAACTCCGTTTCGGCCCCCTTCACCTGCGAGTCGGTGCCTATGCAAACCTTTAGCTTGTAGCCGGCATCCGACTCCCGCTTGATAGCAGTTTCCACTGCTTCGTAAATGGGAATCCTGATCGGCTCACCATTGAATTTTCTCCATTTCATAAAGTAAAAAAGGGTTTTCCCAAATTACGGAAAAACCCTGAGGTACCAATAGAGCACGGATTATAAGACTGTTAACAACTACTGTTTATGGAAACGTTCGGTGTATTGTTGGTGGTGAGTGGTGTAGCGCACCAGGTAAAGTCCGGGGGGCGACGGCGGCAGCAATATCCGGTTCTGCCCTTCGGCCAGGCGCCCCTTCAGCAGTTGCCTGCCTGCCATATCAAACACACCATACGCATAACCGGCAGGGCTGTTGATAACTAATTCGGAAGTCACCAGGTTTCCGCTTAACTGAGGGCGGCCGTCGCCATTACCACGCAGGGCTACGGTATTGGAGTAATGTGTGCGGCCGTTATCGAAACCGACTTTGATGCGATAAAAAAGTTGTGCAGCTTTGGCCGGCAGGTATTGATGGCTTCGTGCCTGGTTGTCCATGCTGGCCAGCGGCTGAAAACGAAGGCCATCTTCCGAAACCTCAATGCTTTGCTGCACCACGGCTTCGTCGGCCACCACCTCCCAGTGGAGAAGGTGGCGGCCATTGCTGGCCGAGGCCTTTAGCGCCAGCTTGTGCAGCGGCAGCGTAATGCCGGTGACCACCGCATTGACGGAGTAAGAGCCAAGGCTGGCAAAATCGGGCGCAAAGGCATTGCCGCGGCTCAGCAGGCGCAGGTACCAGGTGCCGGCCGGCAGCGTGGTGTCAATAACGGCCCGCAGCAGGTTAGCAGGATTGAACACAGCCGCCACCTCACCCCCGGCATCAAGCAATTCCACCTGAAGGTCAACGTTAGCACCATTGAAGCCGGCCGCCACATTGTAGGGCAGGGCCTCCAGTTGCAGGCGGCTTTTGCCGCTGAGCGAAAAGCGGAACACATCGGCATCGTTCGGGCGCTCAATCACGCCGTCGAATGCAAAACGGTTGTTGATGAGGGCAACCTGGGTGGCCTGCCCCGGGTGGTTGCCGTTATCGTCGGCCCGAAAGCCAAAGCCGTTGACGCTGCCGGTGATGAGGCCCAGATCGTCCTGCAGGTAAGAGCAGCCCCAGGGGTTGCTGCCATGGTGCCACAGCGTTACGTTGCGGTAATAGCCTACACCCATAATGGGCGCCCAGCCGATTTCGCCGGTGCCGTTGCCGGCATTGTATTCGGCCGTTTTATTGCAAACGGCATCGTAGGCCGACTGGTGGCTAAGGCCAAGTGTATGCCCCACTTCGTGCGAGGCGGCTTCGGAAATATTCTTCAGGTTGTACTGGTGCAAAGCGGTGAAAACAAAACAAGGTGTGTTATCGCCCCAGGTAAAGGAGTTGGTGAAGGCCACGCCGCCGGCCACGCCATACCACGATGAGGAGGTGGTCATCACCACCCGGGTGCGCTGCCGTGCCGGTGCCGCCAGGTAGGCTGTCGAGTCGGTGGTGACGTTGATGTTGAACGGCCGGTAATCTTCAGCCACGCGATTAAAAACTTCCGTGATTTGTGCGCTGTTCATGTTGGCGCTGTTGCAATAGATGGCGCCGTCCCAGTTCCAGCTGGTACCCTGCACCACATGGCCATCGAAGTCGAGAAAAATGACCGCTGCGGCCGATGGATAGCTATTGAGCTTAGGTACCTGCGCCGAAGCCTGGTGAAAAAGGCAAACGATTGCCAGTATGGACAGGTAAAGGTTTTTCATGTTGGGGGATGGATTAATGAACGGATAAAGTTGGCAGCGATCACTCACTGATCATTTCATAATATCCTTTCTTGCGAAGCTGATACACGCCGCCTTCGCTGGTGAGCTCTACCGCATCGGATGCATTCCGGTTCAGCAGGCGGCCGGTGTACGAATAACTTCCGCCTTTTTCGGCAAGGCGGGTAAAGGTAAAAGCAGTGCCGGGCCGGTTGGTGCTCCTCAGCACCACGGTCTTCAGGCTTTTCTCCTGCGGATCGGACTTGCTGACGACAACACCGCTCAGCACCATGTTTTTTGCCAGCGTGAGGGTGGCTTTGGCGCCCACCGGAAGGTCCAGCAGGCCCACAGCTTCGGACAGATTGAATGCCTGACTTTCGGGTAAGTCGGCAAATCGTTTTGGCTTGTTGTAATCGGGATGGTTGGGCTGCACGGGAGCTTGTGCAGTAGCCTGGATGCCATAAAAGCAAAGGCAGGCCAATAGGGCAATGGTTTGTTGGATTTTCATAGACTTGGATGTTGTTGAAGCAGCACTGTGCTGCTCAATTTTGGATGCAGTGCAATATTTGAAAAAAAAATTCCGCTTTCAAAGCGGAAGAAAAACTTTGTAAAAAAATCGGGTGGAAGTACATCGTAAAATTCCGTGGACAGGGAGCGTGGATGGTGAGTAAAAGAATCATAACCCATTTAAAATTGATAAGGCGGCATCCGTAGGCCCATGCACCTGGCATGGCCGTTTAAATATCAGCGTATCACCAGCTTAGTTTTAGTAAGAATCACGACTACGGAGTGGTCGCCCATGAATCGTCACGATTTCAAGCCGGGTACAAAAATGTGAAGGTGCGGTACCACCCCGGAGAGGTCGCCCGTTGCCTTCAATCATTACATCAATTGATAGAGGAAACACCGGTCGGGTTTCGGGTTTATGACGCCCTTGCTTTTTTACCGCTTCAGCCTGGGCGATTTAAGCGTCATCACCACTACCAAACCTGTGTTAATCAGCAAGCACCATCGGTAGCAGTACGCCCCCCAACAGGGTCGCGTTCTTTACTGCACTTCTCTTACTACAGATATTGCAAGCCGACGGCCTAACCCAAAACGGCAGGGATAACTTCATCTTAGTTCGGTATCAAAACTTCTGACTGTCCAGGCTAATTTTTATCGTGACGAATCCAGTCACAAAATCATCCCACTTGTTACCGACCATTCCCTACTCACCATTCACCTACACCCCTCAATACTGCCCTGTTGCCAGCATCACCAGCGTACAGGCCACCACCGGTTCAATGCCCCTCTCTTTCGCCATCTTCATCAGTTCCGGGTTTTCGGTGCCGGGATTAAAGATGATGCGTTTTGGCTGAAGGCCTAAAATGTAGTCGTAGTATTCCTGTTGATGGGTGGGATTCAGGTACAGCGTTACCGTATCAACGCCTTCTTCCTGTACCGGTGCTTTCGAAATTTGTATGCCGCCTACTTCATCCTGCCGCCGGCCCACAGCAAGCACCGGGTGCCGGTGCGCCTTGAGCCGGTTCATGGCCATAAAGCTGTAGCGGGAAGGGTTTGCCGAGGCGCCCAAAACCAACGTTTTTTTCTCTTGTCCCATATCCAGTCTTTCCCTGCAAATTACAAAGGCCATGCCTTAAAACGGCTGGCCGTGCGTTGTACGAATGACAGGCTGTGCCAGGAAAGGCGCTGTACGGAAAAGGCCGACAAAAGCATTGCTCAATCGCTTGCTGCCGAAGAATGCCTGCAGCAGCCGACCTGTACGCAAACGGGCACCAAACTGTTGTTTCCATTGCCGGCCATATTCCTGCTCCAGTTGCTGCCGGGTGAGTTCACCCAATAAAAACCGGTGGCCCAGCGCAGCGGCAATTTTTCCCGTGTGAAGGGCAATGCTCATACCGTTGCCGCAGAGCGGCGTAATCATTCCGGCCGTATCGCCAAGCATCAGCACGCCTCGTTCTACCCTGCTTTTTTGTGCAAAGCTGATTTGTGAGATGGTAACGGGAAATTCTTCCAGAATATCCGCGTTTGAAAAAATTCTTTTTAGGTGCGGATTCTGAAAAAGAACATTCTCTTCCATCACCTTCAGGTTGTTGGCATTTCGTTTTAAATTATCGGCTCTGGTAAGGTAACAAAGGCACCAGCGGTCGTCTTCAATCTTCGAAATACCGCAATAACCATTTTCAAAATTGTGCAGGCCTATTTGGTTGGCCGGCCAATTGGTGCGAATGTGATATTTCACGCCGATGTAGTTGTTCAGCCGGCGGTTTTGCCGGTGCAAAAACGGGCGGTTCCATTTTACATCCAAATTGCTTCGCTTTCCGAAAGCCGCCAGGCAAAGTTTTGCCTGCACCTGCTGTTGCTGGAAATGAAGTGTAAACACATCGTCTCTGGTAATCGCATCAACCTTTGTTTTTTGCAGCAGGCGAACACCGGCGGTTTCGGCCAGCCGGGCCAGTTCGCTGTCGAGTTTGTAGCGGCTGATGCCGAAACCGCCCAACGGCAATCGTGTGGTGAAAGTTTTTCCATTCGGCGCTGTCAGCAGCAGGTGATCAATAAGGGGCAAGTCCCAGTGCGTCAACGGCAGGCCGAGGGAAAGAAG
Source organism: uncultured Flavisolibacter sp. (assembly GCA_965365435.1). Lineage (GTDB taxonomy): Bacteria > Bacteroidota > Bacteroidia > Chitinophagales > Chitinophagaceae > Flavisolibacter. The sequence goes on from CBDUBQ010000020.1 coordinate 36,731, forward strand.
ATAGTCCCAACTTTCCAGGCTGATGTATTCGCCGCAAACCTTGTGGTGCGGATAGCTTTCTTTTTCAAACAGCACAACAGTATGCCCCTGCCGCCGCAGCCCGATGGCCGCGGACAGGCCGGCCAGGCCGCCGCCCACAATGGCCACATCAAAGGTTGGTATCGCTTGCATTAGTGTTGCAGGTTATCAGCCACCGGAAGGCCCAGCGCCACCGGCAGTGGTACGATTCAATTTTTGCTGCCGAAAAAAGACGCTCCCAATCCTGCCGCTTAAAGCCCCTTTTCACCGAAAGAGGCGCATCGTTCCGCACCAGGTAGCTGCGGGAAAAAAGCCCCGTTAGCAGTTTAATGGACCAGTAAGCCAGGGCATGGCGGTGAAGATCGTTGATAAAAAAACCCAGGGCCGCATTTGCCTTCATCCATAACAACTGCGCCTCCAGCTCTTCATCGGAAAAATGATGGCAGAACAGTGAAGAAAAAATAATATCCGGCGTTGGCGATAGCTGCACCATCCGGTAATCGGAACAAATAAAATTAATGCCGCTATTCCGTTTTTGTTCTTCGGCATACGCAATGCATTCGGGGTTGATGTCTATGCCGGAAAGCTTTACCGGCAGTTTTATGTGGGCCGCCCATTGTTTTATGGCCCGCAGGTTATCGCCGCCGCCGCAACCTATTTCCACAATGGCCAGTTCTTTATTAAAGACGCCGGCCGTTTGGATAATGGCCACGATTCCGTCGAGCGTGATGTCGTGGCCGCCCAGGTACCGGTTGATAAAATCCAGCTCTTTCATGTTCCGCTTAATGGCAGAAAAGGGAATATCGTCCCGGTCGAGCAGCTCTTTTTTGTACGACCGTTGTTTGAACGAAGGCATGAGAGAAAAGGGTTTGTGGTTGGTGGTTTGTGGTTTAGCCTTACTTGTAAAACGGTCGAGCCATAAAACCCGTTCGAAATCCGAGGAAATCCACTACCAGCAAGATAACCACAAACCACAAACTACAAACCATTGACTAATTATACGCAGTAAAGGTCTCCATCGTCAGTCCGGGGCCAAAGGCGGCGCCAAAAAGGTTCCGCACATTCTTTTGCTGCAGGTGCTTTTTCAACACAAACAAGATGGTGGCGGACGAAAGGTTGCCCACCTCGTTCAGCACGTCGTGCGAGGCCTGCAACTGCCCGTTGGTAAAGCCCAAACTTTTATGAATGGCTTGCAGAATGCGCTTGCCACCAGGGTGGATGCACCAATGGGTCACATCGGTGATTTCTTTATTTTCTTTGGCCAGGGCACGGCTGGCCATCGCCGCAAAATCTTCTTCAATGAGCTCCGGAATATAGCCGCTCAGCGTCATTAAAAACCCCGATGAAGAAAGCTCCCAGGCCATGTCGCGTTTGCCCTTCGGTTTTATTTCGCTGTAAAAGCTGCCGATCGTCAGGCCCTGCACCGGTGCCTCATCGTGCATGACCAATGCTGCGGCCGAGCCATCACCAAACAACAGCGACGAAGCCATGTTATCCATGGTGGCTTCGCGCTGAAAATGCAGCGTACACAATTCTGTGCACACAATCAGCACCTGGGCTTCTTTTTCGGCTTTGCAAATGGCGTCGGCCATTTTGAGCGCATGGATGGCCGCATAACAACCCATAAAATTGACCGATGTGCGGGCAATGGTTTTATCAAAATCCATCAGTTCCACCACCTGCAGGTCCAGCCCCGGCGCACTCATGCCCGTACAGCTAACCGTGATGAGGTGGGTGATGGCTTTGGGCTGATGGGTATGGTTCAAACAATCGCGGACGGCATCTACCGACAGCAGCGGTGCCTGGCGGTGATAAACCTGCATGCGCTGCTCGAGATTGGGAAATGGCTCCAGGTTTTCGGTGGGCGCATAAAACTTCCACTCCTGTGGCGGACGGGTATAATCGGGCAGTACCGAATAACGCTGGGCAATGCCCGACTGGCTGTACATAAACCGCAGGCGCCGCGCCTCCGTTTCGTTAAGCGCATACACCTGTTGCATGAACGAAAAAATGTCCATCTGCCGGTGACAATAGCCCGGCAGGGCCGTACCTATCGAAACGATCTTACTCAATGGCTAAGGATAAAAAGTGTGACGAAAAACGCTGTGGTACAGAGCGTGGAAAGAAGGTTCATGCGCAGACTGTTTTTAAAATCGGCGGCCTCTCCATTCTTCCAAACCCTGCTCATCCAGTACAGAAAAAACAGTACCACGGGTAAGAGGCAGAACAAATACAGGGAAAAAAAGTTGAGCCTGTTCTGCTGGCGAAACAGGAAGTACATACCGGCTGTAGCCGTCAAAAACAAGCCCATGCTGAAAAGAAAGGTTCCGCGTTTGCCCAGCACATAGCTGATGGTCGTCACGCCGTCTTTCTTATCTTCTTCGTGCTGGTAGATTTGTGTTAGCGGGTATAAGGCCCCAATGAGGAGACTCGACAACAAAAGCGGGAGAAGTGGCGTTGCCGAAATAGTTGCCCCGCCTGCCGCCTGGTAGCTGATGAAAAAAACAAGCGCACCCTGAAACACGAACACCGTCAGGAAGCCGGTAAGCGGGTATTTTTTCAGCCGGATGCCGCGGTAGCTGTAGGCTCTCGACGCCAGGATGTAAAGCAAAACACCGGCGGCAAATAACGGCGAAATAAAAAGCGACAGCAGCAAGGCCAGCGCATCCATTACTACCGATACCCGGAAAAGTTGTTTTGTTGGCGGCAGTGGTTTGGCCAGCCCGCCAATGGGCGTTACATCGCGGTCCATGTACGAATTGTAGCCATTGCTGGACGGGTACACCAACAAGTGCAGAATAAAAAAAGAAAGCAGGGCATATTTTGTATTGACCACCGGCACCTGGCTGAGGGCAAAAAGATAAACCGGCAATAAAAACAGCGAAAAGTGAAACCGGAGCAATTGAATGGTGGAACGCTGGAGCATGGAGGGGTGATGGTTTATGGTGGTTCTAAAGTAAGGAATACCCCCCAAACCCCGGGCCGCCCGGCCCCTCCGGCGCCCCCGGCTGGGGAGTGATCCGCCGCACAACCCACACCAGTCAACGATGGTTTCCTTTAGTTTGGTTTACGAAATGCGGCGTGGGGGGTTGTTATCCTGCCCAAAGCCCTCACCTGTCAACGATGCCGCTGTTTTTGGCTTAGTAGCAAAGGGGTTGAGTGGGGGTTGTCATCCCAACGAAGGATCGCTCTGTGGTTCGTGCTGTAGATAATGAGTATTACGTGTTGTTCTGGTTTTGATCTTTTTTTGTTCGCTCAGAGATCGCTCCTTCGTCGCAACTGCAAAGGAGAAGCGGGCACGTTGGCAGCCAGTCTTATGTTTGAAGTGCGGAAGCACTCTATTGCGTTTTGTCTTCATCCCAGCGTCACCGCCACCTCGTTGCGCCGCTGCGAGAAAAACGCCAAATAGCGTTACCAAACGAAGCGAAGCGGCAACGGAGCGTCGCCGTCGCAGCTCAATCGTTATTCTGTCGCCGGTAACAAAAAAAGCCTCCATCAGAAAACTGACAGAGGCTCTGTAATTATCATCGCGATGCAAGGGTCTGTGCCTGGGACACTCCACCCACCGGGGGAGCCGGAGGGGGCCACTTTCTATCCCTTTGTCACCCACTTCATCATTTCTTTCCAGCTTGGCTTTTTACCATACATTAAAATACCCGTGCGGTAAATTTTTCCGGCAAACCAGGTGGTGAGCAGAAAACCACCCACCAGCAACACCATTGACAACACCAGTTGCCACACCGGCACGGTGCCCGGCACACCAAACGGAATGCGGGCCAACATAACAATGGGGGAGCTGAACGGAATGATGCTACCCCAAAAGGCCAGGTCGCCAGTAGGGTCTGCTACGGCCACCGTCATAATGGCAATGGAAAAAATCACCAGCAGCGTTACCGGGAACGACAGGGACTGCGCTTCCCGCATGTCTTCGTTCACCGCACTGCCAATAGCCGCGTACAGCGACGAATAAAAAAAGAAGCCGCCCAACAGGTAAAAGCCAAAGCAAAAAAGAATAAGCGGCACGTTGATGCGGGAAAAAATGCCCTGCACGCTCTCCAGCACCGAGTTCACCATCATGTTGGTACTGTTGCCCGAACCTTTGCTGATGTTGTACACTACAAACACAAAAGCTATCCACAAAAGAAACTGCGTAAGCGCCACTAAACCAATGCCCAGGATTTTGCCCAGCATCAACTGAAACGGCCGTACCGACGACACAATCACTTCGGCAATGCGGTTGGTCTTTTCTTCAATCACACCCATCATTACCTGCGAGCCGTAAATTAGCAAAATAAAATACATCAGAAAAGCGCAGGCATACGCCACGCCACTGGCCACGCCCGAACTCACCCGCTGATCGTTCAGGTTCTCCGAATCGAGCACAATGCGGCTGCGGTCGAGGGCCGCCCTTGTTTCTTCGCTGATGCCCAGTTGCTGGTATTTAACTACGTTCCAAATGGCGTTTAGCTTGCTCTGCACACTGCTGACCGACTGAATGCCGTGTGTTTTTTCGGAGCGCAGCACCACCCGTCGCACGTCGGTCTGCTGGCCGGGTGGCGGCAGCACAATGTAGCCATCAAAGCCCATGGCGGCGAAATGCTTCGTTACGCTGTCGGGGCTGGCGGTTACGTACTCCAGGTACGAGGCGCTGTCGCGGAGGTTGCTTTCGGCCACGAGACGTTGGTTCAGCATGCCGGCCGGGTCAATAACGGCCACCCGTAGCTGCTTTGACGATTTGCGGGCAAGAACCCCCATGCCGAAGATGAGCAGCAGGTACAGCAGCGGAAACAGGATGGTGGAGATGATAAACGTCTTTTTGCGAACGCGGGTCAGGTATTCGCGTTGAATGATCAGTATCGTTTTTTTCATAATGGCGTAGTTTAAGCCGTAACGGGTTGAAACTGGCGGGTGGCCGGCGTGCCTTCCACCAGTTCGATGAAGATGTCGTTGAGCGAAGGAAGAATTTCATTGAAGGAGCGGATGGCGCCACCTTGCTGCAGCAGGGCGCCCAGCACATCGTTAGCCGAATAGCCATCGGCAATTTTTACCACGGCGCCGCTGGCCTCCCGCTTTACAATGGAGTAGGCTTCATGGTCGGCCAGTACCGGCTCACCGGCAAAGCCAATGCGGAAAAGGCCTGCCTTAAATTGTTCTTTGGCTTCGGCCACGGTGGCGTCGAGAATCTTTTTTCCTTTGTTGACGAGGATGATCTGGTTACAGATTTCCTCAACCTGCTCCATGCGATGGGTGCTGAAGATAACAGTGGAGCCGTTTTTAGCCAGGTTAAAAATTTCGTCTTTAATCAGGTTGCTGTTTACCGGATCGAGGCCGCTGAAGGGCTCGTCGAGAATAATCAGCCGCGGGCTGTGCACCACCGTGGTCACAAACTGCAGCTTTTGGCTCATGCCCTTCGACAAGTCTTCTACTTTTTTGTTCCACCAGCTTTCCATCTCCAGCCGTTCAAACCAGTGTTTGATCAGCCGGGTGGCATCGGCCTTCGACAGGCCCTTCAATTGGGTAAGGTAAAGCGCCTGCTCGCCGATCTTCATTTTTTTGTACAGGCCTCTTTCTTCGGGCATGTAGCCAATGCGTTCAATATCTTTTGTCGGGTTGAACGGCTGCCCTTCGAACCGCAGCTCGCCGGCATCGGGAAAAAAAATGCCGGTGATCATGCGGATCAGGGTGGTTTTGCCGGCGCCGTTCGGGCCCAGCAAGCCAAAAATGCTGCCGGGGGCTACGCCAAAGGAAATATCGTCCACAGCTTTTTGCGTGGCGAAATACTTTTTCAGGTTTCGGGCTTCCAGTAAATAACTCATTCGATTGGTTTTGGCTCTTGAATTAAATTGGCCGGTCAAGTTTACACGATTCTGCCCGCAACGGGCCCATTTTTCTGACCAACAGGTTGATTGTCGGGCCCAATCCCGATTTTTTCCTTTCTACCGGTGGCAAAGCCGAATTGGGTGACAATGCGCCACCTCCCTATTTTTGCGCCTTAGTTTTTGCATATGAGCAACCCAATCAGGAAACTCTTTTTACTTGTTCTGGTTTTTTCGGTGCCGGCCGTGGCGCTGGCCTGGGGCGTGCTGGGCCACCGCATTGTGGGTGAAATTGCCACCGCTTACCTTACACCAAAAGCCAAAGCGGAGATTCGCAAAATTTTGGGCAACGAATCCCTTGCGATGTCCAGCAACTGGGCCGATTTTATCAAGTCCGATTCGACCTACAATTATCTTAGTTCGTGGCACTATGTAAACCTGGCAAAAGGACTTTCGCGGGAGCAGGTGGTCTCTTGGCTGAAAGCCGATACATCAACGAATGTTTATACCAGGATCAATTTTCTGGTGGCGGAACTGAAGAAAAAACAATTGCCCGCGGAAAAGAAAAGGCTGTACCTGCGCCTGCTTATCCATTTTATTGGCGATGTGCACCAACCCCTGCATGCCGGCCGGCGCGAAGACCTTGGTGGCAACCGGATAAAGGTCACCTGGTTCAACAACGCCACCAACCTTCATGCGGTTTGGGACGAAAGCCTGGTGAACTTTCAGCAGTTGAGCTACACCGAATACACGGCCGCTATCAACTTTACCACCTTGCAGCAAAGGCTGGCCTGGCAAAAGCAGCCCCTTGCCGAATGGATTGCCGAATCGTACAGCATTGCCGAAGGGTTGTATGCAGATATTACAAAGCCCGACCAGCGGCTGGGTTACGAATACAACTTCAAGTATATCGAAACCGTGAACGACCGGCTGCTGAAAGGCGGCGTACGGCTGGCGGGATTGCTGAACAGTATTTTCCGGTAAAGGCACGACGCAACAAACGGGAAGGCGGCCGTTGGCCCGGTAGCCCCTTTCCGATTTTTAAATTGGCGGGATGCCTTCCTCCTGCACTTTTGCAAAAATCCTTGTGATGAAAAAAACCGCGACCCATGGCCTTTTGATGATTGCTATTGTTGTGCTGGTGGCCGGCAGCGGCTGGGGCTTTTTGGTTCACCGCACGGTGCACCAGTTGGCCGTTTATCAACTGCCCAACGGCATGCAGCCTTTCTTTTACCAAAACCTCGACAGCATTGTACGCCACTCGGTGCGGCCCGATGAGCGCCGGAGCAAAGACTCCACCGAAGCCACCAAACATTTTATAGATTTTGAAGCTTATGGCGACTCGGCGGCCTGGCAAATGCCGGTTGGATGGGAGGAGGCGGTGCAACGGTACCACCGCGACAGCTTGCTTAAATACGGTTACGTGCCGTACTGGATCATGGCCATGAAGGAGAAACTGACCAATGCTTTTCGCCAGCAAAACCGCGACAGCATTTTATTTCACGCCATTGACCTGGGCCACTACATTGGCGATGCACACGTACCGCTGCATACCTCTATCAACTACGACGGGCAACTGACCGGCCAACGCGGCTTGCATGCCTTGTGGGAAAGTATGGGCCCCGAACAAACCATCGAAATTTTTAACCTGACCGGGCAAAAGAAAGCCCGCTACCTTAAAAATCCGGCCCACCACCTTTGGCTTTCGCTCCGCCGCACCCATCAGCTACTGCCGTCGGTGTTTGAAACGGAAAAAGAATTGACCAGGGAATTTACCCCTGCTACCAAATACCGCACCGAGCAACGCAACGGCCGCGAATACCGGTATTATACCAAAGAATTTGCACTGGCTTACGGCCGGCGCCTGCAGGGAAGCGTTAACGACCAGTTGCTGCGGTCGGCAAATATGACGGCCGATTTTTGGTACACTAGCTGGGTAGATGCCGGCAAACCCGACCTGGGTACCTTGCTGCTGCCGGAGCTGTCGTCAACGGTTAAAAAATCAATGAAGAACGAAGTAAAGGCCTATCGCCGTAACGAGCTGCTGCAAAAAAACCTGCTGCTCTCCAAACGAACTACGGTTACCGACCCGGCCAGCAGATAGCTGATACCGCTTCGGCAATGCGTTCGCCATCCATGGCGGCACTCACAATGCCGCCGGCATAACCGGCACCTTCGCCGCAGGGAAACAGGCCTTTGATCTGCGGATGCTGAAGCGTTTCGTCGCGGGGTATGCGCACCGGCGATGAGGTTCGTGATTCGGTGGCCACCACCACCGCTTCGTTGGTCAAATAGCCCCGCATGCGTTTGCCCCATTCTTTAAGAGCGGTTTGCAAGGCCCCGTGTACAAAGGGGGGCAGCACCTCTTTCAATGGCGCCGGATGAATGCCCGGCAGGTAGCTGCAATCGGGCAGCGATGAGGAGAGTTTGCCGGCCGCAAAATCAGCCATGCGCTGTGCCGGCGCCACCAGCTTACCGCCGCCGGCTTCAAACGCTTTCTGCTCGATGGCTTGCTGAAAATACAGGCCGGCCAGCGGGCCGTGTTGTTTGAAGGCCTGGATATTGGCTTCATCCACCGTTACCACAATGCCGCTGTTGGCATAAGGGTTGTTCCGTTTCGATGGCGACCAGCCATTGACCACCACCTCGCCTTCTGAGGTAGCCGCCGGCGCAATAATACCGCCGGGGCACATGCAAAAAGAAAACACACCCTTGCCGCTTACCTGCTCCACCAGCGAGTAAGATGCCGGCGGCAAATAGTCGCCGCGGCCTGCACCTCCGGTGGCGGGGCCACCCACCACCGGCGCCCCGCCTTTCGAAGAGGCTGCGAATGCAGTTCCGCCATTCCTATGCGGGCCTTTGTGCGGCTGGCGGCCCTTTGCACCGGGAAAGGCTGTGGATGGGCCATCGAGGTGATATTGAATCGTATCAATGATGCGCTGTGGATGCTCAATCCGCACCCCCAATGCATAAGGCTTAAAATAGATCTCAATCTTTTTATGGTGCAATAACTGGAAGATGTCCCTGGCCGAATGCCCGGTGGCCAGGATCACGGCATCAGCCTCCACCCTCTCGCCGCCGTTCACCACAACCGCTTTCAGGGTATCATTTGTGAGAATAAAATCAGTGACTTTGTTTTCGAAACGAACCTCGCCGCCGCAGGCGATGATCTGCTCGCGGATGGCGGTAATGATCTGCGGCAGTTTGTTGGTGCCGATGTGCGGATGCGCCTCGTACAAAATTTTATTATCGGCGCCAAACTGCACCAGAATGCCCAGCACCCGGGCTACATCGCCACGTTTGGTGCTGCGGGTGTACAGCTTGCCGTCGCTGTACGTGCCGGCACCGCCCTCGCCGAAACAGTAATTGCTTTCTTCATTTACACGGCCCTCTTTGTTAATGGCTGCCAGGTCGCGGCGGCGGGCACGCACATCTTTGCCCCGCTCCAGTACAATGGGTTTAATGCCCTGCTCAATCAGCCGCAGGGCGGCAAACAGCCCCGCCGGGCCGGCACCCACCACAATCACCCGCTTATCAGAATGCCGCACGTCCTGCAAGGCAAGCCCCGGCAGGCCGGGGTCTTGGTAGGGTTCGTCAATAAATGCATTCAGGGTAAGTTGAATCCAAACTTGTTTGCGGCTTCGGGCATCAATGGATTTTTTCAGGGTTTGATAACCGCTGATCTGCGAGGGCGCCACAGCACAGGCCTGGGCCAGAAGCGAATGGATCGTTGCGGGATCGGCGGCCTCGGACGGCAGTAGTTTTAATGTTAGTTTTTTCTGCATGTTGTCAGGTATTTATCCTGAAAAGGGGTGTCAAAAGCAAAGACGAATGATCCGGCCCGGTGAACGAAGCGGAGGCTTTTTTGAAGCCAGCTTTCGTTTCATTCGTCTGGCGTTATTGATTTTCGCTCAACTCCAGCCAGCGCATCTCTTTTTCGTCTATCAGCGAATTGATTTCGTTGATGCGTTGGGAAAACTGCTGCAGCTTTTCAAACGACAGGTCGGGCGCCGACATTTTTTCGGTCAGCTCGGTCCGTTCTTTCTCTAAACGGGGCAATTCCACTCCCAGCGTTTCAAACTCCCGCTGCTCCTTGTAGCTCATCTTTTTTTTGGCGGGAGCCAGTTTGACTCCTTCCGCTTTGGCCTTTTCCTCGCTCTTTATCTTTCCCGCTGCTTCGCTCTCCTCCTGCTGCTTTTGCCACTCGCGGTACTGGCTGTAGTTGCCGGGATAATCGCTGATCACCCCTTCGCCCTCAAATACAAAAAGATGGTCCACCAGACGGTCCATAAAATAGCGGTCGTGGCTCACGATCAAAAGGCAACCGGCAAAGTCGAGTAAAAAATTTTCCAGTACCGACAAGGTGGGCAGATCAAGATCGTTGGTAGGTTCGTCGAGGATCAAAAAATTAGGGTTGCGAAAAAGAATAGTGAGCAAATGCAGCCGCCGCTTTTCGCCCCCACTCAGCTTGCTGATATAGGTGTATTGCTGCTCAGGCGAAAAAAGAAACAGTTGCAGGAACTGCGCCGCACTTAACGATCCGCCATTGGCCAGCGGAAAGTTTTCGGCAATGCCTTTTACGTATTCAATCACCCGCATGTCTTCCTTTACCTGCAGGCCTAGCTGCGAATAGTTGCCAAACACCACCGTGTCGCCCACGTTGATCTTGCCGCTATCGGCCGCCTCCAGGCCCTGAATAATGTTGATAAAAGTGGATTTGCCGGCGCCGTTCTTGCCCACAACGCCAACCCTTTCGCCTTTTTTAAACGTGTAGTCAAAGCCTTTGAGAATGGCCTTGTCGCCAAAGCTTTTGTACACTTTCTTCATCTCCACGGTTTTGCCCCCCAGGCGGTTCATCTTGCTTTGCAACTGCACCTGCTGATCCAGCATCTGTTGCTTTGCTTTTTTTTCCACTTCGTAAAACGCATCCTGCCGGCTTTTTGATTTGGTGGTGCGGGCCTTGGGCTGCTTGCGCATCCATTCCAGTTCCTTTCGGTACAGGTTGCGGGCCTTGTCTATGCTGGCGGCTTCGCTTTCTTCGCGGGCCGCCTTTTTCTCCAGGAAATTTTCGTAATCGCCTTTGTGTATGTACAGGTTCGATCCTTCCATTTCCCACACTTCGCTGCATACATTGTCGAGAAAATAGCGGTCGTGGGTAACCAGCAGCAGCGTTACATTTTCTTTGTTCAGGTAATGCTCCAGCCATTCCACCATCTCCACGTCAAGGTGGTTGGTAGGCTCGTCCATGATCAGCAGCACATGCTTGTGCTCAAAGCCAATATCTATCAGCGTTCGGGCCAGGGCAATGCGTTTGCGTTGCCCGCCACTGAGCGTGGACACCGGCTGGTTCAGGTGATGGATCTTGAGCTTGCCCATGATCTGCTTTACCTTGGCATCAAAATCCCAGGCGCCGAGGCTGTCCATTTTAATGATGGTATCCGTCAGCCGTTGGTGGTAAGCGGCGCTGTCGTCGGCATTCTCCAGCAATGCCTCGTACTGCTTAATGATGTTCAGCACCGGATGGGCCAGGTGGAAAATATTGTCCAGCGTGGTGGCCTTTTCGTCCAGTTGCGGTTCCTGCTCAAACAAGGCCACGTCCACATCTTTATTCACCCACACCTTGCCTTCGTCGGCTGTTTCGCTGCCGGCAATGATCTTCAGCAGCGTGGATTTGCCCGAACCGTTGCGGGCCACCAGGGCTATTTTATCGCCTTCGGAAATATGAAAAGAAAGGGCCTGAAAAAGTGGCTTTACGCCGTAAGATTTACTCAAATTCTCTGCCGACACATAGTGCATGGCGCAAAGATAACGGTAGCCGGTGTGCGGGCCGGCTGCCGCACCGGACAAATCCCACTGGTCACATACCGAACGCCGGCGTGACCGCAGTTCCCCTTGACAAAGGCGATGAGAGACACGCCGGCGATCGGAAAGGTTTAAAGGGGATTTGCTGCGCTTACCGACAGCTCACATAAGGCAAAACAAATGGCGAGAATTCAATAGGACAAGACATCCTGAAAAAAAACAACAAGGCTCGTTCATCAACACGTAATTAGCGTTGGCGTGGCAATACTTAGGCGCAAATCCGCTGGGCAAATAAGGGTTCACCATTGCGTTAGCTTTAAAAATAAGGCACCGCCATTAGTCTTATTCGCTACACCGTAGGCAAAACCCAGTCTCCATGATAGACCGGCCGGATATATTGATCGGCTGCCTTGTCGTTGACAAACCGGTTGGCCGCATTGTTCCAGTACAGCTTGCGGCCGGTGCGCATGGCAATGTTTCCCAATTGTGCGTTCACGGCCACGTTTCGGGCTATCTCAATATCGCAAACCGGCTTTGCCCTGGATTTAATACAGTCCACAAAATTCTTTACATGGAGCGCCAGGTCGCGGCCGCTGCCTTTTTGTTCGGGCATGGCCGGCACCAGGTAAGCACCATCAGCCGCTTCGGGAAACAGCCGCCATTTTTCGCGGTCCACCACCAGCGTGCCTTTGCTGCCAATGAAGGCCACACCACAATAGTTGTTGCCGTACAGGCCCGGCGTGGAGCCGGTTACATGCTCCCAGGTGGCTACATAGTTTCCAAAATCGTAGGTGGTGAATTGGGTATCGGGCGTTTCCATAGCGCTGGCCGGAAAGGAAAATTTACCACCCGTTGACATTACCGATTGGGGATACGAGGCCTGCATGCCGTTAAAAGCCATGTCGAGGAGGTGCACACCCCAATCGGTCATGATGCCGCCGCCATAATCCCAGAAATAGCGCCACTTGCCATGGAACCGGTTTCGGTTGAACGCCTGCCTGGTGGCCGGCCCCAGCCAAAGGCTGTAGTCCACCCCGGGCGGCGGCGCCGAATCGGGCACCGGTTGCGGTGCTTTAAAATTGTTGTAGTACAGCCAGTTCTTTACATGGCCGATGGTGCCCAGTTTTCCGGAGCGTACATACTCTACTGCCGATTGCCAGTGCGGACCGCTGCGCTGCCATTGCCCCACCTGCACCACCCGGCTGTAGCGCCGGGCAGCTGCCAGCATGATATTGCATTCGTCAATGCTGTTGGCCAACGGTTTTTCCACATACACATCTTTGCCGGCCTGCATGGCATAAACGGCATGAAGGCAGTGCCAATGGTCGGGTGTGCCGATGATGACGGCATCAATGTCTTTGTTCTCCAACAGCTTTCGGAAGTCTTTGTACAGAACCGGCTTTTTTCCCGTCATGGTTTCCAGTTCGCCGGCCCGTTTATTCAGCACCGTTTCGTCCACATCGCAAAGGGCCAGGCATTCTACTTCGGGCAACGCCACATGCTCCTTCAAATTGGCCCAGCCCATGCTGTTGCAGCCAATTAGGCCTACCCTTATTTTATCGGCGGGACTACTGGTTTTTGTTCCTTCGGAAAACGGTGCGGCAAAGGCAGTGGCTACAGGAATGGTACCCACGCAAACGGCAGCAGCGGCCCTGGTGCTCCTGCCCAAAAAATCGCGGCGTGAAAAAGAAGACATCGAAAGAAAGGTTTGAGGTAGTGAGAATGCTATTTCAGTTCCTTGAGGTAAGCCAGGCTTTGCGGCACCTGCTCCAGCGAACGGGATGATTCGTCTTCGATAAAGGCGTATTTGATGCCGGCTTTTTTTGCGGCCTTCATCACATCGGCAATATTTACGTCGCCGGTGCCCAGCACTACGTTCGATTCCACATCGGCTTTGGCCGTAACGTTGTTGGGTGTGCCGTGTTTGCGGTCTTTCAGGTGCAGCGTGAGAAAGCGGTCCGGATGCTTCAGCAGCCAGGCCGCAGGGTCCTGCCCGGAGTTTTTAAACCAAAACACATCCATCTGAAAATTGGCGTAGGCCGGGTCCATGTTCCTGAGCATATAATCGAAGAAGGTACCGCCCTCGTGCGGCTGAAACTCATAGCCATGAGCATGATAGACAAACTGCAGGCCTCTTTCCTTCAGCAGCTTGCCGGCCCTGTTGAACACTTCTACGGCTTTCCGCGTATCATCGAGGGTGAATACGTCTCCATTGTGCGGCACCCACGAACACATCACGTACCGGGCGCCAAAAAAGGCCGCTTTTTCAGCTACGGCGGCCGGGTCCTCATCCAGCTCTTTAAAGCCGGCGCCAAAGCTCACGATTTGTAAGCCGTTTTTTTGCAGCAAACTTTTATACTCTACTTTGGAAAGGTTGTAGGTGCCGCCGCCTTCGAGGTAGCGGATGCCCATGCCGCTGATGGTTTGCAGCATGCCGGGGACGTCTTTGGGAAGCTGGTTGCGGAAGGTGTAAAGCTGCAGGCCTATCTGTGGCTGCGCTGAGCCAGCGAAAAAAAGAAGCAGGGAAAGAAGTAACAAATACGTTTTTCGAAGAAGGATTGAGTAAAAGGGCAAGCAATGCATGGTTGAAAGATTTGACTTGAAATATAAGGGTTAAAGAAATACATCGTGTCCTGTAGTTTGCACACCAAGCGGTTTGAACGTCGGGGAGCCATTGCTTATTAATCAATCTTCCTTGTCGCCGTTTGTGATTTGCTACGCAACACGGCTTTTTGCCATCCCGGGAAACGAGTTCCGGACGTCCAGATTTTGCGTTGTGTGATGAAAATTGGTTGTGGCAATTGATTCTGTTATTGAGCATTTCCCTGGTTCGGTCTAAAGATGCCTTGTACCACGGCATGACAGGGATTGAGCATGAAAGGTGGCAGGTAAATTAGCAGGCGAAGAGAATTGTCCGGAAGAGGCTGAATGAAAGGTGTAAATTGTAAGTTCATGTAGTGCTCTTTTCCCTGCATCACCCCTGCGCCTCCGCGCCGCCGCGAGAAAAAAAGCCCACCAGTGATCAGAACCCCGAACGGAGCGTCGCCACGGACGATCAATAGCAGCACTGTCGCTCGTCAACAAAAAAGAACGCCCTATCTCCCGTAAACTTCTTTCAATTGGGCCGAAAGAAAAGCAAAGGCTTTCGGTACGTCTTTTTTGAGGTCGTTCGTCCGGCCTTCGATCAGGATGGGCCCTTTGAACCTGATGTCTTTCAGTGCCTGCAGGTAGGGTTTAAAATCGTCGCCGGCTACGCCGGGCAGGGTGCGGCCTTCTTTTTCGGCAATCTCGCAATACACAATCAGGTCGCCGGCCTTACGGATCTCCTCCGGCGACTCGCCCTCTTTCAGCATGTGATAAATATCGGCATTGAGCCGGAAGGATGGATGATCTACCGCTCTTACAACAGCGGCAGCTTCGCTCAACCGATTGAGAAAATTCGTTTCGGTGCTATTGAGGTTTTCAAGAATGATCGTCACCCCGAAAGCGTTTGCCTCCGCCGCCATTTTGCGGGCTAACCGGGCAAAATCGCTGGCGGCTTTTTCTTTGTCGGTACCATCGGGCAATTTGCGGGCGCCGCCGCTCCCTAAAATGAGGTGCTTAATCCCTGCTACCCGGGCTCTTGCCAAAACCAGCCGCAGGTAATCGAGCACCCGGGCTTCGTTGGCCTCCGGACCCGCTATTTTCAGTGTGCCGGGGAATAATACATTACACATATACAGCCGGCACCTGGCAGCGTTTATTGCCTGTACCGTGGCGCTAAATGCTTCTTCGCTAAGCGATGGACCGATGGTGCTGCCAACCGTGGTACCCAGTAAGCGAAAGCCCGCAGCGTACAGCAGGCTGTCGTTTTCGAGGGCGGCCACCATGCCCAATGGCGGTATTTTTTGGGCAGATGCCGGTGCGCAGAAGAAAAGGTAGCTGCCCAGCAGCAGGCAAAGTTTCAGCAAAGTTTTGTTGTTTTAAAAGATGCCCTTACAAAAAGCTGTCACATTCACGATAGGCTTTCAGCAGTGCCACCTCCCCTTCTTTACCGGGTTTGGAAATGCCATGCTCCATGCCCAGGAAACCCTTAAATCCTTTGTTGTATAAATGTTTGAAAACATTTTTGTAATTGATCTCTCCAGTGGTGGGTTCTTTCCGCCCGGGGTTGTCGCCAATTTGAATGTACCCGATCTCATCCCACGAAAGATCAATGTTAGGTATGAGGTTACCGGTGTGGATCTGTACGTGGTAGATATCGAACTGCATTTTGCAGGCCGGGCTGTTTACCGCCTTTACCATTTCGTAAATGGTGGCCGGGTCGGGCAAAATCTGGCCGGGATGGTCGCGGAAGTTGAGCGTTTCAAGTGTCAGCACCAGGTTGTGCGGCGCAATAATATCAGTGGCCCGGCGCAGCGTGTCCATCACATAGGCCTTTTGATATGAAAGATCAATACTGGGTGTTACGATTCCCGGCACAACCACCATATACGTGGCGCCACAGCGTTTGGCCACTTCCACCGACTCCCGCACCTGCGCTAAAAATTTTTCCCGGATCTCTTTTTTGCCGGTTGACAGCGATGGTTTTTGCCAGTCAATGTCGTGGGCTACAAACACGCCCATCTTCATGCCCAGGCTGGCCAGCGTTTCACCAATCTTTTTTTGCTGATCGGCAGTGCGGCCCCGCATGCCGTTGTCTTCTATGGAACGAAAACCCATTGAATGGCCAAATTTGATCTGGTCAATAAAATCATTGCCGGCATGGTGCTTAAACATGCCATCGTGAAAAGAGTAATCTAGATTGAAAGGCTTTTCGGCCAGCGGTGATATTTTTTCAGAAAGCGATTCGCCGGCAAAAGCAGCAGGCGATAAAAAAGTGGCGGCTCCGGCGGTAAGGCCGCTTCTCAGAAAATGGCGACGTTGCATAGTGGAAGAGGTTATGCTTTAAATTTACGGGCAAACACCATAAGACCTGTCATTACTTGCATTTTTTCCAGCCTGCCTCCTATTCCTTTCTACCGCTGTGCAGGCGCAGCAACGCTTTCAGTTTTCGCAACAAAAAATGGGTTCGCCGTTCAACCTTATTTTTTATGCCGAAGATTCAGCCCGGGCGGCCCATTTGGCCAGGGCTTCCTACCGCCTCATTGATTCGCTCAACGCCATTTTTAGCGACTACCTGGAGGAAAGTGAGCTGAACCGGCTGAACCGGACAGCCGGCAGTGGCCAGGCAGTGGCTGTGTCGCCG
Source organism: uncultured Flavisolibacter sp. (assembly GCA_965365435.1). Taxonomy (GTDB): domain Bacteria; phylum Bacteroidota; class Bacteroidia; order Chitinophagales; family Chitinophagaceae; genus Flavisolibacter. Next base: position 53,594 of record CBDUBQ010000020.1, read on the forward strand.
GCGCTGTACGAAGTTTTGTGGGCCAGCAAAAAAGCGGCAGCCGAAAGCCGCGGTGCTTACGATGTCACCATCGGTCCTCTTTCTAAACAATGGCGCAAAGCCCGGCGGGAGAAAAGCTTCCCCGCCCTAAAAGAAATAGCTGCTGCGAAAGAAAAAACGGGCATTCGTTACCTGACGATTGATACGGCAAACAAAACGGTGGCCCTGCAGAAAAAAGGCATGCAACTGGACCTGGGCGGCATTGCCAAAGGCCACGTGGCACAGCAGGTCATTGATTTTCTGAAAGCATCCGGCGTTCGGTCGGCGCTGGCCGATGCCGGCGGCGACCTGGCCTGCAGCGGGCCGCCACCGGGAAAAAGTGGTTGGACCGTCGGTATTAATCTGCCCGAAAGCAGCACTGAACTCCTGGCCGAAACCATCCTGCTTTCGAACAGTGCGGTGGCCACCTCCGGCGATTTGTACCAGTACATTGAGCACGACGGCAAACGCTACTCGCATATTCTTGATCCGCAAACCGGCTACGGTGTGCGGTTTCAGCGCAACGTCACCGTTATTGCCGCCGATGGCGCCACCGCCGACTGGCTGGCCACGGCTTGCAGCATTCTTTCCATCAAAGAGTGTAAGAAGTTGGTGAAACGGCTGGATGCCGACCTGCTGGTGACACAAGTGAAAAACGGCAACGTCATTTACATCCTTTCCCCGGGCATGAAAAAAAGGCTGCGGCTATAAGTCTCAACCGGATTCCGTATTTTTCAGTCTTGCAAAAAATTGCTTTTGTGAAAAGAACCTGCCTGACGTTGCTCCCGTTGTTTTCTGTTTTCTGCCTGTTTGCCCAATCTGCCGATACGGCCTTTCGTTCTTATAAGCAAACGGTTCCCGGCACTGCCCTGCAATTTCAGATGGTGGCCATCAACGGAGGCGCATTTACGATGGGCAGCCCGGCCACCGACAAGGCGGCAAAAAAAGACGAGCAACCCCAGCATACCGTCACCATCAGCCCGTTTTGGATGGGTGCCTACGAGGTAACCCACGACGAGTTTGATGTTTTTTTCAATGACATGCAGGTGGCTGAAAATTCAAAAGTTGACGCCGTAACCCGGCCCACACCGCAATACATAGACCTTTCGTGGGGCATGGGGAAAGAAGGCGGCTACCCGGCCAACAGCATGCAGCAGTTTACGGCCCTGATGTACTGCCGCTGGCTCTATCAAAAAACCGGCGTTTTTTATCGCTTGCCCACGGAAGCCGAATGGGAATATGCCGCCCGTGCCGGCAGCAGCACCGTGTATCCGTTTGGCAACGATGCAAAAGAACTGGACAAGTACGCCTGGTATGCCGCCAACAGCAACAAGGCGTATCAAAAAGTAGGACAGAAAGCACCCAACCAATGGGGCTTGTACGATATGCTGGGAAATGTATCGGAGTGGACGCTTGACCAATACGACGAGGTGTCTTACGCAAAACTCACCGATGGCGCTGCCGATCCGGTTGCCCCGCCAAACAGCCGCCATCCACGGGCCGTTCGCGGCGGCTCTTTCGAAGAAGGTGCCGAAGACTTGCGTCCGGCAGCCCGCCGGTCGTGGCAGCCCGACTGGAACAAGCGTGACCCGCAAATACCCAAAAGCCGGTGGTGGCTGACCGATGCCTACTTCGCCGGCTTCCGGGTGGTAAGGCCGGTAAAGCAGCCTGCTGCCGAAGAAGCGGCGGCATTTTATAAACTGCATTTAGGTCAATAACCTCTTATTTATACAGTCATGAAATCAACTACCTCCCGCAGAGAATTCGTCAAACAGACAGGCATCCTTGCCGGCGGCCTGATGGTGCTGCCATCTGTTGCCGGCGCCAATTATTTTTCCGGTGCCGATGATGTCATCAAAGTGGCCCTGATCGGCTGCGGTGGCCGCGGTACCGGCGCCGCCATGCAGGCGCTCATCACCAAACAAAACGTAAAGCTGGTGGCCATGGCCGATGCCTTTCGCGACCGGCTGGATGAATGCTACAATGCGCTCCGGTCCGATGACCTTTCGGACTGGTCGGGGGCAAAAGGTAATGTCAAGGCAAAAGTGGATGTGCCCGACGAACGCAAGTTTACCGGGTTTGATGCCTATCTAAAAGCCATACCGCTGGCCGATGTGGTGATCCTGGCCACGCCGCCCGGCTTCCGGCCGCTGCATTTTGAAGAAGCCATTAAGCAGGGCAAGCATGTGTTTATGGAAAAGCCGGTGGCTACTGACCCTGCGGGTGTAAAAAAAGTGCTGGAATCAGCCGCTCTTGCCAGGCAGAAAAAGCTGAACGTGGTGGTAGGCCTGCAACGGCATTACCAAAACTCCTACCGTGAGCTATTCAAGCGAAAGGATATGATCGGCGATATCACCTCGGCGCAAGCCTGGTGGAACAACGATGGTGTATGGGTGAAAAAACGCCAGCCGAATCAAACGGAGATGGAATACCAGATGCGCAACTGGTATTACTTCAACTGGCTTTGCGGCGATCATATCACCGAGCAGCATATCCACAATATTGATGTGGTTAACTGGTTCAAAGGTGCCTACCCGGTAAAAGCACAGGGAATGGGCGGCCGTGAGGTGCGCAAAAGCAAAGACCACGGCGAAATCTTCGATCACCATTTTGTGGAGTTTGAATATGCCGATGGCTCTATCCTGAACAGCCAGTGCCGGCACCAGCCCAAAACGCTGAGCCGGGTGGATGAACTGCTGGTGGGCACAAAAGGCAGAATCCAGGCAGGTGCAGCCCGTATTGTTGACAGTAAGGGCAAGGTGCTTTACCAGTTTGATAAAAAAGGCGAGAACAATCCCTATCAAACCGAACACGATGAATTGTTTGCGGCCATCGCCAAAGGCGACTACAAATTTGCCGATGCCGAAAACGGCGCTTACAGCACCATGACTTCGATTCTTGGCCGCATGGCCACTTACAGCGGGCAGGTGGTGGAATGGGACAAAGCCCTCAACTCGGGCCTTAGCCTGCAGCCGAAAGTGTATGCCTTCGACGCTATGCCGCCGGTGTTGCCCAACCAGGACGGATTTTACCCGGTGGCCATTCCGGGGGTCACGAAGTTTGTTTGATGGCCTGATGATAAAACAATAAAGCGCCTTGTTTTTGTTGAGACAAGGCGCTTTTTTATTACGGCCAAAGCACATCCCATTTCTCCCCATCAACGGCATAAAAGCCGGCATTGCCTTTTTCGGGAAAAAGATGGCAGCAACGACCGGAGTCGGCGCCGCTTTAATGTGCGAAAAAAAGCCTTGCTATAATTTTCACTTTCTACCGAAAGACTTAGATTTAACACCAACTTTTCACACATCAACCAATCCAAATTTTTAATGGAATGAACAACAACATCAACCGCAGTCAACTTTTTGTTGCAAGCTGTCTTGCACTTCTGGTCACCTCTCTTTCGTTCGGCATCCGGGCCGGCATTATAGACCAACTTGGCTCCCAATTCAACCTCGACCGGTCGCAGCAGGCAACCATCACGGCAACCGCCTTCTGGGGATTTCCGTTAGCCATGATCGTGGGCGGTATGATCGTTGACGCCATTGGCATGAAGCGGCTGCTGGTGCTCGCTTTTATCTTTCATCTCGCCGGCATTCTTCTCACCATCTTTGCCACCGGCTTCACCACCCTTTTTCTGTCAACGCTTTTGATTGGCATTGCCAACGGCACCGTGGAAGCAGCCTGTAACCCTTTGGTGACGGCACTTTACCCCGACAACAAAACGGTGAAACTGAACCATTTTCACCTTTGGTTTCCGGGCGGCATCGTACTTGGTACACTCATCTCTTTTGCCTTTGACAATATTGGCTGGGGTTGGCAAATTAAAATGGCTACCATGCTGATTCCGACGGTGCTGTATGGCCTGTTCTTTTTCCGCCTTCGGTTCCCGGTTACCGAACGGGTGGCGGCCGGGGTTTCTTCGGGCGAAATGTACCGTTCGCTGTTAAACCCTTTGTTCTTGGTAATGATTATCCTGATGTTTGGCACAGCCATCACCGAGCTGTTTACCGGCCAGTGGATTGGCGTACTGCTGCGCAACATCACGCAAAATTCCATTCTGATTCTGACGGTGACCACCGGCGTAATGGTTCTGGGCCGCGCCTTTGCCGAGCCCGTGGTACACCGCCTGGCACCGCAGGGCGTGCTGCTGATGTCGGCCGTTTTTGCAGCGCTTGGCCTGTACCTGCTGGGCAATACGCAGGGCAACATGGTTTTTGTGGGCGCCTTGGTGTTTGGCATCGGCGTTTGTTATTTCTGGCCCTGCATGCTAGGTTTCGTGGCCGAGAACCTGCCAAAGACGGGGGCTCCCGGGCTTAATTTGATGGGCGGTGCCGGCATGTTTGCCGTGTCGGTTTACACCATGTTTATGGGTGGCGTGTACGACCGGTTGATCCTGAAGCAACTGCCCGCCGGCTCTGACCTTGGACAATATGCTTCGGCCGATGCCTCGGAAGAAATGAAAACAGCTTACAATGCGGCCAACGCTGCCGCGGGGCCCGAGATTATTAATACAACACTGGTCATTCCGGTTATTCTTATTGTTGCTTTTCTGGGCCTGAACCTTTATATGCGCAAACGCAAAAAGCCTGAATTGCTGACCACCTCTGGGAAGTTTACAAATCAAACGGCGTGATCCATTTGATTGGCCCCAAAAAAAAGCTCCTGGAAACAGGAGCTTTTTTTTGCTTGTTTTATGAACCGGTTGAAAGTTTATCTGCCGTATCGCACCCGCTAAGGTTGGATGCTTTCAAACCCTTTGGAAAAACGGTCCTATGCCACCGATTCCTTCAGCTCTTTATCGCTGTAAGCAAGATTGTACTGCGCCAGCACATCGGCCGGTACGCCGGTCCATTGGTTGGGCTTGTTGCCCATGTAGCCAAGGTCCTTTATCCCTATTTCCGAAGTATAAAACCCTGTCACAGTCAGGTTGCGTAGGCGACTGAAAAAAGCCACACCTGCCGCCATTGCCGGCGCTGCCTTTTCCGGGTAAGCAATAGCATCTATCATGGCGAACTGTTGCTCACGGCTGCAATCCTTAAATGCTTTTCCGTGCCGGCTCACCATTTGAAGGTCCAGCCAGCGCAAACCACCACGAAGAGGCACCTGGTTTTCGGGTTTGTCTTTTACAATAAACTCAATAAAGTCCGGAACGCCGGCATCGGTGGCACTGCCCGACACATTATCGGCCGGGATAATGATATTGCTCAACACGGCGACGGTTTCCTTTTCGTGCGGTGTAAAAAACGTTTCGCTCTGCAGCTTTTTCTCATGTTCCTGTTCCGGACCGGTGCGGTCAATGGTCAGTTTGCCGTCACCATTATTGTGCGCATCAATGGCAGCTTTTTTATCGGCCTGCTTGCAGGCATCCAACAAAAGGCTGCCGGAGGCCGTGCCCAACGCCATTAATTTGAGTGATTTTCTTCTGTCCATGTCTTTGAAGTTTACGAGTTCACAGGTTTACAAGTTCACCATTTGTTGTTTCGGGTTCGAAGTCCGCCGTTGAAAAATTCGTGCAATTTGTGCAAAAAATCCGTGTTTAAATTTTCCCTTTTTTCAGGTCACTCACCAGGTACTCAGAGCCGCGCATGGCCAGCGCCAAAATGGTCCAGGTGATGTTCTTATCGGCTTGCGAGGTAAAGGCCGCACCATCCATCACAAACAGGTTTTTGCAATCGTGCGCCTGGTTCCAGCCGTTCAGCACCGAGGTTCGCGGATCGCTGCCCATGCGGGCAGTGCCGGCTTCGTGAATGATTTTTCCCGGCGCCTCCAGGCCGTAGTTGTTCTCCGGGCCATCATCGCCATAAGTGATTACCGCACCCATGCTGTGCATGATCTCCTTAAATGTTTCCTTCATGTGCTTCGCCTGATTTATTTCATGGTCGCTCCATTTTACGTTGAAGCGAAGCACCGGTATGCCGTATCTGTCCACGGTGTTCGGGTCAATTTCGCAATAATTGTCAATGGTGGCAACGGCCTCGCCCCGGCCGGCCATGCCCACCGAGGTGCCGTAGAAATACCGAACGTCTTCTTTCAGCGAGGCGCCATAACCGCCGGCTTCTTTCTTTTTTCCGTTGACCAAGTATTTGCCGTTGGAATTTTCGATGCCAAAACCAAAACCATACGTCGGCATGCCCATGCCGCCCCAGTATTCGATATGGTAGCCGCGGGGGAAATCCAGCTTTTTGTTGTCGAGCCACCACGGCGAATAGATATGAGCGCCGCCCACACCGTCTTCGTTATAACGCTTACGGCCTACCAACTGCGGCAGAAAACCACCCATGGAAGCACCGGTGCTGTCGTGCAGGTATTTGCCCACCACACCGCTGCTGTTGGCCAGTCCGTTCTGGTGACGGGCGGCTTTTGAATTGAGCAGCAGCCGTGATGTTTCGCAGGTGCTGGCCGCCAGGATCACAGCCCTGCCTTTTACAACGTATTCCTGCAAATCATCTTTGCTGACATACGATACACCGGTGGCTTTTCCTTCGCGGTTGGTGAGCACTTCGCGGGCCATGGCGTTGGTAAACAAGTCCACATTGCCGGTTTTCAGCGCCGGTTTTACCAGCACAGACGACGACGAAAAATCGGCATAAACGGTGCAACCGCGATTGCATTGGTTGCAATAAAAACAGGCACCGCGTTCGTTGTTCACCGGTTTGGTAAGAATGGAAAGGCGGTTGGGGATGACCGGTACGCCGGCCGTGACAGCGCCTTTTTTAATGATCAGTTCGTGAAGCCGCGGTTTGGGCGGCGGCAGAAAAAATCCATCGGGATCGTTCTCGAGGCCTTCATTGGTGCCGAAAACGCCAATAAGCTTATCCACACGATCGTAATAAGGTTTGATGTCTTCGTAGCCGATGGGCCAGTCCTCGCCAAGGCCATCAATGCTGCGGCGCTTAAAATCTTTCGGTCCAAAGCGCAGCGAAATACGGCCCCAGTGGTTGGTGCGTCCGCCCAGCATTCGCGAACGGAACCACCACCAGTCGGTACCTTTCTCCTTTTGGTAGGGTTCGCCATCCAGTTCCCATCCGCCGTAGGCAGCATCAAAATCACCAAAGTGACGAAATTGGGTGGCCGCTCCGCGGCGTGGCGATTCGTAAGGCCATTTCAACTGCATGACGTTCTTTGCCGGGTCGTACATTGGCCCTGCTTCAATAATCGCCACTTTCAGCCCGGCGTTGGCAAGGGTGTAAGCCGCCATGCCGCCACCGGCACCGGAGCCCACAATCACCACATCATAAACTTTTGGCTGTTCTTTTATCTGGAAGTCGCCCATAAGCAAATCGTTGTTTGGAGAGCATTTTTGAATCAGGAACAAGATAAGGGATTTCAGAAAAACGGCAGAGCCGCTGATAAAAGAAAAGACTTCGGAGAGCAGAGTCGTTTATACCAAACCGCCGTCCATTCGCCGCTGTTCGACTCCTGACGGAGTCAGGTTTCCTTCCGCTTTTCTTCGCTACAGGTATTGGACGCCTACGGCGTCGTTTAAAGTAACAACGGCGATTGTATTACCGGTTTGTTATCACTTGATGAGGGCAGAACGTTGCCAACTAAAAAAGGCCCTGTTATGAACAAGGCCTTTCCACTACAATTGCAAATGATTTAGATTTTATCTACCCGTATCCATTTCATACCAGCACCTTCGGCAGCCTGCACGCCGGGGTCGCCGTCCTCAAAAACGAGGCACTCTTCCGGATTCACACCCAACAATTCGGCGGCCTTTAAAAACGGGTCGGGGAAAGGCTTGCCTCTTTCCGTTTCGCCGGCGCAAACCAGCGCATCCAGATATTTGTCCACACCAATCACATGCAGGGTTTTGCTCACCGTACTGCGGCTGCCGCCCGATACCACCGCGATCTTCACCCTGCCGATGTTCTGTTTGAGGTGCTGCACCACATACGGAATAGGAAGCGTTTCGGCAATGAATTCTTCCACAAAGACCGATGATTTTTGGCGGGCAAATTCATCGCGGTCGAACTGTACGCTGTAGCGCTTCATGATCTCTTCGGCTATGACCACAGTGGGCCAGCCGGCGAGTTCGTCAATTAGGGCATCGTTCAGATCAATATTGTACTGCGCTGCCACTTTTACAAAAGCCGCCTTGTGCGATTGCATGTTGTCGGCCAGCGTGCCGTCGCAATCGTATAAAAAAGCCTTGTAAGGCCCTTCGGCCATGCGGCTCAATGTTTCGAGTTTTTCCCGTTCGGTAATTGTCATCATATACTCCCTTCGCCGGCAGCCAACGGTTATTGTTTTTCCTGCCGCTTCCGGTTTTGTAAGGCCAGGGGCCACGCAAAACCGGGGTGCAAATTTGGCCCAAAATCCGGTAAAGCAGGAAAGAAAAATGCAAACAGTGTTGTTTGGTTGCGTCTATCCCGTCTTGCCGGGTACCCGGCCGGCTTATTTTGAAATCTGGTAACACACGTCATTCCAGCGCAACTCGTTTTTTAACTGGTAAAGATTGGTGTCGCGGCCAATTTTTACGTATTCGATGCCGGCTATTTCGGCAAAATCTTCCAGGTGTTGTGCAGTGAGGTTTTGGCTGTAGCAGGTATGGTGGGCTCCGCCGGCCAGTATCCAGGCAGCACAACCGGTCTTCATATCCGGCAGTGGCTTCCAAAGCACTCTTGCTACCGGCAGCCTGGGCAGATCGTGCTGCGGCTCTACGGCTTCCACTTCGTTTACCAAAAGGCGGAAACGGTTGCCAAAATCCATCAGCGAGGCATTGATGGCCGGGCCGCCGGCCACATTAAATACAAGCCGCACCGGGTCTTCTTTTCCGCCAATGCCCAACGGGTGCACTTCGCACTTCGGTTTGCCCGAAGCAATAGACGGACAAATCTCCAGCATATGGGCACCGAGCACCAGGTTGTTGCCCGGCTCAAAATGGTAAGTGTAATCTTCCATGAACGAATTGCCGCCTTTCAATCCGGTGGCCATTACTTTCATGGCCCTGACAAGCGCCGCAGTTTTCCAGTCGCCTTCGCCGGCAAAACCATAGCCGTCCGCCATCAGGCGCTGCGCTGCAATGCCCGGCAGTTGTTTCATGCCGTGCAGGTCTTCAAACGTATCGGAAAAACCTTTGTAGTTACCTTCTTCCAGAAACCGGCGCATACCCACTTCAATGCGGGCCGCATCGCGGAGCGAATCTTTCCGGTCGCCGAGCAAGGCATCGGCAATGGAATAACTTTCTTTGTATTCTTCCATCAGGGTATCAACAGCGCTGTCCTCTACCCCATTGATCACCTTTACCAAATCACCGATGCCGTGCGTATTCACCGAAAAACCAAACTTGTATTCGGCTTCCACTTTATCGCCGTCGGTGACGGCTACGTAGCGCATGTTATCGCCAAAGCGCACAAACTTTGCGCCCTGCCAGTCGTGCCAGCCGGCGGCCACTCTTGCCCAGCCTTCAATCTGGCTAATAGCTTCTTCGTCCTGCCAATGCCCTACCACTACTTTTCGGGCTTTGCGCATGCGGGAAACCATGAAACCAAACTCGCGGTCGCCGTGCGCCGACTGGTTCAGGTTCATAAAGTCCATATCAATTTCGCCCCAGGGAATATCGCGGTTGAATTGTGTGTGCAGATGCAGCAACGGCTTTTGCAGTATGCGCAGGCCGTTGATCCACATTTTGGCCGGCGAAAAAGTGTGCATCCACGCAATGATGCCAATGCAATTTTTGGTAGCATTGGCTTCGGCCAGTGTGGCAGTCACTTCCTCCGTGCTTTTTACGGTGGGCTTAAAAACCACCCGTACGGGGATGGAAGCGGTGCCGTCGAGATGTTTTGCAATTTCTTCGGAGTGTGCAGCTACTTGTTTTAAAGTTTCCTCTCCGTAGAGGTGCTGGCTGCCGGTGACAAACCATACTTCTAAATGCTTTAAATCGGTCATGATTGTTGGTTGTTTGAATCAGTGATATGTTCGTTTATTGTGGCAACCTTTTCCATCTGTTTTTGGCTGCAACATTTCTTTGAGCGGACACGCCACGGCGTGTCGCTACATAGGCTCTATTGACCATAGTACGAGTGCGGTCCGTGTTTGCGTTCGTAATGCTTTTTTATCAGGGCGTCTTTCAGCCGTGGCGCCTGCGGATTGATTTGTTCGGTAAACAGGGCCATCTGCGCTACGGTTTCCAGCACCGCACTGTTATACACGGCTTTTGCCGGTGTTTTGCCCCAGGTGAAAGGCGCATGGTTTCCCACCAATATCATTTCCACTTCGCGGTAGTCGAGCCCTTTTTCGCGGAAGCAGTTCATGATCTGAAAACCGGTTTGGTATTCGTAATCGCCCTGGATCATTTCATCGCTCATGGGTGGCGCACAGGGAACATCCACCGTGAGATGATCGGCATGGGTGGTGCCGAAATTAGGAATATCGCGTTGCGATTGTGCCCAGGCCGTAGCGTAGGTGGAATGGGTGTGCACGATGCCGCCGATGCCCTCCCAATGTTTGTAAAGCACGGCATGCGTGAGTGTATCGGACGATGGGCGAAGCGAACCTTCTACTGTTTTTCCGTCAAAGTCAACAATCACCATTTTGTCGGGCGAAAGTTCATCGTAAGGTACACCGCTGGGTTTAATGGCAAACACGCCTTCGGCGCTGTCAGCGGCACTTACATTACCAAAGGTGAAAAGTACAAGGCCCAGTTTCGGCAGTTGCATATTGGCGTCGTAAGCCTGCTGCCGGATGTCATCATATTTACTCATGCGGGAGATGGTTCGGTTTGGAGTTTGGTGTCAGGGGTTTGGGGTTGCCGTTCCGCCTGCGTTTCGATGTATTGTCCAAATGACTGGTAGGTTTGATAACGTTTCCGGTAAATGGCAACGGCTTCCTCGTTGGGCGTGTATTCGGCATCAAAACCCTGACCCATGGCTACCATTGCTTCTTCTACGCTGGCAAACAATCCGGCAGCGGTGGCGGCAAACATGGCCGCACCAAGGGCGCAGGTTTGTTCGGAACGGTGTATGCGGATGGGCATGTTCATTACATCGGACATCATCTGCATAATGAACGGCGATTTTTTTGCCACGCCGCCCAGGCCAATCAGGCCTTTTACCGGAATGCCTTGCTCGACAAACCGGTCCACAATGGCTTTGGCGCCAAAGCAGGTGGCTTCCACCAGCGCCCGGAACATCCGCGGCGCATCGGAGCCCATACCGAGGCCACCAAAAGCTCCTTCGAGCCGTTGGTTAGCATCGGGTGTGCGGCGGCCATTGATCCAGTCCACCGCAAACTCTCCGTCTTCTGCCAGCGGCAGCGCAGCTGCTTTTTTGCTCAGTTCCGGAATGATTCTATCGGTTGTTTCGTCCACGAGTTTTTGCAGTGTATCTGCATCGAGCAACGAGGATTGCGCCAGCAGGTTTTGTACCGGCCAGGCCAGTACGCTTTTAAACCAGGCATAGGCATCGCCAAAGGCCGACTGGCCGGCTTCCATACCAATCATGCCGGGAATGATGGAGCCGTTCACCTGTCCGCAAATGCCTCTTACCAGGGTATCGGCTACTTCCGCCGGCGGCGCCACCAGCATATCGCAGGTAGAGGTGCCCATTACTTTGCTGAGATAATACGGTTCAATTTGTCCGCCAACGGCGCCCATGTGACAATCGAAAGCGCCAATGCCGATCACCACACCTTCGGGCAGACCGAGCTTTTGGGCCCATTCAGTGGAGATGACGCCGGCCGGCTGGGCCGACGTATAAACGGTATTGAATAAACGTCCGGTGAAGCCATCGAGCACCGGATCGAGCGAAGCGAAAAATTCGTTGGGCGGAAGGCCGTTCCAGGCTTCGCTCCACAGCGCCTTATGGCCGGCAGCGCAAACGCCGCGCTTTAGCTCGCCGGCCTTTTTACCACCGCTAAGCACAAACGGAATCCAGTCGCAATGCTCCACCCACGAATAGGCAGCCTTGCGAACCGCTTCATCTTCGCGAAGAATATGCAGCAGTTTTGCCCAGAACCATTCCGAAGAATAAATTCCGCCGACATACTGCAGGTAATTTACATCAAACGTTTCTGCATGCTGATTGATCTCTGCTGCTTCGGCCACGGCCGTGTGGTCTTTCCACAGCACGAACATGGCGTTGGGGTTTTCGGCAAACTGCGGCAGCAGGGAAAGTGGCGTACCCGAATCATCCACCGCCACCGGTGTGGAGCCGGTAGTGTCAACCGAAATGGCCCTGACGTGTGCCGCAGCGCCGGGACCTGCTTGCACCAAACACCGTTTAATGGTGTCTTCCAACCCTTCCAGATAATCGAGCGGATGCTGGCGGAACTGGTTGGTTACCGCATCGCAGTACAACTGCTGCTTCCACCTGGGATACAAAAACACGGCGGAAGCAAGCTCTTCGCCGGTGGCCGCGTCGGCCAGGATAGACCGCACCGAATCGGTGCCGTAATCCACTCCAATGACATAATTTTTCGCCATCATAAATAATAAACGTAAAAATAACGATTATTCCGGAATTCCATACTGCGCTGTGCTGATGCGGATCAAAAAACCGCTCGTGGCAACGCCAGCGATAAAAAGAACGGCCATCCCTTTTTGGGGCGAAGGCGGCCGGCGATTGAGCCATGGCAAACTGCCCGCCCCTATTCCTGATCGGCCGTAAACAAATAATTTCCGGCGCCTAGTTCAACCACAACATAACCGCCTTCCGTGGCTTTTACCCGGATGTCCTTTGCATCCCTCAGCAGGCGGCCGCCTTCCCGCACGGCGTCGGCCGATGCAGCCGGAATGTAAACGGTGGCTGTTGTATTGCCCGGAATCTCCACCGCCAATTGCCGTTTCCCGCCTTCGTTTTTCCATTCCGATACCACTCGGCCGTAATAGGTTTCCAGCGCTGCCCTTGCAAAGGCCAGTTTAGCGGTCAGGTGGGGTTTGATGACAATACGTTTATAACCCGGCGCCCCGGTTTCGGTGTCAATGCCGGCCATGGTGCGGTACATCCAGTCGCCAATGGCACCATAAGCATAATGGTTGAAAGAATTCATGCCCGGGGTTTGAAAAGTCGAATCGGGCTTTTGTCCGTCCCATCGTTCCCAGATGGTGGTGGCGCCCATTTTCACCGGGTACAGCCAGGAGGGATAGCTTTCCTGCAACAGCAGGTCGTACGCTACATTGGCATAACCGTACCGCGACAGCACCTGGCAGAGATAAGGCGTACCCAGGAAGCCGGTGGTAAGGTGATTGTCGTAACTGCTGATGTTATCGGCCAGCCGTGCCGCGGCCTGCGCCCGCATGTCTTCGGGCAGCAGGTCAAACTGCAGGGCCAGCACATAGGCCGTTTGCGTATTGGAAACCAGGCGGCCGTTCGGCGTCACATATTCTTCCAGGTAAGCTGCCTTTATCTTTTCTAACAGGTCGGTATAAAAGGCCACCTCGTCTTGTTTTCCCAGCACCCCCGCTGCGTTGATCAGCAGTTGGGTGGAATGTGCAAAAAACGACTGGGCAATCAGGTACTTATCAGTGACGGCGGCACGGCCGTCGTTGTCGTCGAACGGACGGTAAAACAGCCAGTCGCCGAAATGAAAGCCTTTGTTCCAAAGATGGCCATTGCTGTTCTGCTGCATATAACCCACCCAGGACTTCATGCTCGGGTACTGTTCGGCCAGCAGCGCCGTATCGCCGTAGGCGAGGTACAGCGTCCAGGGAATAATGGTGGCCGCATCGGCCCAGCCGGCCGAACCGCCTGCGCCGGCGTTTAATACATTGGGCACTACAAACGGTACCGATCCGTTGGCCGACTGGTCGGCCGCCACATCTTTCAGCCACTTGCTGAAGAAGGGATGCACGTTCATATTAAACGAAGCGGTACGGGCAAAGACCTGGGCATCGCCGGTCCAGCCCAGGCGTTCGTCGCGTTGCGGACAATCGGTAGGTACATCCAAAAAATTGCCCCGCTGGCCCCACTGAATGTTATGCTGCAGCTGGTTGAGCAAGGGATGCGAGGTGGTGAACGAACCGGTGAGCGGCATGTTGGAATAAAGGGCAACGGCCGTGATATTCTCCGGCTTCAGATCGCCGGGAAAACCTTCCACTTTGATATAGCGAAAGCCCTGAAAGGTGAAATGCGGCTCGTACATTTCTTCGCCTTCGCCGCTCAGGATATACGTGTTTTGCTGTTTAGCAGCCCTCAAATTCTCCGTGTAAAAATTGCCGGCCTTGTCCAGCACTTCCGCATGCGAGATGGTAACCTTGTCGCCGCTGTTGCCCCGCACTTTTAGCTGCACCAGGCCCACGAGGTTCTGGCCGAAGTCGGCCACCAATTCGCCTTTTGGCGTGCGAAAGATTTTCAGCGGCTTAAACACTTCATGTTTCGTTACCGGCTCGTTGTAGGTAGCCAAAACATTTGTTTTTGGCGCTTCGGGTAAACGAACGCCGCTCCAGGCTCCGTCATTAAAACCGGCTGCCGCCCATCCCTTTTTTTCCGCCCTTGCATCGTATAACTCGCCATGATAAATTTCCGAATAGCGGATGGCGCCCGTGGATGATTTCCAGCTCTCATCCGATACAACCGTTTCTGTGGTGCCGTCGGCATAACGGAGGTTGAGCTGAAAAAGCAAGGCCACTTCTTTTCCATATATATCGCGGCCTTTTTCCCAGGCCAGATTACCGCGGTACCAACCGCTGCCCAGGGCCACACCCACGGCATTTGTGCCAGCCTGCAACAGCGGCGTTACATCGTACACCTGGTATTGCAGCCGTTTGTTGTAGCTCGTCCAGCCGGGAGTGAGGTACGCATCACCCACCCGCTGGCCATTGATAAAGGCTTCGTACAGGCCGAGGGACGTGATAAAAGCCGTAGCCGAAAGCAGCTTCTTGGCGGTGCGAAAATTTTTGCGGAGCAAAGGGCTTGGCCGCATCACGCTGTCCTTGGTAAAACCCGCGGTGATCCATTTTGCCTTCCAGTCGGAGGGCTGAAAAAAAGCCGTGTGCCAAAAGGCCGGCTCGCTCCAGGCCGATGGCTGGCCGTTGTTGTCCCACACCCGCACCTGCCAGTGATACCGCCGGTCCGATATTAAAGGTGCGCCGCCATACCGAACATACACCGACTGGCCGGAGGCGATTCTACCCGAGTTCCAAACCAGATTTTTCCCGGCCCGCAACGAAGCGGCATCGGTAGCCACCCGCACCTCGTAAGCGGTTTGCATAAGGCCTCTTTTACCGGAAGCCAGTTGCCAGGAAAACCGCGGCTGCAACACATCGAGGCCAATGGGGTTGGCCCTGTTCTCGCAAAGCAGGCGCTGCACGTTTGTTTGCGAGTAAGCAGCGGCGAAAGAAAACAGGAGGATAAGCAAGAGAGATCGTTTCATGGAAAGCTTTTTACAATCGTTTTGTCTGTCGAAGAAAAGTAATTTTTCGACCCTTTCCGAAATTTAAAGCAGACGGCCAATCCACTCCTTCCGGGAGTAATGCCTGCCTGGTTTGAAGCCCGGAGCCGCCGCCGCCGAACGGCGCTATTTTTCGCACTTCGGCCAACAACGCTTAAATTACAACGCACATCTAAAGACCGTTGAACCAGCTTACCATGAAAGGTATTTTTCGACGTAAAAAATTGCGCTTGCTTCTGGCCTTGCTGGCCGTGGTGACAGCACTTGTCGTAGCCACCACCAACCACCCGGTTGTTGACTTTAGTGCCGATGTAAAACCGATTCTCAACCGGAGTTGCATCAACTGCCACGGCGGGGTAAAAAAGCAAGGGGGCTTTGGCTTGCTGTTCCGGGAAGATGCGCTGGTGAAGCTAAAGTCGGGACGCTACGGCATTGTGCCCGGCAACGCCGGCAGCAGCGAAATGATACGGCGGCTGACACTGGACGATCCGGAAGAACGCATGCCCTACCAGCACGAGCCCTTAACCAACGACGAAATCAGCACATTGACCCGATGGATCAACCAGGGCGCAAACTGGGGCGAACACTGGGCCTATGTGCCGGTACAAAAAGTGGCTGTTCCAAACGATAACTCATCCCTCTTCGGCTTGTTTTCGACCGAAAAAGAAAGCTGGGGCCGCAATAACATTGATCGTTTTATTTTAGAAAAAATCAGGGAGCAAAAATTAGTTCCCTCGCCGGAGGCTGACAAAGCCACCCTGTTGCGGAGGGTAAGCCTCGACCTCACCGGGTTGCCGCCCGGCGATTCACTGGCAAGCCAGTTTTTACAAGCCACCGGCGAAAACGCCTATGAACAACTGGTGGATGCGCTGCTGGCCTCGCCGGCATACGGCGAACGCTGGACAGCCGTGTGGCTTGACCTGGCCCGCTATGCCGACACCAAGGGCTACGAACGCGACGACAGCCGGGCCATTTGGCGCTACCGCGACTGGCTGATCAAAGCCTTTAATGACGACAAACCCTACGACCGGTTTTTGACCGAACAACTGGCCGGCGACCTGCTGCCCAATGCCACCGACGAACAATTTATTGCCACTGCTTTTCACCGCAACACCATGACCAATGACGAAGGCGGCACCGATAACGAGGAGTTCCGCACGGCTGCCGTCATTGACCGGGTGAACACCACCTGGCAAAGCCTGATGGGAACGTCGTTTGCCTGTGTGCAATGCCACAGCCATCCCTACGATCCGTTTACCCATGAGGAGTACTACCGCTTCCTGGCGTTTTTCAACAACACCAGGGACGAAGACACCTGGGCCGATTATCCCCTGCTGCGCCATTATGAAACGGCCGACAGCCTCCGGTTGTTAAGCGTGGTGGATTGGTTGAAACAAAACAGCTATACCGGAAAAGCACAGGAGGTTTACCGGTTTCTGAAAACCTGGCAGCCCGCCATTAATTCC
Organism: uncultured Flavisolibacter sp.; assembly: GCA_965365435.1. Taxonomy (GTDB): domain Bacteria; phylum Bacteroidota; class Bacteroidia; order Chitinophagales; family Chitinophagaceae; genus Flavisolibacter. The sequence continues at coordinate 70,408 of CBDUBQ010000020.1, forward strand.
CTTTTGACCGACCAGTTTGTGAACTGTGAGCTGAGCGATACCAAGTGGCTGGCCATGCGCAACAACTCCTCGGCAAGGCTGAAAAAGATAACGCTCGATGGCGCCGATGAACTCATCTTTCGTTTTGCCGGCTACCAGCCCGGCGGCCGGTGGACAATCCATTTGGACAAGCCCGGTGGCCCGGTGCTGGCCACTGTTGCCATTCCAAAAACAAAAGGCTGGGCCATTAACAAAGTCACGATTCCGGCGCAGCGTGGCACGCATGATCTTTATTTTTCGTACACCAATCCAGCCCTGAAAAACCCGCTCCAGTCAGGCCTGCAGTTCGACTGGTTTTACTTCACGCAGGTGCTGCCGGGCAAGGGCAAAAAGGGTTTCGATTCGACGTACAGCCGGTGGTGGGACCTGGTGAATAAAAACGTTCCCACCACACCGGTAATGATGGACAACCCTGCTTTTCTGCAGCGGCCCACGAACGTGTTTGTTGCCGGCAACTGGTTGGTAAAAGGCAAGGCAGTGGCACCGGGTGTGCCGGCCTCGCTAAATGCCTTTCCGGCGGGCGCCCCCAAAAACCGCCTGGGCCTTGCCCGGTGGCTGACCGATAAACGAAATCCGCTGACGGCCCGAACGATGGTGAACCGGCTGTGGGAGCAGCTTTTCGGCAACGGCCTTGTTGAAACGCTGGAAGATATGGGCACCAAAGGCGCTGAACCGACGCATAAAGAGCTGCTCGACTATCTATCATGGCGGTATATGAATGATCTTGGCTGGAGCACCAAAGCCCTGCTGAAAGAAATTGTTCTGTCGGCCACCTATCGCCAAACTGCCAAAGCCACCAATGAGCAACTGGCGGCCGATCCCGGCAACCGGTTTCTGGCCCGTGCCAGCCGGGTGCGGCTGTCGGCGGAGCAGGTTCGTGACCAGGCACTGGCTGCCAGTGGTGTGCTGAGCCCAAAAATGTATGGGCCGGGCATTATGCCCTGGCAGCCCGAAGGCATCTGGATGTCGCCGTGGAATGGCGCTTACTGGAAGCTGAGCGAAGGGGAAGACAAGTACCGCCGGGCCTTGTACACCTTCTGGAAACGGACAGCCCCCTACCCTTCCATGATCACCTTCGATGCGGTGGGCAGGGAGGTTTGCGTTTCGCGCCGCATTCGCACCAACACGCCTTTGCAGGCCCTGGTTACCCTCAATGATTCCGCTTACCTGGACCTGTCGCGCCAGTTTGCCTATCGTTTAGAAAAAGAAAATGCTGACAAGAGCATCCGCGAAAAAATCAATAACGGGTATGAAAGGCTGCTTTACCGCAAGCCAGCGCCGGCAAAAACCGAGGCATTGCTGAATTTGTATAACGAGGCGCTGGTGAGCTTTAAAAAAGACGCTGCTAAAACCTGTGAGATGATTGGCGAAAACAGCAGGCATAACAAACCCGAAACAGCGGCCCTTGTAGTAGTGGCCAATGCGCTACTGAACCTCGATGAAGTAGTAATGAAGAACTAGAGTAGTGAGTTTTGTAAGGGTGAAGATTCATGCTCCCGGTACGGCCGGTTGATGGGGCTATCGCAATAAATTCGGACGCCGGCCAATTCAACATAGCAGCCGTAGAATATCAATTATCGTTAAACGACGCTTTTCAAACATGACGCAGAAAGAATTGCATGATCAACGTTTGTTGAAAGAGGCGCAGGCCCACCAGATCCGCCAGCATACCCGCCGCCATTTTTTGAAGGAATGTGCCATGGGCTTTGGCGGTTTGGCGCTTGGTTCGCTGTTGCAGTCCTGCGGTTTGGGAAGCAGTGCCTCGCCGGTGGCCGATGTAACCTTCGACCCCACCAATCCGTTGGCGCCAAAGCTTCCCATGTTTCCGGGCCAGGCCAAAAGCGTTATTTACCTGCACATGGCCGGCGCACCGTCGCAGTTGGAATTGTTCGATTTCAAGCCGGAGCTGATGAAGCTCGACGGGCAGGATTGCCCGCCTTCACTGCTGGAAGGAAAACGTTTTGCCTTTATCCGCGGCGTGCCCAAAATGCTGGGGCCACAGGCGAAGTTTGCACAACATGGACAAAGCGGCGCTTGGGTAAGTGAGCACCTGCCGCATTTTTCGAAAATTGTGGATGAAGTAGCGTTTTTGAAAGCCTGCAGCTCCGACCAGTTCAACCATGCACCGGCGCAACTGCTGATGCAAACCGGCGGCGCCAGGCTGGGCCGCCCGAGCATGGGCTCCTGGGTGACCTATGGCCTTGGCACCGAAAACCAAAACCTGCCCGGTTTTGTGGTGCTGACCTCGGGCGGCAAGTTTCCTGATGCCGGCAAAAGCGTGTGGGGCAGCGGCTTTTTGCCTTCGGTTTACCAGGGCGTGCAGTGCCGCAGCGAAGGCGACCCGGTGCTGTTTATCAACGATCCGAAAGGCATGGACCGCAACCTTCGCAAAGCCTCTATTGACGCCATTAACAAAGTAAATGCAGAAGAATTCAAGGAGTACAACGACCCCGAAACACTTTCCCGCATTGCCCAATACGAAATGGCTTTTCGCATGCAGATCACGGCGCCGGAGGTGATGAACATTGCGGCCGAGCCAAGCTATATACACGAGATGTACGGTACCCGTCCCGGGGAGGCCAGCCTGGCTAACAATATTTTGCTGGCGCGGAAGCTGGTGGAAAAAGGCGTGAGGTTTGTGCAGATTTTCGACTGGGGCTGGGATAGCCACGGCACTGACCCTAACCTGGCGATTGACATTGGTTTTATCAATAAATGCCGTGAAACCGACCGGGCCATGACAGCCCTGATTTTGGACCTGAAACAAAGAGGTTTGCTGGAAGAAACGCTGGTGGTGTGGGGCGGCGAATTTGGCCGTACACCAATGATGGAAAACCGAGAAGGAAAACAAAATCCGTTTAAGGGTCGCGACCATCATGTAGAGGCCTTTACGATGTGGATGGCCGGCGGCGGCATCAGGGGCGGCGTTACCTATGGTGAAACAGATGAAATAGGCTACAGCGCTATTAGCGGAAAGGTAAAGCCGTTCGATATACAGGCAACAATCCTGAATCAGTTGGGCTTTGACCATGAAAAATTTACGTACCAATACCAGGGCCGGCCGTTCCGGTTGACAGATGTAGAGGGGAAGGTGATTGAGGAGATTGTGGGGTAAGATTTGGGTAGATGCGCTGATTGCAGAGATGACTGATTCCAGTGGGAACAATCGGTTATTGTTGTAAAATAAGATTGGTGAAAAAATATGATCAATCGCAAGGGAGAATTGGCTTAGTCAGGAAACACCAAAAGTGCAGCCAGTTCGAGTAGCCATGACTCCGTCAGGAGTCCAATGTTTGTAGAAAACCAAATCCAACCAAAACCCGACTCCGTAGGAGTCGAACAGCGACGCTGGCGCCGGATACCATTTAAACAACTACCGCCACATGATTTCATAATCAATGCCGAACCGTAAACCAAACCGCTTATGCCAAATACCTTCACCCAACTGCATGTTCAACTTGTCTTCGCCGTTAAAAACCGCCTTGCACTAATTGATGCAAGTTGGAAAAACGAATTGTATAAATATGTAGCCGGCATCGTACAGCATAAGAAGAATAAATTGTTGGCCATAAACGGCATGCCCGATCATATTCATGTATTTCTCGGGCTCAACCCAAATCTTGCGATTTCTGGATTGGTGAAAGATATAAAGGTGGCAAGCAATGAATGGATTAATAGTAGCAACCATACTAAAACCAGATTCGAGTGGCAAGATGGCTTTGGCGCATTTTCCTACAGCCGGTCGCAGGTACCTGTTGTTTGTGATTATATAGAAAATCAGGAAGCCCATCACAGAAAAAGAACGTTCCGCCAAGAATACATTTCCTTTTTGAAAAAATTTGAGGTTGCTTATGATGATAAATACTTGTTTACGTTCTTTGATGAATTGTATCAGGTAGGTGCTGTCGGTTAAGGATGTACGCCGATGTTCGACTCCTACGGAGTCGGATTACAAATGGCGCTATTTTTTCTACAGGTATTCGACTCCTACGGAGTCGGGAACTTCATAGGACCACTTTTCTTTCTACAAATATTGGACTCCTGACGGAGTCACGTTAGGAATGCCGGTCACGTTTTCTACAGATATTCAACTCCTACGGAGTGGGATTCAAATTTGAAGTGGGCTTTTCTACAAATATCCAACTTTAATGAAACACTAAAGAACAGCGAAGGATCCGGCTTCCAAAATTTGCCATCGCACAACAACTCGTTTAAAGCATAAGAATTTGCAATGATTCAAAAACGAAAAAGACAAATGGGTTAAATGACTTTCCCAAAAATCCGTTTTACTTTCCAACTACCATTGTTTCGAAAACGACTTTATTCAAACTTTGTAAATAACCATGCGCCGACGAAAATTCATTCAAACATCAGCCACGGCAACCACTGCCCTCTTGCTTTCTTCGCTGGAATCAATCGCCAATGACAAACCTGTCTTCATGCAACACAAAAATTTTGAACTGAAGGTACTGGCCACCAACTGGGGCTTTGCCGGCAACACCGATGATTTTTGTAAAAAAGCAAAAGCCGAAGGCTACGACGGCATTGAAATCTGGTGGCCCATGGACAAAGCAGGCCAGGACAGCTTGTTTGCTGCACTGAAAAAGCATGGCCTTGCCGTTGGCTTTTTGGTGGGCAGTGGCGAAGCCGACTATGCCCAGCATTTTAATGCCTTCAAACGCATGATTGATGCTGCCGCGGCCAACGACGTGCAAAAGCCGCTTTACATCAACTGCCATTCCGGAAAAGATTTTTTCAGCTACGAAGAGAATAAGGCTTTTATTGATCATACCACCGCCTTGTCAAAACAAACCGGCTTGACCATTTGCCACGAAACACACCGCTCCCGCATGTTGTTTGCGGCTCCGGTAGCGAAGCAATACATGCAGCAAAATCCCGCGTTGAAGATCACCCTCGATGCCTCGCACTGGTGCAACGTGAGCGAATCGCTGCTGCACGACCAACCCGAAACAATGGCGATGGCCATTGACCGCACAGAGCACATTCATGCCCGCATTGGCCATGCGGAAGGGCCGCAGGTATCTGACCCACGGGCACCGGAATGGGAACCGGCCGTAAAGGCACATCTCGGCTGGTGGGACCGTGTGGTTGCCCGCAAGAAAGAGCGGGGCGAACGGCTCACTATCTTGACCGAGTTTGGTCCGCCCGACTATATGCCCACCACGCCGTACACCCGCCAGCCGCTGGCCGACCAGTGGGGCATCAATGTGCACATGATGCACTTGCTGCGCAAACGCTATCTTTCCTGAGCAAATCTTTTTTCGTGCTGCTTTCCATTACGGAGGCCATTGGCCGCTTTCATCCTGTGCTGGTTCACCTGCCCATTGGCATTTTGCTCGTGGGGCTGTTGCTGCAATGGCTTTCCCGCAAAAACAAATATGCTATTTCTACCGATGTTATCAAGATCGTCTTGTTGTGTGGCAGCCTGACGGCCATTCTTTCGTGTATCACCGGCTTTCTGCTTTCGGGCAGCGGCGATTATGACGAAAGCCTTGTGGCCTGGCACATGTGGATGGGTATTGGCGTTGCCGCTGCCTCGCTCCTGCTCATTGCCCGTGTGGTAAAACAACAGTACGATGTGGTTCACCGCATCACTTCGTTTTCGTTGCTGATGTTGATTGTGCTCACTGGGCATTTGGGCGGATCGCTGACGCATGGTTCCGATTACCTCACGTCGGCCTTTGCTGCCGAAGCCGATTCATTGCCGGCGCCAAAACCCATTGCCAACGTGCAGGAAGCGGCTGCGTACCACGATGTGGTGAAACCGGTGCTGCAAACCAAATGTTATAGCTGCCACAGTGCCAAAAAACAAAAAGGCGGCTTGCGCATGGATAACGAGCAATGGCTGCTGAAAGGCGGAAAGAACGGCGAGGTGATTGTTGCCGGCAGAGCGGCGGAAAGTGAAATGATCAAACGCCTGCTGCTGCCGCCCGGCGACGAACATCACATGCCGCCGAAGGCCAAGCCGCAACTGAACGAACGGCAAATTGCCATTCTCCATTGGTGGATTGATAACGGCGCCGATTTTACGAAAAAAGTAAAAGAGATGGAACAGCCGGAAACGATAAAAGCGGCGCTGACGGCGCTGGAAACAAAGCACCTGTTGCCCAGGTCGCCCCCTGCCGTTCCGGAAACGCCGGTAGAACCGGCCGATGCTAAAGCCATTGCTGCGTTGAAAGAACTTGGTGCGGTGGTGATACCGGTAGCAAAAGGCAGCCATTACCTCATGGCGAATTTTGTCACCGCACCACAGCTATCCGATGATCAACTGAAATTGCTGTTGCCTTTGAAAAAACAATTGGTTTGGCTGAAGCTGGGCGGGACAAAAATTTCGGACAGCGGCCTGCCGTCGGTGGCAGCCTGCACTAACCTCACGCTGCTGCATCTGAACAATACTGCTGTCAGCGATGCCGGCCTGCCGCAATTGAATGCATTGACCCAACTTCAACTGCTTAATCTTGTTGGGACAAAGGTTTCCGCTAATGGACTGGAAAGCCTTGCCTCCCTTAAAAAGCTTCGTTCGCTTTATGTGTATAAAACCGGAGTAAAACCAACGGATATCGGTGCCATAAAGAAGCATTTCCCGCAAACAACTATCGAAGCCGGCGGGTATTTGCTACCGAAACTGGAAAGCGATACCACCAAAGTCACGACGTCCGGGTTGAAATAAACCCTTTCAGGCAGGCTATACTACCAAGTTTAGGCCCCCAGGTACGAAACCAGCAAATACACTTTCCCGGCGCGGTTCTTTTTCAAAAAAGGGAACACAGCCGCCGTGTTGTCAATATTCAGCGTCCAACCCGCTTCCGCATCGCCATCAAAATTTACGTTTTGCGGCGCCAGTGTCAGCTTGTTCTTTTTCCAGTCAATGGCCACGAAAGTTGCTGTCAGTGTATTATCAATGCCCAATGGCTTTACCCAATATGGAAAACGGTCTTTGGTAAGCGACAGTTGCAGGGTACGCACAGCATCGGTGGCGGCCGCCCCAAACTGCTGCCAGGCGGTGCTGAAATCGTAGTTCAGTGTGAACAACTGCACCAGGTTACCGGCCTCCTGCAGCACGTCTTCTTTTACATGCGTGGCTGCTCCGGCCCGCAGGTGGCCGGCTTCGCGGCAGGTATAACGAATGTGCAGCACCACGTCGGAGATGCTTTCAAAGTCAAATTGCGGCACATCGTTGGGCAGTTCCAGGCGCCAGGTAGAAATGGCACCGGCGCCTTCAAAAGGCAGGAAGCGTTCGTCCCGCAGGTTCAATTCAAAGAGGCCGTTATCTGCCTGGCCGCTGCTGGTGACGATGGACTGGATAGCCCCGGTAAAATCGCGGAAGCGGATGTCTTCGCCATCTTCGGCCCGGGGATAATCGCCCATAACCGACGAGGTGCGAATGGAACTGCGCAGCAGCGAAAGTTTGCAATGAATGCCGGTGTACGGACCCACCACGCAGGGTATGGACATCGATACAGTTTTGATGCGGCGCATAAACTGCCCGGGGCTGTCGAGATCATACAGCCATTCAGGCACCGATACCTCGCAGCTTCCGGTGGCCTTCAGTTTCAACAAAGCCATCGGGTCGAGGCGATGCAGCGATACGTGTTTGGTCATCTCGTACTCGCGGCGGTTTTGGTCGTGCCAGGCCATTTCCAGCCGCTTCAAATCGAGCGAAAGCGCTTCGCCCGCCAGCAGGCCTTTGCGGCCACTGTCCCAATAGCCAAACTTGATGTAGGTGGTATCATCAAACTCTTTCCGCATTACCTCATACTTCATGGTTTGCTCGGCCCGTTTGGCCACATCAAACGCAAACTTGTAGCAGTCGTAATAAATCTTCGACAGCTCGCCCTGCATCCACACATACAATTCTTCGTTGGTGAACTTCTCCTTCAAAAACGTTTCTATCTCCTGCGCCTGTTCTATCTGCCGCAGGTGGTTGTCGTATTCTTTCTTTACAATCTGCTCGCGGATCAACGAAGAGATGATCTGCCTTCCGTACTGCACCAATTCGCTGGTGGCGGTGTTGGCCTGCAGCACATAATCTTCGGCCCGGCGGTAGTAGCCGGCCATGCGGGAAGCCCGGTCGGCACTGGACGAAAACGCATGCGAAATATCTTTGGCAATGTCGGATGCTTTGGTGGCCGCCTCTTTTAGCTGCTCCCCACCAAAGCTCACGGCACCGCCCACACCCAGCGGTGTGCCATGGGCATTGAACTGCGGTATCAGGGCCAGGATGGGACTGGCGATCTGCAGGGCCATACTCAGGGCGCCAAACGTATCGGAAGCCGGCAGGAAGATGTTCAGTTCCGCATTTTCGTTTTTATTCAGCGGCAGTGTTTTGCCCAACTGGCCGCCGGCGATGTCAGTTACCACGTTGCCGGCAAACTCCATCAGTCCGCCTACCGAGGTTTCTTTGCGGTAATCTTCGCGGGCCAGCTCACGGGCATACTGGTCCACGTATTCGTTATAGGCCTGGTCAAAATTTTCTTCCGTGAGTGTCATTCGGTTGATATCCAGCTTTGCCTGCTTGTTGATATCGCTTTCGCTGGCGCCAAGAATTTTTTTGTAATGGCGGTACCGTTCAAATACATTGTTGCGGGCTGCCAGCAGGGATTCGGTAGCCGCCTCGGCTTCTTTCCATTGCAAAAACTTTATGTCTTGCACCATTTGCAACATTACCAACTCGTGGCGCTGCCGCAATTGCGCCATCCGCTCCGCATCGCCTTTTTCCATTGCCGACAACAGGGCATTACCCAGCGCCTTTACTTCATTGCAAATTTCAAGGGCTTTTTGCAGCAGCAACTGCCCGCGTACGTTCGACACCGGCTGATTGATGTTGTTAATGACACTGCCAATATCAAGGCCGGCCGCTGCCGCTTTCACCAGCATGCCCGGGTCAATAGGCGGATCGAAAAGCGGCAGTTGGCGCACCACGCCTTCGATATTCATGCAATGACGGATCTTAAACAGCCGGTCGGCCACCGTGTCCCAATACATCAGCAGGTTGTCGTTTTGCGGTATGCAGAAGTACAACGACCGGCCAATGCCAAATGCCGTTTTGGTGGCTTCGTTTTCTTTTTTAGCGGAGGTGGCAAACGAAGCAAACGGAAACTCGTTTTCCATTTCCACCAGCGCATTGCCAAAATCGTCAATGCCTTTTTCTTTTAGCTTGGCGTAGGTGAGCGGCTTGCGTTTGCCGCGGGGCGGCACCTTTTGTGGCTTCTCGCCCAAAATGTTTGCCGCAAGCACATACACCTGTGTGGCTTCGTTGATGGTTTCGATGGTGTCCTGCCGGAACAGGAAATCGCCCCAGGCAATGAGGTTATCGAGGTACTTCATCACCACATTGAGCTGGTAGGCCAGGTAACGTCCCCTGGCAATCACATGGGGCTGAAAAGGCTTGTCGCGCCACTTCTGGATGCTTTCCTCCATCTGCGCCTTCAGCTCTTCGTTTTCACCCTTTGCCAGCTCGGTTAGCATCTCTTGTATAAACGTTGTTTTCGTTTCCTGCCGGAAGCGCAAAAACTTCCAGAAACGCTGTGGCGGCGGCACTGATTTGTCGTTGCTGGTGGGATCGAAAATGTAATGAAACCATTTTTGCGCTTCGGCAAAACGCTGGTTCTTGCTCAGGTGCACGGCAATGGTGAGCGGTGCATGAAAAAACAGTTCCCAGTTATACACTGCGTACGGCCCTTTGGCGCTCACGTCAATCTCGTGCTTTGGATACGGCTTTTGCACGCTGCTGCCGAAGGTATAAAAGCCCGAGAGAGAGGCTTGCAGCGTTTGCAGGTAATTGACATCGAGCATGGCCGGAAGGCCGTCGGTATTGAGCTTTTCTATCAGTTCGTCGGTGTACGGATGCCAGTGCAGGAAAAACTGCTGGTCCAGGTCGCGGCGGGCTTTTTGAACAATTTTCCAACTGTTTTTATCCAGCGTTATGTATTCCCTCAAAAGGCTTTGCTGATGGAAGTTCACGTTTTTCATTGTGTGCTTTTTTTACGGGTGAATGGTACCGGGGAGCGTAAGCGTCAGCCGTGCTGACCGGGCAGGTTTTTCAGGCCCGGCAGCTTTCCGCCCGGCGTAAACAGGCCATCGCCAAAACTGAACGCACCCGGATCGGCAATTACGCGTTTAAAGTTTTCGTTCCGGTCGAATAGATTCTTCTGCCCTTCCCATGGGTTCGAAACAAGGTCGCCCTTGTCAATAAAGCTGCCTTTTTTCGGTGGCCATCCGGGTATGGGTTCTTCTACCAGTTTTGGAATTTCCAGCTTTGGTTTTGTCGCAAGGCCAAAATCGTAGTAACCGTCGAAGATGCTGACGTCCTTCACTACCTCTTCGTCCTGGGTGACAAAAAAGGTGTTTTGCTCATCTTCATAAAAGAAAGGGGCCTCCCACTGGTTTTCGATGATATGCCGCAGAATCAGCATACGGAATTGGTTAAACATGCTGGACGACTTGGTGAGCACCTTCTGCACTACCGACTCCGAAGTGGCTTTTGGCGGCTGCATTACCCGTTGGCTAACGTCACGCCCTTTAACAAAAAGCGTGTTGTAGTTAAAGTCTGAGTTGATGGTGCTGCGGTAAAGATTCCAGTTAAAAACACTCACCGCATTCGACAGTATCGCATCGGCGCCGCTGGCAATGTTGGGCGGTGCATTTTTACTGGTGTAGGTGATGGTGAAGCGGCGGTCCACCGACTCATGCACATAATACAGGTTGAAGATGAGATGCTCCTGCGAGCCAGCCTTTTTTTCTTTGCGCACATGAAAAAAAAGTGCATGCGGCCGAAAAAAGTACAGGTTGCTAATGGCAATGGGCCTGGTCAGCTCACCCGACTTTGGCGAGGTCCATTTGCCTTTGTAATACTCGCCCCAGTTCATCGTCACCTCCACATCCACCCGCGAATGTTCGCCCCAGGCTTCGCCGCCCATGCCCTGCGGCGTTCGGGAACGCATCACCTCCCTTGGCTTTTCCAAAATGGTGAGCCAGAATAGAAAGAGGCGTTTGCGCCAGATGACCGGGAACACATGCTCGCCTTCCACGGTGAGCGAAATTTTTTCCCAGGGCGACCAATCGCCGTCGTACCGGCGGTAGTAGTACTGCCGGCTGGCGCCGTAAGTGCGTCCTATCACGTGCAGTATATCGTCGTTCTTATTCTTCTGTTCGTTTTCTTCCAGGTACATACCTACAATCTCCAGGCGGGCAATGTCATCGAGTTTTTTCAGGTAGTTGAGAAAAGCCAGTTCGGCCGATTCGTCGTTGATATCCGACTGCAGCAGCTCGCCTTCCAGCTCGCGAAAAAGTGATGATTTATTGTCGCGCAGCTCGGGCTCCAGCCAGTTTTCAGGGTATAAAAACACTTTGCGGTTGGCTTCCCACACCCGGTAGCGGCTCATCCACACCCATTGCTTTGCCCGGATGGAAGAAGGCGCCACATCCGGCTCCAGGTTCATCAGGCATCGCTGAATAAACAACTGCACCGTGGACAGCGCCATGCGTATGCGGGACGTTTTCATGCAGGCATCCATCTGCACATCTATGAGGTAATATTCATACAGTTTGTCCGGCGTTGTAATTTCCGGCGACGGCTTTTTGTGGTAGAGAATATAGCTCACCAGGGCATCGCGTTGTTTGTTGCGCAACGGATCGTTCACGGCCTGCGCCGTTTCCAAATAAGCTGCATCGCTGGCAGCGGCACGAACGGCTGTTTTTATTTGCTGGATCAGGCTCACCGTTGGACTTGCCGTGATCCAGGGCAATAGCGTTGCGGCCGGATAGCTGATCGCTGTCACCAGGTTCATCAGGGCAACCACTTTCTGCAGGTTATCAAGCTGCGAAAGACTGGCGGTGGTCAAGGCCAGTTTCTCCAGCACCTTGTCAAGATCAGCCTGTTGCCAGTAGAGCATGCTCAGCAGAATGCTTTTGCCTTGCGTATTCAATGCGGCAGGATTTTGCAGCACTTGCAGCCAGGTGTTTTCTTCTTCTTCGGTGTCTTTGCGCAAGCCCGCAAACTGCACCAGGCGCCAGAGTTTTTCCCAAAGGGCTTTTAAGGCTGTTGGATCTACAGTGGCATCAGTATCCAACAAGTTCAGAAACTCTTTGGTGCCATCATTCTGCGCAGCAAAATAGCGAAGCTCCGGAGGCGTCAGTTTCAGCAAGCGACCAAGTGAAGCCGCTTTTTGCAATCGCAGCAGTGAGGTGCGGGCATTATCTGCGTTTTGTTTGGCTGTAATGCTGCCAGCAGGCACACCAGTTTTTGCCATGCCTTTGGTCCGCCACGATAGGTTAGCTTTTGCGCCGGCCGGCAAGTTGGCCAGCATTAGTTCGGCTAAATACAACTGACCTGCCGTGAGCTTAATCGGCGCCGTGTTTTTCACCTCTCCGGCTGCACCAACACTAGCACCCGCTATAACCACGACGCCGTTCACTGTCATTGTCACTACAGTATTCTGGGGTGCGGCTACATACAGCAGGTAGTCATCGGTTGCCGGAGCAGAGAGGTAAAAGGAGAAAGTGGCATTGCTGTCGAAAGCCAGTGGCTTTTGCAGAGCCAGAAAATCGGTTAAAACCTCTTTGGTATTATCGCCCGAAGCCGCCACCACATCGCGACCCTCCGTTAAAACAACCACTGTTTCCGCATCAGCTTTTATCAAACCACTCAGCGTTTGGCGTAGCGCTGATCGTTTCAGGCGGGCTACCAGTTCGGGCAAAATGCTTTCCAGCAGTTTCGCCGACTGCGCTGCCGGGCTTGTCTCTGCTTTTACCGCATCATAGACCGTTTTCAGTTCGGGATAAGCTTCGCCGAAGGCTGCCTGCTCTTCTTCACCAGCCAGTACCAACTGCTGCAGTGCCGCTTTCAAGGTTGTTTTGTAAGTATCAAGAGCTGCACCGGTGGTGATGGCATCCATGTCATCAAGCACCAATGCATCTACCGCGTTTTCAATGATTGTTTTTCCGGCCGAAGTCAGGATGCCGCGATAGGTGAGCTCTTTTTTGAAGGGATCAATACCCAGGTTGGAATCCGCCGCCAAGACCGGCGCCGGCAGACCTTCTTCCTCGGTTTCAAAGGAGGTGGAAATTGTTTTTGCATTGGTCAGCAAACCAAAAAACTCATTCACTACCGGCACATCATAGACCAGCGACATTTTGGCTTTGGCGAAAGCGAAATCGGCATTGTCAGGCGCCAGGCTGTGTTCCTTGTCTATGGCCGTTAAGGCATCATGCAAAGACTTAATGCCTTTGAAAAGCGAGTCTTCGGTCGGTGTCAGTTTGCCCGTTTCATCAACATGGCGAAGCAGGTAGGCCAGGTCAGAAACCTTTAGCGAAAGCTTCTTCAATCCCTGCAGGATATCAACAAACTTCAGCACCGATGGATAATCGGTTTGCAGATCGGCTGCCAGCGGATCGAGGCCGGTGATGGCTGATAATTCTTTGAAATCTTCTAATCGAACCTTTAGGAGTTTGGCGGCCGTATCCTGGCGGAAAGAGAGGATGCGACTGTTGTCCCACAGCAGGATAAAATCCGGAATTTTCTTTTCGTTTGCCCCCAGCTTTTGCAGCAGCCAGCGCAAGTTGGCAATACGGGCCAGCAGCGTCACAAACGTAGCGTTGATGTTGGTGTCCGTCAGTGTAGGACGTAGCTGCGGCATCAGGGTGGTCATCACTTTATCGGTGACCTCAATGCTCCAGCCCAGCTTTTTCCATAGCCGGATGAAGCGGTGCAGCTTGTGGTAAGCAATGGCGTTGAGGGTATTCTTGGTGTTATCGGGCAGGGCAAAACGCAACTGCACATCGGCAAAATTGCACTCGGTACCTTCGGCACCGGTATCAATCAGTACAATCAGGCCCATAATCTTCACCTCGTTGTCCTTCAGCCATTTTTTAATGTTGCCACCATAAGGTTTGGCCGAAATGCCCTTCGGCAGCTTTTCCGTAAGCTGTTCATCGGTAAGGGTGCCGTCGTAGTACGATTTCAGCGTTACCAGGTCAAGCTGTAGTTGTTCCAGCAGTGGCAACAGCACCACGCCGGGATTGATAAAAACCGTTTTCAGCAGCCGCGTCAGTTCCTCGTACCTGATATCGGTGCGGCGGCTGAAAGTTTTGCCATTGGCGATGGAGGCATTTAACTGGGCCATGTCGGTGGCCGGCGGCTCGCCAAAATACTCCGGCAGCTTGCGGGCCGACGAACCGGCCAGTATCTTGTATTCCTCTTCGTTCAGCCCCAGCCGCTCTCTTCTTGCCCTGGCGGCATCGCCGGTCAGTTGCAGGGCGTTGGCCAGCGGCGTATCCCATTCGGCAAAGAAAAGCCGCAAGGCTTCCAGCGGATAATCGAAAGGCAGGTTATAGGGGTACACCTTTGTCTTTACCTCGTTATACGCACCTTCCGAAACAAACTGCGGATCGGCCAGCAGGTCGGCAGTGGTCGTGTGTTCGTCAATATTGGGCGGAAGAAACTCCTCTAGCGTGCCTTTGAGGATATAGTGCTCCAGTATCTCGTTCACAATGTCAATGTAGGGCAGGGCCACGTTGGTGTTTTCGCAGGAAAGCTGGATATGCTCCAGGTCGGGCCTGCGGTTGAGCAAAACCGTTACCGGGTTCTGTTTTTCATGCCCCACCTTGCTCATGTCAATAAACTCCAGCAGTTCTACCAGATAGGCCGCGGGACTCAGCACCGATTTGCAATGGTCGCAGGCGCAATAATCCATGTTGCCAAACAGTTCCTCGAGTGTTGGATTGGCAATGATCTCTGCTTCTTCTTTTTTTGTTTTGCCTGTGATGGAATACACATTGGGCATAGCCCGGTAAGTAAGGTAGGTGGTGGTCAGGTTCATCACCGCCGTTTCCACTTCGCCGGCCTTGTTGTAGGTCATCATGGCTTCCTGGCGGCTCGCAAACTCTTTTTCATATTTGGCCAGGAACTCTTCTTCGCTGTACTGCACAATCTCGTAGGCCGATGTGAGGTTGTGCTTCATCAGTGTAGAGAGGGCATTGTCGGATGGTGTGATTTGGTACACCCGCTGCAGCGTTTTTAATTGTGCTTTTGCTTCATCTGATACTGCATTGAAACCCTCCCACCGGCGCAGGGGCTGTTTGCCCAGGTCATATCTGGTGGCATTGCCCGAAAGAAAACGGTACACCTCTCCTTTCGTTTCGGCATTGCGCAGCGGCACCTCGTCCCGATTGACCATTTCGGCCGTAACGGCGGTGGGATAACTATAGCGAAGCTGTTTGGAAAGATGGTCGGCATAATCGGCAGCGGCTACACCTTCGGGCACATCGTTGCCTATGACCTGCATCCATTGATCCGCCTTGTAATAACCGTTGCGGACAAGGTCCACCGGATCGTTGATTTCATGGGCATCATACAACCGTTTAATGAGCGGTGCGTTCTGGTTGGTGAGATAGCCCATCTTGCCATCTACCTGCAAGCGGCTGATCGTTTGATCATCGAAGCCTTGTTGTTTCAGGCTGGTCCAAAGCTTTTTGTTATCGCCGCCGGTTTCCTGTGCTGTTTCCAAAAAGGCACGTTTCTGCGGATCGTTCAGACGCAGCGAAAGCACACTGTTGAGATCGGAGAGGCCCGTTTTGTACTGGCTGCTTAAGAGGTAATTGACGTTTTGATTCCGGATCGCCTTTACCGTTTCTTCGATCCGTCCGTCCTCCGGAATCATTTTTTCCTCGGCTGCTTTCCGCAGCACCGCACCGGCGTCCTGCGGCGACAGCTTTTCCAGCACCTGCTCGCTTTCAGCCGCCCGGAACAATGCATAATAGTGGGCCGGTGGAATGCCGGTGGTCGCCCCCAGGCGGCTGGCCTGTGCCGTCATGGCAATTACCCTGGGGTCCCAGCCGCTTTTGTTCGACAGGTAGGTGACCTGCTCTTTGCCATCACCCTCCTGTAAATCGGCCCAGCGGAGCCGGCCCAGATGGGGCTGCACATCGGCCGCCAGGCGGTCAAATTCCGTTGCGCGGCCCGAGGTGGGCGAAGCAATCACCACATCAATCGTTTCGCTTTCGCCTGCATTGTATTTTACAGCCGTACGACCTAATTCTACGGCTGCCGTTGTGGCCGGTTCCAATACTGCCACCTGCAGATCGGGCTTGTCTGCTGCCGCTTGGCGGTACGTGATGGTGTAGGTCCCGTTGGGGTCTGTTGTGGCGGAACCGGCTGTGCTCTCGCCATCAATGGTTTTAACCAGCAGCGTTACCTGCTTGCCGTTAAGCGGCAGACCTTCCGCCGATACCACCGTTCCTTTTACGGTGTACTGCTTCTCCTCCACTTCCCGTTCCACAGTGATGGTGATCTGCGATTGCGAACCCGGTTTCCAGCGCAGCGTATCCATCGTATCGGCCAACTGCTCGTTGCCAAGAAATACGCGAAAAAAAACCTCAGGGAATTGCCCTACCTCCCTTTCCCTGAACACGAGCAGCGCTATGCCGTTCGCCGACGTTTCTGCTTTAGTGATAATGAGCGGTGCACCGGCGGCATTCAGCGCCAGCGCTTCCACAACGGCGTTGGCTATAAAGTTGCCGGCGGGATTTTCTGCAACGATCACTTCCAGCCGAAATTCCTTTTCTTCAAATGCGTCTTTTCCTTTTAAAAACTCGTTCAATTGTTGGGCGGTCTGCTCGCCTATGAAACCATCGTTCTCCTGCAAACGGAAAGCACGCTGCAGCAGCATCACAGCCCGCCGGGTGGTATCGCCGTAATGCTTGCTTTTTACTTCATCGGGATTTAGTTGCTGTCCTATAAATTGTAAGGCCTCTTGCAGGTTGGCAATTACGTCGGGTTTGCTCGATGCATTTACCGGGGCTTTGAGCGGTTGCATAGTAGAGTGTTTTGTTCGATGGTTGGTTTGGTAAAAAGGATTGTTAGCCAGTGTTTCTCATGGATTGGAAAGAATGCAGGCTTTGTCTTTATGCCGTTACGATCAGGGTAATGCCACTTTTGTTTCGCCATTCACCAGGTTAGTGGCCACGAGGTTGATGCCAGCGGCCTCGCCGCGCTGCCAGCCAAAATCAGGTATCGGCAGGTTAAAGATCGTGCGCTGCATGGGCTTGTTCTCCGCTTCGGTCATCGCCATCAGCGCCAGTTGCTCGTTGGCATAGGGCAGATGGATCAATTGAAACCGGTACGCTGAACCCTGCGGTGTGGTGTTGACATTCAACTGGCCCACGTGATGATCCTGGGTGGGCTCCGAGACAAACCTTTTGAGCGCTCCCATCAGGTTGGCCAAAAAACCTTTCAGCAACTTGTTAAGGTCATCAAAGGTTTGCTTCAACCCGCTCAGCAGCATCGAGTCTTCTATGGTTTCATCAAATGCCTCGAGGGCATCGAGCACCGGCTGGGGAACGGCCTTCAGCAGTGTTTGTTTAAATTCTTCAATGAAGTCGTACACCTGGTAGTAGAACTCCACAAACTTTCCCAGGGTGGGGTTCATGTCTTTGGTGTTGAAGAAGAAAAAATCGGGTCCCTGGCAACCGAGGTAGAGATAAGGATGGTTGCCGGCGTTGGCGAGCAAAGCCTGCAAGGCCTCGTAATCGGGGCGGGACAGATTGCGGCCCAACCCGGTACCGCAGCGAATGCTGGTGGTGAGCCGTTGGGCGATGAGATGGTGAAGTGCCGGTCCTGGCATATGTATATCGTTTAAGGTTAAGCAATCTGTTGTTCGATGATTTCCTTGACGGGTACCACCACTGGCAAAGGCACCGCTCAGAAAAAAGAAAAAGGCACCGATGCGTATGCCCCAAAGCGCACCGGGTCGTCGGTGGTGGGCATCCAGCCACCCGATATATGTCCGAAGGCACCGCGGCTCATCCACGAGTGCGAAGCACCGATGGTGAGGCCCGATGGTGCTTCGGGATCGGCCGGCAGCCGCAGGGTTTCCCGCATGATTGCCGGCAGGGGCGATGGGTCGCGGACGTCAATGGACGGTGTGTAGGTGGCTCCCAATACCGTAGCCGAACCGGAAAGGCCCGCCCGTGAACTATAATTGAACTGGCCAAACGCGTACGATACCGGCGGCACATAACCGGAGAACGTACCGCCAAACTGCACCTCGCCGGTTGGCGATACCGAGCCGCTGCCACTGGCCGAAAGGGAAGGAATGCCAAACAGCCGCAAACGGGCAGATGCCTGCAGATCGGCGCCGCCGCCGGGCGTTAGTGTACCCGATCCCGATAGATTCACCTGGGCGATGCTGCCAATAGAACGTACGTCGGCATTTAGCTCAAAGCGGCCGCGGTGCAGGTGGGCGGTGCCACTGTACTCGCCCAGCGAAAAGCCGCCGGCCTGCACCGAACCGTCGAACCGAAGGTCGGCCGTGGTCCGCGGCAGGTTGGGGCCGAGGGTGCCGGGAACGTCGTCGAGCCGAAGGCGCGGCACCTCGGGCATGCTGCCGCTCAACTGAAAGGTGGTAGAAGCCCATATGCCGCTGCCGATGGTACCCGTGGTAAAAAGGCCCCTGGCATCGAAACTCAGGCGTCCTTCGCCAAAGCTTCGCACGGTGGTATCGGCATGCACCGAAACCGGCACGCTGGCGTCGAGCGGCGCCACGTGCAAATCGCCCGATACGCTTACCCGTCCGGAGGTAACGCCGGAAGAATCTGCCGCAGGGCCATCGCCGGCGGCCGGCAGCGTTGGCCGCCATCGTAGCACGCTGTCATCAAGGCGCAGGGGACCTACCAATGGCGTCCGGTGCCGAAACCGTAGGTCGTCTTCCTGCAGGCCGTTTTTGTCCACCTTTTTTACCGGGTTATTGCTCACGTACCGATACACGTTCAACCCGTCTTTTATGCCAATGGGATCGGCGGCCGTCCACCGGCATAGCCAGGGGGCATAAAAGCGGGCGCCATGGTAACAAAGGCCGCTTTCTTCGTCCCTTTCCTTACCGGTGTAACGGTAGCGTTTGGCCGCCACCTCTCTGGCCGATGTGGTGGATGAATAAGCCGTAGTGCCAAACGGAAAATATTCTTCGTAAGAGATGATCAGCCCTGCTTCGTCCACTTCCAGCGTTGCGGAATGTAGGTGGTTGTCGTGCTGATAGCGAATAATGAATGATTCGTTGTTGCCGGCGGGTTGGATGACCGGTGTTTCCACCAGGGCCATGCGCCGTTGATCGTCTGTGACATGCAGGGTGTCGCGTTGCGTTGTTACCGTGCCTCCGGCGTCGCTTTCGCGGTACACCTCAAAACCATCGAGGTAGAGACGGTCTTTCTTTTCGCCGCCCAACCGTTCAATGACCTTTCGTACCCGCTGCCCTGTGGCATCGTACACGTAAAAAGCCCTGCCGCCGCCGCCCAGGTCTGCCTCCGTTAACTGATCCCGAAAATTCCACACCATGGCAGCAAGGTGTTCCATGGCTTGCAGATTGCCATGGGCATCGTAGGTATAGTTGAAGGAAAAGCCACCGGCCGTGGTACCGGCAAGCTGATTGCGGGTTGCGCTGCCGGTGAGGGTTCTCGTCCAACTGCTGTCCTTCGCCGTATGTTTTTGTTCGGTCAGATTCCCGCTTTTATCGTAGGTGTATTCTTCGCGATAGTTCCGGAAAGCCTGCGAATCATTTGGATGAATGGTATTCGATGGGATGAAAGGATGATAGCCGTACCGGAAGTCGGCCCGCTGGTGGGCCAGGTCTGTTTGCCCGGCGTGTTTCCGCCCGGTGGCCGATGCCAGTTGATAGATGGCATCGTAAGAAAAGCGGCTGAGGGGTTGCACATTCTCGCCATCGAAAAATACGGCCGGCCGGGCATCGTCCCGTATGGCGGTAACATTGCCAACGGGATCGTAGGTGTAATGCAGGTCCTGCAGTAATACAGCGCCGGCATTCCGGGTGGTCTGCAGGCGTTTCAGCCGGAATGTTTCTTTTTCGTAGGTGTACTGCGTCACCGTCCCGTTGCCGTAGCGAATGCTCTCCCGCTGGCCCTTTGCATCGTATTGGATGGAAACGGCAAAAGGTATTGCGGCCGCTCCTTTGTTCCTGACATCCACGCCGGCCAGGTGGCCGGAAACAGCATAACGATGGAAAATCTCATCCGCCGCACTGCCCGATGCATGCGGCGCCACCAGGCGGACGGGCCGGTTCAGCGCATCGTAAAAAACCTCTTTCTCAAACGAAGTTGTTTCCAGTGCCACAGCCTCTTCATTGCTCCAGTTCAGCGTTGTTTTATAATTCGTTGCAAACCGCTTGCTGCTTCGGCAAAGATTGCCTTTAAAATCATATGCGGCATTGACGGCCATGCCCGACTGGTCGGCCTGCCGGTGAACATTCCCTCTTAAGTTCAGCGATTTATCGGCCGCTGCGCCTTCGCCGTAGCTGGTTTTCTGGTAAAGAACCGCATCGGCGCCGGCAATGCTCACCCTTGCCGTTAGCGGCCGTTGCAAAGCATCGTAGGTGTAACTGAAAAAATGGTCGCGGTCGTCCCATAAAAACAGCGGCTGCCCGGCAGCGTTAGCCAGCATCAGGCGGCGGCCGGCATCGGGCGAAAGCTGACTGATCTTATGACCCTGCATGTCGTACCGGTACTCCGCCACTTTCTTGTTCAGCCCATCCCACACTTCTCGCTCGTGGCCTTCGCTGTCATACACCGTCCGCTGCTGGATTTTTTCGGAGCCATTATCCGTTTCTACCAGGAAAACACGCCCCAATGTATCAAGGTGCGACAGCGTTGGCGTATTGTGATGTTTCGCAGCCAGCCAGGCGGCTCTTGCGGCCTCTTCGGCCGGTTCGGGCAAGGCCGGGTCGGGGCTTCCGAGCGCCGCGAACCAACCGCTTTCTTTTACGGTATCGTTGGCATCGTACATGGCCTGAAGCCACGGTGTGAAGACAGTTTTTTGAAATGTTTCGCCGGGGTTGTCGGTCTGCACAAGGCGTCCCAAGGGGTCGTAATGCAATACCGGCGTCACCCCCAGGTGCACCACGTCCTTTTCATCGTCGAAAGCCGGCGTTGTGCTGAAATAAGGCTCGTACTGTTTTACCGGTTTGCCCTTGTTGTTTAGAATGGTGCGGCCGTTGCCCACCCACCGCAAAGCCGGCGATGTATCCGCAATATTGGTGACGGTACCATCAGCATTCACCTGGATGGCAGGGCCGGGTTCAGCGGCATTTTTCGTCAGCAATACGTTGGCGCTGCCGTCATAATACAGATAGCTCTCCAGCATTGCCGACTGATGCAGCGGATGGGCGCCATAATGCGTATCTCGTTTTGTTGCCTTCACAAAAACGGGCCGGGGCTTAGCAATGCCCGGGTCAAATCCCGGAGCGGTTGATTGTAGGTGCCATTCGTTTAACTGATAACTGATTTGTACCGATGGAAATTCCGCTGCGTCTTTCGGCTCGACTTTCGCGTCGTCAAACTGATCGCCTTCATCCATGCTTTTTTTACCAATGAGAAAGGTGGCGGTTACCAGACCCAGCTCATTGAACCGTATGGCGCTTATATTATCATTACTGTCTTTCAACCGGTAGGGCTGCAGTGTGCGGTAATTGAAACCCTCCACCGAACGTTCATTCTGCACCGCATCGGTCAGCTTTTTGATAAACAGGAAATAATCAGTGTCGTAGGCAATGGCAGTGCTGTTTCCAAACGCATCGGTCACCTGTACCGGCAAATAAAAATGCGCTGCATCGTACGACTGGGTGCCGGAGGGCGCCCACAGGATATCGTCGGCCAACACGTAGCCGCCAGTTGCTGGGCTGGTAAGCATTGCCTGCAAACTGCCTACCGGAATTTTGCTGCCAAATTCAGCCGCCAGCATTGGCAGCGAAAAAGCGGCCTGAAAGGACTGATGGACCAGCGCCTTTGCGGTGATGTTGCCGAAAGGCAGGGCGATGGTTCCGGCATCGTTGCGGTACTGCCGCCGATGGTACTGCACCAGCCGTTTTTGTTCGCTGCCATCGGGCTCCTCGTGGTAGCGGATGACCGCTGCACTGGTGGCAAATGCACGCAGTGCCGGCAGCTCAAAAAAAGGCGCTGGTGCCGTGAGGCCGCTTAGCTCAAAATGTTTTGTGCTGTAAAGCACCGGCGCCCGGTAATCGAGCACTCCTTCTACTGCGTTTGTAAACGCCTTTTCCGTATAGACTACCTGGGTCTTCGCCTGTTGCGGTGCATTGCCCGGTTGCGGCCGGCGGGGATAAACGACTGCCGCTTCCTGCAGGGGGTTGCCCCATTCGTCCACAGCCAACGTGAGTTGATGAGAGATTCTCGGGTCGGCGGTATTCCGTTCGTAATGCCAGGTGAGGACCTCGCTTTGGTGCGAATGAAAAACGCCGTGGCGGTTGCCTCCTTTCGGCTGCAGTGACTGCACCGTGCAGCGATGCTGCTCTACCAGGTAGGGTATCTCCCGCCTGACGGCATCATCGTCCAGTGCGTACACTTCTTTTCGCACCAATGTCCCTTTGCAGGCACGCAGCGCCTCCTGCCGCCCGTGGGGCGAGAGACCGGAAGGCAGGGTCGTTTGCGGTGGCCAATTTTCCCCGGCAGCGGGGGTGGTAAAATAGTCGTCGAACTCCGCCTGGCCGTCATTGGCCATCGCTGCGCCGGTATGAAACCAGGTCCTGGTGAGTACAGGCGGTTGGTGCAGGCCGGCCTCCACGGCATTGTTGGCCATGCCGCCGCTTTGCCGCACAAAATGCTCAACTGTTTCCGCGTCCTTCTGATCTACCCGCCCAAAGCCGCGAAATTCCTTTTCCGCCTTATCGTAATGGCCGTGATGGTAAGTGTACTCACTGGCCAACCGGGTTTTCTGTATGCGGTCATACACCACCACCTTCGACAGGCAGTGGACAGGAAAATGAAGTTGGCTGCGCCAGGGCGTGCCCGCCTTTTTATCGGCCAGGTAGTAATGGGTTGACGGCGTGTAGGAAAGGGCAACTTCTTTGCCCCAATTGTTGCGGTAGGCCGTCAGCAGGTGGGGCTTTTTGTTGTCAAAAAGATTGATGTATCGCAGGGGCGTCGCCCCGGCACCGGGGCCCGGGTTGTTCCAGACTATGCAGGCCATACCGGTTCCCAAAAGATCAGTCACCGTTATGCTGGTTTCGTTATCCAAACCGGGAACTGTGGCGATGATTTTGGGCTCCGGCGAAAATGAATTGCCCTGCCGGTTAAGCCATATGCGGAAGTTGTTCTGGCCATGATAAATTAAGTCAGTGGTGCCTGAACCATCTACATCGGCCAGCTTTACAAATGTGGGGTCAAAATCCTCGTCGAATAGCGGAGCATTGTCCATACTTACCCTGGCGCCAAAACGGCCATGGCCCAATTGCGGCCAGTAGCAAACCTCGCCCCTGCGGATACGAACGAGGTCCATTAACCCATCGCCCGACATATCGGCCAGGAAAACGGACTGCGTGCCATCGGCAAAAACCATGGCGGGGCCTTTTTCCTCATCCCAGGTATTGCTAATGGTTTCGGGTGGTGCAAAGCCTTTTTTGCCCTGCGACGGGTACCAGCAAACTGTATCCTGGCCGGTGATAAGAATGTCGGCCTGCCCGTCGCCGTTTAAGTCAACGAGGCGGGTGTTGCTGTCCGAAAAATCAATGGAAGGCAGCCGCTCAAAGGCGCAGAAGGGCCGCCAGTCTTCCTCATCGGTGGCTTCGAAAAAACCTTTGGGTTCGTGCTGCCAGTGCACCGCCTGCTTTTCGCCGTTGCCTTCCAGCTCCATCAGTTGCAGCCGCGACGCCAAGCCGGCAAAGGAAGGTTTTTGCCGCACCATCAACGGCGCCGAAAAATGCCCCTCGCCCAAATTTCTTTTATAAAACCAGGCCTGCGCCTGTTCCGTCAACAGGCCCGGCAAGCCTTCGCTGTACAGGTCAATCAACTGCCAGGTTTTGCCATCTATACCAGCCGGCGCCCCGGCAAGATCGGCAGGTGCTATTGTGTCCACCCGGTGATTCCACTGGTGCGGCTGGTAGTCGAACGAGAGCGGCGGAAATGATTTTTGTGTGTAGCTGCCATCATCGTGCCTGGTGTAGCCGGTTAAGCAGGCCTCCCGCAAAAACGTGAAGCCTTCCGCGCCATTGTTGCTGTAGGTGAGGTCCAGCGACCTGACCACGGCCGAGCCGCCCGGCAGTTGGGCAAAATGATGATAGAGCAACACCCGCCGGCAAAGGCGGGCCGTACGCCGCTCGAAGCCGGCGCGGTAATCGGAAAAAGCATCGGTGCGAAAAGGCCACTCCGCCACCTCCGCAAAAGGCGGGTTCAGCAGATCATGTTCGCCGTAGTCGAACACGGTCTGAAACATAAAATCGGTTGGTACCGGATCGGTGTGGGTAGCAAAAGGAGTGATGTTGCCGTAAAGAATTTTTTTTAGATACCGGTTAGTAAACGGGGCGTTGCCGCTGAGGCGGTTTTTATTGTACAAGGCCACTTCGTCCATGCCGGTTCCCGATTCGGCCTTGTATTCATACACGGCACAATTGCCCTTATCGTCATACATAAATTCGGGCAGCCACTCGGCGGTTTTGCGATCATTGCCCGGCTGCGACAGGCGGCCGTTTTCGGTGCTGCCAAACAGCGTGGTAACATTGGTGGCCGAGACGGTGCGCCAGTAAACAATGCCGGTGTCCTTTGCCGTCCATCGTTCTATCCGCAGAAAAACACCCTCGATACGTGGACGGTAATACCGCACCCGGTAGGTAGTGGTGCCGAAGGCATGGTCAAACTCGTGGTGTTGGTACCGGCCGTTGGCATCGGTTACAAACTGGCCGTTATCATCTTTTTGGAAAACCGGCACCAGATCGTCGGCGCCCGAAAGCTGAAAGGTGTCGGAGTCGGCGGCATCGTGGTACTGCGGCAGCCCGTTTTCCGTTTTTCGTTTTATGGTAGCGAGCGCCAGCCTCCACCCCATGCCGAAAATACCATTGCCTGCGCCTGAGTCATAATCGAGCGACAGAGAAGGCGCAAAGCCCCTGGCCGCGGAAAACGGCAAAGGAATGGAAAGACCTGCCGTGCCGTTTACGGCATTCACCCTGAATTTTTCATCTATGCTGCGGATAGCACCGCCACCCGTTGGCAAGGTTAGCTGCGGAGGTTGTAACAAAAAATCGTCTTTCCTATCCGGTTCCCCACTCTTTTCTGACACCTGCTGACGCAGCGCTTTCGGATCGTTTTGTACGCCTCCAAAATCTTTTTGTCGCATGTCGAATATTTAGAGCTGAACAACCAGCCATGTGTTTCCGGACCTGGCCGGAAGGGCTGAGGGAGTGATCATGAGAGAGCAGGAGAAAAGGCAGTTCGTAAGGGGGCGTATCAATGAAGAAGTAATGTACTGCTTTCTTTTATTCCGGAAAAAAAATAATGTCATTAACTGCGGGTAGGCCTTGGGGTAAAGCAGGCCGGTAAACCTTGGCGGGCACTGGCGTTTTCCGGGCGGCGACGATGGTTATCGGTATAAGGAAAAATAGAAGAAAAAGTCCCTTTTCCTCTTGTGGAAAACACCGGCGGTTCGCCGATTTGAGCATAGTGCTGACGTTTTTTATCCACAGTGTGCGTTGTACACATCAACTTCTTACTTTAGCTTCTTGTCTTTTGCGTTATGAAAACAATGACCGTGCTGCAGTTTACCGATCTCGCCGACCTTTGCCGGTACCTGAAAGTGATTCAGGCCTCCGCTTATTACATAGATACCAGTAAACTGACGGTAAAGGCTCAATTATCAGCTTTTGAAACGGCGGTAGCGGTAGAACAGTTTAAAGCGGCACTAACAGCACAGTACGAAAAAGTGGGTTAGCGGCCGTTCACTGTTAGCCTTTTTTCTGAAGCCCAGCCGGGCTTTTTTTATTGCCCGGAATTTTTCGGCCGGGAAATGGTTATTGCAGCTATCGCTCATGCAGGCGAGGAAGCCTTTGACCAAACTGCTATCAAGATGTATGGTTCATCCACGTAAAGGTGCGGAGCTGCTTGAGGGATTCTTTTCGGGTTGGTGGGTGCATACTCAGCCGCCTTCCAGTCGGCGCTGTTCGACTCCTATCGGAGTCGGGGCCCTTTCTACCTCTGCTTTGCCACAGCTATTCGGCGCCGCCGGCATCGGCTGAAACAACGGGCGCACCTTGATGGCGGGTTGGTATCATACATCATCTGGCCTGGATCTTCTTGCCAGGACAAAAGATTTTCAGCAACTACGAAATGATTTCATTCGTGGCATCGTATTAAAAAATAATTGGCAGAATGCCGGGCACGGGCCGGAAGCCCGGGACTTAGGCGAAAGCGCACAAAAAGCCCCACCTAATATCCGGAGGCGAATAGAAGCGTGTGTTATTGCCAGGGCCCTCAACAACAATCCGTCCGTTGCTACGGGCAGTGAGCCTACCGGCAACTGATTGGTAAAAACAGCGAGGCTGGCTTCGACAATTTTTTGAGACGCTGCCACGAAAATGGCAGCAACCCTTGCTGATTGAGAACGAAGAACAGGCCTTTGCCGCCAGCCCCGCCACGACGGAGAGGCATACCGGTCGAATTAACAGCCGAACATGGCAGGAAGCCAAAACCCAGCGGTGCAAGGGCAAAAAATCCCCTGGAAACCTTTGCAGGCTTCCGTTTCACCATCTGAATTTTGACTTCCGGTAAAATTTTTTAGAGAACGAGAACGCTGTTTTTTCCGCCAAACTCGTTGGTATTTTCTTTGTCGGCTTCCGGTTCGTTTACCCACTCTTTTTCGTCAATCACATATTTGAATTCGTGCTGGCTTTCTTTGGGCAGCGACACTTCGGCAATAAAAGAACCGTCTTTTTTCTTCGTCATGGTAACGAAGTTTTCCCAGTCGCCGTTCAATCCGGCAATAGCTACCGTTTCGGCGTTTTCAGGTTTTACAGTAAACTTAACCTTGCAGTAATCTTTGGTCTTGAAGTATGTTTTCGTGATCATTTGAAGAATAATATTTGATTCTGAATACAAATTAAAGAAAAAGGTAACCCCGGTGGAGCACCCTTTGCCGTATTGTCAGGTTGGCACAGTTAAAAAGAAACCTACATATCAACCCCACTGACGTCGAAATTGAAACGGAAAACTACGTATATGTTGATTTATGTCAATTGCGTATAAAGTACACGACCTGACAAACTTTCAAGCAGTTTTTTGAAGGCTTTAACAGAAAAGATAGCGGATTTGCCCCTTTAACTGTCAAGAAATTTCCGGAAACCCGGATATCGAACAATCTTCCAGGCCAGCAAAACCACGCCACCTAACTTGAGCAGCAGGGCCGCCAGCAGTACTTCCCGGGCACCGCCAGTGTGAACAATTTTGAGCCAGCCGGCAATAAAATCGAAGCAATAACCCAGGGCTATAAAGAAAACGGCGTGTTTGGCTTTCATATCACAAAACGGCCGCGAAGGTAAACCGCCAACAGGATTGACAGGTTATGGAATGGTAAGAATACCTGCGGTTAGTGCCAAACCGCTATCAAGATGCATGGGTCATCCGCTGAAGGGGATAGAAGTATTTTTTCACATGTGGTTGGTGCACTACCATGCCGCCGTCCAAAATCGTCGCGGTTCAAACCCTAACGTAGTCCGGGCCCTTTCTACATCTGCTTTGCTGCAAATATTTGACACCGACGGCTTTGGCTGACGCAACGAGCGCACCTAAATGGCGGTTTCGAATTAACTTCAACCCTGCATAAAAAAGGCCGGTACATTGTCTCGCAACATCTGCACCGGCCGGTTTTACCTGAAAAAATCATTTATTCTTTGTCGAGCGTAAAGCTGTAAGTCCGTTTGATTTGGCGGGCCACCCCTTGCGAATTGAGCTCAGGGTTTAGTTGTGGCAGGCCCTGATCCATCCGGTCTTTTATCTGCTGCTGCAAAAATTCGTTTTTCGGGTCCACCTCCACGTTGGTGATCGTCACCTTGCCGTCGTTTTCGATGGTGTAGGCCACCATGACGAAATAGCTTCCCTTCTTTACTTTTTTAGCCGACATCACATCGGCCTTTAGCGATGCGGCCAGGTCCACCATATAATCTTTAAAGAGATTGCGGTTGCTTCTTGGCTTTGGCGCCTCAGGTTCAGGAGCCGGTGGTGGTGTTGCAGTAGTGGCCTCAGTGCCGGCAGTGTTGGGCTGGGTAGCCGGCTGTGCCATGGCCGCATCGGGCTGTGCAGCCGCCGCCTGATTAGCGGCGGTGCCGTTCGCCGGCGCCGGTAGGGCCGCTGCCGGCCTACCAACCGCCGAATCGGCGGGATTGGCTACGGCAATAATCGCCAGTGTATCTCTTGCCGGAGCTTTCCGGGCAATGGTATCCATTTTGGTGCTCAGATCATCGCCTTTGCGAATGACCGTACCGGGTTGATTTTTCAGCCGGCCGCTAAAAAGGGCTTCTTTCAGCGACTGCGCATTTGCGAAAAAAGAAGCAAACAGGGCCACGAGCAAAAAGGATTTTTTCATGTACTGGTGATGTTTACCTGCAAGTTAAGAAAGTGATGTGTTAGGGCGTTCCTAAAGATCAACCCCTCCATCCGGGCAAAAAACAAGCCTGAAATGGCCGGTTGACGCCGCCAAGAAAGAACGTGGTTTTACGCAGCTTATTTTTTCCAACGCACATATTTTTCAATGTTAATGCGGTTGACACCGGCGGCCTCCACCTTTTCCACACCCTGCTGCACCAGCGTATCATTTTGGAGCTGCACGGAAAAAGCAAAGTCGTGGCCCTCCCAGTCACGGGCGCTGCAATACTCCAGGTGCTCGGTGTACAGGCTGTCAGTGAGCGAATACGTGCCTCCGCCGGAAGAGTAGCTGGCGGCGCTGTCTTTGCCTTTGGAAAGGTCGTGTTGCAGAAAGGAGAAATGGGTGTTGTTAATGATTTTGATAAAAGACCGGTTGGTTGTATAGTCTGTTATCGTCGTATCGCCGTTTTCAATCAGGGTGGCGGTCAGCAGCTTCCAGGTGCCGTGCAATGCATTTGTTGCCGGGTGGCCTTCCGGCTTTTTGGCGCTGCAGGAAAAGAAAAAAACAGCGGAGAAAAACAGGAATAATCGCATGTGAATAGATTGGTTGGATGATGTAATAGCGTTTTATCCGGCCATACCGGTTTTGTGAAACCGCTGGCAGACGGAAAGTAACAAAAAATTGACGGAGCCGTGTTACTGTTAGCTTCCGGTAACGATAACCTTCCACACAACCGATAAATTTTCAGGCAGCTTGCCTGCCGTTTCCGGAAAAATCCGCGGATGGTGCCCCTTTTTTTCCAATTACCCGGCAGCGGTACGGATGAAATGACCGTAGCAGTGACCGTCTTTTCGCCATACGAATGGCATGGATGGAAGAGAATGGCCGCAGGTGCCCGATGGCGGCTCTGGCTACCGGGGGAGGAAGCGCAAGTGCCAATGCCAGCCAGGGGCATCGGAAACAGCAAGGAATGGGTACAAACAGCAGAAATAACCCGTTGTTTCTAATGCGAATACGCAGTTCGTCGTATCTGGATGAAGCCAATTTCCTTCATTTTTAGCCCATCAAAAATGTCTATGCGTCAATTTTACACTACTACCCTGCTACTGCTATTATCCGTTGCCAGCTTTGCCCAAAGCGCCAAACTTATTAAGGCCGTTGGCGGCACCGAACTGGAACCAGATGACAATGACCAGGAAATCTGGCAAAACAACGAATGGAACGGAAAGTTCTTTTACCAGGGCACCGGCTCGCCCTTAAGGCTTTGCGTTACCGACGGTACCAGTGGCGGAACAAAACTGGTGAAACAGATCAACGCCGATTATTTTCAGTTTACCGTGCCGGCCCAAAACTTTATTTACATCATTACCGAGCGAGGCTCCGGTGCTTACCCCAATCTCGTCGCCAACATAGATATCTGGAAAAGCGATGGCACAGAAGCAGGCACCGTGCTGGTAAAAGCCCTGCCGGCCTTCAACCCGTTTAACTTTAGCTCCGGCGTTGGCTGGACCAGCGACAAAAACCTGCGGCGAAACTTTTCGGTGGTGGGCGATGTGATGTATTTTATGGGATGGGATGCCGCCAACGGAAAAGAATTATGGCGAACCGACGGTACCGAAGCCGGCACGTATATGGTAAAAGACATTCGCCCGGGAACAGCCGCCTCCAATCCAAGCAGCTTTATTTCTCTTGGCACCGACGTTTATTTTTTTGCCGCGGCTGTTGGCTTTGAACAAAAACTCTGGAAAACGGATGGCACCGCGGCCGGCACTGTGCAGGTGCCTGTGCCGGAACCTTTTTTTGCCGTGCCTTACGTTGGCCGCGCCGGCAACAAGATTATCTTTTTTGCCACCAACACCATCAATGGCATTGAGCCCTGGGTAACAGACGGCACGCCGGGTGGCACGTTTATGCTGGCCGACGTAAACCCCGGCGCCGGCAATGGCACACCCAGCAGTGAACAGAACGTTCACCTTCGGTTCAATGACAAGTACTGCTTTTTTATGGGCAATAAATCGGCCGGCGGCAAAAGCCTCTGGCGCACCGATGGCACGGTGGCCGGCACGATCCAATTAACGCCCGATGGCCTTGTGACGGAAGAGAATTTCAGCGGCAGCTACTCCGATATCAACAATAATTTCCTGTACTGGATCGGCGGTAACCAGAAGCTTTACCGCAGTGATGGCACAGTGGCAGGAACCACCCGCATTACAACGGCGCTCAGTAATGCACAGTACCTCAAAATTTACAAAGACGCCGCCTGGTTTCATGCAAGAAATGCCGACAATGTTTCCAACGGCGAGCCGTTTAAAAGCGATGGCACAGCTGCCAATACCAGGCGTTTAGAGGTACAACCGGGAGAAGTTCCCTCGTACCCTTATGGCTTTTTCGTTCGGGCCAACAAGCTGTATTTTTTTTCCGATTCGTATGCCGGCAAAAACCTGTACGAGATCAACGGCGACATGACATTTAATCCTTCCAAACCAGGGGACCGGTGGCGTGACAGTGCCAATTGGAACAGCGGCATGCCGCCGGGCATTACCGACACGGTTTACCTCAATGCCGGTATCACTGCCAATGTGGATGGCGCGGCCGCTTATGCGGGCCGGGTGCTGATGCAGCCGGGCAGCGCTATTAACCTGGCCGCTGGCTCCGACTCCTTGTTTGTTCATGCAGCCCTACAGGGCACAACCGTTACCGGGAATGGGGTGCTGGTCTTGAAAAATTTCAGCGGCGATACCGTTCGGCTTGCAACGGCTCTGGCGGCAGGCAACCTGAATGTGCAGGGCCCGGCTTCCATTGATGGTGAGCTCACAGTGAGCAACACCCTGAACCTGACCAACATTGCCCGCCTGCTGGCGAACAGCTCGGCTGTTGTTCTCAGCGGTGCGGTTTCCACCATTATTGCCAACGAAAACAACTATATCGTAACCAACGGCACGGGTGCTTTACGTATTCAAAACATCGGCACCGGCGGCCGCACGGGCGGTGTTACCTTCCCTATCGGTTCGGCCGCCGCATACAACCCGGTGCTTTTTACCAACAGCGGCACAGCTGATGTATTTAGTGCCAGGGTACAGCCGGTTGTGTACAGCGGCTATAGTGGTGACGCGCCGGCTGGCGCACCCTACACCGGCGGTGCGGTGAACGCCAGCTGGTTTATTACCGAAGGCACGGCCGGCGGCAGCAATGCCACGGTGCAGTTGCAATGGACGGCGACACAGGAGCTGCCCAGCTTCGACCGAACGCAAAGCCGGCTGGGACACTACACAGCGGGCGCCTGGCAACTGGGAGCGCCGGGTGCAGCCGACGGCAGCAATCCTTACACGTGGAGCGGCAGCGGCATTACCTCGTTCTCGCCGTTTGGCGTGCTGAATACCAATACTGTGCTGCCCGTTTATCAAAATATGCTAACGCTGGTGAAGCGAAACAACAGCCACCTTCTTCAATGGACGATTGTTGCCGACGAAGGCGAAAAGATTGTGGTGGAACGCTCTGCCAACGGAACCGATTTTTCGGCCGTGGCCCTTTTGCCGTTTGCGGCAAATGGTTCGTACCAAGATGTATTGACAGGCACCGGTAAAGTGTTTTACCGGTTGAAACTGATAACGGCGAACGGCCCGGCAAAATACAGCAACATCGCCTGGGCAACCGGCGGCCGCAACGGAGGTACTACCCTTTATCCAACGGTATTCAGCACCGGATTTTATGTGCAGAACGACGGCGACAAAAGCCTGTTGCGACTATATACCGCCGACGGCAAATTGCTGCTGCAAAAAACATTGCAGCAAGGCACCAGCCAAATACAGCCAGCGGCAGGTGCCGGCGTATTGTTTTACCAGGTGCTGACAAACGGCAATGTGGTGAAAACCGGAAGGTTGGTAAAGGAATAATAGAAGCCGATCAGTAAGGGATAGATAAAAAGTGGGCTGGATGTTTTCCAGCCTCTTTTTTTGGCAGCACCGGCAGTGAGAACTGATCTTCTGCATGAAAAATTCTTTTTTGCAGGGGCCGGCAATGCAGGAAAGGGGCAGTCGTGCGTTTTTTATTTTTTCTGTCTGGTATCAGCCAAGCGGTAAATGGGCTGGCTGCGGCAGCTTTTGGAATTACGCCTTTAGCCTCATAGTTCCTGCAGCATTTTTACGACGCCCTCCTGTTTCATAATCCGATGGCCGATGCGCTCATTGCTGATGCCGTCTATCAGTTGGTAGGTAAACCGGAACTTGTCGCCTTCTACGACGGTTTGCATGTGCTTAAAGGTGACGTTTTCGGTATGCTGAAGATGATTGGCAATCTCATACAGGTGGGTGGAAATGACAAAGACGGCATTGCCCACTTTGCTGAAGCCGTCTATCACGTCAATAGAGCACTGCATGGCATCTATAATGTTGGTGCCCTTGAACAGTTCGTCCACCAGAATGATCCATTTTTTGCCGTCTTTGATCTTGCCGATTGTTTCCTTTACCCGCAATACTTCTTTAAAAAAATAGCTTTGGCCTTTGGTTACATCATCCGCTATCGTAATGTTGGTCGAAAGTCCGTCGAACGTAGAAAGTTTCATAGATGCCGCCGGTATGCCCATGCCCAAATGACCGAGGTAAATGGCAAGTCCCAACGCCTTAATCAAGGTGCTTTTCCCTGCCATGTTCGACCCGGTCAGAAACATCAGCCTATGTTTGTTATGGAGAGAAACGTCACAGGTCTTGGGGTTTTCCACTAACAGGTGATAGATGCCTTTTACGTCCAGGTAGGGTTCTTTGCTGC
This sequence comes from uncultured Flavisolibacter sp., assembly GCA_965365435.1. Lineage (GTDB taxonomy): Bacteria > Bacteroidota > Bacteroidia > Chitinophagales > Chitinophagaceae > Flavisolibacter. The sequence goes on from CBDUBQ010000020.1 coordinate 103,592, forward strand.
CCGAAAATTCCGGAAACGTCAGCTTATAATCCTTTACGGCTTTCGCCATCGAAAACCAGGCTTCCAGGCGAAAATAAATGTCCATGAGGTCATGTATGTCAGTTCGCAGCCGGAGTAAATGAAAGCAGTAGTAAAAAATTTCCTTAGCCGTAAAAGAGTGAGCTGGTTCTGTGGAGGCCAGCTTTTGGATAGCCTCCAGCGCCAGAACAGAACCGATTTTATCCTGCAGGTGCCGGTACCGATCGGGCAGCGACACATCCCGGATAATGCCGTGCACTTTTTTGATGCCGCGGAAAAAATCGCCGAACACTTTTGTGCTGAACTTCAGCATGTCGTAATCATCCTGCCCAAAAACACGGTATGTGATCCGGTCTAAAAAATGCATTTTGCCATGGAAATGGGTAAAGCGGTACTTAAGAAACTTCTCCATCATAAACACTGTTCCGTTGCCGATATCCGCGGGCCAGCTTTCCACTCGCAGGGCAAAGGCTTTAATGAGAGACTGCACGGCTCTTATTGTTTCAAGATCATTGAAAGGGGCAGCGAAAAACTGTTGCAAATACCGTTCGCCGCCTTTGGTTTGGGTAAAATTAAACCGGCTGAAAATAGAGTTGTTATCGGCAGCATCAAAAATGGCAAGGTCCTGCAGGGTTGTGTCGTCTAAGTAAAGAGGCATACCCGTAAGATAATAAAATATCAGGGCTGCTAATGAACGGCAAAAAAGTTTTAAACCAGTGGCCTTCGACAGATAAAATGGAGTATCGTTCGCTGGAAGGGAAGAATGAGGGCGCCACCGCCGGACAAGAAAAAGCAAGGGTTTCAGTTAAGGGACAAAGCAGGCTTGCTGATGGTGCGGTCATTGGTGGACCGGGAACCAAGCCTATGCCTCAACACACAACGACGGCAGGCTGCAGGTGCGGGAAAACCAGCGAGGGCGGAAAAGTCCAATTACACTTGCGGAAACAATAGCGTGGAAAATGAGTTGCTTGCTTATCTCCCAAATTGTGGTTTTTGGTATCAACGGACTTACCAATTGATACCTTGTTTGGTAGACAGCCGCCGATTGTCCGACAACATAGAAGAGCAGAACAATCAGAGCCACTTTAGCGCCTTTTTTTAAATTGTCTTTCTGCTTAATCGTTTTTAGTGTTTGCTCTTGTCTTTCCATGTTTTTATAGCGTCATTGAAAAAGTCTGTGATTTCCTGTTTTTTTCCGTCAACACAAACTTTGAAGGAACTGCTGTCGGTTCTTGTCACTTGCATGTAAGGGCAATAAGTCGCACCAGCATAATAGACTGTGTCAATCTTCGCAATGTCCTTGTAGAATGCGTATTCAACCCTGTTTTTTGCAGTATCACGTTCGTCCAACCAATAGCTTGCTAAACGTTTTTCGGAATAAAAATTGCCTGCTACGCTGTTTTTAAACTCAGAATAGAACTTGTTTAGCCGTTCGTTTGTGTCAAGCAACTTTAAGGAATACAAGCGGTCAAAGTCTTCCTTTGTCAAAGTACTGGCTGTTTCTATCTTATTGCCACATGCACTAAAAAATAAGAGTAGGGTAAAAAGTTCAGAAAGTTTTCTCATTTGTCAGTCAGCTTACGGAATGTAGGGTGTCTGAAAATTATTGCCACCAACGTTTTTCGGCTTTGCGTTCGGCGGGGCATTCCGTGTTCCGTCGCCCCGGGACTGCTGCCGATGCTTTTACTAATGTAAAAGTTTTATTCATCTGAACACCTACGTTCCGTCACGCTGACAACTGAAGATGAACAGCGTTAATGTTGCAGATGCTGCGTTGGGTCGCCCCCGCCGACGCAAAACCGCAGTTGGCAGTAGGCTTAATTTTGTCACTCACCTGCCTGCCGTAATGCTTGTCGCTCAACTTCCTCAGAAACTCTGAAATCTGTCTCCCTTATTTTATATAGCAGCGGTTTGATAGATTGAATTTTACCCGTAAGTTTCGCCTTGATGATAACGCCAAGTGTTCCGGTAAAACTCACTCCAAGCTGCTTCGCTACTTTTCTTGCTTTGTAATCATCAATAATTAAAGTGCTGTCCTGTAGTTCAAGTGCTAAAGCAATTGCACTCGCTTCGCCACGGTCAACCTGCATTTCCAATACTTTCTGCCGATATTTATCATGAACTACTTCAACAGTCACCCAGTCTGGAAGTTGCTCGCCGAATTCATCGGCTATATCGGTTGTTGTAAGAATTTGCCCGTAAACGGCATATAGAAGATGAAGCTCACCAATATTTGTCAAAACAATGAAACAGCTCGTGTCGGCTATAATTGTTCTATGCATTGGCTACATCGCTTGACAAATCAGAAGCAGGGTAATTGAAGATAGAAACTTCATACTTGCCTAATAATTCAGCAAATGTTCTTTTAGACAGTCCTGCAACTTCTGCTGCTTGTCCCAATGAAAGTTTCCCCTGTTCGTAAAGCCGCGTTGCTAAAAGCATAGCCACGTCATTACTGTTCATGTCCAACGTGTCGGGAATATTTAAAGTCACCGTTTTCATACGGCAAATTTAACGAATTTAATCCGTAGCCTTCATCTGGATTGCGTCAATAAAAGCTTACTACCAACGGGAAACGGCTTGCTGCTGTGCCGGGATTTTATGTTCATCAGCCCGCAACTGAAGCCGA
>CBDUBQ010000021.1:0-103951 GCA_965365435.1 uncultured Flavisolibacter sp.
GTTTACGGTTTACGGTTTACGGTTTACGGTTTACGGTTTACGGTTTACGGTTTACGGTTTACAAAAAAGGGGAGAAGGTAGGCTGGGATAGTGCATGGAAGACAGACTCCGTAGGAGTCGAATACCGGTAGCACCGGGTGACACCCGGTGTAAAGATGACGGTTGCGATCCCGACTCCGTAGGAGTCGAACAGCGGCGTTGATGCAGGCCTCACCCCCGGCCCTTTCCAAGGGAGTCGGCAGTTGTTACCTGATCGTTTGTGGATGCGGTGGTTGTTTTAGCAGTGGGTTGGAAGGTTTTGCATTCGTGTGCGAACAGCGGAGAGGTGATTTGCCAGCCAGATGCGCCAGCCATAACGACCAATTGCTGGTTTAAAGCAAAACGCAAACAGCAAGGGTAAGGTTTGGTTCGCAACGCAAACAACAAGTTGATGGTTTGATAGGCAAACATAAATAGCCAAAAGCCAAGGCCCGAAGGGCCGCGATAATTAGCCCGGCCTGCCAGGGCCGGGAAAAAAAACAATATACCTCGATCAAAGCCCTGAAGGGGCGTGATAACAAAGCCAGCCTACACCGGCGGGGAAGCTCACAATAGGAAGCATCAGGCCTCGGAAGGGGCAATAAACGCCAGGAAAAGGCGCACTACACTGCTACAAAACCAGCAGCATTATTTCGCCCTTTCAGGGCTAGGGGTTCGCTCACCATCTTATTTACCCAGCCCTTGCAGGCTGGGCTAATTGTGCCGGCCTTTCAGGCCCTGGCCGAATCGAAAAATATGACTCCGTGCCACTTCGTGCCCCTGTGACTTTGTGGTTCAAAATATTCCCCCTTCTTTGCGGTTCACATCGTGCTGCCTTGCCTTTGCGGTTATAAAATAGTCCTATCGCGTTACCAACCGATGAGTGCTGCGTTCTAGCCTTCGCCTACACCAGCGCAATCACGCTTCAGTGCGCCACAACCGCCCGCCACCAAAAAAAATTTCCCCTTCTGTTTCCCTCTCCATCCTCCCTGCCGACTATATCCCAAACGCCGAAATCCGATATCAAACTCAATACGCACCCCGTGGGCATTTTTAAAATTTCCTATTATGCTATACAGGTACAAATCAATCTGCGCCATTCTTCTATTGCTGACGGCAAACAGCCTGTTTGCCCAAACCGGCAGCCTTCTTAACAAAAAGCTGGTAAGGCTCGATGATCTTTCTTCGGTGGTGGAATCCGGCATCGGCTCCCTCCTCGGCGGCCGGGTGCAGGGCACCCTCGATAGTGTGGTGGTAACAAAAGACAGCGAACGCGAACTGCAGGTAAAACTGTGGTACCGGGGCTACGACCAGGGCCTTGTAAAACTCGTGGCTACCGACCGCCAAAAACAGCGGCAAAAAAGCATTCAGGGCGAGGAGATCAGTCTTGGTGGCCGTTCCGGGCCGCTGGTCTGCATGCTGCAACTTGATCCCGCTTTACCAGGGGGGCAGGAACTGGAATCGCCTTTTCTGCGCATCGAAATAACCAAAGAAGCCGGCCGCCCCGGACAGGTTTTTAATTACGTCCTCAACAAACGCTGGAAAACCGACCTCGATCCCGAAAATGTGGTGGTGAACGTAAGGCCCGTGCCGGTGGGCAGCGCTGCCTTGCTGAAAGAAACGGAGGTAAAAGACGTGGTGCCGCAAAAAACCATCCTCTTCAAAGCCGATAAACTTTACTACAATCCAAAGCTCGAAGAAAAAATAAAAGCGAGGGAGTCTTTGCAAAGGGTAGATAAGGCACCCATCATCAACGGCGGCGGCAAATCCCTCCAACACCTTTTTGCACCCGGCCTGTTGCACCGGTTGCGGCAATTTCATGGCCTGGCGCCGCTATCCGACGACATCTCAGGAACCTGGGTGAACACCGACGCCAATACCAACAGCATTACAAAATTGGTCATCACCGGCAACAACCAGTTGCAGGTTTTTGGCAAATGCTCACCCACTGATTGCGATTGGGGTAAAACACCGATGCAGGACAAAGGAAACAACAGTTTTGGCGCTGTGTATAAGATGGGTTTTAAAACAAGTACGATCAGTCTTTCGTATGCCAATGCGGCCTTAACGCTTACCGCTGCCGATGTTTTTAACAATGCCCGTGGCACCCGCACTTATTCGCACACGTTTAAGAAAAACGCACCGCTGCTGCTGATGGTGTCGCCAATATTTACGTTAAAGGATTATGCGGCGGCCGCTCCTGCGGCTGCCAACAATCGCCCTTCGGCGCCGGTTGATCTCACACCAAAAGGCCCGGCAAACCGGCCGCTGTATCTCTGGGCCGACCTGAAGGCCGACATTGACATTGAACGGCCGCAGGACATCTCCAACATCAACATGAACATCTTTCCCGATAAGAACGAGGCAGCCGGTGTGTTTTATTTTATTCCGGCCGACTATCACCTGCGCTACAAAACCAAACCCGAGGCCGAAAAAGGCTTTGATCTTAACATCCAATACGGCACCCGCAGTGCAGACAATATCGCGCCGGTGCGCATGTCGGCCAGCCTCACCGCCGGCATGTCATCAAGGGAAATGTCTTTTATTAAAACGCTGTTGCGGGCCAATCTTTCCACCTCCCGTGAGCTAAGAGTATTGCCCTTGCCCCTTCGGGAAAAACCAGTGTTTTCGTTTCAAACGGCCCTCACCTCGCAGTACAATATTCCGCAGGAGAAAGTGATGGTGGAAAGCAGCACCGACCTTTCGAATGACATGCGGGTGGCCTGGCAAACCGATGCGGATACCAAAGAGTTTATCCAAAGTGCCCTGCTGGCCCGCGAAGGCCTGGCGGCCTCCGTGGTGTTGAAGCCGCAGGATGAAGCCATCATTGACCAGCAGATTCCCGTCACCATCAACCTGGCCGATAACCGTACGCTGGGCAAGATCACGCTCGATCCCATCAGTTGGCGCACACAGGCCTGGCGCAACACCTTGCCTTACCCTTTGCAGCTGCGGTATCTCAACATTCTGAAAGTTTCGCCTTCGGCAAAAGCGCCAGTGATTTATTCCTGGTCGCTGGGCGATGCGGTGGTGGCGCCAAAAGCGCAGGTAGCCTTCGACCCGGCCCTGGTGCCTGCCTGGCTCGATAACCAGGAATCGGTGATGATGTGGATTGATTACAACGTGATGGACTGCCGCCCCTGCGATCAAAAAGTGATTGATGCGGTTACCGGCGGCGTATCGGGCAACCGTTCGCAGATGGTGAAGTTTATTATTCCGCCGGCAGTGTTCGACTCCCTGGGCGCCTCTTATTTTCTTGTCACAGTGCGTTCGCGCCAGCTCGATCCCAACGGCGAAGTGGTGAAAGAATTGCCGGCGCTGAAGATCACCAAAGACGAAAGCAAAGAATACGCGGCCGGGCCGTTTTACCTGCCTACCGACGGCACACTCTCTTTTGAATACCGGATGCGCATGGCCACGGCCGATGGCGAATTCAGGGAGGCCAGCGAATGGTTTATGGCTTCCGAAAAGGAAATGCTGCTGGGCAAAACCCGCATGCGACAAATTTTTCCCTCTCAAAGCAACCGTCCATGAAACGTACCCTGTTAAAGCGCTGGGTGTTGCTGGCTCTCTGGCAGCCGGCAACGGCCCAGCCGCTTCTGTACAATCCTGAACTGGTGCTGAACCACCGCATTTACAAAGACATGAAGCAGGCGAATTTGTTTTATTACGAACCTTGCTCGTTTCGCCTGGCGCAGGAGCGGGATGGCAAGCCGGCCCTTACACTGCTGCAAATGCATGCTTCGGGATCGGTGGGGCGCGGCAACTCCGGCCAGGTGTTGTTCCGGAATATTTTGCAATTCCGCATGGAGGCCGATCCACGTGTGGCGTTGCCACTACCAGCTATCCGGCAGCAGCTGCAGCAGCGTATTGGCTCCATTGAACTGCGCCCGCTGCCGGTGACCCGCTTTGTGTCGAAGCTGGTGAGTACAATGACAGGAGCAGCCGACTCTGTCCACGCCATCGGCGAAGGCTACACGGAAAACAGCAACGAAGAAGCAGTACTGAATAACAGTTACTGGGCAGAACGTACCTACACCATTCGACTGAGTGATGCCGATGCGCAACTAGTTGAAAGGGCATTGAGGCAGCGTCAATCGCTCATCTCTCTTTCCTATTCTTTTTACACGGCAGGCATAGCCGGCGCCAATGGCCTTTTGCAGGCATCAGGCGCCGGTAGCCGAATGCCGGAACTGACGGCAGCAAGAGATAGCCTGCACCGTCGCGACACGGTGCGGCATTTCCTGGTGAAAGCGGATGCCTTATTGTTGGCCGTGGATGCCGACCGATGGCCACAGGTGTTACGCAAAATTGATGTGAACGAATCGCTGCCGCCGGCTTATCCGCTGCTGGATGTGTATTGCTACGACTTCAGCAATGACGTACGGCCTGACCTTTTTTCGAAAAAGCTGGAAATAAAAGCTACCAGCGTTAATGGCAGCGAGGTGCAAACTATGCTTTCGTTCAAAGCCACACAGCCCGACGTTTTTGCCCGCAGCATTCGTTTTGCGTACGCCATTCGCTTTGACAGGCCTTACCGCTACCGCGTTATCGAAGTGTATAAAGACGGCGATAGTATAGCCTCGCCCTGGCAGGAAAGGACTGACTGGAACGGCATCATTGATATTTCCTCTTCCGCCAGCATGCCGGCGGTTCCTGCTAATCAATAACAATAAAAAAACATCCCTTATGCGATACCTTTTAACCCTGCTGTTTTCTTCTTTTTTTGCCGGCGCCGGCCTGCCGGCATTAGCGCAAGCCAAGTACGACGAAGGCGCCCGGTTCATAAACGGCATTCAGCTTTTGCAGGACAAAGACGATCCCAATGCCTATTACTATGTGCCGAAATATCCAAAATTGGCCACCAACGACGACGGTTCGTTTCAGTTGCTTTGCACCAAATACGTGGGCAGCAACCGCGAAACCAGCGGCGGCCTTTTTCATGCCTTGCTGGAGTTTAACCTGCCGGCTGATACCATCGCTTCCATCGAAAAAAAGCTGCGGCAGGAATTTCCATCGGCAAAGATTGTGGGACAGGTAAAACTGTCGCAACCGGTGGGGCAGAACGAAGGCGGCGACAAGCCGGCCTCGTTCGAAGTGGTGTCGGCAATCTTATCCAACAAAGAAGGGAAAGAAAGTTTTACCCGTTCGGTGCTCATGTCTGGTACGGCACCGTTCACGCCCGGCTCAAAAGCGGCCGTAGCGGCGCTCTTAAGTCCGCAGGGCGCCACCCTGCTTTGGAACTCACTCACCGGCGCGGCATCGGATGTATCGGTGACGGTAAATGGCAGCTACGAGGCGTATGTAAAAGGCTACAACGCCACCGTGTCGGCCGATGTGTCCACCGTTTATACGCACTTTAGCAAGCTCACGTCTTTTCAGGAAGGATTTACCAAAGACCAAACGCGAAAAATTGTTGACGATCTGCGAAAAGACAATTCGTTGAAGATAGAAGTGTTCGATCGCTCGGCCGGCCTTGGCATCAAAAGCAACGATATGGAGGCCTTGCTGAAGATCATTACCGACAAGCTGATTGAGTTAATGTTCGACGCCAAAAACGGATGGGCAAAAGACCCCCAACGCGAAACAGCGGTAGAAGCGGGACAGGTGGCAGGCCGGCGGGAGAGAGGCTACTTCTGGCAGGTATTTGGCGGCGCCGACAATACCGAATATGTTTCCGATAACCAGTACGTGCTGAAGAACCGGAAGGACATCCAGGTGAATACGTTTTACCTGAATTTAAGCAAGGCCACGACCATCCGGGTGCCCTTTAGTTCCACCGGCAACATTGCCGGGCTATACAAAGAGTTGGGCAACGATCCGCGGTACTTTTCGGTGGTGGATATGGACGATCCGGCTTTTCAAAAACGCAGTGTGCATTTTCAGGTGGATGCCGAAGCAGCCGATGGCTTCCATGACCTGGTGAATTTTGTAGCCGTTTCGTTTCGCAAAAAATATGGCGCCGAGGGTGCCGAGAATCTTCAGCACCTGATGTTTCAAACGGCCGATGTAAAAGAAGGGCGCACCATGAAAGAACTGGCTTATCCCCGCCTTGGCAACAACAGCGCCGACTGGAGCCAGTACGAGTACCGGGTGGAGTGGGGATTAAAAGGCACCAGCCAGGTGATTTCGTTGCCGGCCGAAAAAGACAAATGGCTAACCTCGGCACAGCCGGTTGTACCACTGGTGCTGCCATTCCGCAAAGCCACACTGGAGATTGATGCGGCCCGCAGCCTGTTTCGTGATTCGGGCATTGTGTCGGCGGTGCTGACCATTGCCGGTATGCAAAACGGAAAAAGCCGGCAACTGAGGCAGTTGGTGTTGCGTCCCGGCGATGCCGAATCGGTGTCAAAAGTGGTGGTGTTCACCGACACCGATTCACCCGTGGTTTATACCGTGAAATGGTATAATAGCGGCGGCACCTGCCAGGACATGATCCGTTCGTTTGATATACAATCGGGCAAAACCGGTTTTGCCATGCTGACGCCGCCACCCTCGACACGTTTTTATTGAGCTCACCCACATACCCCTTTTGTGAGTGGTGAGTAGTGAGTGGTCAGTTAGTGTCCGACTCACCACTCACTACTGAGCACTCACCATCAAACCCAATTAGTATGAACTACGTTCGAGCCATCCTGCCGGTGGTATTGCTACTGCTTTGCCACTGCCTTTGTGCCCAGCAGGTGCAAATGGACCGTGGCCTGAGGGCTGCGGGCCTCTGGTGTTTTCCGCTCCTTTCCGATACATCGGCTTACCTGTACCTGCCCAACAACGCCTCGCTGGCACTGAACGAAAACGGGCAGCCCGAGTTTTCGTTTATCCGATACGTGAACGATGAAAAAGACGGGACGCCCGCAGGCAATTCGTCCATTGCCAAAGCCGGTGGCGGCGGTGTGCTTAGCTTTTTAGTGACCTACGATACAAAGCCAATGCAGCTGGCCGCGGCCTTAAAAGAATTGAAAGAACGAACCGGTAACCGAAATGTAAGGCTTAACGGCCCGGTGGTCTTCAGTCAAGGGCGGTATGCGCTAATCTCCAGCATTGTGAACCCGGAAACAGGCCAGGGCGAAAAGCGGCTGTTTGCCGTAGGCGATGCTCCGCTGCTGGCCGGCAGCAAAATGGCGCTGTCGTTTTCGGTGGATGCCAAAGATTCAAAGCTGCTGCTCGAAAGCTTTAAGACCCGAACCCCTGATCTTTCGCTGGCATTCGATATGAGTTTTTCGGGTCTTTCCGATGCCTACGACGCGGAGTTGACGATTGATTGGGAAGAAGTGCGGAAGACCCGCGACATTAAAGGTGGGGTGAACATTTACGTAGTGAGCGTGCAGGCCGAATATGCCATTGAGGAACTGATGCGCAAGAACGCCATACGCCTGAAAACAACCGGCGGCCATGCACCTTCCGAAGCGTTATTGAGCAATGTTTATAATAAGCTGCTGAACATGCTGTTTGAGCCGGCGCAGCCGGAACAAAACGGGCAGCAGAACAGTGCACCGCTTACGCAGGCCATTGCTGCACTGGTTGGCGGTGGTTCCGGCGGTGGGCTGGGCATCGGCCTCAATGCCGGCTTTCGCTGGCGCGACCTGAAGACCACCGGCAGCAGCACCATCTCGTTCAATACCCGGGCCGAAACGCAACGGCATCACTACATCACCTTTAACATCGGCAATTTTTGGGATAGCTATGGCAGCGATGACCGCTACTTCCGCACGGTGTCGCTGGAAGATCCGCTGTTTCAAAAGCGCCATGTGTTTGTAGGTATTGATGGTGAAATAGCACCGGAGTTTGGCCGCATGATCAACAATGTAACGGTGACCTTAAAGAAGGTGCACGACGATGGTACGGAAACCATCGGCCAGATGATGCTGAACAAAAACAACTACGAAGAAAGCTTCAGGCATTCCCTGGTGTATGGTTCGCTGGGCGACAGCAGCCGCACCCGCTGGTTGAATTATCAGTACCAGACTTCTTTTCAGTTTGTGGGTGGCAAATCGTTTCACACGCCCTGGCTTTCCGGCGCCGATCCGCTGATCAATGTTTACGTTCCGTTCTCCCGCAAGACTATACTGATAGATGGCGACAGTGCAAGGCTGGCGGCCAATAAAGTAAAGGCTGTGGTGGTGCAGGTAGAGTATCCCTTTTTTGGCGAACAAAAGCAGGCGCAGTTGACGCTGCGGCCGGGTGATAATCTCGCCGACAAAAAAATAGAGATCACCCTTCCACTCAACACACAGGGATACCGCTATACCCTCACCTGGATCATTGACGGTGCTCCGCCAAAAACGGCCACAGCCCAGGACAACAGCGGAATCATCTTTATTGACACCTTGTGAAAAGCCAAACGGCCTCAAAAAAACAGGGCAGCGGTGAGTGGTGAGTATTGAGTGGAGTGGCCGTTTATTCACCACTCACGACTCACCATTCACAAAAGGATTTATGCGATAGCTTATAAAAATCAGTCAACCAATTTGTATGAAATATTCGTTCTTTTCCATTTTGATTGCCGCTGCGCTCAGCGGCCTGCTGCCCGCCACTGCCAAAGCGCAAGTGCTCGACAGCGAAAACAAGCTCAGTGTCACGCTCAACGATGGCACGCAGGTGATTCTTTACGCCAAAGCCGGCGACCGGCCGGGTGTGAAAACGGCTGAATATTATTACCTGCCGACAGCCTTGCGGCTATCCCGCAATGATGGAGGTGAGCCGCAGTTTCTGTTTATGAAATTTTTGACCGATGCCCGCGACGACAACGGCGGCGTTAGTGGCGCCCTGCTGCATTTTTTGATGGAGTGGGGGCTCAATGAAAAGCAAATGTCCGAAGCACAGGAAAAGGCCCGCCAGAAAGTACCCGGCGCCAAAGTGATGGGACCTATACAAGTTGAAAAAGAAGGCGAAGGTTCGTACAAGCTCACATCGGCTTCGCTCAGCACGCCGGGACAAACGCTGAACGTTTCGGGCGATGCGCCGGTGTTTCCCGGCGGCAAAGTGGCCACGGCGGCCCGCATGGATAAGGCCGCGGCCCAATTGATCGCCAATTCATTCGACAAAGCAAAGTCCGACATTTCGCTGACGCTGCGCTTTAAGTTCCGGGTGCTGATGCCGGCGGCGAAAGGGCGCATTGTGATCAACTGGCGAAAGATCTACGAAAAATACCAGAAGGACTCCGCTGCCTACCGCAGCAACCGGCAAACCACCAGCTATCTCTGGGGCCTTTGGTCCACTACCTCGGTATCGTCGCAGAGTTATGCTGAAGTAAGAAAAGAAATGCAATCGCTGATAGATGAAAAGTACATTGAGTTTCAGTTTGACGAACTGGACCCGAACAGCGAAAAAGTAAAGCCCATCCGCGAAGCCTTTATGACCGTGCTGACGCAGATGATCGGCGACCTGGGACAAAGCCGCGAGAACCGTCCGGCCAGCCCGGAAGAAGAAGCCGCCATGCCCGATATAAAATCCGGCACCTCGTACCGCTTTGTACGGGAACGGCTAGTGCGGAATACACAGGTCGGCCGGCAGGAACTGAACCTGAACGTACGGATGTCGTATTACCTCTGCGCCGACATTACGCAGGACATTGCCTCCTGGTACAACGACCTGAAAAGCAATCCGCGATGCGTTTCCTCGGTGCTGCTCAACGATCCCTTTTACACCCGCCGCGACATGAATTTTGTGCTCGACGACCGTGCAAAGGAAATGTTCGATGACAAGGAAGTGAACTATGTAACGGTGAACGTTCGCAAGCGCCGCAGCAGCGGCGGCGACTTCACCGACCGCTTTACCATAGACAAAGAATCGCTGACGAAAAAAGGCATGCGTGCCTCGCTGACCTATGCCCGCGGCGAAGACACCAATCCCGAGGAATTTGAATACCAGAGTCAGTGGAGCTTTGCCGGTGGATTCGTTTACCCGCAAACAGCAGCGTGGGAAAAAGGGACCTGGGAAACCAACCCGTTAGCCGCGCCGCTGCAATTGCAGAAGCTCGAATTTCAAACCGACCTGGAAAAGCTGAAGGAGGCAAAAATCGTTCGGGCTACACTGCAGGTGCGGTATAAAAAACTGGGCGAGGAACGGGAAATGACCGTGCCGCTATCGGCCTCCGGATCGGACTTCCTCGTAACAAAAAATGTGTACACCGACCGCGATCTCGATGGCTTTGTTTATCGCCTTATCTATTACACCAGCGACGGCGAACGCCTGGCAACCGCATGGAGCCCCAAACGAAGCGACTGGTTTGTGTATGCCGCCGTTCCGGATGAACTCCGCGATAAAACTTCCGAAATTTTTCAAAAGGCCATTGAAACCGGCAAGGTGATCGCCGGCACGGTAGAAGGCGGCAAAGTACCACCGGCCGATAAAGTGCTCGACAAGTTTAAAGATGTGCTGGGCATCGTCACCAATTGATTCTTTCTCTCAAAAAAGTAAACCATGAAAAAAATCATTTGCCAACTATTGTTCCTGGCCGCCGGCTGCCTGCCCTTTTCCGCTTTGGCGCAAAAGGAGTTTGTCCAGCGCATTCTTTTGGACAAACCGATGACCGCCGGACCGCTGAAGCTTTTTCCGCTGGTAGAAGACCCAAACAGTTATTACTACCTGCCCAACAAAGTTCGCCTGGGCACCGACGAAAACGGGCGGCCACGGTTTTCGTTTATCCGCTACGTGGAAAATGTACGTTCGGGCGCCAACGAAAAAGAAGCCAGCATTGGCAACGGTGGCGGTTATGTGCACCTGATGGTGGGCCTGTCGGTATCGCCCGAAGAAATCAAAGCCGCCGAACAGGAACTGCGCAACATCAACCCACGGGGAAAAATTGTGGGCACCGTAACGTATCGCGGCGGCACCATGGCGCTGATTTCAAAATCAGTCATCACCAACGCCACCGGCGATGGCGGGCAGCACCGCGTACTCGGCGTGGGCCCGGCACCGGTGATTGAAGGCGACCAGGTGGCGGTGTCTTTCCTGCTTGATAAAACCGATGCCACCATCCTCCACGAATCGCTGAAGTCGGCCACGCCGGATGTTTCGTTTAACCTGAACATGACGCTCGCAGGCTATCAATCGCCGGTGGAGTTTAAGATTGAAATGGAGTGGGATAAAATCTACCAGCATGACATCTTCAACGCCGGACTGGCAACGCCGGTGTTGCAGGCGGAGATCGGCATCGCCGCACAACAATTGAAAGAAACGGGCGGTATTAAGATCACGCAGATCGGCGAAGACCCCAATATGCAGCGCCTGCAGGAGCTGCTTACGAATAAACTAATTGACATGTGTTTTGTGCCTTTCGGCCGCGAAGGTTCGCCCAACTGGACCGACCTGGCGCAGCCGCTGAACGGCGGCAAAAGTTACCTGGACAGGGCCACCGAACAACTGAACAACGAACGGGCCCGCCAGCGTACCGAAAACCAGCAGATACGGCAGGAGAACCGCGACGAACGGCGTTATACGGATGAGGAAAACAGGCGCCGCCGCGAAGAAAACGATGCCCGGGCGGCGGCGAATAATAACAACGGTGGTTCAGCAGGTGGCAGTTCGGCTGGTGGTACTTCAGGTGGCACAACCACCGGCGAAGCGACGGCGGCACCCATTCCGGCAGGTCCAAGGCCTTCCCGCCCGGTAGCCAACGGCACTACTGGCCCTGCACCTTCCGAACGTGACGCTCCAGTCGTTTTTGCCCAGCCGGTAACGGCGGTTCAGGGCCAGGAAAATTCTCTTCAATCTGTGAACGCGGTGGTTTCTTACCAACGAAAATCAATCCGGCACACAGGTAAATACACCGCCGAGGCAAGAACTTTTTTCACAACTAGTCTTACGGAGGTATTTGGCGGCAATATCGGTAAGATTAATTGCAGGGATTGTATCCGTGAGGTCAATACAAATGATCCGCTTTACCATCAGCGGGAGCTGGTTTGCTTTATTGATGGCGAAATCTCACAGGACTTCGACAAGTTTATCAACTACGTGTCGGTAAGTATGCGAAAGAAGCATGCTGGCGGCGAAATCACTACCGATGAACTGACGGTTAATCGGAAAAATTTCGGTGCCGAAGGAAACAATTTCAAACTGATGTACGGCTGGCGGGCCGGCGATAACGACCGCCGCAACTGGTTGAATTACGAGTTTAAAACTGTGTGGAATTTTTTCGGTGGCGCCACTGTGGAGAGCGACTGGAGCCCCACCGTTAATCCAATTATTCCACTGAAGGCACCCGTGAAGCGCCGCACCGTCAACATTATTGCCGATGCGGAAAAAGCCCGCCAGAACAACATCCGCAGTGCAACGGTAAGAGTGTTTTATAAGATTGCCGGTGGTGAGGAGCAGGTCAAGCAAACAAGCCTGAACATTGGCAGGCAAATGTTCAACGGCATTATTGACTTTATTCTGCCGAAAGATCAAAGCGAGTTTGAATACGAGATAGAGTGGATAAAAGGCGAAAACGAAAGCGTGAAAACAGGCCGGCTTAAAACCTCGCTCGACGATATCTATGTGGATTCGCCTCCGGCCAGATAAGTCCATCTCAAAAAACAAAAAATCATCAGTCATGCAAAACATCATTCAACCAAGGTCTTTCCTCTTTTTCCTGCTCATTGCATCATCTATCGCTGTCATGGCACAGCCGGATCATGAATACATCAAAAGCAAGATTGTTATTTATTATTACGCGGCGCCCAACACACAATCGGCCTCGCCTTACCCGCGGGTTTCCGACAGGGCCGTTGACTCCTTTGCCCGGGGACTGGCCACGCTGTTTGGCGCAACCCCGGGCATGAACGGCGTTCAAAACCTCTTTGCTTCGTTGCTGCGGGCACCAGACCGCGGCGGCGACCAGCATTTGCAGGGTTTTGTCAGGCGCATTCTTCAAATCAGGGACCGGCGAATTGCCCTGTTTATCTACAACGATGAACATAACCTGAATGCAAATGCTTTGTCCTTGAACAGCTGCCACCAGAGCCAGCTTGACGCAGGCGGCAATGTTGTACGAGAGTACTATTGGCCTTGTGCTATGAACAACAATGCCGGCACCGGCGGAAGCTATTCAGGAATTGTGTACCTCGGTCGCCATTTTTTTCAGTTAAATGCTGCCAACGCCGAATACTGCAAAGCTGTCTTTATGCACGAATTTTTTCATACGCAGGATATGACCGATCCGCAGTTTCATAAATATTTTGCCGGCGGCAATTGGTTTCATTATGGAACGGATGGCAATCATCTTTACCAGGAAGTGGTACCCAGTATTGGCATGGCCTACAAAGAAGGCATAGCAAATGCGCTTACCTTTCTGTTTGATGCAAGAGCAAGAGACTGGGCTTTTCGGTTGTTCGACAGCAACGGCTACTTGCTGGTAGAGCAAAACACCCCGCCCGTCGGGCCAACCACGGCGTCCAATCCGGCCATTTCGCCCGATGTGTGGTTGTATGACCGGCTGGTTGCTTCCGGTATCACCCTGTCGGCAGCTCCGCCACGCTACGCCGGGTACCGGCAATTACAAATTCGCAGCCTGCCTTCCCGCTACCTGTTTTACAACGAAACGGTGATTGGTCTTATCTGCAGTTATTACATTGAGCTGATCAGCCTCAACCGGTTTATGGCTTCGGTGGCCATCAGAAACACTATCGTCAATCCCCAAAGCGATTTTGGCGAGCTTGTCAACAAATTATGCGAGTTGGGTCTTGCGCCTGGTATGACCATGGGAACGTTCAGTAATTCATCGCCCCTTGTGGACTCAACCGTCGAAAACCTTTACCTGTTGCCGCTGGCCTTCGTTGACTACTTCACCGGCTGGCGTGCTACCTCTGCCAACGAATTGAATGGATGGCTGAACAATAAAATAGACAGGGGACTGCTGGATTTTTACTGGACTAATTTTCACAACGAGCTTCGCGGCCGCTTTCCTTTGCCAACCAGCTATCATACCGGTGCCGGCTCTACTTTCGACAACATGGTTTCCATTGCCATGCGGTTTGGTGTCCGCACATCCGACCCTACACGATAGGTCGCTTGCGCTTGTTGCACCATCGAAGCTGGTAGTGGCATAGTGCAGCCAATTTCGGTACTTGTTTATTTTTTCTAGTAGGCATTCCGTGTTGTTTGTACTGTAAATAGGCCATCCCAAACCGGCCGGTCTAATTTTTACGAAGACTTCGGGTTATCAACCGCTCATAAGAGCCAGGAGTGATAATCCGAAGTTTTTTGTGTAACGAAAATGACTGGTGCTATGGGCTGTAGGCCTGGATAAACAATTTAAAATACAATCCTATATACGACCGTGAAACCGTAAACCGGTTCGACAAACGATTCGTCAGCCTTCCGGCCCGGTGCAGGCGTATTGAAGAAACAACAGAATGGTGTAGTTTGGCGGCTATAAGAAAGCCACTGCTCCAGCATGATCAGAGCTACCCCAGATGATAAGGAATTGGTTGTTGAAATTCTTTCTGCCTCGTTTGCGGAAAACAACAGCGCTAACTATATCATCAAACAAGACAAGCAAAAAGCCGGGCGCCTGCAGCGCCTCATGGCTTATTCGTTTGATCTTTCTTTTGCCTACGGCGATGTGTTTCTCCGACGACCGCACCGGATGCCGACCTGCGAAACCTTGGCTACCGCGTTTATCGCCTGGCGCAAATACCCGCCCGTTTTTTGATGCACAACGAACAGTTAATCGGGATCATCGGCGCCGAATATGCCCGCAAATTTGGCTGGCCAAAATACTTTAGTGCTTTACAAACCGGCAACGGGCAAATGTTCCGGGTGAGCACCAGTGCCGTTGCCCGTTGGTTCGAGGCCATGTGTTCTGCGGCGCTGCCGGCTGGCCTTACGCCGGCCGACGTAGCAGCTCAGTCAAGAGCGAAAATGCCTTGCCTGTATGCATTGGCCTTGGCCGATTATCTGACGTACTACCGGGCCAACAGTGCACAGGAGTTCGGGGCTATGTTCGAGCACAGCCTTTCCGAAACATGGGCCGACTTGTATTGGACGGCCGGCCGAGAAATTGTTCGCCGGCAAGTGCCCATTACAATGAGCGCCGGTTACCCACCGGTGCTCACCGCTGCGCAGGTCGCCGCTAACATTGACCGCATTGCTGCGGCGCTCGGCGTTCGGCCGTAAGGGGCCGTTGTTAACGCAGAAAACAACACCACAAAACGGACGGTTGTCTATGGCATGACTGACCATAAACAACCGTCCGTTTTTCTATTTTCGATAAGCAGAGGAAAGCCGTTTTATTTATTTAGATGATTAGCGCTGCTTTTTCTTTCCCTCAGCATCAAAAAATGTTAGTGTATGAAATACGGTTGGCAAAACAGGCGCCAAGAATGCCAATCAGCATCGTAAGGGCATCGGCAATGGAATCCATACGCCAACCAAAGCGGTTCACCACCTGGTAGTGGCGGGCCAAAATGCTGTCCACCGCATCGGTGAATCTGAAATGCACCCTTTTTAGCGCGGAACTTCTTGCAAACCAAAAATTTGTTTACCTTACCCTCAACTGTTTCAACGAACTGTTTCCGGACAGGCGATCCCAGTTTCCAACGTCGCACTTTCCCCCAACCATATCAAGCAAGCTATTGATCCCGACTCTTTTGAATAACGAACTATTTCGCTATTCGCAAACCTAAACACTGTCAGTGATGAAAAGAGCCGCCGGATTTGTCTTTTGCCTTCTTTGCGTTTTGCCTCGCCTTTTTGCGCAGGAGCCGCCCTTTGCCGTAACAGTCTATAAGCGTGACACGGCCTTTACCTGCATTGCTGCCGATAAAAACGGAAACATTTATGCCGGCACAAACGGCCGTGGCTTGTGGAAATTTGACCAACGGGTATGGAAAAACTGGAGTGGGTTGTCACCGGCCTTTACCCGTAGCTTTTTGCGGCAGATCGCTGTATCAGAAAAAGACATTTGGGTGGCATCATCGGGTTATGTTTTATACAATGGAAGCCCCGACGCCGGCAACAACATGAATTTTTGGGGCGGCATGCATCAAATTGATCAGAAGCTGCCCCTCAAAAGAGTTTATTACCGCGGAAGGCCCGTGCTTGGACAGCTCAACCGGCAGGGCCCACCCACCCGAAACGTTTTGGGTGTCCATATTGATTCGGCCGGCAGGCCCTGGTGTGCGGCTTCTTACCAGGATTCGATGACCTATGTTGCTTCTTTAAATTACAATGGCCGCTACCATTTTGCCCCCGGTGCTGTGGGCCGGTTCAATACGGTCAATTTCGATTTTGTCACAGGGCCGGATTTGCCCAATCCGGAAGGCATCCTCATTGGTGTTGGCAATAATTACCGCGACGAAAATTATAGTTCCGGCAAGCGAAGAACCTGCCGCAGCATTGCGCAGGTGGGCCAGGAAATGTGGGTGGGATCGGATGGCTATAGTGCCAGCCAGGTGGTGACGGCCGGCATACTGCGTTACACCCTGGCCGGCGACTACATTGGCAAATACGACCAGAACAACACCCCGGTGCCCTTTGGTGCAGGCACCACTGATTTTGGCCCCTGGGGCCTTTACGGCGATGGTAAGGGCCGTGGCTGGGCTGCCATGAACGGCAACAAAGGATTCGCCGTATTCGACTCGACGGGCTGGCATCACATCGGTGTACCTTCTGTATTGCCGGCCAACACTATTTTCCGCGCCAATGGAATAACCGGAAACCAAAACGGCGAAGTTTTTTTTGCCACCAGCAGCGGGTTATTGGTCTATGATGGAAGGGGTGCCTATACCAATCCAGGTTCCTACAAGCTTTATACAACGGCCAATGGCTTGTCGTCGAATTCAATCGTTGGCGTGGCTATTTCAAAAGACCAAACAATATGGGCTGCCACATCGGCCGGCGTCAACAAAATTGAAAGGGGTGACTTGTTTGTGTATAACCGCAAGCCGTATTATAAGATCTATACGGATGTTCCTGAGCTGCGAACCGCTGTGCTGCGGTATGATTCCAGAAGCACACAGGAAAAAATTGACCGCGATACACTATTAATCTCCGCCGATGGCGGCAAAGCAACCATTTTTAAATGGACCGGTTCAGCCTTAGCTAACGCCGAATTCAGAGTGGCCGAAGATCCAAAAGGTGAGGAGACAAAGGAATTTGGATCTTTTGCGGTACATTTTCGATCGGCCGACAGCTTACGGGTGTTGTTCAACCATCCTGCGTTTTTACCCGAAGAATACGCCATTGGCAATGGCGTTGGACGCACGGTGCACATAGAAGTCGTGGACACTCATGCCGAGCCGGAAAAGGTGCTGATCCGTATTCCGGTCAGGTTTGTTTTGCCTCCGGTTTTAATGGCGCATGGCGTTTGGTCAAGTATCAAGTCGTTTGAAAAAATGGAAAACGCCCTGGCTGCTCTGCCAGCCTACAAACCGTACCGGCTACTGCGCATCTGGTTTCCAAACGATCGTCACCGCGAACCAGCGGCATCGCAAGAGTACTACAGTTATGTTATTACCAGCGGTATCAACAGCCTCGTGGATAATTGTGCCCGCAATAAAATGTCGGTGGGAAAAGTAGATATTTTGGCGCACAGCCGCGCCGGCATCTTTAGCCGTATCTATCTCCAGGGCCGGTACATGCAGTACAACAATGACATCAATAAACTGATTACCATTAATACACCGCATTCGGGATCGCAGCAGGCCAATCTTCTGCTCGATAAACGGGGTATCCCCCTGACAATACCTACTACGGTTCCCGGCTTCTATAAACGCGACACGATCAAATTGGGAAAAATATTCGAATTTTTTGCCCTTGAGTCATACGATGACCTAAATGGTGCGGAAGAACTAAAGGTAAATGCTCCAGCCATCATTGAGAACCTGAACGGACCTAGCCAACTTAACCGCAACACCACGTACGCACATGCCATCATCGGCCGATACCAATTTGGTTCCGACAAACTGGCGTTGGTGATAGCAGGCAATTTGGTTAAAGGGCGGCTGTCGCTGGCTTTGCGTTTAATTACCGCATTGCTGGGGGTTGGCGAAATGACGGCAAATGAGCTTCTGAAAGCAATTTTTAACGGCGAAGAGAACGACATTGTTGTTCCCGAAAGCAGCCAGCAAGGTGGCCTTGACGAAAACCACGTTTCTCGCTTTCCGGGATTGAAAGTGGCTCATTCCGATAAAAGCATTTTGTTCGTACCGGTTATTAAAGGCGTATTGAACATTCCGGAAGTACACACACGGATAGCGGCCTTGTTGCGGGCTAAACCCACAGGAGGGTTGTTTGCCACCAACGGCTTTCACCCGCCGAACCTTAGCCAGGCCTACCGGTTTCTGCAACCCAATCCATTTTACTTAGTAGGAACACCTGAAGCCGGATACCGGATGGCTGGCGGCGATGTTACGGTAAAAATTGACAGTAGCCTTCGTGGACGCCAGTTTGCGGCCGGCGACACAGTCACCATTACCGTATCCAAAGCCAATACCGACACCCTGGTGACAGCTTATACCGGTTCATCAATTGATGCGTACAGTGATGTAGCAACCGGCAATGAATCGGTATTTCGTTTTCCGATACCAAAAGAAGCCGCAGGACCAATTTTGATAGGCGTTTATGGATTCAACAATTATCGAATGGCCTACGATTCGGTTACCATTTTTGCCAGTATTCCTACTGGCGTTACGCTCGATAGTATCCGTATCGTCAAGAACGAAAGCAATGAACTACAGCAAATTTTCAAAGGCGATAGTTTAGATTATCAACTCAACGGCTATTACAGCGATGGCGTTGTGCGGGACATCAGTTCCCTGTTGCCAAGAAGACATGTTGTCGAAGGTGGCAATGTGTCGGTAGACATGCCCAACCGGATCAAAGGCATCAACATCGGTTATGACCTGCTAATGGTAACGGTTGACGGCCGGTCAGATTCGCTCAACATCGAAGTGGTGCCGCCGGTGGTGATAGTGTCCCCCACAGTGCTGCCCGTGCGTTTCGGTACCATAAAAGCCACCCGGCAAGATGCCAAAATAGTAGTAGCCTGGCAAACGGCGCAAGAGATCAACAACGACCATTTTGTGGTCGAACACAGTGTGGACGGCATGCAGTTCAGCAAGGCAGGAACAGTACCGGCCAGCAACAAGGCAGCAGGCGACAGATATTCATTTGATCACCTCCATCCTGTTGCGGGCAAAAATTATTACCGCATTAAACAGGTGGACCTCGATGGAAAGGGAAGCTATTCCAGCACCGTGGTGGTGACCATTGCACCGGATAACCGCATGACCCTTTTTCCCAATCCGGTTTCCGGTTTGCTAACAATCCGGTTCGAAGATCGTCCGCAACTGTTACGAACGTTTCGCATTGTCAATGCGGCGGGACAGGTAGTGTTTCAGCGCCAGCCCGCCGGCAGCCTGAACCAAATGGAAGTGAGAACCGGCCACTGGCCCCCGGGGGTTTACGTGGCGGAACTGGCGCCGAAGCAAGGCAAGCCCTACGCGGTTGCATTTATAAAAAATTAAACCTGTTTTGAACGTTTCTGGTTTGAAATAGCGCCGTCGCAGCCGTTCGTTCGGTACACCGGCGGAATGGTGTAGTTTGCCTCTTGAAAGAAAGCCACTGCTCCAGCATGATCAGAGCTACCCAAGATGATAAAGAATTGGTTGTTAAAATTCTTTCTGCCTCGTTTGCGGAAAACAACAGCGCTAACTATATCATCAAACAAGACAAGCAAAAAGCCGGGCGCCTGCAGCGCCTCATGGCTTATTCGTTTGATCTTTCTTTTGCCTACGGCGATGTGTTTCTCTCCGACGACCGCACCGGCTGCGCCCTGCTTCTTTTTCCGGAAAAACAAAAAACAACGGCAAGAACAATTTGGTGGAACCTGAAGCTGGTGAAAAATTGCATCGGCATCCAAAACCTTGGCAAGGCCATCCATCGCGAACGGGCGTTGAAAAAGCGCCAGCCGGCCGGCCCGTTTTATTATCTCTGGTACATAGGTGTGTTGCCCGTGCATCAAAAATCCGGCATCGGCAGCCGTTTGCTGGCTGGCGTGCTGGCCGAAGCCGACCGCCTGGGACGGCCGGTGTGCCTCGAAACCTCCACGGCCGAACGGCTTCCCTGGTACCGCGCCAACGGCTTTTGCATCTACGACCGGCTGGCCCTGCCCTTTACGCTTTATTTTTTGCGGCGCAACGGGGTCACCACTGCTCATACGCCAACCGGACCGTGAAGACAGCCGCCACACTGGCAGGGCTGGCCCTTCTTCTACAAAAAATCCCCTGCCGGTTTAGGCAGGGGAATCAAGTCATTTGCTGCTCACGTTGTCGGAGGTTTTTCAACGGTTTTTGGAAATCGGTTGTTTTCGGCAGTAAACCGGATGTATAAATAAAGGGCTTTTACGGACGGTAGGCTGTGGGCGGTCTTTGCGAAGGGTTCAGCATTTCAAAACGAGGCTTTGCGGTCGGCTCGCTTCAAAGTATGTCAATCCAAAGCAAAGGTTGAAAAAGGGCCGGTGCAGCCTGGTTTTTTTCAAGGATAGTTTTACACGAGGTAGTGCCTGCCGGTAAAAAAACAAAGAAGTTGACTGATACTGGATTTTGTGCGGTTTTTCACGGGACCGGATCAATCGCTAAAATTTTTCTGGACGGTTTTCAAGGATAATAGTTGGTTGTTTCAGACGGTATTGGATTTTTCAACGATCGTTATCAATCAACTTCTGAAGCAAAAGTAATCGGTTGCACAATAGATGGCAATGGCAGTTCTGCCCCATTTTCCGGCTATGATAATTACGGCGCCAGTGCGTAGTGTTGCGGAAAAAAATGCGTAGAAATACGGGAATAAAAAAAGGCTGCATAGAAATGCGGCCTCGTGTAAAATCCAATATCCTATGAAAAACCATTACAAGAATAACAGTTGAAAGCGGGATTTGCAAGCCAAAGGAAAAAAAATGCAAAAAAAAGGGCTTAGGTAGAAACCTTAGCCCGTTTTTAATCCGTACCCTATGAAAACTGACCGAAAGGTAAGGTTCAGGGACAAAACACAAAATATTTTTTTCGCAGGTATCTGGGGCAGAACGGCAACTTTGCAGAAAATACGGTAAAAAAACGTGTTTTTACGTTGCATTTTTTCCGAAATGCGCTTATGTAACAGCGTTTCGGACCGGGCACAACAGTCGAGATAAAGGGGCGGTTAATGGGTCGATGGACGGTTGCTGAGAGAGCGGCTGACTGTTGGCTTTTTCGGTTAAACGCAGGTCTGTGCTTTGATTCGCAAAAAGGGTGGTGACTGCCGTGGCGGCCTTTTAGTCCATCTCCACGCCATTTGCCACCAGCGATATGCCGGTGGCGGTTTGCACCATCACTGACTGAATCAATGGTTTCACGCCTGGTTTGCCAGCGCCCCAGCGCACCACGAAATTGGCGCCGGCGCCACCCTTCGTGTCGGTGCGTTCTACCACAAACTCAATTGAGGTCATGGGCCGAAGCAACAGGGTAGAGTCGGCATAACGCTTCAGCAGCTCGCCCTGCGAGCCGTAATAAACCACGTCCGTCACGTAAAAGCTGTCGCTGAAACTGGTGTTGCGGATGCTGAGGGTACCGGCCAGCCCAAGCGCCGATGCGCCGGTTTCGGTATAAATGTGCGAATACACCGGCACATACACGGCATGCTTATCGGCAAGCGAGGCCGTGTCTATGGCAGCATAGTGGTATAAACGCGAAGGAAGGTCCGCTTTGGGGCTATCGTTGCCGCAGGCGGCCACAAGGATAAAAAGGGAGAAGATAATAAACCACTTCATGGTTGGCTGATCTGGGTCAAATTTATCCTTTTCCCGCTGCACGGCATCAACAGGCAACTGCCACACGATCGTGGCTTGATCCCCGGGCATAGGCAGCTGCCGGTTCAAAGGCCTTTTCGTTTCGGCTAAAAAAACACAGTAACGGTGCCACTGCCGACTGGCTAACAGGAGAGATAAAAAGCCTGCACCCGAAAACGGTGCAGGCCGCGTACAAAAAATGTATCTACCTACAGGGTAGCCATATCAATAACAAATCGGTACCGCACGTCGCCTTTCAGCATTCGCTCATACGCTTCATTTATGTCATTTATCGCAATCACCTCTACGTCTGACACAATATTGTGCTCGGCACAAAAATCAAGCATTTCCTGGGTTTCGGGCAGGCCGCCAATCAGCGAACCGCCAATGCTTCTGCGGCTGAAAATTAGGTTGAAGCCGATAATTTCGGCTGGCGTCGGTGGCGCTCCCACACAGATCATCACGCCATCGCGGGCCAGCATGTTCAGGTACATGTTGTAGTCGTGCGGCGCCGACACGGTGTCAATGATAAAATCAAAATAGCTGGTCAGCCCTTCCAGTTGAGCGGGGTCTTTTGTAAGGGCAAAACGCTGCGCACCAAGGCGCCTGGCGTCCGCTTCTTTCGATGGCGATGTACTTAGCATGGTTACTTCCGCGCCAAAGGCCACGGCAAATTTCACAGCCATGTGACCCAGGCCGCCAAGTCCCAGTATGCCAACCTTATGCCCTTTGCCTACCTTCCAGTGGCGCAGCGGCGAGTAGGTGGTGATGCCGGCACAAAGCAGCGGCGCTACGGCTTCGGCCGGCAGTTGGTCCGAAATGCGGAGCACAAAGCTTTCGTCGGTTACAATGACGTTAGAATAGCCACCGAGGGTATTGCTGCCATCAACGCGGTCGGTGCCGTTGTAAGTGAAGGTGGCTCCCTGCTCGCAATATTGCTCCAGGCCTTCCTGGCAGCTTTTGCATTCACGGCAGGAGTCCACCAGGCAACCAACGCCGGCCAGGTCGCCCGATTTAAATTTTTTTACTTCGTCACCAACGGCCGTCACCCGGCCTACAATTTCGTGGCCCGGCACACAGGGGTAATTGCTGGGCCCCCATTCGCTCCGCACGGTATGCAGGTCGCTGTGGCAAACGCCACAATACAAAATTTCAATCTGAACGTCGTGCGGACGCAGAGCCCTTCTTTCAAACGAATAAAAGCCCAGGGGTTCCGTTGCGCTGAATGCGGCATAGCCTTTTGCTGGAGTCATATGTTTATTTTGAGCAAAGGTAGGCTGGGTTTTAGCCGGTGACCGGCACAACTTGGCAACTGGGCGCTTTGCCATAGAAACCGGCAATGAGCGTTTGGCAGAGCGTTGTATGTTTTACTCCCGCTTAAGACTTCAGCAAGGGCAACACCTGCTCAATTCTCCGCCTGTTGTTTTCATATTGCGGGGGCAACATCAGCTGAGTGCCCAGTTCATCCACGTTTTCATCGGTAGCAAAGCCCGGGTTGTCGGTGGCTATTTCAAACAGCACGCCGCCCGGCTCGCGGAAATAAAGGGAATAAAAATAGTTGCGGTCAATTTTTTCGGTGATGGTTAGGCCAGCTTCCACCACCTTCTCGCGGATGGCCATCAACACTTCCTCCTCTTTTACGCGGAAGGCGACATGGTGGATTGTACCGCCGGCGGTGCCGCCCGGCCACCCGTTCGGTTCTTCCACCACGTCCACCACCCTGGCTGTGCCGATGGTGTCTGTCGTAAAACGGTAGCAGTTCCGTTCCTGCTGTTGCGGGGCGTATCCGAAAATGTCAACCAGCACTTTTGCCGTGTCGTCCACATTTCTAACCATCAGCACCACGTTGTGAAATCCTTTTACCGCCATTGCAGCCGGTACCGCTTCAATGGTCCATGGTCGCCGATGATCAGTTGCCGATTCCACCAGATTCAACACCAAACCATCCGGGTCTTCGAGGCGGAGGTAGCGTTCGCCGAAACGGTCGGCTACCGGCAGGAAAGCCGTTTTCCATTCGCGGCACCGTTCGGCCCAAAAATCAAGGCTGCCCGTGGCCACGGCAAAACCAACTTCGGTGGCCATGCCTGTGCCGGCACTGCCTCTTTGCACACCTTCCCAGGGAAAAAAAGTAAGGATGGTTCCCGGCTCACCGGTTTCGTTGCCATAATAAAGATGATAGGTGTCAGGATCGTCGAAATTGACGGTTTTTTTTACCAGCCGCAGCCCCAGCATTTTTGTGTAAAAGTCGTAATTGCGTTGTGCGGTACCGGCAATGGCGGTAATATGGTGCAGGCCGGCTATGCTGTTGTTCATGGCGGGCAAAATTAACGTAAGGGCGGCGATCGCTGTCGCCGCCGGCCCTAATCCGGGTGGCCTGGTGTAAGCATGCGGCCGTACATCACAGTGTGGCTTGTTGCCCCGGCCGGGTGTCGTATCTTTTTACAAATGCACGCACAATGGACTATCAATTGATTGCCGGGCCCCCGGACAAAGCCGATTACCTTGCGCTAACCACCACCTTCACCCACGACAACACGTTTTACAAAGCAGCACTGGCCGAAACCGTTTCCTGGGAAGGCGCTTTTACCGGCACCTGGGATGTACTGCTTCAGTCGGGCAAGGGTACGCAACGGCTGACACTGGTGAAGGCCGGCCAACGCTGGCGGGCCGGCGAAGAGGTGGAGCAGATTGGGCGCATACAACAGGAAGTGGTGGACCTATTAGGCAACCTGATTGGCAAGCTGGGCCGGTAAGCAAATTTCTTCCGGCTGTTGATTCGTTTTATTGTTTTCGCCGGCGGTGGGCCGGTGAAGCAGGACCACTGCATTCCGGCCTGTTGCAATGCCGGGCAAATCAACCGGCTTTTCGCCATTCTCCCTCCGCAACCATTCGTCAAAATATTCTGCCTTCAACCACGGATCGTCGTTCGCTTCACACCCGGCTTCTTTTCCTGCCTCCGGTTTTTTCCACGATAAAAACGCAAAGTTGATTAAAGCAGCCGCTCTTTCGTTGCTCATTTCAGTTGCTGCATCCCGCACCTGCATGATGGCCTCATTTTAATGGACGATTTTACTTAGTTGATGGATTATCAATGGTTTTCAGCACACTTCAGCACAGTTTACTGGCGCATTGATTTATTTTAGTTTTTCCGGTTTTTGTTCTTCCTTTTTCATCACCCGAAAACAAGACAAAAACTGTTTATCAAACGAAAAACAAGAAACGATGCGGTTGCTGCTCCATACCTGTTTTTTTACAATGGCCATTGGTGGCTATTTTTTTGGCGGCGCACAAGCCGTAAAAAGAACGGCGGTCACCGTTGTGGTTCCGGCTAAAGCGTCTGACCGTTTATTGTTTGGTGCCGGTAAAATAAAAGCCGCGCTGCTGCGCAACGGGTACGGCGTAAAACAAATTACCGCCGGCAGTATTGATGGGTTGGCAAAACCCGTAGTGGTGATTGCAACCGCCGGCCATCCGCTGGTGGCTTCAGCCTTTGCCGCAGCCGCTACCGATACGGCGGCGTTGGGCAAAAAAGAAGGGTATCGCCTATCGGCAAAAAACAACGTGGTGCTCGTTTCCGGTGCCGATGCTTCCGGCGCTTTATACGGCTCCCTGGCGCTGGCCGAAAAGCTGGATGAGGAAAGAACACTTCCGGCCAATCTTTCCCTCACCGATGCCCCCGAGATGGTGCTGCGGGGTGCCTGCATTGGCCTTCAAAAGCCAACCTATTTACCCGGCCGCCATGTGTATGAATATCCTTACACGCCCGAAACTTTCCCCTGGTTTTACGACAAAGCTCTTTGGCTGCGGGTGCTGGATTCTATGGCCCACAACCGCATGAATTCGCTCTACCTCTGGAACGGCCATCCGTTTGCTTCGCTGGTGAAACTGAAAGACTATCCGTATGCCGTGGAGGTGAGCGACGAAACGTTTAAAAAGAACGAAGAAGTTTTTTCTTTTTTGACAAAAGAAGCCGACAAACGTGGCATCTGGGTGATACAGATGTTTTACAACATTATTGTATCAAAGCCCTTTGCCGAAAAGCATGATCTGAAAACACAGGACCGCAACCGGCCTATCATTCCCCTCATTGCCGATTATACCCGAAAATCCATTGCTGCTTTTGTAGAAAAATATCCGAACGTAGGCCTGATGGTGGCGCTTGGCGAAGCCATGGAAGGTGTGGGGCCGGATGATGTGGCCTGGTTTACCAAAACCATTATTCCGGGGGTGAAGGACGGACTGAAGGCGCTGGGCCAAACCGACGAACCGCCCATTGTGCTGCGGGCGCACGACACCGATGCGCCGGCCGTGATGGAAGCCGCTTTGCCGCTGTATAAAAACCTTTATACCGAAGCCAAATACAACGGCGAAGCCCTTACCACCTACACGCCCCGCGGACCCTGGGCCGAATTGCACCAAAAGCTGAGCAGCCTTGGTTCGGTGCAAATTGAGAATGTACACATCCTGGCCAATCTGGAACCGTTCCGTTACGGGGCGCCCGATTTTATCCAGAAATCGGTGCAGGCCATGCACAACGTTCATCGCGGCAACGGGCTTCACCTGTATCCGCAGGCTTCGTACTGGGACTGGCCCTACACGGCCGACAAGGCGCCAAAACGTTTGTTGCAGATTGACCGTGACTGGATCTGGTACAAGGCCTGGAGCCGTTACGCCTGGAAGGCCGATCGCGACGCTGCCGATGAAGAAGCTTATTGGACATCGCTGCTGTCGAAAAAATTTGGTACCACACCCGCTGCGGCCAAACAAATTTTAACCGCCTATAACGAAACCGGTGAGATAGCACCAAAACTCCTTCGCCGTTTCGGTATCACCGATGGCAACCGCCAAACGCTGACGCTGGGTATGTTCATGACGCAGCTGATCAATCCTTACCGCTACGGTTTGTTTACGCTTCTATACAACTCCGAAGGGCCCGAAGGCGAAATGCTGACGGAGTATGCCGAAAAGGAATGGAAAGGGGAGAAGCACATTGGCGAAACGCCGGTGCAGATTATTGCCGAAGTAAAAGCGCATGGCCGCAAAGCGGTGGAGGCAATTGAAAAAGCATCGCCATTGGTCAAATCAGATAAAGCGGAGTTCAGCCGGCTAAAGTCCGATATGCATATTTACGAGGCGCTGGCCAACAATTTTGCCGACAAGGCGGATGCGGCCCTGCATGTGCTGCGGTTTAAATACTCCAACAACATTAGCGACCTGGAAAAAGGTGCGGCCAGTTTGGACAAAAGCCTGCGCTGGTACGAAAAGCTGGTGGCGCTAACAAAGAATGCTTACCTCTATGCCAACAGCATGCAAACCGGTCAGCGCAAAATTCCCATTGGCGGCAACGACGGCACCAACAAAACATGGGAAGAACTGCTGCCTTTTTACCAGCAGGAACTGGCCAGCCTGGAGCATAATATTGATTCGTTGAAATCGCCGAAGCCGGCCGGTGCCATTGCAAAGCGGATGATATTTCAAAATGCCGCTGTAACACTCCATACGCAGCCCGCAGGATTTTACTCCATCAACACCGGCAAGGAACTGTTCAGCGATACGGCCACCTACATCAAAGACTTTGCGGAAGAATTAGCGCAACTCAATGGCCTGAAGCTGCCCATGATAAAACAGCAGGAAGAGGGCACAACGATCCGCTTCAGCAACGGCAAACCGGTAAAAGTGCTGGTGGGCTATTTCAACGCTAAAGACGGACGTTACCTGCAGCCGCCGCAATTGGAAACCGATGCTTCGGCCAACGACTACGGCCAGGCGGAAGCAAAGCTGGCCAATGCACTCATCATCTCCGGCATGCCTTCGGTAAATGTGCACTCTTACACTTTTAAAGCCGGCGATAACACCCTGCGGTTGCCCAAAGGCATTGTGCTGGTGCTGGGATTTGTAGAGGAAGAAGCACCGTTTGCCGTGCGGGATGCCGGACTGATTCCCGGTGGCGTGAAAAAAGAGTTGGATTGGTTGTTTGAAGTGCCAATGGCAGCCATCAAAAAATCAACAGCCGGCAACTCTTCTTCAGCAGCCGGTGTATCCGCTACTTACGCTAACACGTCGCAAAGCCAGGCACATGCGGCCCGTTCCGCTTTTAATACCGCCAGGGAACAGGCTTTGTTCCGATATGTCACTTACTTCAACGCCGTTGATTCGGAATACGCCGTGAACCATGTGCCCAATGCAGAAGCAGCCAACTGGCTTTCGCAGAATATTCCGGTATTCGAATGCCCCGATTCGACCCTGGAAAAAATTTATTACTACCGCTGGTGGGCCCTGCGCAAGCACCTGAAAAAAACACCCGATGGTTTTGTATTTACTGAATTCATTACGCCGGTAAACCATGCCGGCAAACACAATACGGTCAGCAGCGCACTCGGTCATCACATCAACGAGCTTCGCTGGCTGCGCAATCAAAGCTATCTCGACGACTACATCAACTTCTGGCTGCACGTGGATCCGAAAACAGCAAAGCCGCACCTGCGGGCTTTCAGCAGTTGGCTGCAGCATGCGGTGTACAACCGGTACCTTGTTAACCAGGACAAAGAATTTCTGGCGAAAAACATTGCCGTGCTGGATGCCGATTACAAAGCCTGGGAAAGGGAAAAGGGACTGCCTTCGGGTTTGTTCTGGCAGTATGATGTGCGGGATGCAATGGAGGAGTCCATCAGCGGTGGCCGCAAAGAAATGAACCGCCGCCCCACCATCAACAGCTATATGTATGGTAATGCCGTGGCGATGGCCAAAATGGGCACGCTGCTTTCGGTTGACAGCCTGACGAAAAAATATAGCGCCAAAGCCGAAACGCTCCGCAAACTGGTGCACGACAGCCTTTGGGACAACAGCGAAACCTTTTTTAAAGTGCTTCATCCAGCCGGAAAAATTACCGATGCCCGCGAAGCCCTGGGCTTTATTCCCTGGTACTTTAACCTTCCCTACAACAACAAAAAATACGCAGCGCAGTGGAATGAGCTCATTGATACCACGGGCTTTTGTGCACCCTGGGGCATCACAACGGCCGAGCGCCGCCATCCCGGTTTCCGTACCCACGGGTCGGGCCATGGCTGCGAGTGGGACGGTGCCGTTTGGCCGTTTGCCACCACGCAAACGCTGAAGGGCCTTGCTAATCTGCTGACGAACTATTCGTATCACGCTAAAATGAGCCCGGCTGTTTTTTATAAGGAGCTGCATAAATACGCAGCTTCGCACCAAAAGAACGGCCTTCCTTACCTGGGCGAATACCAGGATGAAAAGAACGGTTACTGGCTGAAGGGCGACAACCCGCGCAGCAGCTATTACAATCATTCGGGTTTTGCCGATTTGATTATTAATGACCTTATTGGCCTGAAGCCAAGGGAAGACAAGGTGCTGGAACTACATCCGCTCATTCCAGCAGGGGAATGGGATTGGTTTCTGCTGGACAAAGTGCCGTATCATGGAAAGCTGCTAACCATTCAGTGGGACAAAACAGGGAAAAAATACGGGAAGGGTGCCGGATTTACTGTATTTGCCGACGGCAAAAAACTATACAGCGGGAAAGACCTGAAGCCTGTTAAAACGCAACTGTAATTAAGATGCCATTATTGAATCACACAGGATCGCAGGTAACACGTAGGGTTTTCTATGTGTAACCTATGTGCGCCTATTGTGCGTCTGTGGTGAAAAAACCTTATTATGCTACGAAGTCTTTTTCTACTAGCTTGTCTGTTTTTATTTCATGCGCTTTCGGCGCAGCCCTACTACAACGTGCTGTCGTACGGCGCCAAAGCCGACAGTAGCACGCTGGCCACCAAAGCTATCGCGGCCGCTATCAATGCCGCGTCGAAAAAAGGCGGCGGCACGGTGTATTTTCCAGCGGGTAAATACCTCACCGGGCCCATTCACCTGAAAAGCAACATCACTCTTTTTATTGATGCCGGCGCCGAGCTGCACTTCAGCGATAATTTTGATCACTACTTACCGTTTGTTGAGTCGCGTTACGAAGGTGTTGACGTCAGAAGTTTTTCGCCCCTTTTTTACGCCTACAAAGCCGAGAATATTTCCATCATCGGCCGCGGTTTCATTAACGGTCATGGTAAAAAATGGTGGGATTTTGTAGAAGGCTATAAAAAAGACCAGCCCCGCTCCAAATGGCAATACATGTTCGACAGCGCCAACAAAAACATCCTGCTGCCCGACGAACCGGCACAGATGGTCCGCGGCTTTTTGCGTCCGCCGTTCATCCAGCCCATGTATTGCCGCAACATTCTTATCCAGGGCATTACCATCACCAACTCACCCTTCTGGACGGTAAACCCTGAGTTTTGCGAAAACGTGACCATTGACGGCATCACCATCAACAATCCGCCATCGCCCAATACCGATGGCATCAATCCCGAAAGCTGCCGTTATGTTCGTATTGCCAACTGCCACATTTCCGTCGGCGACGACTGCATCACCATCAAATCCGGCAAGGACCTTCCCGGCCGCACAAAAGCCACTCCCGCGGAGAACTACACCATCACCAACTGCACCATGCTCTCCGGTCATGGCGGCGTGGTGATTGGCAGCGAAATGAGCGGCGATGTAAAAAAGATTACCATCTCCAATTGTGTGTTCGATGGCACTGATAGAGGCATCCGCATTAAAACAGCCCGCGGCCGTGGCGGCGTGGTCGAAGACATTCGCGTTAGCAATGTGGTAATGAAAAACATCCGCCAGCAGGCCATTGTGCTCGACATGCAATATGCCAAAACCGAAGCCGAACCGGTGTCGGAACGCACGCCGCGTTTCCGCAACATTCACCTGAGCAACATCACCGCACAAACGGCGCAGGCCATCTATATCAACGGCCTAGCCGAAATGCCGGTGGACGACATCACGTTCAACGATATTCAGTTTGATGCCAAAACCGGTGCGGTGATCAAAGAAGCCACCAACATCGAATTTCACAATGTGCGCATCACAACGAAAGAAGGTTCATCGCTCGTGGCAGAAAATGTGAAAGGTCTTACCATTGATGGTGTAAAAACCGGGAACCCGGTTGCCGGCAAGGCAACTATTGACCTTGCCAATGTACAGGATGCGTTTTTGTACAATTGCAACCCGGTAAAGGGTACAGGAACGTTTTTGTCGGTACGCGGCGAAGCGTCAAAAGGCATTGTGCTGAAGAATAACAATTTTAGCAATGCCGCAACACCGGTAGCAAAGGATCGCTCGTTTCAAAGTGCGGTAATGATTGAAGAATGATTTTTTTCACCACATAGGAGGATAGTAAACAAAGGTTGCACATAGAGATCCCTAGGTGGTTTAAAGAAACCAGCATGAAAAGACTTCTCCTCTTATTTTTTTTCTTGGCCGTTTTTAAAGGTTTTTCGCAAGACCTGACCCTTTGGTATAAAGAACCGGCACAAAAATGGACCGACGCCCTTCCGCTTGGCAACGGCCGCATTGGTGCCATGGTGTTTGGCGGTATAGAAAAAGACCGCATTCAGTTCAACGAAGAAACCCTGTGGACCGGCGAACCCCGCCCCTACAACCGCAAGGGCGCCTACCAATACCTGCCGCAGATCCGGCAACTCCTGTTCGCCGGCAAACAAAAAGAAGCGGAGGCCCTTGCCGGTGCGCAGTTCATGGGGCTGAAAAGCAGCGAAGGAAAGCGGGAAGAATGGAATGGCAAAATGCGCACGCTGCCAAAAGGGCCGGCCTCACCGGCGCATCCGCAGCACAACGACAGCCACTGGAAACAAATGCCCGTGCCCTCGTACGAAGGTTGGGAAGCCGTGGGCTTCGACGGGTTGGATGGCGCCGTATGGCTTCGCACTTCGTTTGTATTGCCCGAAGACTGGCAGGGAAAAGAACTGGTGCTGGATCTCAACCGCATTCGCGATGCCGATTTTACCTACCTCAACGGCCTTCTCGTGGGCCACACCGAAAACACCGAACCGCGTCGTTATGTGTTACCCAAAGACGCACTGGTAAAAGGAAAAAATACATTGTCTGTTCAGGTGCTGAATTTTTTCGACAAGGGCGGCATTGCGGGTTACAAAGACACGGCACGGCACATCGGCATTTACCCGAAGGGTGAAGAAAGCCGCAAGCTGTCGCTAAACGGAACCTGGCGTTATTGGGTACAGAACGACACACCACCGGCGGTGCCGCACTACCAGGCCGACTATCAGCCCTTCGGCGATCTTTTTCTTCATTTCCCAAACACGGCAAATGCCACGGATTACCGCCGCGAACTGGACCTCGCCACCGCGGTTGTCCGCACCGCTTACACCGTAAACGCCACACGCTTCACCCGCGAATACCTTATATCGCAACCGGCACAGGCCCTGGCGGTGCAGCTTAGCGCCGACAAGGGCCATAGCATTTCTTTCAGTGCCGAATTAAGCAGTCCGCATAAGGCATTCCGTATAAAAAAGCGGGGCGCCAACCGACTTTCGCTGGCGGTGCAGGTGCGCAACGGCGCCTTGTTTGGCGAAAGCGAACTGGTGGTGCAAACCACCGGCGGCACGGTTGCTGTGGAAGAAAACAGATTAGTGATAAATAATGCCGAGGCCGCCACCTTGTTTCTTGCCGCCGCTACCAACTACAAAAGCTACAACGATGTTTCGGCCCGTCCGGCGACGCTGAACCAGGGCACGCTGGCCCGGCTGCAGGGCAAAACCTACCAGCAGGTAAAGGCGGCGCATGTGGCCGAATACCAACGCTATTTCAACACCTTTTCCGTCGGCTTTGGGCGGGATGAAAAAAGCAGCCTGCCCACCGATCTGCGCCTGCAGCACTTTGCCACGGCCAACGATCCTTCGTTTGTGGCTTTGTATGCGCAATACGGCCGCTACCTTCTCATTGCTTCGTCGCGGCCGGGTACAAGGCCGGCCAATCTGCAGGGCATCTGGAACGACCTGCTTACGCCGCCGTGGGGCAGCAAGTACACTACCAACATCAACGCCGAAATGAACTACTGGCCGGCCGAAAGCCTCAATCTTTCGCCGCTCCATCAGCCCTTGTTTACCATGATCGGAGAACTGGCAAGGACAGGTGCCGAAACCGCCCGGGAATATTACAACGCACCGGGTTGGGTACTGCACCACAACACCGATCTCTGGCGCGGCACGGCGCCCATCAATGCGGCCAATCACGGCATTTGGGTCACCGGCGGTGCCTGGCTGGCCCACCACCTGTGGGAGCGCTACCGTTACACCGGCGATAAGGAATTTTTGCGTCAAACGGCCTACCCGCTGATGAAGGGCGCCGCCCGTTTTTTCAACCATTTTTTGATCAGGGATCCCTCCACCGGTTGGTTGATCAGCACCCCATCAAACTCCCCCGAACAAGGTGGGTTGGTGGCCGGGCCGAGCATGGATCATCAGATCATTCGATCGTTGTTCAAAGACGTAATGGCGGCAAGCAACATCCTAAAAACGGATGGCGTGTTCCGCGACAGCCTGCAACAAAAGCTGCCGCAGATTGCCCCCGACCAGATCGGCCGTTTTGGCCAATTGCAAGAGTGGCTGCAGGACGTGGACGACACCGCCAACAAGCACCGGCACGTATCGCATCTCTGGGCCGTATATCCCGGCAACGAAATAAACTGGGAGAACAACGCCGGCCTGATGAAAGCCGCCCGGCAATCGCTGCTCTACCGCGGCGATGCGGCCACCGGCTGGAGCCTAGGATGGAAGCTGAATCTCTGGGCCCGCTTTCGCGACGGCGATCATGCCTACAAATTGTTGCAGATGCTGCTGAGTCCTGCCGAAAAAGGCGGCGCCGGATCGTACCGCAATCTTTTTGATGCGCATCCGCCGTTTCAGATAGACGGCAACTTTGGCGGTGCTGCCGGCATTGGCGAACTGCTGGTGCAAAGCCATACGGATTTTATTGACCTGCTGCCGGCCCTGCCGCACCAGTTGGCCACCGGTTTTGTAAAAGGCATCAGGGCCAGGGGCGGCTTTGAGATCAGCATGAACTGGCAGGAGGGCAGGCTGCAGCAAGTAGCGGTCACCTCGCTCAGCGGCAACGAATGCCGCCTGCGTTGCAACGGCAAAACAAAAATTTTTAAAACTGAAAAAGGCAAGACCTATCGCTTCGGCAGCGAGCTATTGGCCATAAAATGAGCAGGGGAAAACAAACATATTTTTTTTGTGTTACCGGCAGCAGAATGCCGATGGAGCGTCTGTTGCAATCTGTGATTTGTTATTTTATTTTCTTCCAGTGGAAGAAAAATAAAATAATCACTCTTGTACGTTCCCATCGCTATTCGGCTTTTTGTAAAACACAAAAACGCGAAGACAAGATGCGACACAAAGCCTTCGTGGCCCTTTGCATCTTCCTGTCTTTGTGGTTCCATTCATCGGCACAATCCACCCGCACCGCCATCTCCTTAAACAACGACTGGTACACCCGGGCTACCGATACGCTGGAAGCGGACTACGGCGCCTTTGAGCACAACAGGTTTCAACCGGACCGGTGGAAAAAAGTGGCCGTGCCGCACAACTGGGATGCCTACGAAGGCTACCGCCGCAAGTTGCATGGCAACCGTCACGGTTATGCGTATTACACAAAATGGTTTACGCTGCCGCAACAACCTAAAAACAAACGGGTGTTCCTGTTTTTTGAAGGCGTGGGTTCTTATGCCACCGTCTGGCTCAACGAAAAAAAAGTAGGCTATCATGCCGGCGGCCGCACCACGTTCACACTCGATGTAACCGACGTTATAAAAAAAGGAGCCAACTTCCTGGCCGTTCGCGCCGATCATCCTGCCGAAATAAAAGACCTGCCCTGGGTTTGCGGCGGCTGCTCCGACGAACGTGGCTTTTCCGAGGGCTCGCAGCCCATGGGCATCTTCCGGCCAGTGCAGCTCATCATCACCAATGAAGTGCGCATCGAGCCCTTTGGCGTACACGTTTGGAACGATACCACCATCTCGGCAACATCAGCGCAGTTGTATTACAACACCGAAGTAAAAAATTATGGTGAGCAAAAAAAGACGATCACTGTTGTCAGCCGTTTGCTGAACAAGGCCGGCCGCCGTTTAGCGGAGGCAAAAACAACAAAAACGGTCAGCGCCGGCGAAACGGCCATCATCAAACAACAACCCCCGGTTATTCTCAACCCAACCCTTTGGTCGCTGGAAGATCCGTATCGCTACACCCTGGTGACAGAGCTGTACGAAAACGGCAAACCCGTTGACCGCATCACCACTGGTTATGGCATCCGGCGCATAAGCTGGCCCGTTGGCAAAGCACCGTCAACTAATCAATTTTTTTTAAATGGCAAGCCCGTTTTTATCAATGGCATTGCCGAATACGAGCATCTGCTGGGCAACAGCCATGCCTTCAGCGCCGAACAGATCCGTGCCCGGGTAGCGCAGATGAAAGCAGCCGGCTTCAACTTTTTCCGCGATGCCCATCATCCGCACAACCTGCGCTACCAGCAGCTTTGGGACAGCCTCGGTATGTTGTGGTGGACACAAATGGGTGCGCATATCTGGTACGACTCGCCCGAATTCAGAAAAAACTTTAAGATCCTTCTCACCGAATGGGTGAAGGAACGCCGCAACAGTCCGTCGAACGTCATGTGGGGACTTCAAAACGAAAGCAAGCTGCCCGAAGATTTTGCCCGCGAATGCACTGAGTTAATCCGTCAGCTCGATCCAACCACTTCTTCGCAACGGCTGGTGACTACCTGCAACGGCGGCGCCGGCACCGACTGGGATGTGCCGCAAAACTGGACGGGCACCTACGGCGGCAATCCGGCCACCTACAGCCAGGATGTAAAGCGCCAGGTACTGATTGGCGAATACGGCGCCTGGCGTACGCTGGACCTTCACACCGAAGGGCCGTTTGTGCAAAACGGCGCCTACAGCGAAGACCGCATGACGCAACTGATGGAGATGAAGCTACGGCTGGCCGAAGCGGCAAAAGACAGCGCGGCCGGACATATCATGTGGCTCTTTACCTCGCACGATAACCCCGGCCGGGTGCAGGGTGGCGAAGGGTTTCGTGAGTTGGACCGCATTGGCCCGGTGAACTACAAAGGCCTGCTGACGCCCTGGGAAGAACCACTGGATGTGTATTACATGTACCGCTCCAACTATGCGCCGAAAGAGTCGGAGCCGATGGTGTATATCGTTTCACATACCTGGCCCGGCCGGTGGACAAAGCCGGGCAAAAAAGACGGCATCGTGGTATATTCCAACTGCGATGAAGTGGAGCTGTTTAATGATGTTCGTTCGCAGTCTTTGGGAAAAAGGCAACGCGGCGGTATCGGTACCCATTTTCGCTGGGACAATGCCAACATTCAGTACAATGTTCTGTATGCCGTTGGTTATGTAAACGGAAAAGAGGTAGCAAGGGATTATATTGTTCTCCATCATCTGCCGCAGGCGCCCCGCTTCGACGAGTTTTATAAAAACACAAAGCGCCTCACGGCGCCGCAGCCGGGTTACCACTATCTCTATCGCATAAATTGCGGTGGCCCCGCATACAAAGACAGCGAAGGCGCCACCTGGCAGGCCGATCGTTCTCTCCAACAATCCCAAACACCAAACGCCAAACCCCAAACCCTAACCTGGGGTTCCGCTTCATGGACAAACGATTTCCCCGGCATGCCGCCTTATTTTGCCAGCCAGCGTACCACAGCCGATCCCATCCGCGGCACAAGGGACTGGAAGCTGTTTCAAAGTTTCCGCTATGGCCTCGATAAACTGCAGTATCACTTTCCCGTGCCCGATGGCGAATACCTGGTGGAGCTGTACTTTACAGAACCCTGGTTAGGCACCGGCGGCGGTATTGATGCCACCGGCTGGCGGTTGTTTGACGTAGCAATCAACGATAAAGTGGTTTTGAAAGATTTGGACATTTGGAAAGAAGCAGGGCATGACGGTGCGCTGAAAAAAACAGTACAGGCATACGTGAAAGGCGGCTTGCTAACGATATCCTTTCCGAAGATTGCAGCCGGGCAGGCCCTGATTTCAGCCATTGCTATTGCCACCACCAACAAAAGCGCCAGAGCAGCGCCTTCGGCAGATGGGTTGCTGGCAATCGTATCGCCTTCAAATAGCAAAATTGAATGGCAGGATTGGCTTGCCACCGGCGATGAAGCCTTTGTTGGTGAAAAAACTGCTTTTAGTTTGCTGCCCCCGGAACTGTATGGTGCGCAGTGGCTGAAGAAGGCCCGCCACCATCCTCTTATTGCTGCGCCACGAATGTTGAAAGATGCTGAGGTATTTATTGCCACGGATTCTTTACAAACACAAACGCCGGCCTGGCGTAACGGATTTGAGGCGATCAAGGACCGCTTGCTACTCGACGATGGATCGGCTTACACGGTGTATAAAAAGCGGTTGAAGAAGGGCGATGAAGTGGTATTGCCCGTACAAGCCGGCTTTCTTGTGATGGCGTTGCCGGCTGCCATGATGGAGCCGGCCTACGACCTTAAACCGGTAGCCTCGTACAAAGCCATTGACGCAAAACTGGAAGGACAGGGCCTGGTGAAAGGAAAGCTCGATGGCAAAGACCGGGTGTTCTTTCAAAAAGCATCGGCGGCCAATAAACTGGCGTGGCAGATTGCGGTAGGTGTTGGTGATATGTATTCGCTCACCATCTCTTACAACAATCCTTTGCAGCAAACCATGAAGGGCAAATTGCAACTGGTAGCGGCCGATGGCACGCTGATGAAGGAAGAAGAAGTGGAGCTGATGCCAACAAG
Organism: uncultured Flavisolibacter sp.; assembly: GCA_965365435.1. Taxonomy (GTDB): domain Bacteria; phylum Bacteroidota; class Bacteroidia; order Chitinophagales; family Chitinophagaceae; genus Flavisolibacter. The sequence goes on from CBDUBQ010000021.1 coordinate 37,460, forward strand.
GCCCGGCAAATCAAATTACATCAGCACTACCACCGGCTCTATGATCAACGCAGGGGCTTATACGGTCATCCTGTCTGCTCCGGCGGCCGAGGGCATTGCTGTTAACGCACTGGATGTGCAGTAGAGAACATGATCGTAACGAAATAAGAACATCGTGTCAGCGAGGGTGCGCATCGAAAAGCCTATTTTCCTATGATCCTGTATGGTGATTGAAAACATCGCTTAAATAAGTATATGAAAGTATTAGTCTGCAAGCAACCCGGCGAATTTGTTTACGAAGAAACCGAAGCGCCGCAAACAAAAAAAGGCCATGCTATCATCCGCATCCGGCGCATAGGCATTTGCGGCACCGATCTGCATGCCTTTGAAGGCACCCAGCCGTTTTTTGAGTATCCCCGCATTCTTGGCCACGAGCTGGCCGGCGAGTTGGTGGAAGCCGATGACGCACCCGGGTTTAGCGTGGGCGAACGGGTTTCGTTTATCCCTTATTTCAACTGCGGTCATTGCATTGCCTGCCGGTCGGGCCTGCCTAACTGCTGCGCCAACATCAGGGTTTGTGGTGTGCATGTCAACGGCGGCTTTGCCGAATACCTTTCGGTGCCTTCTGCGGCATTACTGCATGGCGAGGGCCTGAGCTACGATGAACTGGCCCTGGTGGAGCCGTTGGCCATTGGTGCGCATGGCGTACGCCGTGCGGGTGTAAAAGAAGGCGAGTATGTGCTGGTGGTGGGTGCCGGCCCTATTGGTTTGGGCATCGCCGAATTTTCGCGTATTGCCGGCGGCAAAGTAATTATGATGGACATCAATGACAACCGCCTGCAATTTTGCAAAGAACGGCTGGGTGTACTGTACACCATCAATCCGCTGCACACCGATGCAATGGCTGCATTAAAGGAGATGACCAGCGGCGATATGCCTACAGTGGTGATAGACGCCACCGGCAATCTCCGGGCCATCAACAATTCATTTCAATACATGGCACACGGCGCCCGTTATGTGCTGGTGGGTTTGCAAAAAGGCGAACTATCATTTTCGCACCCGGAGTTTCACAAACGCGAAGCCACGCTCATGAGCAGCCGCAATGCAACCCGCCAGGACTTTGAACACGTCCTGGCCTGCATGAAAAAAGGCGAAGTGAAACCCACCACCTACATCACTCACCGGGTGCAGTTTCACGAAGTGGAGCGGCATTTCGGTAGCTGGCTGAAGCCGGAGACCGGCGTTATCAAAGCCATTGTAGAATTTAACGACAGGCGTTCATGAAAGTTTATCTCGGTTTCTTTTTCTTTTTGCTTGCGGCAGCAGCGGCCGCACAACCGGTTGCCGTGTCCAAATTGCTTTGCGAAAGCGCAGAGCGGCCGCTGGGTGTGGAGACGGCGCAGCCTTCCCTTAGCTGGCAGCTGACATCGGCCAGGCGCGGCGTGATGCAAACCGCTTACCGCATCCTGGTGGCCGACGATCCGGCAAAGTTAAAAGCCGGCACCGGCAACCTGTGGGACAGTCGCAGGGTAGCATCTTCGCAATCGTTGCATGTGCCTTATGCCGGTGCACCGTTGCAAGCCACCAAAACCTACTATTGGCAGGTGCAGGTGTGGGATAACGCCGGCGAGCCTTCGGCCTGGAGTGCCGTGTCGGCCTGGCAAATGGGGCTGCCGGCAAAAGAAGATTGGAAAGGGGCCCGCTGGATTGGTTACGAACAGATTCCCGATAGCCTTGTGAATAGTTTGCCCACCGACGGCAAAAAAGATAAATACACCGGCAACAACATTCTCCCTTTGCTGCGAAAAGAGTTTAGCGCACAAAAGCCGGTGAAAAAAGCAACGCTGTTCATTTCGGGCCTCGGCCATTTTGAGTTGAGCCTGAACGGAAAAAAGATCGGCGATCATTTTCTCGATCCCGGTTGGACCAAATACGACCGCCAGGCGCTCTACGTGCCGTTCGATGTAACGGCAAATCTTACGCAGGGGCAGAATGCCATTGGTGTGATGCTGGGCAACGGCTTTTATTACATCCCGCCGGTGCCGGGCCGCTACCGTAAGCTGAAGGTGGCTTTCGGCTATCCGAAAATGATCTGCCGCCTGGCCATTGAATACGCCGATGGCAGCGCCGAGAACATCATCAGCGACGAAAGCTGGCGAACGGCAAAAAGTCCCATTACTTTTTCCAGCATCTACGGCGGCGAAGATTACAACGCGGCGCTGGAACAGGAAGGATGGAACACTGCCCGGTTTAATGATGGTGCCTGGCAAAACGCAGTGTTGGTAGATGGGCCGCCCTTGCTGAATGCGCAGGTGGCAAAACCGCTGAAAGTAATGGAAACCTTTGTGCCGAGAAAGGCCACCGAGGTCCATTCCGGCCAGTGGGTGTTTGACCTGGGACAAAATGCTTCGGGCATTCCGGCCATCCGGGTGCAGGGAAAAAAAGGCGATACCATTCGTATCATTCCGGCCGAATTGCTGAAAGACGACGGCACCGTCACCCAAAAAGTAACCGGTGGCCCGTTTTACCTGCAGTATATTTTAAAGGGCGATGGTGTGGAAGAATGGCAGCCACGGTTTACCTATTACGGCTTTCGTTATCTGCAGATTAATGGAGCTGTACCAATCGGAAAAAGCAACCCGTCCGGCCTGCCGGTGCTGCACAACGTAAAAGGTTTGCATATCCGCAATGCGGCCGAACGGGTAGGTTCTTTTCTTTCGTCCAACGATCTGTTCAACCGTACCTACACGCTTATTGACTGGGCCATTAAAAGCAATATGGTGAGTGTGCTTACCGATTGTCCGCACCGCGAAAAACTCGGCTGGCTGGAGCAGGCGCACCTCATGGGCGCATCGGTGCGCCACAATTACGATGTGGCCGGTTTATACCGCAAGCAATTGGATGACATGCGGTATTCGCAAACGCCGGAGGGCCTGGTACCGGAAATTGCGCCGGAGTATGTAAAGTTTGAATGGGGCGGCGATATGTTCCGCGATTCGCCGGAGTGGGGCAGCAGCGCCATCATTGTGCCCTGGTATTACTACCGGTGGTATGGCAATGCCGATGTGCTGCGTGCCAACTATGCCATGATGCAGCGCTACGCCGCTTACCTGAAAGGCAAAGCAAAGGGGCATATCCTATACCAGGGTCTTGGCGACTGGTACGATCTGGGGCCGAAGCCTCCCGGTGTATCGCAACTTACGCCCATGGGCATTACCGGTACGGCCATGTATTATTACGATCTGAACATTCTGCTAAAAGTGGCCCGCCTGCTGGGAAAAAAAGACGATGCTGCTGCCTACGAAGCCGAGGCCGTGCTGGTGCGGAAAGCGTTTAACGATACCTTCTTCAACCGGGAAACGGCGCAGTACGGCACCGGCAGCCAGGCGGCCAATGCGGTGGCGGTATATATGAACCTGGTGGAACCGGAACACCGCGAGGCGGTCATTGCCAACATCATCGGCGACATCCGCCGGCGCAAGAACAGCCTCACTGCCGGCGATATTGGCTACCGCTACCTGCTTCGGGTACTGCACGAAGCCGGCCGCGACGATGTGATTTACGACATGAACAGCCGCAGCGATGTACCCGGCTACGGTTACCAACTGGCAAAAGGCGCCACGGCATTAACGGAATCCTGGTCGGCCCTGCCTACCAACTCCAACAACCATTTTATGCTCGGCCACCTGATGGAGTGGTTTTACACTGGACTGGGGGGCATTCAGCAGCAAAAAACGTCGGTGGGGTATAAAGACATCGTCATTGACCCGCGACCGGTAGGCGATGTTAGCTTCGCCAATACCAGCTACGAGAGTCCTTACGGCATTATTCGGACTGCGTGGCGGAAAGATGCGGGCCGTTTTGTGCTGGACGTGCAGATACCGGTGAACACCACCGCCACCGTAGTGCTGCCGGCGAAAGAAGCCGCCCTGGTGCGGGAAGGAGACCGCGGTCTTAACGGACGCAAAGACCTGGCAGTGGCTGGCATGGAGGACGAAAAGCTGAAGGTCACTATTGGTTCGGGACGGTACCGGTTTATTGTGGCGGAATCAGCTAAAGAACTTGCGCAATCAAAAAAATAGCATGCAGAAAAAATTTTTTTGGCCGGCCTTGCTGGCTTTATGCTGGCACCTGGCACTGGCGCAACCGGTTGTTAAGACCGTGCCAGCGGCTACCATGCAGCAGCTTTACAACGAAGTGAAAACGCCGTACAAATACGGTGTGGTCCTGGCACCGGCACACGACTCGCTGAAGATTGACTGTCCCACAGTGTTCCGCAAGGGCAAAAATTGGTACATGACGTACATACAGTACGATGGCCGTGGTTACGAAACCTGGCTGGCCAAAAGCAGCGACCTGCTGAACTGGAAAACGCTGGGCCGGCTGCTTTCGTTCGATGGCGACTCCACCCAATGGGATGCGTCGCAGAAAGCCGGCTATGTGGCGCTGGGAAATACCGCATGGGGCGGCGATTATGCCCTGCAGAAATACAAGGGTAAGTACTGGATGAGTTATTTCGGCGGCCGCGAAAAAGGCTACGAAGCAGGCTTGTTGTCGAAGGGAATTGCCTTTACCAGTAAAGACGTGACAAAGCCGCACGAGTGGCAGCGCCTCAACAAGCCCATACTGACATCACTCGATCATGATGTGCGGTGGTGGGAAAACAAAAAGATATTTAAGAGCACCGTGATCCGTGATAAGGCAAAGACCACGGGTTACCCGTTTGTAATGTACTATAACGCCAACGGCGATACGGCCGTGGATAACAAAAAAACGCGTTGGTACGAACGCATCGGCATGGCCGTGTCGGATGATATGGTAACCTGGAAGCGGTTTCAAATAGAACCTATCGTACACCACCCGGTGGGCATTACCGGCGATCCGTTTATTCAGAAGATCGGCGAGGTGTGGGTGATGTTTTATTTCGGGGCTTTCTGGCAGGATCGCAAAGGTGCCTTTAACCGGTTTGCGGCTTCGTATGACCTGGTGAACTGGACCGATTGGGAAGGAGAGAACCTTATTGAATCATCGGAGCCCTTTGATGAATTATATGCCCATAAATCCTGTGTGATAAAACACAACGGTGTGGTGTATCATTTCTACAATGCCGTGAACAAAAAGGAGCAGCGCGGCATTGCCCTGGCTACCTCGAAAGATTTGGGAAAGAGCAGCGTTAGTTTTATAACCGCGAATAAGCCTATGTGAAACCCTATCTACCTATGTGCCTATGTGGTAAAAAAAGATTAGCTCCATGAATATCACGAAAAAATACGTCCATGAGTTAACCTATCAAATCATTGGAAGCGCTACTGAAGTGCATAAGATTTTAGGTCCGGGCCTTTTGGAAAGTGTGTACGAAAAGTGCTTTTGCAGAGAACTGGCTTTGAGAGGAGTTCATTACAGAGATCAGGCAACAGTAAACTTGACTTATAAAGGCCTCGATCTTGAAACTAATCTTAGGTGTGATGTGGTGGTTGACGAACTGGTCGTGGTGGAATTAAAAACGGTCGATTGTTTCGAGCCGATACACGAGGCAGTTCTTCTGACGTATATGCTGATGCTCAAAAAACCGAAAGGTATTCTGATCAATTACAATTGTACAAACATTTTTAAGGAAGGCCAAAAGACGTTGGTAAATGACTTTTTCAGGAGTTTGCCTGATGAATGAGTTCTTTATCACATAGGCACATAGGTACATAGGATTTTACATAGAAATTTTTGTTTCAACTTTTGGTTTGATTTACCATGGCATACAGAATCGCATTTTTTGCAGCAGTGATTTTTTGCAGTCTTTTTTCCTCCGCCCAGCCGCGGCAGGTGATCCCTTTCAACAAAGACTGGAAGTTCTTTTTAGGCGATGACACTGCCGCGAAACAGCCCGCCTACAACGATGCTTCCTGGCGCACACTCAACCTCCCCCACGACTGGAGCATCGAGGGCAGCTTCAACGAATCCCATCCCGCTACCTTCAACCAGGGTGCCCTACCCACCGGCATTGGCTGGTATCGCAAAACGTTCACGCTTCCGCAACGTGCAAAGGGTAAAAACATTTATATCAACTTCGATGGCGTGTACCGTAACAGCAAAGTGTGGATCAACGGCCACTATCTCGGCCTGCGGCCAAACGGTTACAGCTCTTTTCGCTACGATCTTACGCCGCACCTGAAAGCAGGCAGCAATACCATCGCTGTGCGGGTGGACAATTCGGCGCAGCCCAGCTCACGGTGGTACACCGGCTCGGGCATTTACCGCAAGGTGTGGCTGGAAGCCACCAATGCCATTGCCGTGAATCATTGGGGAAGTTTTGTAACCACGCCGCAGGTAAGCAAAAACGAAGCTGTCGTCACTTTGCAAACAGAAGTTTTGAACACCGCCAGCCGGCAGGCGGCCGTTGATCTGGTATATGAACTATACGACGAACAAAACCGGTTGGTAGCTACCCATTCATTATCCCGGAATAATCCGTTGAATGCCGGCACCACGCAGCACAGCGCTTCGCTGAAGATGGCGGCCCCGCAGTTGTGGTCGCTAGAAAGACCTTACCTCTATAAAGCCGTAACAAAGATTTTTCATAAAGGCAAACTGCTCGACCGCTACGAAACAAGCTTCGGCATTCGCAGCTTTTTTTTCGATGCCGAACGGGGCTTTTTCCTCGACGGTAAGGCGCTGAAGATTTTTGGTGTGTGCAATCACCACGACCTGGGCGCCCTTGGTGCCGCCGTTAACAAACGTGCCATTGAGCGGCAACTCGAACTGCTGAAAGCCATGGGCTGCAATGCCATTCGTACGGCACACAACCCACCGGCGCAGGAACTGCTTGACCTTTGCGACCGCATGGGTTTTCTGGTGATGGACGAAGCCTTTGACATGTGGCGCAAGCGCAAAAACAAATTCGATTACCACGTGGAATTTGCCGACTGGTACCGGCAGGATCTTGAAGCCATGGTAAAACGCGACCGCAATCATCCCTCGGTGTTTGTCTGGAGCATTGGCAACGAAATCAGGGAGCAGTTCGATAGTACCGGTCTGGCCATCACCAAAGCGCTGGCCGGTGTGGTGAAAAACCTCGACCCCTCGAGGCCCGTCACATCGGCGCTGACGGAGAACGAACCGGCAAAAAATTTTATCTACCAATCGGGTGCTCTTGACGTGCTGGGTTTTAACTACAAGCACGCCGATTACCCGTTGCTGCCGGCCCGGTTCCCGGAGCAGGCGTTTATGGCCACCGAAACCGCATCGGCGCTTTCTACCAGGGGGCACTACGAGTTTCCCTCCGATAGCAACCGCGTTTGGCCACCCGACGCTAAATCAAAAACACACGGTAACAAAGACCATACAGCTTCTGCCTACGACAACACCTTTGCCTATTGGGGTGCTACACACGAAGAAAGCTGGAAGGCCGTAAAGCGCTATCCATTTATGGCGGGCTTGTTTGTGTGGGCTGGTTTCGATTTCCTCGGCGAACCCGTGCCTTATGGCTGGCCTTCCCGCAGTTCGTATTACGGCATTCTCGACCTGGCCGGTTTTCCAAAGGATGTTTATTATATGTACCAAAGCGAATGGTCGGCCAAGCCTGTGCTTCACATTTTTCCGCATTGGAACTGGAGGCAAGGCGATTCGGTTGATGTATGGGCTTACTACAACAATGCAGACGAAGTGGAATTGTTCCTGAACGGCCAATCGCTGGGTAAGCGCCGGAAAAAAGGCGAAGACATTCATGTAATGTGGCGGGTGAAGTATAGGCCGGGTACGCTCCGGGCCGTATCCAGGAAAAGGGGAAAGGTGGTTTTGCAAAAAGAAATCAAAACGGCTGGGGAGCCGGCTTTGTTGCAGTTAACGGCAGATCGAAAACGTATAAAGGCGGCTGGCGACGATTTATCGTTTGTCACAGTAAAGCTGACAGATGCGGCCGGAAACCTGATTCCGGATGCGGATGGCCTGGTAGAGTTTTCGGTAAGCGGTCCTGCCTTTATCAGCGGCGTGGACAACGGCGACCCTGTAAGTATGGAGTCTTTTAAGGCATCGAGCCGGAAAACATTTCACGGCTTATGTTTAGCCATTTTACAAACAACCGGTAAAAAGGGGACGATATTGCTAAAGGCGGAAGTGGAAGGCCTCCCGGCCGCAATCATTCGTTTACAGGCTGAATAATCCGTTTTTTCCAACCTTTCCATAGAGTCTTTTCCTTGCAAAATAGAACGGCACGACGGTGGCCGTTTTTTTGTTTCAGTTTCCGCAAACGATTGCGGAAATTTTGGCAACCCCTTTTCTTTAAAAATGGTAAGATTGTCCATCAATTTGAAAAAAGATGACATTGTTAAGGCTAGCAAAGCCTTCTACCTTTAGGTTCTTGTAAGAGGAGAAGATTGCCGGACGAACTCTACGGGAAAAAGATAGTACAGGATAATCGCCCACGAAAGCTGCTAACCATTTTTTCAATCTGTCAACAACAATCGCTATATGAAGCCTTCCTTCTTGTTTCTTTTCCTCTGGTTTGCTGCCTCAACATTGCAGGCACAGGACGCCGTTTCGGCTGCAGACAAAGAGACCGCCTATATAAAAACCATCACTACCCGTGCGGAGAAAATCGTAGCCCCATTGAATATTGCCGATGCCGCCAAACGCGACCGTGTTACCAAACTAGTGGCCGGGCAATACCGCATACTCAATGAGGTGTACACAAAGCGTGACGAACAAGTGAAGGCGGTAAAGCAAAACACAACAGATAAAGAAGCCCTGACTACGGCTACAAAAGCTATTGACGAAGCCACCACTACCGCCGTTGCTGCCGCACAAAAAATCTACCTCAAAAATCTTTCCGCCGAATTAACCGAAGACCAGATTGTACAGATAAAAGACGGCATGACATACGGCGTGCTTCCCATCACCTACCGTGGTTACCAGGACATGCTGCCAAAACTTACCACGGAGCAGAAAGACCAGATCATGAAATGGCTGGTGGAGGCCCGTGATTTTGCCATGAGCGCCGAATCGTCGGAGAAAAAACATGGCTGGTTTGGCAAATACAAAGGCCGGATCAACAACTACCTGGCAGCCGCCGGCTACGACCTGAATAAAGAAAGCAAAGACTGGCACCAGCGCATGAAAGACAGAGAAACCGCAAAAAAGGCAGAAAAGCAAGGCGGCAATTAACTGCTGCTCTTTTCGTTTGTACGCTTGCCCAAAAATCCAATTCTCAGAAAACCACCTAATCGGGACGTTCGGAATCATTTTAACACAATAAACAAATAGTCGTATGTACTATCCCCTAACGAGACGTTTGCTCGTTCTGCTGCTTGTGGTGTTCAGTTGTCTGCAAACCTGGGCCCAATCCAAAACCATTTCTGGTGTTGTTCGTGGTGAGAACAATGAAGCCCTGAATGGTGTGTCGATTAGCATCAAAGGCACCAATCGAGCCACCACCACAAACGAAAAAGGAGAGTTCAGCATCCTGGCTGCGCCTGAGTCGGTTGTTCGCTTCACCTATGTTGGTTATGCCTTTCAGGAAATCCTAGTGGGCGATAAAACCAGCCTGGCGGTAACGCTTTCGTCGTCTCAAACACAATTGGATGATGTGGTGATCGTGGGGTATGGTACGCAAAGAGCAAGGAACGTTACTGGTTCCATTGTTTCGGTTAGTCCTAAAAAATTGGAAGAATTACCCGTTGCGTCTCTCTCCGAAATGCTGCGGGGGCAAGTGCCCGGGCTGAATGTATCGGGCGGAAGCACCCGTCCGGGCGAGATGGCTCAGTTGAGTATTCGCCAGCAATTCAACTGGGGTAAAGATGGCGGCGGTACCATTCCGCTGATTGTGATTGATGATGTGGTACAAATTGATCCGGCAACCAATCTGCCAACCTTAGATGCCTTTAACCGGTTAGACTTATCGGAAGTGGAGAGCATCACGGTTTTGCGTGATGCCAGTGCTGCTATTTACGGAACACGGGCTTCGCAGGGTGCTATTGTGGTTAAAACAAAAAGAGGAAAGGTTGGTGCCCCAAGAATCTCCTATTCAGGAAGGTTTCAAACAAACGATGCCGTCAGCCATAGCAAGGTCATGAACGCAAGAGAATATGGCATATTCTCGAACAGAATGCAGCGTGGGTTAGGAAATACGGTAACCGGCAATCCCAATAACTTTTTTTCGGATGACGAACTAGCTGCCATGGGTACGCTGAACTACGACTGGCTGGCCAATGATTGGAGAAGGGCAAATTCGATGCAACATTCACTCAATGTAAGCGGAGGTTCTGACAGAGCTACCTATTTTGCCGGTGGTTCTTACTATACGCAAGGCGCCAACCTGGGTTCGCAGGATTTTAACCGGTGGACGTTCAGGTCGGGAACAGATGTTAAGGTGATGAACAGCATAAAGTTGTCCATCATCCTTTCGGCCGCCAGCACCAATGTGGAGAAATCCTTTACAAAGATTAATTTCTCCGATGGCTACGCCAATGGTGGCGAACAGAATGATTACAGCGTTCTGTTACACATGCCAAGATACATCCCCTGGGAATACACGATCAATGGTGTTACAAGCTATGTTTCGCCTGTATTGGGGCCGAACAAAACGGGACAGCCAAGGGGAAATAACTCGCTTTCAAACTGGAATTATTACGCTTTGTTGAATAATGGCTCGTTTACCAGCAATAAGAATTTTAACTATACCGGCAACTTCTCTCTGCAATATGATTTGCCGTTCATAAAAGGATTATCGGTAAGGGGTAACTACGCCATCACCAATACTGCCGGCAATACCGAGCAGGTACAAATGCCGATAACATTTTATCAGGGAACAAACCTGGCTACCGCCGGTAACCATTTGTATTCGCCCACCACCACCTGGAGCCGGTTTATCAATACCAACAACTCAAGGGTTACGTACGATAATACAACGAGTAGTTTAGAGCAGATCAACTTCTTTGTAAACTACGACCGTGCATTCGGCGATCATAACATTGCGGCCATGTTTTCCGGCGAACAATCGAAAATAACAAACGAAAACCGCTACCAGATTTACGAGAATCCAATCCCTGGTGTTTATAACGGAACATCTGTTTCTGCCGGAACGCTGAACGCTTCCAATACGATCACCTACAGGCAAGTGGGAGGCACCCAATCGTACCTGGGCCGTGTAAACTATAGCTTTAAAAACCGGTACCTCGCCAGCTTCCTGTTTCGCAGCGATGCCTCCAGCAAGTTTGCGCCGGAGAATTACTGGGGCTTTTTCCCAAGCCTGTCGCTGGGCTGGATTTTGTCCGACGAATCGTTCTTCAAAAATGTAAACTGGATCAGTTATTTAAAACTCCGGGCTTCGGTTGGTAAGACAGGCAACGATAACGTAAAAGCCTGGAAATGGCTGCAGTTGTACCAACTGGCCATGGACAAGGGCATGGCATTCGGCACAGGTGGCGGCAACTATACGTATGGCATAACACCGGATCCCACGCCTTACAGAAACATCAGATGGGATAGAACAATTCAGCGGAATTTCGGGATTGATTTGTCCGTTTTAAAAAGCCGGTTGTCGGTGACACTCGATGGTTATTATAACTCATCTACCGATATGTTAACCCTGATGACGGGTACAACAAATGTTCCTATTTCGGTGGGTGGTGCCTTTGCAGAACAGAACTATGGCGCTGTGAACTTTTGGGGATCAGAAATTTCCGCCACATGGAACGACCGCATTGGCAGGGACTTCAACTATTCTATCGGCATGAACTTCGGCTGGTCGAACAACAGAGTAGTGAAATACCTCGACCAGCCTTTCGATTATCCGTCCACATTTGCAGGAGAAAAATTAGAAGGTTATTCCCTGATCGGCGCACAGTGGGGCTACAGAACCTGGAAAAACACGTCAACAGGCGATGGATTGCTTAGAACAGACGCCGATCTTGATGCCTACTGGGCTTACCTGACAGACCTGGCGACAAAAGCCGGCACAACACCGCTTTATAATGCAGGGAACGCAAATATTTCTACAAGAGCTGGTTTGAGAAAAGGCATGATGGCCTATGAAGATGTTGCCGGCGATAGAAATTCAATTACAAGAACCATTGGTGGTCAAAACGGTCAGATCGTTCAAGATCAGGATTTCGTTGAATTGGTGAAAAGAAACCAGTCGTATGGCATTGCCACCAACCTGAGCGCCAATTGGAGATCACTAACGCTGATGGCACAGGTACAAACAAGCTGGGGTGGATGGAACAGCATTGATCGGGTAAAGCAGGGAACCAGCAGCACCAATGCAGGCTGGGCACAGGTGTCTTATTTGACGGATATGTATGATGAGGTGGACAATCCGAACGGCAAATATCCAAACATGGCCTTTTACGATGCCGCTTATGCTAACTCTGATTTTTGGACCTTGCCTTCTTTCAGAGCGGTTGTTCGCTCCTTGAGCATCGGCTATACGTTGCCAAAGGCATTACTGGCGAAAGCAAATATTTCAAATGCAAAGTTCATTTTATCCGGGTATAACCTGTGGGACTTATACAATCCCTATCCGGGCAGGTACCGCAACATGTACGACGGACCAGAAGTTGGTTATCCAACCCTTCGTACCTGGTCGCTTGGAATCAATCTTGGATTTTAATCTACTCTAACCGCACAGAAATTGTATATGAAAAATAAACTATTTTATCTCTTTGCTTTTGCTGCACTGGTGGCAACGAGTTGTAAGAAGAACTTCCTGGAAGACATGAAGCCACATGATAAGTATGGGGAAGAACAGGTTTTTACCAGCGAAGTGTTGACGCAATACTATATTGACAGGATCTACAATTACATGTTTGTCAATTATAGAAACCCAATCCAGGCAGAAGGCTCGGCCGGTAATTATGACGACTCCAAAACCAGAATGACCGAAGAAATCGGCGGAACGGTCAGCAACTTTATCAACCCCAACCGCAATTTGCGATTGGCAACCGATGCAGACTCCTATTATGGCGGCACGCTCACAGCCAGTGTAGCCAATACGCCGTACACCCGTATTCGTTTGGCTAACTTTCTGCTCGAGAAAATCGATGGAGAAGGGCAAGCGCTTTCCGCGTCGTTTAAAAATACAGCAAAAGGCCAGGCCTACTATTTTAGAGCACTGCAGTATTTTTATCTGGTACGTACTTATGGTGGCGTTCCGTTGGTGTTAAATGTTCAGGAAGCCAGTAGTACAGACGAGTCCATTCGGGTACCACGGTCAACCGCAACCGAATGTTTTACGCAAATTGTGAAAGATTTTGATTCAGCAGCTTTGCTGCTCCCTGCCAGATGGACCACAGCCTCCACAGACTATGGAAGGTTTACCAGCGCGGCCGCATTGGCTATGAAAAGCCGTGTTTTATTAATGGCGGCCAGTCCGCTGTTCAACACCGATTGGGACAACCCCGGAAGTGCAAAATGGGAAGCTGCGCTGCAAGCCGGCCTGCAGGCTGAAACAGCGTTGACGGCTGCGGGTTACGGCCTCTATGGCAATAGCGCAAAGGACTGGGCCGAGATGACCACGGTAAATGATAATGCGTTCAATAAGGAAGCGATATTCGCCGTATTGCTTTCCAACACGAATTTAAATTCTGTAGGTTATAACAACTCATGGGAAAACACAATCAGGCCAAGGGATTATAACGGCGGCGGAGGCATTTCTGTTCCGAAAGACATGCTTGATCTGTTTCCGCTGGCCGATGGCAGCCGCCCAACTGCCGCAAATGGTTACGTAGATACGTTCTTTTTTGCCAACAGGGATCCGCGGTTCTACCGGACGTTTGCTTTTTCTGGCCTTAAATGGGGTAGAAGTGGCAACCAGAACAGAACCACCTTCTTTTACAGATGGAGGCCAAGTGCTACAGGTGCTCCGAAATATTATGGTTCTAACAGTGGCAACCAAACGGTTAGTCCGGCCGTCGTTCGCAAAATGTCTAACTCCAATGCAGATACCACTGCACTTGCGTTTTCAGGAACGGATATTTTTGAATATCGCTACGCAGAATTATTGCTGAACATCGCGGAATGTTATGCTGCCAAAGGCGATATCGCCAACACCATCCAGTACTTAGGAAAAATCCGTGCACGGGTAGGCATACCGAGCGCCAACAATTATGGTATCGGTAGCCTGAACAATCGGTACGAAGCGATTGAAGCCGTATTGTACGAGCGCCGGGTAGAATTGGCATACGAAGGAAAACGCTTTTGGGATATTAAAAGATGGCTGTTGTATGACGGCAACTCGGCGATGAATCCCAACGCAAATACAACCGGAAAACTGGGACTGACGCCAATAAACGGAACCAGCCGGACCGGCTTCTACTGGCAGGCAAAAACCTTTTCCAATAACGATCCACTGACAGCCGAAGACAGAAATATCCTCATTGATCCGGATGCGTCGGCTTCCAGTTTTGCTGCTCAGATCGAAAAACTGAAAGCGCTGTACAATGCAAAGCTGGTCATGACACCGCTTGACCAGGCGATGGACCGGGATGGCAGCACACCAGTAACGATTCTCTTCAGGCCGAATTATTACCTGTCTGGATTACATAGCACGGTATTATCGTTTAACCCCTGGCTGAAGCAAACAATTGGATGGATGGACTACAACGGAGGAATGGGTGATTTTAACTCTGCTCAATAATCGGTGCTTCCACAAATAAAATATTGGGCAATTCAGTTGTATTGCCCAATAGTTCAATAGCCCGAAGCCAGCGCCGTCAACAGAAGTTCTCTTTGTTTTTAGCAGTGTAAACAATGAAAGCGTACGCCCTGATTTTTTGTTTCGTGATTTTCTTAAATGCATTTGCTAAAAAAAGCGCTGCACAAAATGACGCAAAGTTTGTAGCAAATCAGCGGGTACAACAGATTCTTTCTATTGTAGATATCGCTGATGCCGGCAAAAGGTTAAGCGTAGAGCATGTTTTGGGTTCGCATTTTGATAGCTTAAACAAAGTAATTGCCATTCGCAAGGCAGCTATGAACGAAGCAGTCGCAAAATCAGCCAACAAAGAACTGGCCGAAGCCCGAAGCCAGGCAGCCTGGAATGCTGCAGCAGGAAATTTAAATAAGCTGCATGCCACGTTTCTCGGCAAACTTTCATCTCTGCTGACAGTAGCGGAGATGGAAAAGGTAAAAGACGCCATGACCGAAGGCGGACTGAAGGCCGAATATGGACGTTTTCTGGAACTGCTTCCCAACATTAGCGAACATCATAAAGCGCAAGTAATCGCTTATTTGCAGGAAGCCAGGGAGGCTGCTATGGACGCCGAAACGGCCGATAACCGCCGGCAATGGTTTATAAAGTTTCGCGGACGGGCCAATAATTACCTTGCTGCCGCCGGCTATGATTTGCGAAAAGCTACCGCGGACCTTGAGAAAAGAAAAGCAGCAAAGTCTAACTCACCCTCCATAAAATAATACGCCGAGATGAAAAAATATTTTAATCGTTTTTGTTTAGTTGGTTTTGCTGCCGCAACGGTTTTTTCCGCTTCGGCCCAATACCCCACCATTCCGCCCGATGTGCAACGTTCTTCAGACTCGCTGATGAAAGCAGCACAAGCCCATTCCGAAGCTGCCTGGCAAAAGGCCTGGCCCATCATTGATGCTGAAGCCAGGGCCGGCAAGCCTTATATTCCCTGGGCGGGCCGTCCCGATGATTTGCCGCAGGCAGAAATGGCAGCTTTTCCCGGTGCCGAAGGCGGCGGTAAATACAGCTTCGGCGGCCGCGGTGGCAACGTGTATGTAGTGACCAATCTGAACGATGACGGACCGGGTTCGCTGCGCTGGGCTTGCGAGCAGGGTGGTGCCAGAACGGTGGTGTTTAATGTGGCCGGAATCATTCGTCTCAAAACCCCGCTGATCATCCGGGCGCCATACATCACCATTGCCGGCCAAAGTGCGCCGGGCGACGGCGTGTGTGTAGCCGGCGAAAGTGTCTGGATCAATACCCACGACGTGGTGATCCGCTACATGCGGTTCCGCCGTGGCGAAACCTATGTGGGCCGGCGCGACGACGCCATTGGCGGCAACCCCGTGGGCAATATCATCATTGACCACGTATCGGCAAGCTGGGGGCTGGACGAGAACATGAGCATGTACCGCCACATGTACAACGACAGCACCGGCACCACGGAGCAGAAGCTGCCCACTGTCAATATCACTATCCAGAATTCTATTTTCGGCGAAGCCCTCGATACCTGGAACCACGCCTTTGGCAGCACGCTGGGCGGCGAAAACTGCACCTTCATGCGAAACCTCTGGGCCAACAATGCCGGGCGCAATCCGTCCATCGGCTGGAACGGTATTTTCAATTTTGCCAACAACGTTATCTTCAACTGGGTGCACCGCTCTATTGACGGCGGCGACTACCGCGCCAATTACAACATCATCAACAACTATTTTAAACCCGGACCGGCGACGCCAAAAAACAACAATGTGGGCCACCGCATTCTAAAGCCCGAATCGGGCCGCAGCAAGCTGAAATACCTGGTGTTTGGCCGCGCCTATGTGGCTGGCAACATCATGGAAGGTTACCCGGACATCACCAAAGACAACTGGGCCGGTGGCGTACAGGTAGAGGAATTGCCCAACACCGGTAAATACACCCCCTACATGAAGGTGAACAAGCCACTGCCGATGCCGGCACTCACTCTTCTTCCGGCAACGGAAGCCTTTGATTATGTACTGGACAATGCCGGCGCTACATTGCCAAAACGCGATGCCGTGGACCAGCGCATCACCGAACAGGTGCGTACCGGGAAGATCAATCCAATTGAAGGAGTGAAGCTGCCGGAAACACAGTTCAAGCATCGCCGCATGTCAATTGACTCGTACAAGCAGGGCATCATTACCGATGTGGCGCAGGTAGGCGGCTACCCCGATTACAAAGGAGCGCCCTACAAAGACAGCGATGGCGATGGCATGCCGGACGACTATGAAGCAAAGAACGGCCTGAACCCGCGTGACGCTTCCGATGCCGCCAGGGCAAAATCAAAAACAGGTTATACCAACATTGAAGATTACCTCAACAGCCTGGTAAATTTGAAAAATGTAACGCCCCTGGCCAATGCCAAAAAGGCCACCGCCGGTGTTAGCGGCCATTAAGGCGCACAGGATTGTTTTATTCCAGAAATCTTCTACATGTCTCTTTTCCATACAAGCAGAACTACAATCGAAAGGGCGTCTCTACGGCGTCCTTTCCTGCTCTTTGCAGTGGGACTGATCCCCTTTCTGGCCGCCGGCCAGAAAGGGCAGAAGCCACTGAGTCCGCTGTATGTGGAGAAGGGCAGCATTCAATACCGGCCCGATTCGCTGGGCAACCGCATTCCGGATTTTTCGTACTGCGGGTATGCCGCATCGGGAGAAAGCATTCCCACTGTTGCCGTAAAGGTGGTGGTGCCGGTTACCAAAGGCGATGCCACCGGCCGGATACAGGCTGCCCTCGACTATGTGGCTTCGTTGCCGGTTGATCAAAATGGTTTTCGTGGTGCGGTGTTGCTGCAAAAAGGAAGCTACCGTATAAGCGGCGGCCTGAAGATGCCGGCGTCCGGTGTGGTGCTTCGCGGCAGCGGGGCAGGCAAGGGCGGCACGGTGTTGATCGGCGCCGGCAAAGACCGCGAAACGCTGATCCGGATTTTTGGTAAAAACGACAAACGCATTACCGCACCGCAAAAAATTACAACGCCATACGTGCCGGTGGGTGCCACCCGTTTTCTGGTGGCCGATGCCGGCGGGTTTAAGGCCGGCGATGCCGTGCAGATCCATCGGCCCTCCACGCTGGCCTGGATAAAGACCCTGGGTACCGATCATTTTGGCGGCGGCATTACCGCATTGGGATGGAAGCCAGGCGAACGTGATCTTTTTTTCGAACGCAAAATCGTAGCCGTAAAGGGATCGGAGATTACGCTGGATGTTCCGCTGACAACGGCGCTTGACTCGGCTTTCGGTGGCGGAACTGTTTCCAATCTGGTATGGCCGGGCCGCATCGAAAAAACCGGCGTGGAAAATATTTTTCTTCAATCCGAATTCGATACCACCAATCCAAAAGACGAGGCGCATCGCTGGATGGCCATCACCCTCGAAAATGTGGCCGATGCCTGGGTGCGGCAGGTCACGTTTCAGCATTTTGCCGGATCGGCGGTAGCCGTGCTGCAAACCGCCAGGCGGGTTACAGTGGAAGACTGCAAATCGCTGCAGCCGGTTTCGGAAATCGGCGGGCAGCGGCGTTATACTTTTTTCACCAGCGGCCAGCAAACGCTGTTTCAGCGCTGTTATGCCGAATACGGTTATCATGATTTTGCCGTTGGTTTTTGTGCCCCCGGGCCCAATGCCTTTGTGCAATGCCAGTCGGTGTTGCCCTACAGCTTTAGTGGCACCATTGATAGCTGGGCCTCGGGTGTGCTGTTTGATATTGTAAATGTGGAGGGCAATGCGTTGCGCTTCGGCAACCGCGGGCAGGATGGCAACGGCGCCGGATGGAGCGCTGCCAACTCCGTGTTGTGGCAAAGCACTGCCGCAAGGATAGATAACTACAAACCGCCGACGGCCAACAACTGGTCATTCGGCTCGTGGGCACAATTCGGCGGCGATGGCTGGTGGGAGAGTTCCAATGAGCAGATACAGCCCCGCAGCCTTTATTATGCGCAGTTGGCCAATCGCCCTGGTAGCGGGGCAATGGAGCAGGCATTTATTCTTCCCATGGAAACCGAAGCCTCGAGTAGTCCGCCCGTTGATGTAGCCATGGCACTGACCAAAAAAGCCTTCACACCGGCGCCAAGATTGATTGACTGGATTGATTCGGTTCGATCAAAAAACGCCATCACCCTAAATACAAATGGTGCAAAAGCAATTGATCAGGTTTCATCTTCTTCCACAACTCCCCAACCGTTAGCGGGGGCAGGGGGGCGGCCATCACCCATGCGCCTCAGCAACGGCTGGCTGGTTCGCGGCAATGCCGTTGTTACCGGCGGCCGGCACGATGTGCAATGGTGGAGCGGCGGTATCCTGCCTCCCGATCTGCCGAAGGCAAAACCACACGTGACCCGCTATGTGCCCGGCCGCACCGGCCACGGGCTCACCGACGACCTGGACAGCGTGACCACGGCCATGCAGCAACGCAACGTGGTGGCCCTGGAACATAACTACGGCCTTTGGTACGAACGCCGCCGCGACGATCACGAACGCATCCGTCGTATGGATGGCGAAGTATGGGCGCCGTTTTACGAACTGCCGTTTGCCCGCAGCGGCAAGGAACTGGCCTGGGATGGAATGAGCAAATACGATCTCACCAAATACAATCCCTGGTATTGGAACCGGCTGAAAACCTTCGCCGATCTGGCCGACCAAAAAGGCCTGCTGTTGGTTCACCAGAATTATTTTCAGCACAACATTATTGAAGCCGGCGCCCACTATGCCGACTTTCCGTGGCGCACGGCCAACAACATCAACAACACGCCCTTCCCCGAGCCCGTGCCCTACGCCGGCGACAAGCGCATTTTTATGGCCGAGCAGTTTTACAGCATCAGT
The DNA here is from genome assembly GCA_965365435.1 of uncultured Flavisolibacter sp. Lineage (GTDB taxonomy): Bacteria > Bacteroidota > Bacteroidia > Chitinophagales > Chitinophagaceae > Flavisolibacter. The sequence goes on from CBDUBQ010000021.1 coordinate 56,945, forward strand.
GATCCGGCTTATCGCAAGCTGCACACGGCCTACATCCGCCAATGCCTGAACAACTTTAAAGACAACACTGGTGTGGTGCAACTGATCAGTGCTGAGTACACTGGTCCGCTGCACTTTGTTCAGTTCTGGCTGGATGTGATTAAGGATTGGGAAAAAGAAACTGGAAAAAATGTTCTGGTTGGCCTCAGCACCACCAAAGATGTGCAGGATGCCATTCTTGCCGATGCAACCCGGACGGCTGTTGTGGACCTTATTGATATCCGGTACTGGCATTACCAGGAAGATGGAACAGCTTACGCACCAAAGGGCGGACAAAACCTGGCGCCGCGGCAGCATGCCCGCCTGCTGAAGCCAAAGCGCACATCGGCGGTACAGGTGTACCGTGCCGTTAGTGAATACAAACAAAAGTTTCCGGCCAAGGCGGTGATGTACTCCGGCGATAACTGGGATAGCATGGGCTGGGCCGTGCTGATGGCCGGTGGCTCGGTAGCGGCGCTGCCGGTGCTGCCAAAAAGTTTTCTCGCTGATGCTGCTTCGATGAAGCCCGTCACCGCTGGCGCAATCGGGCAATGGATATTGCAGGGAAGCAACGGCTACATTGTTTACACCGATGCTGCCGCAACGTTTCAGCTACCGCTAACCGGCGACTATAGCTTACAGATCATCAACCCCCGAACCGGCCAGTTGATGGGCGATGAAAGCACGGTGAAGAGCGCCAACGATGTAGCCGCAAAGATGAGTGGCCAGGGCACCGTGGTACTTTGGCTGCAGGCAAAACAAAAAGGAAAACACCCCCATGACAAAAGCACCCGGAAATAAGTATGGCTTTCTATTATTGCTGGCTGTTTTGTTGCTGGCAGACGGCACGGCGCAAACGGCCGGTCCATCGCGGCTGCGCATTTCCGCCAACAAACGCTTTTTTACCGACGAAAATGGAGCGCCTTTTTTTTGGCTGGGCGACACCGGCTGGCTGCTGTTTTCAAAGCTCAACCGCGAAGAAGCGTCGGCTTACCTGGAAGACCGCAGGCAAAAAGGCTTTACTGTTATTCAGGCCATGGTGCTGCATAACGTGGCGCTGGAAAATGCGTACGGCGATTCGGCGCTGGTGAATCGCAACGTGGCGAAACCTTTGCTTACGCCGGGGGCAAATCCGTCCGATGCGGCGGCTTATGATTACTGGGATCATGTTGACTACATTATTGATCTCGCGGCAGACAAGGGCATTTACATGGCCCTGGTGCCGGTATGGGGATCGAATGTAAAAGCAGGAACGGTAAAGCAGCAGGACGCCGGCACATACGCCACCTGGCTGGCCAACCGGTATAAAAACCGCTGGAACATTGTGTGGCTGAATGGTGGCGATATCAGGGGCAGCGACTCCGCCGCCACGTGGAAGCTAATGGGCCGCAACCTTCGCGCTGCCGACCCCATGCACCTGATCACTTTTCATCCCTACGGACGTACCACCTCCAGCCAGTGGTTTCTTAACGAACCCTGGCTCGATTTCAATATGTTTCAGTCGGGCCACCGCAGCTACGATCTGGACACATCCAAAGCCGAACACCGTTTTGGCCCGGACAACTACAAGTTTTTGCAAATTGATTACAACCTCAGGCCCACCAAACCTTCGTTTGACGGTGAGCCCTCGTATGAACTGATTCCGTACGGCCTGCACGACACCACCAAACCTTACTGGCAGGCCGCTGATGTGCGCCGTTATGCCTGGTGGGGGGTGCTGGCCGGAGGTGCCGGGCATACCTATGGCCACAACAGCGTCATGCAAATGCACAAGCCGGCCGATAAGGAAAGCGCCTATGGTTCTAAAAAATATTGGGACAAAGCGCTGAACGACGAAGGCGCCCGGCAGATGGTGCACCTGAAAACGCTGATGCTCTCCAAACCCTACTTCGACCGGGTGCCCGATCAGTCGCTGATAGCCGGTAAGAACGGCGAAAAATATGACTACCTGGTGGCCACGCGGGGAGCGGATTATGCGCTTGTGTACAACTACACCGGCCGGCCGTTTAGCGTAACGATGGGAAAGATTGCCGGCGAACAGGTGCTGGCTTCGTGGTACAGTCCGCGGGATGGCAGTAAACAGCCGGTGGGAAGGTTGGTGAATAAAGGCATACGGCCGTTTGATCCGCCCGGCGAAACAAAAGAAGGTAACGATTGGGTGCTGGTGCTGGAAAGTGTAAAATGATGCTGCTGCAGGCCCATGCTCCCTGCATGGCAGCGAATTAGGCCAGGCTGTTTTTTTTGTAGAAAAATCAAATACGAATCATCAAACCGTGAAGAATACGCTTCTCATACTGGCTTCCCTATTTTTTTTCTTTTCCTGCAACCGGAAGGCCTATCTCTTCAGCAGCTTTCGCGAGCCGGCCACCGAAGGGCTGCGCTTGGCTTACAGCACCGATGGCTATCGCTGGACGGATCTGGATACTACTTTCCTGAAGCCGGAAGTGGATGATAAAGTAATGCGTGACCCTTCGATTGTGCAGGGCCCCGACGGCATTTTTCATCTTGTATTTACCTCGGCCTGGAAAGGCACCAAAACCTTTGGGTATGCGTCCTCGCTTGATCTGGTGCACTGGACGGCGCAGCGCACTATCCCGGCGATGCAGCACGAGCCTGCCACTGTGAATGTATGGGCGCCGGAGCTTTTTTATGATGATGCGGAAAAGCAGTTTATCATCATCTGGGCGTCCACGGTTCCTTATCGGTTTGCCAGGGGGCTGGAAGAGGAAACAAATAATCACCGCATGTGGTACACCACCACAAAAGATTTCAAAACCTTCAGCGATACAAAGCTTTTTCTCGATCCGGGTTTTAGTGTGATTGATTGCCAGATTGTAAAACGCCGGCCGAAAGATTATGTGCTGATCATTAAAGACAATACCCGCCCGGCACGTAACATCAAAGTAGCATTCGGGCAACATCCGCTGGGGCCATGGTCGGTGCCGTCGGGCGCCTTCACACCCAATTTTACCGAAGGGCCAACGGTGGCAAAAGTTGGAGGGGAGTACCTGGTGTACTACGATCAATACCGCGAAAAAATTTACGGGGCCATGAAAACAAAAGATTTTGTGGTGTTTGATGATGTGACGAAAAAGGTACACCTACCAGAGGGGCATAAGCACGGAACGGTGTTTACCGTGGACAAGCGTTTTTTAGATAACCTGAAAAAGCGGTTGGCGAAGAAATGAGTTTAGCAATTCACCACATAGGATCATAGAAACACAGGTTTCGAATAGAAAGAAACTCGGTTCAAATGACAATGATCAAACTTACAAATTACCAGACTCTCGCTTCCCTCTCCATGTGAAGAGGGGGCGGGGGTGAGGTGGTTCAACAACAACCATGAAAAAGTTTTCAGCCATATTGTTTTCTTTCCTCTGCTTGTGCAAAGCGGCAGAAGCACAGGATACCCTCCGCTACACCGGCAACACGCTGTCGAATGTGGACTATCATCACGGACAATTGACGCCGGCTGTTGGGGTGCACAATATTCAAACCTTCCGGGCCAACCGGCAGCACCCGGAGTGGGCCGGCGGCGTTAGCTGGACCTATAACCATGCGCCCATGCTGGCCTACTGGAACGGACAGTTTTTCCTGCAGTTTTTAAGCAATCCGGTGGGTGAGCATATCCCACCGGGACAAACCTTTTTGCAAACCTCCAAGGATGGCTATCAATGGTCAGATGCCGTTGTCATTTTTCCACCCTATAAAATTCCCGATGGCACTACTAAGGAGGGCCGAACCGAAGTGGCCAAAGACCTGTTTGCCGTCAACCATCAGCGCATGGGTTTTTTTGTGTCGAAAAAAGACAGGCTGCTGACCTTGGCTTACTACGGCATTGTAATGGGCAAGGGCGATGATCCGAACGATGGAAAGGGCATTGGCCGGGCAGTACGGGAAATCAACAGGGACGGCAGCTACGGCCCCATCTATTTTATCCGCTACAACAAAACCTGGGATCCCAAAAAATCAACGTACCCTTTTTACACCAACAGCAAAGACAAAGGATTTGTAGAGGCCTGCAACGAACTGCTGGCTACACCGCTCATGATGCAGCAATGGGTGGAAGAAGCCGACCGTGACGATCCCCTGATTCCGTTGAAAAAGGAAGCAAAGGCATTTAGCTATTATCACCTGCCCGACGGCCGCGTGGCCGGGCTTTGGAAAAATGCACTGACCACCATCAGTACCGACGAAGGCCGCACCTGGCAATACAACCCGTTGCGGGCACCCGGTTTTGTCAACAGCAATGCCAAGATCTGGGGGCAAAAAACCGGCGATGGAAAATATGCCACCGTTTATAATCCCTCGGAGTTTCGCTGGCCGCTGGCGCTGTCGGTAAGCAATGATGGCTTGCGCTACCACAATCTGCTGCTGGTGAACGGCGAGATCAGTTCGATGCGTTATGGCGGTGCTTACAAGTCGTACGGTCCGCAGTATGTACGCGGCATTGCCGAAGGCAACGGCACGCCTCCCGGCCACCGTATGTGGGTCACTTACAGCATGAACAAAGAAGACATGTGGGTATCGTCGGTGCCGCTGCCGGTAACGGAAAAGGTGGCGGCTCATCCGGCTGAAGAGTTTGCCCGGATGCCCGAAGGCAAAGAGTTGGCGCTTTGGAATTACAACAGCGGCCAGTGGGCACCCGTGCGCCTGGAGAAAACGCCGGCGGGCAACAAAGCCTTAACCCTCCGCGACTGGGATCCGTTTGATTATGCCAAAGCCGAACGGGTCATTCCGGCATCAAAAAAGCTGGTAGCAGAATTTACCATTCTTCCGATGCAAGATAAACATGGCTGGCTCGATATCGAATTCCTCGATGGGAAAGGTTTGCCGGGTGTGCGCCTTTGGTTCGACTCGGCCGGAAACTTTCTGAGCAAAGCCGGTTACCGCAACCGTGGCCTGATGAAATATACAGCCGGCGAAACCTACAACGTTCGTGTGGAATTGAACACGGCAACGCGGTTTTTCAACGTCAGCATCAACGGAAAAGCCCTGCCCGCCGGGCTGTTTTTCCAGCCGCTGGCCAGCATCGAACGGGTTGTTTTTCGCACCGGGCATACCCGCCGCTTTCCCGATGCCGACACACCCACCGACCAGGATTACGACCTGCCTAACGCTGGCGAAAAAGACAAAGAAGCGGTGTATTACATTACCTCGTTCAAAACCTCAGGAAGCAATTGAGACGAGCATCAAAAAATAAATGTTTGTGGTGCTTCGGCCATTCAAACTTTAAGCATATCCATCCCCTCACTGGAGGGGCAGCAGCGGCATCGCATAAAGACACGCAGATGGGGGTGGGTCTTCGAAGGCAGAATCTAACTGGCGCTGAAAACCGGAAAAAGCTCTTTGCACTCTCTCTTTTTCTCTTTTTCTGCTTTTCGCTTTTTGCTCAAAACACCGAAATAAAATACCTCTCCGGCACCGGCAGCGATAACACCGTGCCCTGGCAGTTTTACTGCACCGGCGGCATGAACAGTGGCAAATGGACCACCATCGCCGTGCCCTCTTGCTGGGAGTTGCAGGGTTTTGGCAAATACGATTATGGTTTTGCCAAAGACAGCCTTCGGGGAAAAGAACAAGGGCTTTACAAATACAACTTCACCGTTCCCGCTTCCTGGAAAGCAAAAAAGATCAACCTGGTTTTTAAAGGCGTAATGACCGATGCAGCGGTGAAAGTAAACGGACAAAGCGCCGGCGCTATTCACCAGGGAGCGTTTTATGCTTTTCATTATGACGTGACATCGCTGCTTCGTTTCGGTGGTGATAACCTGCTGGAAGTAACGGTGTCAAAACATTCGGCCAATGCATCAGTCAACGAAGCCGAACGCAAGGCCGACTACTGGATTTTCGGCGGCATTTACCGCCCGGTGTATCTGGAAGCGCTGCCGCTGTCGAATATGGCGCAGGTGGCGGTTGATGCCAAAGCAAACGGACAACTCACGGCCGCTGTTGAAACCATCGGCACCGCCGACAAGCTTGGCCTGCAACTGTACAGCAAAAAAGGTGTTCCGTTTGGCAAGCCCGTTTCGGTACCGGTTTCCGCCGGTGGCAAAACAATGCTGACGTCAGCCTTTCCTTCACCCCAATTATGGACGGCGGAAACGCCGCATCTGTACAAAGCTGTTTTTACCCTTTACAAAAGCGGCAAAGCGGTTCACACGCTTTCAAAAAACATCGGCTTTCGCACGGTGGAAGTAAAACAACGTGATGGCATTTACATCAATGGCGTAAAGGTGAAGATGAAGGGCGTCAACCGGCATTCGTTTCACCCCGAAAGCGGCCGCACCACCAGCAAAAAAATCAGCCTTGATGATGTATTGCTGATAAAATCCATGAACATGAACGCGGTGCGTATGTCGCATTATCCGCCCGATGATCATTTTCTGGATGCCTGCGATTCGCTTGGGCTTTTTGTGATGGATGAACTGGCGGGCTGGCACGGCAACTACGATACACCTACTGGCTCAAAATTGTTGAAAGAAATGATCCGGCACGATGTCAATCATCCTTCCATCACCATCTGGTCGAACGGCAACGAAGGCGGCCACAATTTTGACCTTGATCCGCTATTCTCGCAGTACGATATTCAACAGCGGCCGGTGGTGCATCCCTGGCAGTTGTTTGGTGGCATTGAAACGCAGCACTACCGCGAATACAATTACGGCATCGGCAACTACGAAGCTGGCCGTGAGATTGTGATGCCCACCGAATTTTTGCACGGCCAGTTTGATGGCGGTCATGGCGCCGGACTCCAGGATTATTGGGAAAAGATGTGGCACAATCCGCTGAGCGCCGGCGGTTTTTTGTGGGACCTCACCGACCAGGCCGTAGTGCGCCGGGACCTGAACGATTCTCTGGACACGGATAAGCACCGGGGCGCTGATGGTATCGTTGGCCCTTATCATGAGAAAGAGGCCAGCTTTTATGCTATCAAAGAAATCTGGAGCCCTGTTTATGTAGAGAAACGGCACCTTACACCGCAGTTTGATGGAACGCTAGCCATCGAAAACCGCTATCATTTTACAGACCTGAAACAGTGCACATTTTCGTTCGCACTGAAAAACCTCAAGGATGGTGAAGCGTACAAAAAAAGCATTGCGTCGCCATCGCTTGCGCCGGGTGCAAAAGGTGTTTTGGCCTTACCGCTGCCACCGAACTGGCGCCGGTACGATGTGTTGTATGTGACGGCTTTCGGCCCTGATCAAAAAGAACTATTCACCTGGAGTTTTCCTATTACACAACCGTCGCAGGTGGTTGCCGGTTTGATGGCAACAAAGGGGGGAAGTAAAGCTACTGTTCAGGAAATGGATTCGCTTTATACGGTGACAGCGAATGGTGTGCAACTGCAGTTCAGCAAGGCATCGGGTTTGCTGAAGGACGTTCGGAATAGCGGCGGTGTTATCCCCTTTAACAATGGACCTGTGCTGCCCGATGCCGTTAATAATTTTGGTTCTTTTTCGCACCGGTTTGTTGGCGATACCTTGCTTATTGCTTCCACCTTCGATCGGAAGAAAAGCTACAATACCCTGCAGTGGACCTTTTATCCATCCGGCCTGGTAAAAATGGAGGTACAGTATTTTCCCGATGCCTATTTCACCTGGTTTAATGGCGTTAATTTTTCCTTTCCGGAAAAAGAAATAAAGGGCGTGGAGTACATGGGCGATGGGCCTTACCGCGTATGGAAAAACAGGTTGAAGGGAAATGCTTTTGGCTGGTGGAAAAAAGAATACAACAACACAGAAACCGGCGAAGGTTGGAAGTATCCCGAGTTCAAGGGATACCATTCCAATTTGTACTGGGTCAGGTTTATCACGGCCGGTCAGCCGTTTACCGTTTATACCGAAACCGAAGACCTTTTTCTGCGCCTGTTTACACCGAGCCCGAAAACCGATCAATGGCACAATTACGAGCCGTTGTTTCCATCGGGCGATATCTCCTTTCTGCAGGGCATACCCAGTATCGGCACCAAAACCCAACGGGCCGAAACCACCGGGCCTATGGGGTCGAAGAACATCTTCTACGATTACGAGAAAGACCCTGCACGTGCCCTGCAACTGACCTTGTATTTCGATTTCAGAATGGACCAATCCAACACTTCATCCCGATGAAAAAGATAGTTCACCAGACCATCTTTACCGCTTTGCTATTAGCACTTTGCCTGCGAGTTATGGCGTTTGATGTCATCGCCGTTGGTAATTTAAAATGCGAGATGCTCCAAAATCCGCAAGGCATTGATGTAACTAAACCACGCTTTAGTTGGCAGGCCTCAATCGAAGAGCGAGGCATGAAACAAACAGCCTACCAGGTGCTGGTAGCATCGTCGCCCGAAAAGCTGGCAAAAGGTGAAGGCGATCTTTGGAACTCTGGTAAAATTTCCACGGATCAATCCCTGCATGTGTCCTACGCCGGCAAGCCGCTGCAAAGCCGGCAGCAATGCTACTGGAAGGTAAAGGTGTGGGCCAATAACGGCGAGGAAGGATGGAGCAGCCCGTCGCAATTCAGCATAGGCTTGTTGCAGGCCACCGACTGGAAGGGTGGCTGGATTGGCCTTGATCGTGCCTTCCCTTGGGACAGTGTGAGCCAGTTTGCAAGGCTGTCGGCCCGCTACTTCCGCAAAGAATTTACCGCTGCAAAAAAGATAAAAAAAGCAACTGCGTATATCGCCGGCCTTGGCCTTTACGAGCTTTACATCAACGGCCAAAAGATCGGCAATGCAGTGCTGGCGCCGGCACCTACCGATTACAGTAAAACGGTTTTGTACAACACGTTCGATGTCACCAGCCAAATAAAGAAAGGCCGCAACGCCATTGCCATCGTGTTGGGCAACGGCCGCTTTTTTGCCATGCGGCAGAACTACAAGCCGAAGAAGTGGCACACCTTCGGTTTCCCTAAAATGCTGCTGCAACTCGAGATCACCTTTGCTGATGGCACCACGCAGCTTATTACCTCCGATGCTTCGTGGAAAGCAACTGCCGATGGCCCCATTCGCACCAACAACGAATACGATGGCGAAGAGTACGATGCCACCAAAGAACTGACCGGCTGGACTAACTCTGCCTATAACGATGCGGCATGGCTGAAGGCGGAAATGGTAAAAGCCCCGGGTGGAAAACTGGCGGCGCAATTGAACCCGCCGATGAAAGTGATAGAAACGGTAGAGCCGGTTTCCATCAAACGGGTGCCTTCCGGCCGGTATATTCTTGATATGGGCCAGAACATGGCCGGGTGGATAAAGCTGCAGGTGAGCGGACGGCGCGGGGAGAAGGTAAAGCTTCGTTTTGCGGAAAGCCTTCAGCCTAACGGCGAGCTATATGTGGCTAACCTGCGCGACGCAAAGGTCACCGATATTTATACATTGAAAGGAAGCGGCATCGAAGTGTGGCGCCCTTCATTTGTTTACCACGGTTTTCGTTTTGTGGAGATCACGGGGTATCCGGGCACACCCACCACGGCCCAATTTACCGGCGAGGTGGTGTATGATGATTTGGCCACCATCGGCGCATTTGAAACATCGAACAAAACCATCAACGCTATTTATAAAAATGCTTACTGGGGCATCCGGGGAAATTACAAAGGCATGCCGGTAGATTGTCCGCAACGCAACGAACGCCAACCCTGGCTGGGCGACCGCACCACGGGTGCCTACGGCGAAAGTTTTTTATTCGACAACAGTACACTGTACGCCAAATGGCTCAACGACATTCAGGATGCACAAACACCCGAGGGAAGCATTCCCGACGTGGCGCCTAGCTTTTGGTATTACTACAAAGACAACATGACCTGGCCCGGTGCTTACCTTACTATTGCCGATATGCTGCACCGGCAGTTTGGCGACAGGCAAACGATCATCCGCCATTATCCCTTCATGAAAAAATGGTTGGCGTACATGAAAAGAAAATACGCCACGGCCGAAGGCATCATGACCAAAGACAACTACGGCGACTGGTGTGTGCCGCCCGAATCGCTGGAGATGATCCACAGCCGCGACTCCCTGCGCACCACAGCGCCACAGCTTATTGCCACGGCCTACTACTATTGCCTGCTGGGGCTGATGCAGAACTTCGCCGGCATGGCCGGACAAGCGGCTGATGCCTCTGTCTATGAAAAAGAAGCGGCGAAGGTGAAGGAGAGTTTCAACCGGAAATTTTACGATAAAACACTGGCCCGTTACAGCAACAATACCGTTACGGCTAACCTGCTGCCGTTGGCATTTAACTTGGTTCCCGCCGGCGATAGCGAAAAAGTATTTCAAAATATCACAAAAAAAATACTGATAGAGAACAATGGTCACATCAGCACGGGTGTGGTGGGCACGCAATGGCTGATGCGCTGGCTGACAAAATATGGCCGCGCCGATATTGCGTACCGGCTGGCGGGCAACATTACTTACCCCAGTTGGGGATACATGGTGGCGAACGGCGCTACCACCATCTGGGAACTGTGGAACGGCAATACCGCCAACCCGGCCATGAACTCGCAAAACCACGTGATGCTGCTCGGCGATCTGCTGATCTGGATGAATGAAAGCCTGGCCGGTATTCAGGCGGATACAAAAGAAGTGGCGTTCAAAAAAATCATCATGAAGCCTTCGTTTGTGGAAGGCCTGGATTATGTCCGGGCATCCTACCGGTGCCCGTATGGAACCATTCGCAGTGCTTGGAAAAAAGAAGGGGAAAAATTAGTGTGGGATATCACCGTTCCCGGTAATACAACAGCCGTGGTTTATCTGCCCGCCGCATCGGCCAGCAATGTAAATGAAGGCGGAAAGCTGGCAACGGAAAGTGAAGGCGTACGATTTATAAAAGCAGAAGACGGTTTTGCCGTTTTCGAACTGGGCAGCGGCCGGTATTCGTTTACGGCACCGGTTGTTAAAAATAACGTCATCTGAAAAAATGAATTTGCCACATAGGAGGATAGAGAAGATAGGTTTCACATAGTCTTTTCGCTCCACTCTCCAGGTGGAGAGTGGCTGGGGTTGAGGTTGATGGTTTCTGCTGTGTCTATGAGGTTCAAAAAAATGACAATGAATATACATTTTAAAAAAGTGGCTGCTGTTAGTCTTTCTTTATTTTTAGTAGCAGCGTCGTTGCAAGCTCAAACATCCGTGAACGCCACACCCGCAAAAATGGCCGGCGACGACCGGGCCAAATCCGATGCCGGCCTGGAGGCCAAAGCTGCCGAGTGGGTATCGTCGCTGAACCTGAGCAACGCCGCAAAAGAAACTACCGTACAGGCAGCGATTGCCACGCACCTGAAAGCGGTCCGCGACTGGCACAACGATCACCCGTACACGACTGTGCCGGCCGGCATCAACCCCGCCACTGGCAATAAGCTTTCGGACCTCGACCGGCAGGTGATCGCTAACTCCGCCATGCCCAAATCCGTGCATGAGGCCCTGATGAAAGTGTTGAAGACGGAACTGACGCCGGAGCAGGTGGAGATGGTGCTGGACAAATACACCGTCGGGAAAGTGGCGTTTACCCTGCAGGGGTATAAAGCCATTGTGCCCGACCTCACCGCCGAAGAAGAAGCGAAGATCACCGGCTTTTTGAAGCAGGCGAGAGAGCAGGCCATTGATTACAAAAACATGAACCAGATCTCCGCCATTTTCGAGATTTACAAAACCAAATGCGAACAATACCTTAACAGCAACGGCCGCAACTGGCGGGAACTGTTTAAAGCGTATGTGGATAAGCGGAATAGAGAGAAAAAAGCCGGTGAGCAATAGGAAGTAGGAAGTTAGCAGTAGGCAGTTTGCAATCCTTTTTAACTGAGAAAGTATGAACATGAAATGCGGTTATGTAGTTCTGTTTTTGTTACTGGCAACGGGACAGGTCAGTGCACAATTGAGCAAGTGGCAAAACGGTATTTTGGCAGATGAATTTATTTACGACACGGCTTCGTTTCCGCAAGCGCATTCAGCCACTATTGTAGAAACGCCGGCAGGGTTGGTAGCGGCCTGGTTTGGCGGCACAAGAGAGGGCAACCCGGACGTGGAGATTTGGATGAGCCGGTTGGTCAATAACAAATGGACGGCACCGGTTTCAATAGCCGATGGCCGCATGAATGACACCTTTCGGAAAGCCAGTTATAACCCTGTTTTGTACCAGATTCCGGGCGGCGATCTGCTGCTTTTTTATAAGATCGGAAAGAATGTCGCCGACTGGAAAGGTTATCTGAAGCGGTCGAAAGACAATGGCCTTACCTGGAGCGAACGCAGGCCCTTGCAGGAAGGTTTTTTGGGACCCATCAAAAACAAACCCGTTATGCTGGCTGGTGGAATGATCATCGCTCCCTCCAGCCTCGAAGGGAGCCCCGGGTGGCGGGTGCATTTTGAAGTGTCGGACGATACCGCAAATACCTGGCGAAAGGTAGGTCCCATCAACAGCGGCACCGACTACACCATCATTCAACCCAGCATTTTGATTCACAAAGATGGCAAGTTGCAGATACTGGCCCGAAGCAAGCAGCGGGAGTTGATTACTTCCTGGTCGGCCGACGGCGGCGAAACCTGGTCGAAGGTGTCGCCATCTGGTTTGCCCAATAATAATTCCGGTACCGATGCGGTAACGTTGCAGGACGGAAGGCATCTCCTGGTGTACAATCACGTGCGCCCGCATGATTCGCTGAAGAACGGCAAAGGGGCCCGTACACCACTGAACGTAGCTCTTTCCAAAGATGGCAAGGAATGGTATGCCTCCTTGATCTTGGAAGACTCGCCGATCAGCCAGTATTCGTATCCTTCCGTGATCCAAAGCAGCGATGGCATGGTGCACATCGTGTACACCTGGCGGCGGCAAAAAATAAAGTACGTAAAGATTGATCCGTCGAAGCTGGAGCTCGTAAAAATAAAGGCCGGCCAATGGCCTGCCCGCAAAGGCTACAAGGCGCCAACAGAAGGGGAGGTGACGGCGGATTAGGTTTGTGGTTTGTGGTTTGTGGTTTGTGGTTTGTGGTTTGTGGTTTGTGGTTTGTGGGAAACTGATTTAGGTAGTGAGGGATTAGATAGAAGAGGGACGCTGCCAGGCGTCCAATATCTGTAGAAAACAATAACGCATTGGCTGTCCCGTTTTTTTACAAAAAAGCAGCGCAGTTGGCAAATTGTTACCCACAGCACGTTGACCTGCAACAACACCTCCTCCCTTGGAGGGGCGGCATGATACCTAACCGCTGGCAAGATCTGTTGGTCATCCATTGAAGGGGGCGGAGATATTTGAGGTCTTCTTTTCGTGTGGCGGGTGTTATCCTGAGCAGCCGTCCAATTGGCAGTGTTCGACTCCGAATGGAGTCAGGGACTTTTCTACATCGGCTTTGCGACAGCTATTCAACGCCGATGGCGTCGGCTAAAACAACAGGCGCACCTTGATGGCGGTTTGGTATGAAATCTTCTGCCGGCAGGCAAACCTCCGGCGGTGGTCATCATGGCACATAACCACCTCTTTTGCATTTTATCCTTCCACCCAAATAGTAAAATCGTCCATCAATTCAGTGGAACATTACATTGTCCAACCTTTTGGGCTCCAATAACTTTATGCCGATCAAACAAAACACACCGTAGCCGCGCCGGAAGTTCCGGATTCTCAAAAAGGTTTGATGAGAAACGATTGCTGTTTGCTACATCCAATCCGGCTTGCGCCGGTTTAGTTTCACACCCGACAGCCGACCGTTTTTTACTGCCTTTTTATGGCGGGGTATTCCTTTTGAAAAAGGGTCCACTGCGTGATGTTTTCAACATTTGGATCAGACGATGCTGATGATACGAACCATTTTTCTTTCCTTCTTACTCTGCTGCTTTGCCAGCATTGTGTTTAGCCAAACTTCCGACGAAGGCTTTAAGCTTCCGTTGAAAGATGTGCTGGCCGATGTGCAGGCCCGCTATGGCATCACCATCCGCTATCCCGAAGACCTGGTAAAAGACAGATGGGTAACTTATGCCCAATGGCGGTATCGTCCCGAACCGGAAACAACCTTAAAGAATATCCTTGCCTCTCAGGACATCACCTTCGCCAAAGAAGGAGAGGGCCGGTACAAATTGCAGGCTTTTCAATACCATCTCAAAACAGTGGAAGAAGGCAAGGCGCAGTTGAACTACCTGGCCTCCCAGTACAAGGATGAAAAGAGCTGGCAACAGCGCAGGGATTCGTTGAAGCAGTGTCTTCTTTCTGCGCTGCGGTTGCAGCATTTGCCGGCGGCCCCGGCATCAAAGCCGATGGTTTCTGCCGTTAGAAAATACGCCGGTTATTCCGTTCAGAACATCGCCATTGAAACACTGCCCGGCGTTTATGCCTGCGGTTCGCTTTACCGGCCGCTGCAAGCAAAAGGCAGCCTGCCGGTGGTGCTGAATCCCGATGGTCATTTTGCGAAGGGCCGCTACCGTGCCGATGCGCAGTACCGCTGTGCCGTGCAGGCCCGTATGGGTGCGCTGGCTTTTAGCTACGACCTGTTTGGCTGGGACGGCGAATCGCTCCTGCAGATAGACGGCAAGGACCACCGCCGCAGCCTGGTGCAAAGCCTGCAGGCAATCAACGCCATTCGCCTGCTGGATTATCTTCTTACGTTAAAGGACGCCGACAAAAGTCGTGTAGCCATCACCGGGGCTTCGGGTGGCGGCAGCCAAACCATGCTGATGACGGCCATTGACGACCGCATAACGCTGAGTGTGCCGGTGGCCATGTTATCGTCGTATCACAGCGGCGGTTGTCCCTGCGAAAGCGGCATGGGCATTCATCTTTGCGGTGGTGGTACCAACAATGCCGAAATCGCTTCGCTGGCCGCGCCGCGGCCGCAGTTGGTGATCTCCGACGGCAAAGACTGGACACAGCAGGTGCCCGAAAACGAACTGCCTTTTTTAAAACGGATCTACGGTTTTTACGGCCAGCCAGCAAACGTGGAAAATGTACACCTGGCCACCGAAGGCCACGACTACGGACCCTCCAAACGGCAGGCGATGTATGCTTTTCTGGCCAAACAATTCGGCCTTAATACAGCCGGGCTGAAAAATGAAAAAGGCGAACTGGATGAGTCATTCGTTACAATTGAAAAAGAGGCCGACCTGAAGGTGTTTGGCCCGAACGGTGAGCGGCTGCCGGAAAATGCGGTGAAAGGTTTTGACGCCGTTACCGCTGCCTTCAACAATGCGGTGAACGCTGCGGCCAATGCTTCGGCCTATGATTTCAGCACCCAACGCTATAAAGTTGCCGTGGCCGACATCATGATCCTGAAACGCCAAAAACTCGGTGCGTTAGCGCTCACCCAAGAAATTGGCGCCAATGGCGTGGAAATTGACCTGGGAGGCCTCGGCAATCGGGTGACCTTTGATAACAAGCTGGCGATTGATTCGGTTCGCCTTCAGTTTCTTTCCAAAGCAAAAGAGCTGAACCTGCAGATTCCGTCGCTGGCCATGACCGGCTATTATGCGCAGTCGTTTTGCGGCCGCGAAGCCTTCGTGCAATCCATCGAAGACTGCATCAGCACCATGAAAAGCATGGGCGTGAAAGTGGCTTTTCTGCCGCTGGGTGTGCAGTGCGATTTGGCTAAAACACCTTCGCTCCGCGATTCGGTAGTGAGCCGGCTGAAAGTGGCGGCCAAACTGGCCGAAAAAGCCGGCGTGGTGATTGGCATCGAAACCGCCCTGGATGCAAAAGCGGAAAGGATTTTGTTGCAGGCGGTCGGCTCACCGGCGATAAAATCTTATTTCAATTTTTCCAACGCCTTAAAGAACGGACGCGACCTGCTCAGCGAATTGCGGATACTCGGCAAAGACAACATTATTCAAATCCATTGCACCGACGACGACGGCGTTTGGCTGCAGAATAATACCCGTCTCGACATGCCGGCGGTGAAAAAAACGCTCGATGACATGGGCTGGCGGGGCTGGCTGGTAATAGAGCGTTCCCGCGATGCGAAAGAGCCCACCAACGTCAAAAAGAACTTCACCGCCAATACAGCCTACGTCAAATCCATTTTTCAGCCCAAATGAAACTATTGCCCACGATAGCTTTACTCGTTCTGCTTTCCCCCCTGATGGGCCAGGCGCAGCTCTACGTGGCCACCACCGGCTCCGACACCGCAGCCGGAACAAAGGAGGCGCCCCTGGCCTCCGTGGCAACGGCGCTGCGCAAAGTGCGGGAACTGCGCCGGCTGAACGACAAGGCCGTCATCAATGGAATAACAGTTTATGTGGCCGGCGGTACCTATCCGTTTTACGAGTCGCTGTTTCTTCGCCCGGAAGATGCGGGTACACCGAAAAGCCCGACAACAATCGAGGCCCTGCCGGGTACAAAACCGGTTTTCAGCGGCGGCCTGCCCGTGGGGGGATGGAAGAAACCAAGCCGCTGTATCGCGGGCCTGCCGGCGGTAGCCCAGGGCAGGGTTTGGACGGCCAATGCACCCATGCAGGCCGGCGCGGCGGTGGACTTTCGCCAGCTTTGGATCAACGGGAGAAAAGCCATTCGTGCTAAAGCGCAGAATGGCGACACCATGTCACGCATTCTTAGTTGGAACAAAAAAACAGAGCAATGCTGGATCAGAAAACCGGCAGCCGACATTTCTGCTGGCAGTGGAATGGAGATGATGATTCACCAGTGGTGGGCCATTGCCAACCTGCGGGTAAAGTCGGCAACCGTTAGCGGCGACAGTGTGTTGCTAAGCTTTCATCAACCCGAAAGCAAGATCCAATCGGAGCATCCCTGGCCGGCTCCCTGGATCTCAGCCGAAACCGGCAATTCGGCCTTTGTTTTATCCAACGCCGTTTCGTTTTTAGACAGCCCCGGTGAGTGGTTTCTTGATAAGAAAAGAGGCAAAATCTATTACTGGCCTCGGGCCGGCGAGCAAATGGCAACAGCTTTGGTGGTGGCACCGGTGTTGGAAACATTGGTGAGTATTCAAGGCACGCCGGAACGCCCGGTCTCTCATATTCGTTTCAAAAACATTTCGTTTCAATTCACCACCTGGCTGCGGCCTTCGCAAAAGGGCCATGTGCCCCTGCAAACAGGCATGTACCTGTTAGATGCTTACAAGCTGAAACGGCCAGGCACGGCAGAAAAGCCAGCACTGGAAAACCAGGCCTGGGTAGGGCGGCCTGCTGCTGCTGTGTCAACGACCTATTCCACCCATATTAGCTTTGAGGGTTGCCGGTTTTTGCATATCGCTTCCACGGCACTTGATTTTAACAAAGGCACCCAAAAGAGCAGCAGCCTTGGGAACATATTCCGCGACATCGGTGGTACGGCCATCCTGGCGGGAACCTTTTCCGACGAAGCCATGGAAGCACATTTGCCTTACAATCCTGCTGACAGCCGCGAGCAGACAAGCGGCCTGACCATTGCCAATAACCTGGTGAACGATGCGGCCAACGAAGACTGGGGCTGCGTAGGCATTGGGGCCGGTTTTGTAAAGGAAACGGAGATTGCCCACAATGATTTGTCTGACCTGCCCTACACCGGTATTTCACTCGGCTGGGGATGGACACCGTTGCCCAATGCGATGAAACAAAACAAGGTCACGGCCAACCGGATTATACGGTATGGCCGGCAGCTATACGACGTTGCCGGCATCTACACCCTCAGTGCACAACCGGGCACCGTCGTTGCCAACAATTACATAGACAGTGTTTACAAAGCACCGTATGCGCATCTGCCCAGTCATTGGTTTTATCTCTATACCGACGAAGGCACCAGCGGCGTCACGGTAAAAAATAACTGGACGCCATCCGCCAAATTTTTACAGAATGCCAACGGGCCCGATAATGTGTGGGAGAACAATGGTCCCACTGCCGGTGAAGGCATTAGAGTAGCGGCCGGACTGCAGCCGGCGTGGAAGCACCTGCTCAATGAAAAAGCAATTGCTTATCCGGATTGGGTCATTAATAAAGAACGGCCGGTGATCATTGAAGTGATTGGCGCCGGCAATAGCCGGGTAGATGAGCAAAAGCTGAAGGATGTGTTGGCGGCAAACGGTGTAAAAGGGGCATCGGTATATCAATGGCAAAACCATGCGGTGGTGTTTGAACCGGTGCAGGATGCATCGGTGCTGCGTGGCAAGGTGCAGAAGGCATTTCCGGAAGCGAAGATCAATGTTTATTACGATGCGTTTTATGCGTTCGACAGGTCGGGTTGCGAAGTAGGGCAAGGCGGTGGCGAATGGGAGCATGTATTATTTACGGCCAACATGGTGGCAAATGAAAGCCTGCAGCGGGAATACCTCGACTACCACGCCAGGCAGGCAAAGGACTGGCCCGAAGTGGCCAAAGGCTTTTGCCATGCCGGTTTTCAGCAATTGCTGCTTTACCGAAACGGCCGCCAGCTGATGTTGGTGATCAGTCTGCCAAAAGGAGAAAGCCTGGATAAGCTGAATCCTAAAACCACCGAAAACAATCCGCGGGTAGTGGAATGGAACAAACGCATGGCAGAATACCAGACCGGCATTGACGGCACAAAAAAGGGGGAGGTGTGGGTGCCGTTGGTAAAGCAACAGAATATTGAACAGATGAACAAGGAACAGGGAGTGAAGAAATAGGAGTCCCCGTAGGGACACGCCGTGGCGTGTCCGTCGGCGCCGTCAGAAAGAACAAAAACAGACAACAACATATGTTAGGTTTGGGTATACTGGGTTTGGGCGAAGGTAGAAGTACAATTGCGGCTGCCTTGGCAAGCGATCGGTACGAGTTAAAGCTGCTTTGTGATGTGAACGAAGACCTCTGCCGCCAGCGGGTGAAAGAATTCGGCTTCGCTCATTACACCACTCATTACCACCAAATGCTCGTTGACCCGGGGATTGACGTCATCGCTATTTACACCCCCGACCACCTGCATGCCGACCATGTGGCGCAGGCCTTGCTGCACGGCAAACACGTAGTGTGCACCAAACCGTTTATTGATGACCTTTCCAAGGCCAAAGAATTGCTGGACCTGCAGGCGCAAACGGGTAAGAAAGTTTTTGTCGGACAAAGCTCCCGTTTTTTTGAGCCAGCCAAACGGCAGCGGAAAGACTTTGAGGCTGGCCTGATTGGAGAACTGATTACCATTGAAAGTCATTACCATGCCGACCACCGGTGGTTTTTGGAAAAAGGCTGGTCCTTGCAGGAGCGCTTCAAGTGGCTTTATGGTGGCTTAAGTCATCCAACTGATTTTATTCGCTGGTACCTGCCCGCCATCGAAGAAGTCATGGGTTATGGCATGATCAGTGCCAATGGAAAAAAGGCGGGCCTGAAGAATGAAGACACGATGCATTTTATTTTCAAGGCAACCGATGGACGCATCGCCAGAGTGAGCGGTGCTTATACCGGACCCACGCAACCAGCCAGTCGCGACAGCGGCATGACCTGCATTCTGCGGGGCACCGAAGGCGCCAGCCAGGCCGATTACCACGAACTGCGTTATGCCATCTCCGACCGCACCGGCGAAGAAAAGATCGTCACCTGGGGCGACACCACGCTGAAATATTATTTCCGGTTTGAAGGACAAAGCCATCATGCCGGGGAGTACCAGAATTACCTCGACTATTTCGCCGACAGCATCGAACAAAATTTTACCGCTTACCCCGATATGCGGGAAGGCATCGGCACCATTGCCCTGCTGAAGGCCATGGATAAATCACTGCAAACAGGAAAGCCAATAAAGCTGCGGTCTGTTTTGCAGGACAATGGACTGGAAGAAATGCTAAAGGAAAAGAGGCCCATAGAAAACGCTTAGCTGCAAAACTTGTAAAATCGGCCAACAACCACCATTAACAAAAACATGAACCCGATCTACGATAAACTCACCCGGCTCGATTTTGCCATTGTTGGCGTGTACCTCGTGGTGCTGCTGGTGATCGGCTACATTGCCAGCGTGAAGCAGAAGCGAAGGGCCGAAACAATGTTCCTGGCCAGCCATTCGCTCAACTGGTACAACATCGGGTTCAACATGTGGGGCACCAACGTTGGCCCTTCGTCCTTATTGGCTTTTGCCAGCATTGGTTACGCCACCGGCATTGTGGCCGGCAACTTCGAGTGGTACGCTTTTGTTTTTCTGCTGTTGCTGGCCACTGTATTTGCGCCCCGCTACATTGCCAGCAAGGTTTCCACCATGCCCGAGTTTATGGGGCAGCGTTATGGCGATAGCACAAGGAACATCCTGGCCTGGTATGCACTGATCAAGATCCTGGTGAGCTGGCTTTCATTGGGACTGTTCAGCGGCGGTGTACTCGTCCGTCAAATCCTTGGCATACCCATGTGGCAATCGGTGATTGTACTGGTGGCCTTCGCCGGTGTGTTTACGTTTGCCGGCGGGCTTCGGGCCATTGCAAAAGTCAATGTCTTCCAAATGATCCTGCTGATCGTTGTTTCCCTGACGCTTACCTGGCTTGGCATACAAAAAGTGGGCGGCCTTTCTGCGCTGATCAGCAAGGTGCCTGCCAATTACTGGAACCTGGTTCAACCTGCCGGTGATGCCAACTATCCCTGGCAGGCCATGCTGCTCGGTTATCCGGTGGCGGCTGTTGCTTTTTTCTGCACCGACCAGGCCATGGTGCAAAGTGTGCTCGGCGCTAAAAATTTGGAGCAAGGGCAGTTGGGCGTCAACTTTATCGGCTGGCTGAAAGTGATGGCCCTGCCGCTGTTTATCATGCCGGGCATTTTGTGTTTTGCGCTTTTCCCGCAGTTAGAAAATTCCGATCTCGCTTACATGACCATGGTCACCAACCTTTTTCCGCCGGGTATGAACGGCCTGGTGATTTGTGTGCTGATAGCCGTATTGGTGGCCACCATCGGTTCCTCCCTAAATGCGTTGAGCACCGTGTTTACCACCGATGTTTATGTCAAAAACATCAACCCCTCCGCTACCACGCGGCAACAAATAAAGATCGGACGGTTGGCGATTGTCATTGGCGCCGCCTTCGCCGTGCTCATGGCCATGGCCATTGACAATATCCGCGGACAAAACTTGTTCAATATTTTCCAGGCGGTGCTGGGTTTCCTGGCGCCATCGCTTTCGGTGGTGTTTTTGCTCAGCGTATTCTGGAAGCGCACAACCCGTAAGGCCGTTAACGCCACGCTGAGCTTTGGTTCGGCCTTCAGTTTGTCGGTGGGCATTTTATACCTGTGGGTATTGCCGGCCGACAAGTATCCCCAGTGGCCGCATTTTTTGCTCCTGTCGTTTTACATTTTTGTCACGCTGCTGGTAGCCGCCATCATTATTTCGCTGACCGACCGGGCGCCGATGCGAAACAGTGCCGAAGCGGCCGCGCTGCCGGTAACATCCAAAAAAGTGAAATGGTTGTTTGGCCTGCTCGGTATCGTTATTCTTTCACTCTACCTCATTTTTAACGGACATTGATTATGGAGAAAAAGCTTTCTTATGTACCCGGCAACAGTGCTGCTATGAAGCGTCCGTTGCGTCGCACTCTTGTACGTCCGGTAACGCTGTTCGGCAAAAGGAAACCACAAAGACGCGAAGGAGCAAATTTCCACAAAGTCGCCGTGCTCCTCTGTGTCATTGTGTCTTTGTGGTTCAATACCGTCGCTCAGCAGGCCACCTGGATCTGGTATCCCGGCGATTATGAAATCTGGCTGAGCAACAACATGCAAAACCGCCGCACCGACCGCGGCGCTTTCTTCCCTGTTTTTTGGAAGATAGACAGTCATTACCCTTTGATGGATTTCCACAAGGAGTTTGTGCTCACCCAGCCGGAAGAGGTGGCCATTTATGCCGAAGGCAAGTACAACGTAAAGCTGGATGGAAAGCCGTTTGAAGGCACGCCCTCCAAGATTACGGTGCCGGCCGGCAAGCACAAGATCAACATCAAAGTCTTTAACCAGGCTGCTGTTCCGGCGGTGTATGTAAAAGGAAAAACCATCGCCTCCGATGCCTCCTGGCTGGTGACCTTTGAAGACAA
This sequence comes from uncultured Flavisolibacter sp., assembly GCA_965365435.1. Taxonomy (GTDB): domain Bacteria; phylum Bacteroidota; class Bacteroidia; order Chitinophagales; family Chitinophagaceae; genus Flavisolibacter. Next base: position 78,839 of record CBDUBQ010000021.1, read on the forward strand.
GGAATGGATTGACGAAACCGGTAAAACCTCCGACATTTCCGCCACCAAATGGTTAAATGCCGGTAGCTGGAATTTTAACCAGCCTTCGCAGGTGCCTTCGCAGTTTACCCTTCCGGTAAGGCCGCAGCGGGCCGCGAGTGTGGCAAAAAACGGCGCAGCGCAGTTAGTTGATTTTGGAAAAGAGACATTTGGTTATGTGAAATTGCACGGACTGAAAGGCAGGGGTACTGTAATGGTGTACTACGGCGAATCAAAAGAAGAAGCGCTTTCAAAAGAAGGCGCCATTGCCTATGATAAACTGCAGGTAAATAACAGCACAAAACGCGACTCAGTGATGGGGCTGTCAAAAGCGTTCCGTTTTGTAAACATCGTAACCGAACCTTCGGTGCGGTTCGATTCTGTTTCGATGCTCTACGAGTACGCCGATGTAAAAGAACGCGGCGCCTTCCGTTGTTCCGATGTGTTGATCAACCGCATTTATGATGTATCAAAATACACGCTGGAACTGAATACGAGGGAGTTTTTTATAGATGGCATCAAACGCGACCGCTGGGTTTGGAGCGGCGATGCCTATCAAAGTTACCTGATGAACTACTATCTCTATTTCGACTCGCCTACCGTAGAGCGAACGATGGCTGCCCTGCGCGGCAAGGATCCCGTGACAGGCCACATCAACACCATCATGGACTATACTTTTTACTGGTTCCTGGGTATTTATGATTATTATCTCTACACCGGCGATACCACCTTTATTCAGCAGTATTATCCCCGCATGCAAAGCCTGATGGATTATGTGCTGGGCCGGCGCAACAAAGATGGTTTGCTGCAAGGCCTCCCCGGCGACTGGATCTTTATTGACTGGGCCGCAGGCCTAAGCAAAAAAGGCGAGGTAAGTTTTGAACAACTGCTGTTTGCCCGCAGCCTGGAAACAATGGCTTTGTGTGCCGGTCTGGTAAAAGATAACGAAGGCAAAGCGGCATACGCAAAACTCTCTGATGACCTGAAGCAAAAACTTTTTTCCCTCTATTGGAACAAGGATAAAAATGCGTTTGTACACAGCCGTGTGGATGGTGCGCAGACCGAGAACGTAACCCGCTATGCCAACATGTTCGGCATCTTCTTCAATTACTTTAACGAAGCGCAAAAGCAGGGTGTAAAGCAGCATGTGCTGTTGAATGACAAGGTGCAAAAAATCACCACGCCCTACATGCGATTTTACGAACTGGAAGCGCTGTGCGCCATGGGTGAGCAGGACTTTGTGCTGAAAGAGATGAAGGACTACTGGGGCGGTATGCTCCAGCTGGGTGCTACATCGTTTTGGGAAGAATACAACCCGGAGAAGAAGGGTGCTGAGCACTATGCCATGTACGGCCGCGAGTTCGGCAAAAGCCTTTGCCATGCCTGGGGCGCCAGCCCCATTTATTTGCTGGGAAAATATTATCTCGGTGTAAAGCCAACCGCGGCGGGATATGCTACGTATGAAATAGCGCCATCGCTCGGCGGCCTGCAATGGATGGAAGGCAAAGTGCCCACGCCAAAGGGCGATATTGTACTGCACGTAAGCCGGACGAACATAAAGGTTACCGGTGCCGGCGGTACCGGATCTCTTCTGATTCAAAGCAAAACAATCCCGGTATGTAACGAAGGAAAAGTGGAAGAAAAAGGCAAGGGACTTTATGCAGTCGGGATTGAAGCTGGAAAAAATTATTCGGTGGCTTATGAAGCTTTGTAATTTCTATTCTTACCACGACGTGTCCCGCCAAATACCTGTCGTCTGGAGACAAATCGTTATTACCTGCCAGCGGGTTTTCGCTCCGGAGGAACGTCGTGTTAACGGCAGAGGGAGTAAGTCGGGAATGGCTCCAAAGGTGCCCTGTGTTTATAACATGATAGCACCTAAACGAGTCTATTTGACAGAACAGCAGGGTTTTTCGAGGTTAGTTTTCATTCTACCCTCTACTTCCTATAAGCACGGGGCACCTTCGGAGCAGTATAACCTAATAAAATGTGTCCAAACTATCGGCCAAATGCTGGATAGGCACATTGAAACATAGGGTTTCACATAGACAAAAAAATGCGAAAGAAACGCAACATACTTCATCGGAGTCTGGCTCGCCTCTCCACCTGGAGAGGTGCTTGGGGTGAAGTCTATGTGGGTGCCTGGCCGCTAAAAAACTTCTACATGAAAAACACCATTCTCTTCTTTCTTTTTACCTATCTCTTCGTCCTCCCTGCCCATGCCCAACTGGTAGATAAAACACCGGCCGCGGTTCCCGTTGTGCCCACCGTTTTTGGCACCGAACCCTGGGAAGATCCGTTGGTAAGTGGTATCAACCGCGAGCCGGCGAGGGCAACGGCCTATTCATTCGGCACGATCGCTGATGCGCTGAGGGGCGACCGTGCGGCATCGAGGTTTTTATCCTTGAACGGTCAGTGGGATTTTTCGTTTGCCCTGAAGCCATCCGATGCACCTATTGATTTTTACAAAAGCCGGGTCAGCGGCTGGCAGCAAATAGAAGTGCCCGGCAATTGGGAAATGAAGGGCTACGACAAGCCTATTTATAAAAGCGCCGTATATCCGTTTCGTCCGGTTAACCCGCCGCATGTGCCAAAAGATTACAATGGCGTGGGTTGTTATCAACGCAGCTTTACCCTGCCTGCCGGCTGGAGAGACATGAACATCACCCTTCATTTTGGCGGGGTCAGTTCCGCATACAAAGTTTGGCTCAACGGTAAGTTTCTGGGTTATGCAGAAGATGCATTTTTGTCGAGTGAATTCAACATCACGCCCTATTTGCAGGAAGGCGCGAACGTACTTTCTGTCTGGGTGATTCGCTGGAGCGATGGCAGCTTTTTGGAAGACCAGGATCAATGGCGGTTAAGCGGCATCCATCGCGAGGTGTTTTTGATGGCGGAGCCCAAACTGCGCATTGCCGATTTTTTCTACCAAACAAAACTGGACAAGGATTATAAAGATGCCGTGCTGAGCATTCGTCCGCGGATTGAGAACCTTACCGGTGCCGAAGTTCCGGGCTATCGTATAAAAGCGCAGTTGTACGACAAGGCCGGCAACGCTGTACTCCCAACACCCCTCGAACGATCGGCCGAAAGCATCATCAACGAAATTTATCCACGCTTGGATAATGCAAAATTTGGCTTATTAGAAACAACAATATCCAACCCTTTGAAGTGGAGCGATGAAGCGCCAAATCTTTATACGCTGGTGCTATCGCTTGAGGACAGCACCGGCCGTTTGTTGGAAGCGAAAAGCTGTAAACTGGGTTTCCGGAGCGTAGCGTTTTCAAAAGAAAACGGCAAGCTCCTGATCAACGGCAAACAAACCTATCTCTATGGCATTAATCGTCCCGACCATCATCCTACGAAAGGTAAGGCCTTAAGCCGTGAGGATATTCTGGAAGATGTTCGAACCATTAAGCAGTTCAACTTTAACTGCATCCGTACCTCGCATTATCCCATGGACCCTTACCTCTACGATCTCTGCGATGAATACGGCATCCTGGTGATTGATGAAGCCAACCTGGAAACACACGGCCTCGGCGGAAAACTGAGCAACGACCCGATGTGGACCGGCGCCTACCTCGAACGCAGCAGCCGCATGGTCATGCGTGATAAGAACCATCCAAGTATCATCATCTGGAGCCTTGGCAACGAAGCGGGCAGGGGTCCAAACCATGCGGCCATGGCCTGGTGGATAAAGGAATTCGACATTACCCGCCCGGTGCATTACGAGCCGGCGATGGGTGATCCGCGGCTGGAAGGCTACATGGATCCTTCGGATCCGCGTTACCTGAAACCTAACGATCATTCGCACCGCACCCAAAATCCGAAGGATGCGCCTTATGTGGATTTTGTCAGTCGCATGTACCCGGGCATCTACACGCCAAAGCTTTTGGCTGATCAGGCAAACGGCGATTCGCGGCCGATCTTTTTTGTGGAGTATGCGCATGCGATGGGCAATTCGGTTGGCAACATGAAAGATTTCTGGGACGAGTTTCGCTCTACACCAAGGGTGATCGGCGGGGCCATCTGGGAGTTCAGGGACCAGGGCCTGCTGAAGATTGACAGCGCCGGTGTGCCGTTTTATGCCTACGGCGGCGATTTTGGCGAAAAGTATTTTGACAATTTTACGATCAAAGGTGTAGTGGCTTCCGACGGACGGCCGAAGGCGGCCATGTGGGAATGCAAGCGGGTGTACCAGGGGGCGCAAAGCGAATTGATGGATGCGCAAAAAGGATTGGTGAAGATCAGCAACCGGCACGCGGTGAAGTCGCTGGGCGATTATGTTGTTTACCTTATCGTGAGGGAAGATGGAGTGGAAGTGGTGCGAAAGATGCTGCCGGCTATTCACCTGGCAGCCGGTAGAGACACGGTCATCAGCATGGCGCAATGGCTGCCCAAACAGAAAGCAGGCGCCGAATATCTTGCCGACATTCATTTTGTTTTGGCGCAGGATGAACCCTGGGCGCCGAAAGGATTTGAAGTGGCGTCGAACCAGTTTGCATTGACAGGATTATCATCTGTAAAAGCAAGGCCAAAAAACTTCCCGGCTGTATCGGTGCAGGAAACAAGCGGCCAATACCGGGTCGTCGGTAAAAATTTTTCTGTGTCTATTGACCGCACAAACGGCGCACTTGCGTCGTATGTAGTGAAAGGAGTAGAGCAAATTTTTGCGCCCCTGCTACCACACTTCAAACGCCCGCTGACCGACAACGATCGCCGCGGCTGGAAGCCCAATCGCAAACTGCGGCAATGGTACCAACCCGGGTTAAAGCTGAAAGATATTTCGGCATCAACAGCAACTAAAGGACTCGTCAGCATTCGCAGCCAGTATTCGCTGATCAACGATAGTGCGGCGTTGGAGGTCGTGTACACCATCAATGGCGATGGTGTGATAAAGGTTGACTATGCCTTGCAGTGCAAGCCCGGTTTGCCGGCTATTCCCAAGGTGGGCATGCAGGGCGGCATTAAGCGGGCCTACAACAACATCACCTGGTATGGCAAAGGACCGCTGGAAAATTATGTTGACCGGGCCTATGGCTTTGATGCCGCTGTTTACTCGCAGCCGCTGGCCGAGTTCATGGAACCCTACGCCGTGCCGCAGGAAAACGGCAATCGCACCGGTGTACGCTGGATGCAATTTGCCGATAAGGCCGGTAACGGCCTCCTGGTTGTGGCAGATAGTCTATTGAGCATGAGTGCCTGGCCTTACACAGAGGAAAACATTGAAACAGCCAAACACACCAACAAACTAAAAGAGGCTGGTTACTTAACCGTAAACATTGACCTGGTGCAGATGGGTGTGGGCGGAAACGATAGCTGGAGCGATGTGGCCGCGCCGCTGGAAAAATACCAGATTCCGGCAGGGGATCACCGGTACCGTTTTTATTTGATGCCACAGGCAAAAAACAGACAACCGGTCAGCGCCATCGTAAAGGGTGTGAAGTTTTAAGGACAAACGGTTGTGGGTGCAATTGCCGTGTAGTGATAAAAAGCCCGACGGGGTTTTCCAAGAACTGCGCCGGGTGCGACCCAGTGTAAACATCAAAGAAGAGAAAGCCGGCCACGGAGGGGGCGCTAATCATCGTTGTAGGCAGCGGGAAAACAGATGGGTAATCCAAGGGGGGCAATGTCATTACGTTAATCGGGCGTTTAAAAATCTCTGGGTGCTCACGTTGGCGTCTCCGCCAACATGTAAGGAGAACGGCACTGACATTGGCCGTTGACGGGGACGCCTACGGCAGCAACACTTCTTAACTCCTTCGCTGATGAGTCTCCCGCCTCAACATCTTCATTAAATCAGAGAGCTATGGCGGGGACTCGTCGGGTTGGCATCCCTCGCCCCCTCAGCCCCTCGTTTGCCGCTCCCCATTCGCAAAGCTTCTACCGCTTCGATTTTTTTCTCCAATGGCAGTCCACACCCTTGTTGAAAGGCCGGGCATCTGCTTCATTACCTGCACCGCCTACCGGTGGCTGCACCTCATTGAAAAAACAAGGGTTTATGAGGCAGTGTGCAATTTCTTAGCTGTTCTCAACCAAAAAGACCACTCCGTGCCCGGTTACACCATCATGCCTAAACATGGGCACCTGCTCCAGTTTTTAGCGGTGGCAAACAATCGCTCAACACGCTTATTGGCAACGGCAACCGTTTTACCGGTTGCCAGATCATAAAACGCCAGCAAAACGACCGGGCAACGCTTTAGTTGTTACCGGGAGGCGTACCGGAAGCGGAGCGGCAAAGAAGGAAAAACGCACGAACTATGGCAGGGCATCTTCGATGGAAAGGAGTGCCGCACAGAAAAGGTTACCTGCAAAAGCTCCTCTACATACACTACCGTCCAGGGGTAAAACCGTGGCGGTTGTGTGCGCATGCCGTTCAATACCCGCATCGTTCGGCGGCTTTTTACGGGCATGGCAAACGAACCAATGACCTGATGAAGAGTTGCCGTGAATGCCTGTTGTTGACGCAGTTGTGGAAAGAAGAGGAGCAAGGGGCCACAAACCCGGTGAGTCCCCGCCTGTGCCCCTGAAGCGAACAGGGTGTCGGATGCGGGAGACTCATCGGCGAAGGTGATGGCGACCCCTCCCGTAGTCGTTTTTGTATGACTTTCTCCGGGCGCCGTTTCCACAGGTAGCTGTTCATGGGCTACTACGTTAAGGACGTTCGTCTGCGTGTTTTCGGTTCCTTCGCTGCGCCTGTACCCACCAGGTGGTACAACAGATTTTGTTAACGATACGGCTTTCTTAGCTGCCGGTAAATGGTTTGCCGTTGCATGGCAACAAACCCATCTGTGCGCTATACCCAACTGCGTTTATTTATGGTAACATAATCCATCATTTTAAGAAAAGATGTCATTGTTTCAGCAGGCCGGAGATGGTAGCTTTATCTCACTGTTAATCCCTTGTTTCCCTTATCACAAAGCGTCGCTCATTTCTGGTAAACATTGAAAATTACGGTTCTGCTATGAAGTATTTGTTGCTTGCTGAAAAGGGAACTTTTCTACCTGATTTTTTGCTATCACAACTTCCGAACGTTTGGACTTGTGTTTCCCTAAATGCTGTCAATTTCACCAAACGAAAAGGCAGCATCCTGGCGATGGCCAGCCTGGGATTGGAAAACCTTTCCTCAACCGCCACAAGGCCGGTTTACTATTTACATGAATCACTAAAGACCTAATAATGTCTTGCCGTCTTTTGGCATAATTCATTTTCAAACAAGTTCAAATCCAACTTATACGCAGCATACAGTTTTATGAAAAACATCGTCTTGAATGGCATCACATGGGGGCATAGCCGCGGCCTTACGCCGTTGCTGGCGTATGCACAGCGGTTTGCCGAACTGCATCCGCATGTAGAGGTGGTATGGAAAAAAAGAACCTTGCAGGAGTTTGCTGATTTTCCTATCGAGCAATTAACGGTGCAGTATGACCTGCTCATCATTGACCATCCCTGGGTGGGTTGCGCCGCGGCCACGGGTTGTGTGCTGCCGCTGGAGCAGCATCTGCCGGAGGCCTACCTGCAGGAGCAGGCCAATGGCTCGGTGGGCCGATCGCACGAAAGTTATCATTACAACAATCATCAATGGGCTCTGGCCATTGATGCCGCCACTCCGGTGGCCAGCTACCGGCCCGACCTGCTGCAAGAGCATGGCGTGGCCGTTCCCGAAACCTGGGAGGAAGTGCTGGCGCTGGCAAAAGATGGTAAAGTGGCCGTGCCCGCCATTCCTATTGACCTTCTCATGAATTTTTACACCTTCTGCATTGCTCAGGGAAGTGAACCTTTTCAAAACGGCGAAGAAGTAATAGACAGCGAAACCGGCTTGAAAGCCCTGCTGACCATGCAGGAACTTTATTCGCTTGTCAGCAAAGAGATGTTCGGTTACAATCCCATTGCCGTGGCCGAAGCCCTGTCGGGGGAAGACGATTTTTGGTATTGCCCCTTTGCCTATGGGTATTCAAACTATTCGCGAAGAGGGTATGCAAGAGATCTTTTGCAGTACACCGATGTAGTGGCTTTTGCCGGAAATAAGCTGCGCACCACCGTAGGCGGTACGGGACTTGCCGTATCGGCTTACAGCCGGCACAAAGACTGGGCGCTGCGGTTTGCACAGGATATTGCTTCGCCGGTATGCCAGTCCACTTTTTATGTGCAGCATGGAGGCCAACCGGGCCATCTATCCGCATGGAAAGACGAAGAAGCCAACCGTCTTTGTCATAACTATTTCACCAACACCTTGCCGGCCTTGGAGCGTGGTTATATTCGTCCGCGGTACAACGGCTACCTGCATTTTCAGGACGAAGCCGGGCTGCCCATCCAGCGCTTTCTTCGCGATGGCGGCAGGGCGGAGGCAGTGCTTAATGAAATCAATACCATCTACCGGCATTCCCAACGCCTTCAATCCAAAAATATCATGGCATGAAACAGCTACCGTTGAAAGGATTGAAGGTGCTTGAATTCAGCCAGTATCTTTCCGGACCCTCGGCTGGCCTGCGGCTGGCCGATCTGGGCGCAAGGGTCATAAAAATTGAGCGGCCGAAAGGCGGTGACGCCTGCCGGCAACTGGCCATTAAAAACATGTGGGCCGACGACAGCAGCCTGTTGTTTCATACCATTAACCGCAACAAAGAAAGTTTTGCGGCCGATCTGAAAAACGAAGAGGACCTGACGTGGGTGCGGCGGCTGATAAAAGAGGCCGATGTCATCACCCATAATTTCCGTCCGGGTGTAATGGAAAAACTAGGACTGGATTACAAAGGCGCAAAAGCCATCAACCCAAAAATCATTTACGCCGAAATAACCGGCTACGGTAAAGAAGGGCCATGGAAGGACCGGCCGGGGCAGGACCTGCTGCTACAATCGCTGTCGGGCCTGGTGTACACCAGCGGCAACGAAGGCGATGACCCCGTACCTTTCGGTATCGCCATTGCCGATATTTTTTGCGGTGCCCACCTGGTGCAGGGCATACTGGCGGCATTGATTCGCCGGTACAAGAAGGGCGTGGGCGCACACATTGAGGTAAGCCTGCTGGAGTCGCTGCTCGATTTTCAGTTTGAGTTACTGACAACCTATTACACCAGTGGCGATCAGCCGAAGCGCAGCCGCCTCAGTAACGGACACCCGTTGCTGAGCGCTCCGTATGGCATTTACGAAACAGCTGACGGTTTTCTGGCGATTGCCATGGTACCACTGGCCAAACTGGCGGCAGCGCTGGATTGTGATGCCCTGAACTTTTTTTCGCAGGACGATTCCTTTTCGCGGCGTGATGAGATAAAGCAGATTTTGGCCGGCTTTCTGCAGCAGAAACCGGCAGAACATTGGTTGGCCCGTTTGCAGCAGCACGGGATTTGGTCTATGCAGGTGCTCAACTGGCAGGAGATGACAAAACACGAAGCCTACAAAGTGCTGCAAATGGAGCAGGCCATACGGGTGGGCGAAAAAGAGATGACAACCACCCGCTGCCCCATCCGAATCAATGGCGAGCGCCTGTTTTCGGACCGGCGGGCGCCGAAGCTGGGCGAACAAACCGAAACCATCAAAACCGAACTGCTAAACACAACAGCATGACCTTACTCGACGATGTAGTGGTGATTGATTTCAGCCAGTTCCTGTCCGGCCCTTCGGCCGGTTTGCGCCTGGCTGATATGGGCGCCAGGGTGATCAAGATCGAGCGGCGCGACACCGGCGACATCTGCCGCGAATTGTATGTTTCGGACGTGATGATCGAAGGCGAGTCCACGATCTTTCACGCCATCAACCGCAATAAAGAAAGTTTTGCCGCCGATCTGAAAAATGCGGAAGACCTGCATGCCATAAAGGAGCTGCTGAAGCACGCCGATGTGCTGCTTCATAACTTCCGGCCGGGGGTAATGGAGCGCTTGGGCCTAGGCTACGAGGCAGCGAAAGAACTGAACCCGGGGCTGGTGTATGCCGCCATCAGCGGCTACGGCAGCGAAGGTCCCTGGCGCGACCTGCCGGGCCAGGACCTGCTGCTGCAGTCGGTTTCGGGGCTGGCCTGGCTTAGCAACAACAACAGCAACACACCAACGCCCATGGGTGTGGCGGTGGCCGATATACTAGCCGGCACGCATATTACCCAGGGCATTCTGGCCGCGCTTTACCAGCGGGTATTAACCGGCGAGGGAGCACTGGTGGAAGTGAGCATGCTGGAAAGTGTGCTGGATTTTCAATTTGAAGTGCTGACCTGTTTTTATAACGATGGCAACGAATTGCCGGTGCGCAGCGACGTTAATAACGGACATGCCTATATTGCGGCACCCTACGGCATTTATAAAACAGCCAATGGTTACCTGGCGCTGGCCATGGGCGATATTCTGTTTTTGGCCAACCTGCTTTCCTGTCCGGAGCTGAATGCTTTTCCGGAAAAAACGGAATGGTTCAGCCGGCGCGATGAGATCAAAACGGAGCTGGCTGCCCACCTGGCAAAGAACACCACCGGGCACTGGCTGTCCATTTTGCAGCCCGCCGACATCTGGTGCGCAAAAGTGCTCAACTACGATGAGCTGATGCAGGAGGAAGGATACAAAGCGCTGAACATGGAAATTGACGTAAAAACCAGCAGCGGCATAGAGATCACCACCACCCGCTGCCCGATAAGGGTGGACGGAGAACTCCTGCTTTCGACAAAAGGAGCGCCGCGGCTGGGCGAACATAACCACCTGATAGAAGAAGAACTGATTGGACATTTACCGGTATTGAAAGACTAAGCCTGCATGCAGCGGATGATAGACACACATGTACACGTTTGGGATTTTGAAAAAGCCAGCTATTCGTGGCTGGATGGCGATACCTCCATCCTGAACCGTACCTACCATTTTGAGGAGCTGGAAACAGCGCAAAAAGAGGCCGGTGTAACAGCATCGGTTCTGGTGCAGGCTGCCAATAACCTGGAAGACACCAACTGGATGCTGGAGGTGGCCGAACAGAATGATTCGGTGGTGGGTGTGGTGGGCTGGCTGCCGCTGATGCAGCCGGAAGAAACAGAAAGGTTATTACAGCAAAACTATTTGCCGAATCCCTATTTTAAAGGCATCCGCCACCTGATACACAACGAGGCTAACCCGCAGTGGCTGCTGCAGCCGGCGGTGATCGAAAGTTTACAAATCCTGGCATCCCATAGCCTCGCCTACGATGTGGTGGGCGTGTTGCCGCAGCATATCGAAACGGCGCTGGCTGTGGCCGAAAAGGTGCCCTCGCTGAGGATGGTGTTCGATCACCTGAACCAGCCGCCGATAGCCGCCGGTGAGAGATTTGGCCGCTGGGGCGATCTGATGAAAGAAGCCGCCACCCATCCGCAGCTTTTTGCCAAAATTTCGGGACTGGGAACAACGGCAAAGAAAGCCGGTTGGTGGGCCGGAGACATAAAACCCTATGTGGCTTTTGTGCTGGAGCAGTTTGGCGAAGACCGTTGCTTTTGCGGCGGCGACTGGCCGGTTTCATTACTGGCCGGGTCGTACAGCCACACGTGGGCGGCTTACAAAGAAGCGATTGGTTCGTTGTTGACGTTAGAACAACAGCGAAAGGTGTATGCTTGGAATGCCGAAGCCTTTTACCAATTACCGGGAGGAGTATAAAAGACGGCTATTCCCAGTGGGATAACCGAAGAACGCTCTTTGAATAAAATGGATTGGCAAAGAACGACAGGGCAGGGTTCTTGGCACCACATAAGAGGATAGGAAAACATAAGTTTCATAAAGAAGGTAACTGAACGATCTGCTGATTTTGGAATTACTATGCGCAACCTATCTGCCGCTATTGTGCTGGCGGCTATCCCTCGTGATGCAGGTTAAAAAAAGCCATCAGTCCTTTTTGATAGCCCGGTAATTTTTTGGCGAAACGCCAATGGTTTTGCGGAAGCGCCGCGAAAAATAATACGGATCATCAAAGCCAAAGGTGGCCGCAATGTCTTTGATGGAATGATCGCTGAAGTCCAGCAACTGGCTGGCCTTTTGCATTTTCAGTTGAATGAAATAATCAATGGGCGAATAGCCGGTGCGTTGCTTGAACAGGCTGGAAAACCGCGAAGGTGAATAATGAAACTCGGCGCAAAGGTCCTGCAGGGTAATGTTGTGATGAATATTATTCTGCATAAACCGGATGGCCTCGTCAATAATATCGCTGCGGGTGATGGTGGTGTCGAAGTGTTTGGAATTGTACAGAAACAGCGTGAGGAAATGGCTAAGGCAAAGATTGGAGAAGGCCAGGTTGTCAATGCTGTAACCCGATTCCAGCGTGGTATAGATCTTCCGGAACAGTTCCAGGATGGTATCGCTGGTTTTAATGTACATGGGCCGGAAGTGTTCCCTTACGGTTGGCAGCTCATTGAACTGCTGCAGGGCCGTGCCGCCAAAGTGAATCCAGTAGATCGTCCACGGGTCGTCGTCGTTGCTGCCGTAGGCATGCTCGCGGTTCTGCGGCAGAATAAAAAACTCATTGGCCCGCACGTCAAAGCGTTCGTTGCCCAGTTTGTACCAGCCCTGCCCGGCCACGCAGAAAAAAAGAAAGTTTTCGGGCAGCCCTTTTTTGCGGTAGGTATAATGGCCTTTTGCCTGCGGGTAATAGCCAAGGCTGCCAATGTACAGCGACTGCAGCAACCGGTTGTTGAGCACATGCATGCGCAGCACTGTTTTTGGAATTTCAATACGCTGGCGGCCGGTGCCATGCCACACATTTTTGTACGAACCTTCTTTGGCGACTGGTTTCATGCAGTAAGAAGTTGGATGCGTAAATTAGAAAAAAGCTTTGCAATGCCGGTAAATATGTGAGCGTTGTAAGAAGAGCAGCATTGCAGACCCATAAATAACGAAGCCTGACGAATATGAACATTCCTTACAAACCCGAATTGCCTCAAACAGGCCAACCGATCGTAATCATTGGTGCCGGCGGCATTGTTGGCGATGCGCACCTGCCGGCTTACCGGCAGGCCGGCTTTACGGTTTTTGGCATCACCAACCGCACCCGGGCCCGGGCCGAAAAGCTGGCCGCAACCTTTGGCATTCCGCACGTGTTCGATACCGTGGCCGATGCCGTGGCAGCCGCGCCGGTCAATGCCGTGTACGACATCACTACCATGCCCGAGCAATATATCAGCACCCTTGAGCAACTACCCGATGGTTGTGCCGTGCTGATTCAGAAGCCGATGGGCGATGACCTGGCGCAGGCACAGGCTATTCTTGAGACCTGCCGCCGCAAAAACCTTGCAGCCGCCATCAACTTTCAACTGCGCTTTGCGCCTTTCGTCAGTGCGGCCCGCTACCTGGTTGAGCAGGGATTTCTTGGCGAGTTGTACGACATGGAAGTAAGGGTGACGATCAACACACCCTGGGAGATCTTTCCGCATGTGATGGTGCATCCGCGGCTGGAGATACTTTATCACAGCATTCATTACTTAGACACCATCCGTTCTTTTTTGGGCAATCCGGCCACGGTAATGGCCAAAACGCTGAAGCATCCGGCCAAAGCGCTTTCTTCTTCCCGCTCCACCATTCTGCTCGATTATGGCGATACGGTGCACGCCGTTATCAACACCAACCACGATCATGATTTTGGCCCCCGCCACCAGGAAAGTTTTATTAAGTGGGAAGGAACCAAAGGCGCCGTAAAAGCCAAAATGGGATTGCTGATGGACTATCCGCGTGGCGTACCCGATGTATTTGAATATTGCCTGAAAGAAGAAGGTAAAGAGCCGGAATGGAAAACGCTGCTCCTCGAAGGATCCTGGTTTCCCGAAGCCTTCGTGGGCACCATGGCCAGCCTGATGCGCTTCAAGGAAGGCTCTTCCAAAGAGCTTCCGACCGGCGTGGAAGATGTGATCCATACCATGGCCGTGGTGGAAGCCGCGTATGCTTCCAATCGTGCAGGCGGGATGGGGGTTGGTTGATTCGTTAATCTGTCGATTAGTTCGTGAAAAAAAATGCTAATCAACCTGTGAACCAATCAACCAATCAACCAGTCAACAAGTCAACCAATCAACTAAAAACGCATGTATTTTAAATCCATTTTTTTCGAAGATTACGAACAGGGCTCCAAACGGGTAACGCTTGGCCGCACCATTACCGAAACCGATTTTGTGGTGCATGCCGGACACACGGGTGATTTTTTCCCGCACCACATGGACGAAGAATGGTGCAAAACGCAACCCTTTCAAAAACGCATTGCCCATGGCACCATGATCTTCAGCATCGGCATTGGGCTTACGGCTTCCGAAATTAATCCCGAAGCGTTTTCGAAAGGTTACGACAAACTGCGGTTTGTACGGCCGGTCCATATTGGCGATACCATTCATTCGGAAGTTACCATCTCCGGAAAAGGCGAAGCAAAACGGCCTGAATTCGGCACGGTGACCGAACATGTGGAAGTCATTAACCAGCACGGTGAAGTGGTGCTGGTGTGCGACCACCTGCTGCTGGCCAAACGCCGCCAGTCACCAACTACCTGATCCTTTCATTCATCGCTAAATTTTTCCAATGGCCTCATTGCCTGTTGATACCATCGCACCACCCCGGTTGTCCGGAACACCGGCCACGCCGGGAAAGAACCAATTTTTATTACCATTTATTCTTGTCACTTCGCTTTTCTTTTTATGGGGCATGGTGCATAACCTCGACTCCATCCTCATTCCACACCTGAAAAAAGCCTGTGAGCTCAATAACCGCCAGTCCACCCTGGTGGATACCGCCGTGTTTTTTGCTTATTTCGTTATGGCCATTCCGGCGGGCATGTTCCTGAAGCGCTGGGGTTACAAAGGCGGCATCATTACCGGACTGCTGGTGGCAGCCATCGGTGCCTTTTTGTTTGTGCCCGCGGCCAATGTCCGCAGCTACGAGCTGTTTTTGTTTGCCTTGTTTGTGATCGGTTGCGGCATTGCCATGCTCGAAACCGCCGCCAATCCCTACGCCGCCATTCTTGGACCGGCCGAGTCGGCCAGCACAAGGCTCAACCTTGCGGCGGCTTTCAATGGACTGGCGGCCTTTGTAGCGCCGCTCGTGGGAACCGCTTTTATTTTGTCGGGCATCGAACATTCGGCCGCTGAACTGGCTGCCATGCCGGCCGCTGAAAAAGCAAGCTACCTGAATTCCGAAGCAGCGTCAGTCCGCATTCCCTATGCAGTGCTCGGTGCTTCGCTGGTGCTCATTGCAGTGGCCTTTTATTTCTTTCGTCTGCCTGAAGTAAAATCGGAGGAAAAGTCGGCGAAGTTTTCGCAGTTTATTCGGGCCTTTCGTCACCGGCATCTCTCGTGGGCGGTGGTGGCACAGTTTGCGTACGTTGGTGCGCAGGTTTGTGTCACTTCGTTTTTTATCCGCATGGCCAAGCAGGGCGGCGGCTTCGACGAAAAAACCGCCGGCTACTACCTCGGCGCCTACGGCCTGCTGTTTATGATCGGCCGATTTGCGGGTACGTTTTTTCTTCGGTTTGTGGCGCCCAATAAATTGCTGTCGCTGTATGCGGTCATCTGCACAGCGCTTTGCCTGCTGGCTATTTTCGGCAGCGGCGGCTCGGTGGTGTATTCGCTGGGTGGCCTTGGATTTTTTATGTCCATCATGTTTCCCACCATTTTTTCGCTGGGCATAACTGACCTTGGCGAAGACACCAAGATTGGTTCTTCCCTGCTGGTGATGGCCATTGTGGGCGGGGCTATTTTCCCCTACATCATGGGCAGCATCATAGACCTCAGCGGCGACAACGTGCAACCCGGGTACGTGGTGCCCCTGCTTTGTTATGTAGTAATCATTTATTTCGGGCTAAAAGGATATGAAGTCAGGGAACAAACGAAAACGGTGGTGCTGAAGTAGTGCATAGGGTGAATAATTGGCAACAGTTTGATGGAAAGTATAGGTTGATATTTTTACCACATAGGCACATAGACACATAGGTTTGCACATAGCTATTTTTTATCTGGAATCTTTACGGTCGGTTAATCTTATGCGGGTTTTTTAAAACGAAAAAATGCAAATTTCGAAGAGATTCTTAAACGAGCTTACGTACCAGGTGCTTGGCTGTGCTATCGAGGTGCATAAAGTCCTGGGGCCTGGCTTGCTCGAAAGTATTTATGAAAAGTGTTTTTGCCGCGAATTGAACCTGCGTGGAATTCATTACAAAAGCCAGGTTAGAGTAGCCGTCAGCTACAAAGGACTGGAGTTAGAAACCGAATTGCGTTGTGACGTTTTGGTGGAAGATTGTTTGGTGGTAGAGTTGAAAGCAATAAATGGATTTGAATCCATTCACGAAGCGGTACTGTTGACCTATATGCGGATGTTGGAAAAGCCAAAAGGACTGATGATCAATTTTCACTGCACCAACATTTTTAAAGAAGGGCAACAAACGATGGTGAACGAACTGTTCCGGAATTTGCCTGATGAATAGTTTGATTCTTTTTAGCAAAGAAATGAGCCACTATTAAAAAAGTAAAAGATAGTAATCGCCTATGCGAAAACCTATGTGTCTATGTGCCTATGTGGTAAGAAAAATCATGGGTGCTGTAGTAATAAGATCACGTGCCAAATGGTAAAAAAACAAAACCCATGAAAAAACTTCTTCTTATACCAGTCCTTTTTATTTTCCACATCTCCTTTTCGCAAACCGACCTGCGCAAAGCCTTTCTCTCACCACCCGAAGACGCCAAGCCCTGGGTGTTCTGGTACTGGCTGCACGGCGCCGTTTCGGCCGAAGGCATTAGCGCCGACATCAAAGCCATGAAGGAAGCCGGCATCGGCGGTGCCTACCTTATGCCCATCAAAGACACGGCAAAACCTTCCATCTACCAGCCCGCTGCCCGGCAACTATCGCCCCTGTGGTGGAAGCTGGTAAAGCATGCCATGAACGAATGCAAACGGTATGGCGTGAAGCTGGCTTTTCATTTCAGCGATGGCTTTGCGCTGGGCGGCGGGCCCTGGATAACGCCGGAAATGTCTATGCAGAAAGTGGTATGGTCGCAGACGGCCGTCACCGGCGCTCGAACCTTTAACGGTACCCTGCCCCAACCCGAAACGCTCGAAAATTATTACCGCGACATTGCCGTTTTTGCTTTTCCGTCGCTGCCCGGCACCGGCGTTTCCACGCACACCGTCAAACCAACCATTACCACCAGCACCGGCGCCGATGCGCAGTTTTTGGTGGACCCGGGCAATACCCGGTCGTTTACCAGCGACGATTCCTGCTGGATTCAATACCGCTTTGAGCAACCGTTTACGCTCCGCTCTCTGGTGGTAAAAAGTTGGCTCTACAGCCGTGGCACCTACGGCACCAATCAGTTGATCATAGAAACCAGCAACGACGGAAAAAGCTTTTCGTTTCATACCCGGCTAAAGGCGCCCCGCCATGGCTGGCAGGACTGGGACAGCGATTACTCGCATGCCATTCCGGAGGTCACGTCGCGGCATTTCCGTTTTATTTACACGAAGCGGGGTATGGAGCCCGGGGCCGAAGATTTGGACGCAGCAAAATGGAAACCATCCCTGAACATCAAAGGGCTTCAACTGAGCGCCGAACCAAAGCTGCATCAATACGAAGGAAAGAACGGCGAGGTATGGCGAATAAGTGAGCGGACAACGGATTCTCAAATTCCATCCAGTCTTTTTGTGCCGCAAAAAAGCATCATCAACATCACGCAATACCTCGATAAAACCGGACGACTAAACTGGCAAGTCCCTGATGGCAATTGGACCATCATTCGCATGGGCCATACCTCCACCGGTCACCGCAACGAAACCGGTGGGGCAGCAAAAGGGCTGGAGTGTGATAAGTTTAGTCCCAAAGCGGTGACGGTGCAGTTTAACAACTGGTTTGGCGAAATCATGCAGCAGGGCGGTGCCACCGCCAAAGAAGTGGTGAAGATCTTTCATGTGGATAGCTGGGAGTGCGGTAGCCAGAATTGGTCGTCGGACTTTCGGGAAGAATTTCAAAAACGTCGTGGCTACGATCCGCTGACTTACCTGCCCGTGATGGCAGGTGTGCCGGTGGAAAGCAACAAAGTCTCCGAAGGTTTTTTGTACGATGTACGAAAGACCATTGCCGACTTGCTGAACGATAAGTTTTTCGGCACACTGCAAGGGCTGGCCAAAAAGCAGGGTGTGTTGTTCAGTGCCGAAAGCGTGGCGCCCACCATGCTGAGCGACGGCATGCAGCATTATTCCAAAGTGGATCTGCCCATGGGCGAATACTGGCTGCGCAGTCCAACGCACGACAAACCCAACGACATGCTGGATGCCATTCACGGTGCCCATGTTTACGGCAAGAACATTATACAGGCGGAAGCCTTTACGCAAATACGGGCCGCTTTTGATGAACATCCCGGCAACCTGAAGGCGCTGGCCGACCGCAATTTTGCGTTGGGCGCCAACCGGCTTTCGTTTCATGTATTCATGCACAACCCGTGGATGAACAAAAAGCCGGGCATTACGCTGGATGCCATTGGCCTGCTGTTTCAACGCGACCAAACCTGGTGGCCAAAGGCCAGCGCCTGGACCGGGTATATCCGCCGCTGCCAGGCCCTGCTGCAATTGGGCCGGCCGGTGACCGATGTGGCCGTGTTTACCGGTGAAGAATACCCGCGGCGTTCCCTGCTGCCCGAGCGGCTGATGCCGATGCTGCCGGGTGTGTTCGGAAAAGAAGCCGTGGCCTGGGAAAGGGCCCGCTTGCGCAACGAAGGACAGCCCACCCGCAAGCCCGAAAACGGCGTGACCTATGCGGCCAATACCACCGATGCCGGGAGATGGACTGATCCGTTGCGGGGTTATGCCTACGATTCGTTCAATCCCGATGCATTGCTGAATTTGTCGTCGGTAAAAGGAAAGGACATTTCATTGAGCACGGGTGCTGCGTATAAATTGTTGGTGGTGCCGGATGCGCACAAGTTGCTGCCCGACAGCGGAAGTCTTTCCACCGCTGCCGCGACAAAAATTCTGGCCCTGGCAAAAAGCGGCGCCACCGTTCTTTTGCAGAACACGGCGCAAAAAACATTAGGCGCCTTCGACAGCGAAGCCGCCCTGGCGAAGATGATACATGCGGCGAAAGCTTCTCTCGGCGGCTCGGCCGGCGTTTACAACGTTGGCAAAGGGCGGCTTGTCACCGGTGCGTTTGATGCCTCGTTTGAATCGTTGGGTATTCAACCGGATTTTATGGCCACCGATGCTTCCGGCAGCCGGGCCGACAGCCTTGCCTGGACGCACCGGGCAGGTAAGGGGTTTGATATTTATTTTGTTTCCAACCAGGCAACCCATGCAAGAGAGCTGACTCTTTCGGTGCGGGTGGCTGGCCCGCAGCCGGAATTATGGGATGCCGTGACCGGAACTATTTTGCGGGCCAGGGACTGGAAGGTGGAAGGCGGCAGAACGGTATTGCCGGTGCGGCTGGAAGGCAGTGGGTCTCTGTTTGTCGTGCTGCAGAAGAAGGAGGCTGGAAAAACTGTTCAAAGCCGAAACAATTGGATCACCACAACGCCGGTGCAAACACTGGATGGTGACTGGAAAGTAAGCTTTGATCCTTTGCTGGGCGGACCGAAAGGCGAGGTGGTATTTGCCGGTTTGCCCGACTGGAGCCAGCACCCCGACACGGCCATCCGGTATTACTCCGGCACGGCTGTTTACCGCAAAACGTTTGACTGGAAGCCGACAGGTGCCGGGAAAGCAGTTTACCTCCATTTAGGAAATGTAGCCAACATGGCGGAAGTGTTTGTCAACGGCATTTCCTGCGGCACGGTGTGGACGGCGCCTTACCGCGTTGATATTTCAAAAGCATTGAAGCCGGGCCGGAATGAATTGAAGATTGAAGTAGTGAACACCTGGGCCAACCGGTTGATTGGCGATGCAAGGTTGCCGGCGGAAAAACGCATCAGCAGCACGGTTTTCCCGTTTAAGATGGAAGGAAAGCCATTGTTATCGGCGGGGTTGTTAGGGCCGGTGAGGGTGGAAATGGTGAAATAGTGTGTGACCCTCACAATGCAGCTTCATTAAGCTGCGTTATGTTGAATCGTGGGAATGTTGTCAAATACATTGCTTTTTGCAGCCGCCTCTTCTTCCAAATCAAAATCATCCTGCAGACCAAGCCAAAACTTTGCCGAAGTGCCGAAATATTTACTGAGCCGAAGTGCGGTATCCGCTGTAATTCTTCGGTTGCCTTTGAGAATTTGAGAAAGCCTTGTTTGCGGAATACCTACATCTTTTGCCAATTTGTAAGCTGAGATACCGAATGGAACTAAAAACTCCTCTGAAAGCACTTCACCAGGATGAATGTTTTTCAAGTTTGCCATGTTTCGTTGCTTTAATGATAGTCTAAAATTTCAACCTCGGAAGCATTACCTGCGTTCCATATAAAAATAACCCGCCACTGGTCATTGATCCGGATGCTGTAGAGATTTTTTAGGTCACCGGATAGCTTTTCAAGCCGGTTGGCAGGCGGAATCCGCAGGTCGGCTAAATCAACCGCGTTGTTCAGCATTCTGAGTTTTCGTCGGCCGACTTCCTGAACCGGCAGTGGGATTTTGCTGACCCGCTGGCCCTGCCATATTTTTTCAGTTCCCTTGCTGGCAAATGAAACAATCATGCTGCTGAGCGGCGTTACTAACGCTAAAGGTAAGTATAATTTGCATTGTTACGGTAGTCAAATTTACCTGACTAGGGTGGGCCTGAGTCGCAGACTCAGGCCTACAATTCTAGAATTTAAAAAAACACTACGGACACCAGGGAGTCCAAAATCCCCTGGGTCTCGCCAAAGGGCTTTTACATACCTAACTGCGAAGACCCCGGGCGGACGACAAACCGTCTGTCAAGTATGGTTAGGTCACCACGGGCTGGGGTGCACCACTAAACTTTTTGCCACTCCCAAGCAGGTTGCCGAAAAACAGCACCACCGGGAAGATGAACCTTTGCACGAAGGCAGGAATTTCCAGCATGGCAAATTCAGCCTTATAGCGGTTGAGCAAAAAGGCCCCATCGTACATACTTGGACGGCCATTATTGGAATTCATGGATCTATACAGTTCGGTCAGAAAATAAACATAGTTGTCCGGCGGGCTGACATAACATTTGCATTTCAGCACATCCGTGCCGGCATTCCAGAATTTGTGCGGGATACCGGCTTTGATGGTGATGGAATCGCCGGCATACGCAAACTTTGCCTCTTCTCCTAAAATTTGGTAAGCCATGGTTCCGGACAAGACGGTTAAGCTTTCGTCCTGCCGGTGGTGGGTGTGCATAGGCGGGCCCGCTTTGGGTTGTACGTCAATGTTACATTCCAGTGTTTCAATTCCATCTTTTACAAAGGTTCCTAAAACGGTGATCTTTTCACCGGTGCCGGCAATGGTGTGCGGAAATTTGATTTGCATGGCGCAACGTTTTATGTGTTGAAAAATCTGCCGCAAAGCTGGCGCAACCGATCGTCAAAGGCAACCGGCTCTTGTATGAATCCGGCGGAGCAGGTGATGAATTGCCATTGTGGGTCATGGGCAAGCTGTCGGTCTATTGATTCACTGTTCGCCTGGCATCTGGCCACAGTGCCTTTACGCAAAGCCATCTGCAAAAACTTCGGGCGGACGACGGTAAGTGCAAATTGAATTGTTACGGTAGTCAACTTCACTAGTGTGGGCCTGCGTCAGAGATATCAGGCCAGCGAGCTTAAACTTTGCAGAACACTACAGGCAGCAAGGGGGAAAACTGCTAAAAATGTCTACCTTAAGGGAACTTTCATCTCCCAAATTATTGCAATATGAAACGAATTACAGACACGGCTATTCCGGTGCCAACCGATAACTCACCCATCCCTCCTCCAAAACTGACCTTTGGTACACAGAAGCCAAAACCCGATTTTCCAACGGGCGGATTGTTCTCGTTCGGCAGCATCAAATTCAACCTCAATAACAAGGCAATGGTTGAATTGGCAAGCCAGGCATTTGCCGAAAACTCTATACACAAAGATGTAAAAGGAGCACTGGAAATTTTTCTGCTAAGCCTGTCAATTACGTCGGCCTTTGAAGCAGGTTTTGATGGAATGAATACGTATGACCGAGCCGGGATATCGGTAGGATTTATTCAGCTTGCCAGGCCCGAAGGCGGCGTGGGTAAACTGCTGGAGCTTATTGGACGGCCCGACCTGGCAGCAAAAGTAAAAGCAGCCTTTGGAACCAAAGACCCACACAATTCTCCGTCGGCGTTAAAGGCAAGATTCGACCAGGCATTGCTGAAAGAAGTGGTGACGGCAGCCGCCAGTCCGGCCGGAATAAAAGCACAATTTGCCATGGCCATTAATAAAAACATCAGCGGACAAAACTATTTCGATAAAGCCTATTCCAGATTCCTGGAATGTAAATTATCCGACAACCTCTGTGCCGCCATGTTATTTGATGCGGCGGTGAACATGGGTGCAGGTTCCGTATCAAAATTTTTACTGTTCACACAGGCAAGCGAAGGGGAGTGGATGGCCGCCGGCATCAATAAGTTTTCAAGAAAAGAAAGAAAAGAGGGTTGGCAGAAGATATTGAAGAAAAACTTTGCGTAGGCCTTTCGGGACGGGGCTGAGTCGGAGACGTCAGGCCAGCGAGCTTGAAGTTTGGAGAACACTACGGATAGCGGCGGGCCGCAAAAGCGGTGCACCTTCATTTCGGCAGCGTGGCTAGCATGGCGGAAGTGATTGTAAACGGCATTTCCTGCGGAACGGTGTGGACAGCGCCTTACCGCGTTGATATTACAAAAGCAGTAAAGCCGGGCAGAAACGAAGTAAAAATAGAAGTGTTGAACACCTGGACGAACCGGATGATTGGTGATGCGAGGCTGCCGGCGGAAAAGCGAATCAGCAGCACAGTTTACCCGTTTAAGATGGAAGGAAAGCCTCTGCTGCCGGCGGGAATACTTGGTCCGTGACAGTGGTGGAGATTGAAAATTAAAATAGTTGTCCCGTAGAATATGCATGCTCCGAACTCCGTTTATTTTACCACGTAAAAAACCGTATCAATAAAGAAGAGAGAGCCATTTTTAAGTATGACGTTTTCGTCATGCATGTCCTCGAGAATTAACCCAAACTCCTCGTTAAAATAGTCCTGTCTGATTCTGTGTGCAAAACCATTGAATTCTAATAGTTCTCGAATAGACATTAAATCGGCAGTTTCATCAGATGAAATAAATGGCTGTTGTAAAACAGCGTACAGCATATTATCACTTTCCATGAAACCTAAAACCGTGTAAGCGGTGGCCGGAAAAAGCAGGTTATGAATAACGAGGTTATTAAAATATTCAAGCCAGGTAGCATAGTAAATGGCGTCGTTAATTTTTACGACAGTCAGGCCGTCGCTATTTAAATATACCTTTGCCTCGCCGCCATGAGTGAGATAGTGCCAGTCGGCAGAAACAGCAGGTATCCACAGGTTTTCCGAAATGGCTAATTGCCGGAGGAAGTTGACCTGCTTTTCTTTACTGAGTTGTTTACTTTCGAAGTCCTTTTTAACCGTTGTACTTGTTGGGAAGCTTGCGCAAAGCTGGTTGCGGATTGCTGTGCAAGTATCCGGCTGTTCCTGAATGAGAGTTCCCTGAACGATATTTTGAAGTTTGATGCGGACATCGTCGCTGAACATTTAAGCAAAAATATGGCTTAAGGCTTATTGTTCAAAAGAAGCCCGTTCAATCCAAAGACCGCACCACAAGGCTGAGCACAGGGGCATCTGCGAAGACAGCGGGCGGACAGCCAGCGTAAAAGTGAGCTGCGGCCAATGCTGTTAATAAAGGCATTGGTGTCAACTACGATTTGCACGACGGTGGTGTTCACCAGTTTTTTGCTCGATGCCTTGTGGTGTCAGTCCTTTTTCTGCAATAAATGCATCCAGTGCGTCGGATGCTTTATCGGCAAACTATTTTTCTAACAGCCATTTTATTTCCAAAAGCTGTTCATCACTGATTCCATTTGCATAAAGTTTCAGCATTTCCGACTGTAAATTGCTGAAGCTTGGTTTTATGTCTTGTACAGGCATAACTAAAATTTACAGCATAATGAAAGAGCAGGCAAGGAGCGGTTTGCGAAGACTTTGCCGGATGACGGGCCTGAGTCGGAGACATCAGGCCAGCGAGCCTGAAGTGTTAGGAACACTACGGGTAGCAGGAGGCTGTCAGGTCCGGTGAAGGTGGCAACTGATCGGTAGAACTTCCCGGTTTTCGAACTAAAATGGAAACTGTAACTTTGTTTCGTTATGACTTTTTTCGAAAAATATCCGCAGTTGCAGGACAGGGCATTTTTGGTGCAGCTTCTCACCGATACTGTTTATACCACTATGTCGTTGGAAGGTCAGCAGGTTCCTAAACAGAAAGTCGAACGAATTGTTTTAGCATTACTTGACGGGCCTGAGTGGCAGACTTAGGCCAGCAATCCTACAGTTTGAAGAACACTACGGGCAGCGACGGACTTATACCGTTCATGTTGAGCGTTGTTTTTTATTTTTTCGCTTTTTTATATTCAATCAGGCACTCCTGCAAGTACCGTCCCTGTGTGTGAATACAGTCACAGAACTTTCGTCCGGCGGCTTCATTTTCCGTACCCTTAAACTGCTTTTCACATTCTTGCAATGAATTTCTCGGCATTACTTCATGGCCATACACGAAGTAAAGAATAGAAATAGCAACCGCTGCTATTACTCCGGTGAAAAATAATGCCGGAAACCTGTTGCTGTATTTTGTTGGTTTCTCCACTAACAGGTGATCGGAAACCTTTTTAAATGGTAATATCCATTTCAGTCGGTCGTAGTTCCAAAAGAGGATGTACAGGTTGGCCAGCACCATTAACGGTGCTGTTACATGCGAACCGTCAAAACGAACAGCAAATGAAAGAATGCAGATGTTTAAAATAATAGGGAGATACAGCATAGCACCCAGGGTTACTGTTCGGGGAATTAGTAAAAGAATAGCGGCAGTCAGTTGGGCAATACCAATAGTGGTGTAATAAAAACCGGTATGGTGCAGCGCCTCTAAATACTGTCCCATGGGATGATTTACGGATAGTCCACTGGCGAAGCGTTCGTCCATAATTTTTGTCAGCCCGGACGGAATGAAACTGTAAGCTCCCCCAAACTTCGGCCGGTCAAAGTTAGAGTTAACGACAAGATGG
>CBDUBQ010000022.1:0-98762 GCA_965365435.1 uncultured Flavisolibacter sp.
CCGCCAGCAAGCAGATGTAAACCCTGTTTTTTATTAGCATAATGTATTGTTTAATCACCGCCGTAAGGCAATGCCCGGGATGTAAAGAAAGACAGCACCAGACTTTTCGGCCCTGTGCAGTCTTTCAAAAAGCAATGTTTAGAAGAACGATGACTGGCCCGCCAGGCTTTGGAAAAAAGC
Organism: uncultured Flavisolibacter sp.; assembly: GCA_965365435.1. Classification (GTDB taxonomy): domain Bacteria; phylum Bacteroidota; class Bacteroidia; order Chitinophagales; family Chitinophagaceae; genus Flavisolibacter. Next base: position 181 of record CBDUBQ010000022.1, read on the forward strand.
AAGGGTCCGGCCATTTTTAATTTGCCTTCAACCGCAAATACCAGGCATTACCGGTTTCGGTACCCTGCACACGCAGGTGCATACTGGTGGGGGTGATAGACAGAATTTCGTATTCCTTCTGCACTGCGCCATACCCGATAAACGTATTGTTGCCACCCAGCACAATAGCTGTTTTGGTGGAGGTAGCGCCGCCGGCAATGCCCGAGCCGGATGGGGCAAACGAAAACGACGAAGTGCCACCGGCATAGCTATAGCAGCCTTCATCGCCACCAGCCGGGATGCCCGGCAGTCCGCCGGCCAAGGCGCCGGTTTTGGTAAAGGCGCCGTTGGGCGTGGTGGTCGTCAGCGTATAGCCGGTTGCCGTTTTGGTGAAGGTGAAGCTGGCAGTATAAAAACAATTACAGCAGCCTACTTTTTCATTGACCGAAGCCGCCCACCACTCGGGCGATGCCGATGTAGTGCTCCAGGGACCCACACCAAGATGGCCGGCCACATCTTTGTTTACCGACCAGGTTTTGGACCCCGTCCCGGTGAGGTTGGTAACGATAGAGGCATCGGGGGTAAAATCGCTGCGCACCTGGATATCTTTGGTGACGGTGGTGGCGGAGCCGCCGGGGCCGTAAGCCACTACCGTTATCCGGTAAGCATTCAGGCCGATTTTTGTGTACTTGCGGGTGGCTTTGCCTGAGGGCAGATGCACCAGCGAAATGCCATCGGCGGCATCATAATCAATTTTGTAGGACAGTACGTTTCGGCCGGTGATACTGATCTCCACATCGCCGGAACCATTGCCATTGGGATTGGCCGTGTTTTGTCCCACGATGGTGGTATTAATGGTTACTTCCGAGGGGGCGGTAAGGTCGCCGATACTGTATTCTTTCTTTTTGCAACTGCCAACTATTGCCAGCAGCGCCACCACAGCGAAATAAATCTTATAGCGTTTCATGCCTGTTTTTTTAATTAGTTTGTCTGATGTTGTCAACATAAATCACAGCTCCTGCCCCATCGGCACCATCATTGAAGCGCAGCACCAGTTGGCGGAACTTTTCGGTGGCGGGAATGGCGCCAATACTGTTGAAGTCAAATTCCAGTTCCTCCCAGGCGCCCGATGTGGTGAAAGCTGTTTTCAGCACTGCCACGCCATTGGCCAGGCTCGAGCCGGATTCCAGCTCCACATTCACCCGCCTGCCGGCAAGCGCCGGGTCGGGATTGTAAGCCAGCATTTTTATCTTTTTCCCCGCGGCCATGTCAAGGGGTATGTTCAATGGGCTGTAAGTGCCGCTCCAGCCCTGGTGCCCGCGGGTAAACCGCCCCACCTTAGCCGAAGTGTTCAGTCCCGACGGCGCCGGGTTATCTACTGTCGCAAACTGTTGGCCGTCGCCGAAGGTTCCAAAGAAATAATTGATGTTGGGATCTTCAAACGTCATGGGGAAACCAAAGGGATCGTAGATCCGCACCGATTGCACCTTTTCCGTTTTGGCGGCGCCCCCGCTCAGGGCCACCACCTTTACTTCGTAGTTTCCGGCAGCCGCATAAGTATGCGACACTTCGCCTCCGGTTGCCAGCGGCGTGCCGGCTGCCGCCGGTGCATCGCCAAAATACACGAGGTAAGAAGCCGCATACAGGGCGCTGGCTTTTACTTTCACCGTCCGCCCCTCGGTAGAGGTCGTGATGTTGACATTCTCCGGTGCCCGGTAGGTCACCTGCAGCGGGTAAGTGGTTTCAGTTTCTTTCCCATTGAGGCTGCGGGCTATAACTGTCACCGTATAGCTTCCTTCGGGATACACATGCATGGCGCTGGAGCCCGGGTTTACCTCCGCCTGTGCCGAATTGCCGGTGCCATGCCCGAATTTGACCAGGAAGGAAGAGGCGCCTTCGCCCGTAGGGGTAATAGTAACCCGGCCCGAATTATCGTTGGTAATATCAAAAATGCGTCCGACGCTGGTGGTAGCGGCTGTTTCCAAAAAAGCCGTATCGTCGTTGATGCCGTCTTTCTGGCAACCGGTGATGGCAAAAAAAGCGCCCAGCAAGCCGGAGATAAAAATCTGTTTCTTCATATCAGTTCGTTTTTAGTAACCGGGATTTTGTACCAGTTTGGTTCCTTGCAATTCGCGTTGCGGAATTGGCAGCACCTCGTGCTTGCCGGCCTGAAAGCCGCGGCTGGACAGGCGGGCCGGCGCATCGCCCCAGCGCACCAGGTCGAACCAGCGGTGCCCTTCACCGGCCAGTTCCAGCCGGCGTTCGGTTTTAATGGCGTCCATTGAAACAGGCACCGATGGCAGGCCTACCCTGGCCCGAACAGCATCGAGAAGGGCCTGTGCACGGGCACCGGTGCCATTCAGTGCCTCGGCTTCTAACAAATAAGTATCGGCCAGGCGAATGATATAATCGTTCTGCTGAAAATTCAGCTCCACCGACCCGCCACCCGTGCGGATGTCGGAGCGCATGGGGATCATTTTGCGCAGGAAATAGCCGGTGTTCATATGTCCCTCAAAATAATCGGCTTCGCCGGCGGCCTTCAGCGCTTTTACATCCAGGATGGTGGCGCCAAACCGCGGGTCGTTTTTCATCAGGTCGTAAAAATCCTGTGTCCAGGGATTAAAGCTCCAGCCCGAAGGATAGATATCAGGGGCGTTGGGACCGATTTTGCGGTAGCTGCGTGGACCTACCATTTGCGCCGCGGTATTGCCCTCATCGGCACTGCTGCCCCAAAAACCCCAGTCGGAGTTGGACTTATCGGTATGCACGGCCTCCAGCAACGACTCGGCATTGAACTTATTGGTAAACATCCACAACGAAGCAAAGCTTGGCAGCAGGCGGTTGCCGTACTGATTCGGCTGGCCCGGGGTGGTGCCATTTACCTGCGCCAGCGTGGCGGCGGCTTCGGCTTTTTTATTGTTGTAGAGATAAACCTTGCCCAGCATCGCCTGTGCCGCTACTTTGGTAAAGCGACCGGCTTCAGTGGCCATCACCAGCGAACTTGGCAAATCCGGAATTGCCTCGTTCAGGTCTTTTTCTATCTGCCCATACACGGCAGCCGGAGCAGCCTGCGTCACGGTGTAAATTTCGCTGGCATCTATCGGCGCCGTAAACAGGGGAACATTACGGAACATCCGTACCAGGTTAAAGTAATACGTTGCCCTCAGCGCTTTTGCCTCGGCCACAAAGCGGGCTTTTTCGCCGGCGTTCATGCTGACCCCCTCCATTTTTTGCAGCAGGATATTGGCCCGAAAAACGCCTTGAAAGTGATCGTTCCAGAACGAGCCCGGAACAATGTTGGGGTTGAGGGTATAAGTCGAAAACCCCTGGATGCCCAAACCATCGGTGGCACCGCCGCCGCCGGCATAGTTATCGTCGGAGCCGGCGTTGAAAAAAGTGATCATGTTATCGAAACCGCCGGCGTTTTTGCGCAGCACATCATACGCGGCCACCAGGCCCGCATAGGCTTGCTCGCGGTTGGCGTAATAGTTATCGGTCAGAAATTCGCCCCTTGGCTCCAGGGAAATAAATTCTTTTTTGCACGAGCCAAGCACCATCAGCAGCGCCAGTGCAAAGAAGACTTGTTTAAATTGATTACGATTCATATAGAAGTTATTGACGTATTAAAAGGAAAGTTGAAGTCCGCCCATCACCGACCGGGCCTGCGGATACTGGCCGCGGTCAATACCAAAGATGCCGCCGCCCACTTCCGGATCGTAACCGGTGTAGTTGGTCAGCGTCAGCAGGTTTTCGGCCGTCACATAAATACGCAGCCGCGAAGCGCCAACCTTGCCAATAACGCTGCCAGGCAGTGTATAACCCAATTGCACCACTTTCATGCGCAGGTAATCGCCGCTCTCGAGATAGAAATCTGACATACGGCTGATGTTGCGGTTTGGATCAGTGTTAGTGAGGCGCGGATAGTCGTAAGACGTGCCTTCTCCATGCCAACGGCCCATGGCCCTGGCGGGATAGTTTGCCGTGAGGATATCGAGGCGACGCAAGCCCTGGAAGATCTTGTTGCCGGCCACACCCTGGGCAAACATCATAAAATCAAAATTCTTAAACCCAAGGTTGATGGTGAAGCCAAAGGTGTACTTTGGAAGATTGCTGCCGAGAAAGGTTTTGTCCAAATCATCGTCGGAAATAACGCCGTCGCCGTTAATGTCATCCCAGATAAAATCGCCGGGACGGGCATTCGGTTGAATCATAGCGCCGTTCTTGTTTTTGTAATTCTGGATCTCCTGCTCGTTTTGGAATATGCCCAACCGGCGATAGCCGAAAAAGCTGTTGTACGATTGTCCCACCTGGATGCGGGTAACCGTTCCCATAGATTGGAAACCGGCGCCACCGGCAATAAAATTGGTATCGCTGGCGGCATAGGTCACTTCGTTTTTAATGTAAGCGCCATTGGCCATCAATGACAGGTTCCACTCGCCAAAGCGTTTGCGGTAACCTAATTCGAGCTCAATACCGGTATTCTTCATATCCGCCACGTTGCCGGTAGGTAACACCGATACGCCAACGTAGCCGGGAATTTGCACGGGACGCAGAATGCCGGTGGTCTTTTTATTAAACCAGTTGGCCGTCAGCGTAATGTTGTTGAAAAGCGTGGCGTCAATACCCACATCGGCAGAAGCCGTTTCTTCCCAACGCAGATCTTTATTGTCGAGCGTTTCAGGCGCATAGCCAGTGGTCACGTTTCCGCTGTTGCCCACGGGGTAATTGTAGCCGCCAACCACGCGGGAGAGGTACACGAAATTGGCGCTGGCATCGTTGCCCACCACGCCGTAGCCACCACGCAGCTTCAGGTTGTTTACTACCCGGCTGGTTGGCCAAAAGCTCTCGCGGTTGATGTTCCAGCCGGCGGAGAACGACGGGAAAATGCCGTATTTTTTGTTAGGGCCAAAACGGGTGGACCCGTCGCGGCGGACGATACCGGTAAAGAGGAAACGATCGCCGTAGGTGTAATTCAACCTGGTAAACAACGAGGCGATTTTATGCGGGGTAAATTCACCGGCATAACCATCGCGGTCGGCCAGCGGAACGTTAAAACGGAACGAGGCATCACGATAGCTCTCAATGGGCAGGTTAAAAAACGTCATACCCACATTGCCGCCAATACCGGCCACATAAGCGCCCTGGCCCAGCAGCAGGCTGAAATCGTGATCGCTAAACTTGCGGTTGTAGGTCAAAGTGTTTTCAATGTTCCAGTCAAACACCCGGTTCTCGCCTTTGCCATAACTGTTTTTGTTCGACGAAACGGTGGAGCTCAGGTAGAACAGCGGCGTAAAGCCCAGGTTACCCCAGTAAGATTTTTTAATGCCGACCGCCGAGCGAAACTTCAGGCCGCGGATGGGTGTGGCTTCCAGGAAAGCGTTGCCCACAAAATCATCCGACCAGCCATACTGTCCCAACCGGGTTTGAATATAAGCCAACGGGTTTGTCATTTCCTGCCCAACGTAATTGGAAATGCCATAGGGATTGCCGTTGGCATCGCGGACAATACCGGGGTTGTTGTAAATGGTGGAATTCGGTTGCGAAGCCGGATCGGTTACGACCAGCGGGGTAATGGGATCGAGGTTGATGGCGGAGCTCAACGGGCCGCCGAATTCGCTGTTGGTGTTGCCCAGGCCACTCGCTTTTTGATAGGTGTAGCCGAACGTTTGGCCAATGGTAAAAATATTAGAAAGCTTGTGAGTGGTATTGAGGCGGAAATTGAGCTTTTGGTATTTGGAGATTTCGGTGGCCACAATGCCATCCTGCTCCTGGATACCGGCTGAAATATAGTAAGTGGAACGCTCGTTGCCGCCGCTCATGCTGATCTCGTGGAGATACCGCCGGGCCGAATTATTAAAGATGGCTTTTTGCCAATCGGTGCCCTTGCCAAGGGCGCTTACATTATTAAAAATGATGTTGCCGCCAGCAGCCACCGAGCTTTCGTTGCGCAGGGTAGCATATTGAGCTGCATTGGTGAGGTCTAGCATTTTGGCAGGTGCCGATACGCCGTAAAAGCCATTGTAGGCAATCACCGGCTTGCCCGTACGACCTTTTTTCGTGGTGACAAGAATAACACCACCGGCCGCCCGTGTACCGTAGATGGCCGATGAGGCAGCGTCTTTCAGTACGTCAATGGACTCAATATCGGATTGGTTTAAGAACCCGATGCCTCCGGCATCTATCACCACGCCGTCAACTACCCATAGCGGATTGTTATTATTAAAGGTGGTGATGCCCCGCACCCGCACCGTGGAGGGCGACCCTGGTTGCCCGGAGTTCTGTAGGATGGTAACACCAGCCACACGGCCCTGCAAGGCTTGTTCTACCCGGCCGTTCGGAACGTTTTCGAGATCTTTTGCTCTTACACTCGAAACGGCACCGGTAAGCGTGGCCCGGCGCTGGGTGCCGTAACCCACTACCACCACTTCATTCAGCGAGTTTGAGCGGGCATCCAGTTGAATGATGATGGGTGAATCGGTGGAGGTAACGGTGGTTTCCTGTTCTGTCATTCCGGCATAAGAAACAACAAGGATTGAGCCGGCCCGGGGCACCGTAATTCGAAAATTTCCGGTGGCATCCGACTGCGTAACGGTGGAAGTGCCCTTCACCGAAACCGTGGCGCCAACCAGTGGCTCGCCGGTAACCCGGTGGCTAACCTTACCGTTTACCGTTAGCCCCTGAGCAAAAATTGATGGGATAAATAAATGACATAGCAGAAAGCAGCATAGCAGCAATGCAATTTTCATTTTCATACGCGAGCTTTAGTTTTATTGGAGATTCGTTCGGACAGGTAAAGCTAAAGCATTCAGGATTACAAATAACAAACAACTACTACAGCACCACTACATCAGCCGGGCAAAATCCTTAATTTTCAAGGTTTGTCACCACTTCATTGCTACATCAAAGGGTTTTTTTACATTCACTCCACCTTTTAATTGCATGCGGACTTTTATTCTTCTATTCTGCCTTTTAGCATCCGCCGGCCTGGCCGGGCAAAATACGCTGGGACTGCCCGAAATAATCAATTACAGCAAGCAGGTTTACAATGCCGGCACCCAAAACTGGGACATCCGGCAAGACGCTACCGGGTTTGTTTACTTTGCCAACAATGATGGCCTGTTAACGTTCGACGGAACCTTCTGGCACCTTTACCCGTTGCCAAACCGTACGATTGTTCGGGCGATAGATATCGGACAAGATGGCAGAATTTATACCGGTGGCCAAAACGAACTTGGTTATTTTGCTGCCGGCGTCAATGGCCGGTTGCAATTCCATTCGTTGCTTAATTTGATTCCGCAACAAGACCGGTCATTCGATGATGTCTGGAATATTTGCCGCCTTGGCTCATCGGTTTTTTTTCGTACCAACAAACGCATTTTCCATTACAGCCACGGCACGATGACTGTTTATCGAACCGCCACCGAATGGCGTTTTATGGGTTGCAGCAACGGCCGGCTCCTTGCCCAGGACCAGCAGCGCGGACTGTTATTGTATCAGCTTGGCGCCTGGCGGCCGTTCGGCCAATCAACTATCCTGCCGGCGTCGGCGTTGGTCACCTCATATATTCCCATCGGTGGCGACAGTTCGCTGCTCACCACCCTTAAAGACGGCATCTTTATTTCTCACACGGGTGGTTTGGTGCCGGTGGCTTCGGCGGCTCTGTTGCAATTGGCGCCAAAACATATTTACAAAGCGGTACCTGCCGGCAGCAACCGTATTGCGCTGGCCACCTCCTTTGCTGGCTGCCATGTGGTGGACCATCAAGGCAACCTGGTGCAAAGCCTTACGGAGGAAGAAGGATTGCAGACCAACAATATCCGCAGCATTTTCCCCGACCGCGACAAGAATCTCTGGATCGGTCTCGACAACGGGATTGATTTTGTGGCGTTCAACAACGCCATCAAACATATCTATCCGCGAAAGCAAAACATTGGCTCGGGCTATTCGGCCCGCTTTTTCAACAACCAGCTTTATTTAGGTACGTCAAACGGTTTGTACCGCGTGGCCGTGGGCGATGGGGCCGATCTTATTTATGCCCGGAAGGAGTTGGAACCCGTGCCGCAGGCGCAGGGGCAGATTTGGAATCTTTCGGTAGTGAACAACACCTTGCTCACCGGCCATCACGAAGGCGCTTTTGTGGTGGAGGGCAACCGGGCAAGGCCACTCGACAACCGCACCGGATTTTGGACCTTCCTCCCGGTTTCCAATCTCACGCCATCGCCGGCAATGGTAGCCGGCAGCTATAATGGGCTGCATTTTTTCGAGGCCCGCGGCGGCAGCTTCTTCCCTCTCCCAATCGAAGCTGGCTTTGAGTCGGCCAGGTTTGTGGTAGTGGAAGATGAACAAACTTTTTGGGTGGCGCATCCGTACAAAGGCATTTTCCGTGTGCAGGTAACCGATGGCAAAACTGCCAATATCAAAAAGTACAACCAGGGCAGAGGCCTGATCTCTGCGAACAATAACTATCTCTACAAAGTAAAAAACAAGATTGTAGCGGCCACGGAGAATGGCATTTATGAATACAACCAACAAAAAGACCGTTTTGAGCCATCCGCTTTTTTTCAACCATTTATCAATAAAACCAGCGTCCGTTATCTAAAGGAGGACCCATCGGGCAATGTTTGGTTTGTGCGCCAGAAAGAGTTGGGTGTGGTGGATTTCTCCTCTCCAACGCCAAAAATTATTCATTTTCCGGAGCTGATCAGTAAAATGGTCAGCGGCTTTGAAAGCATCTATCCGCTGGACGACCGCAATATTTTCATTGGCGCCGAAAAAGGTTTTTACCATGTGGATTTTGCGGCTTACAAACGGCGCATCTATCAAATGAAAACGCAACTGCGCTTGGTGTCGGCTTTTGGGACAGGCGACAGTACTTTTTACGGCGGTTATGGTGAACCGGCAAAACCCAATATACCTTATGGCCTTAATTCGCTGCATTTCGAATACAGCGCAACTCTTTTTGGACAGCAGCCAAATCTCCTTTACAGCTTTTACCTGGCCGGTTTCGATCAACAATGGTCGGAGTGGTTGGCCAAAACAGAAAAAGACTACACCAATCTCCCGCCGGGCGACTACACGTTCCAGGTAAAAGCCCGCAACAACCTCGGAAATGAGTCGGAAATATTCAGTTATCAATTTACAATTTTGCCGCCCTGGTATAAAACTAGGATCGCCTACGGGCTTTATTTGGCGCTATTTCTGGTGTTGATCTATATGATCAATTACCGGCTGCAGAAAAAATTTCTGCGGCAGCAAAAAAAATACGAGGCCGAACAGGCGCAACTTCGCTACCTGCACCAACTGGAGCTGGAAAAAAACGAAAAAGAACTGGTGAAGCTGCGGAACGAAAAGCTGGAGGCCGAACTGGCTTTTAAGAACACCGAACTTGCATCGAGTGCCATGCACCTGGTGCAAAAAGGCGAGCTGCTATCGAAGATCAAGGAAGAGCTAGTGCGCTTGAACAGTACCCCACAGCAGCAGGGCGCTCCCGAAGAAGTGCAGCGGATTATAAAAATTTTGCGGGAGGAAGACCGGATGGATGCCGACTGGGAACAATTTGCCCAGCACTTCGATAATGTGCACAGCAATTTTTTAACGGTGCTGAAAAAGAAATTTCCCAACCTTACACCGAACGAACTAAAGCTGTGCGCCTACCTGCGCATGAACCTTTCAACTAAAGAAATTGCCCAGTTGATGAACATCACCGTGCGGGGCGTGGAGATAAGCCGCTACCGGCTTCGGAAAAAACTGGCGCTGCCCACATCTACCAGCCTTTTTGATTTTCTGATGCAAACAGAAAGCATCACCAATGGAGAAAAACCGGCCGCGAAAAATGATCCGGCAATAGATAGCAGGCACACCGAATCATTGCCCCGGCCATAAGGTTTCCGCGGCTTGGCAAATGCCGGCAAAAAAGCGCCGCCCTCCCTTTCCGCCACCTGTATTCGCCGGCGGCCGTTAACTTCGCCGCTCAAGCAAAAAGGACATGTACAAGCCAGAAGAATCGCTTTTGAAAAAATACGCCCAGGTGATGGTGCGGTATGCCCTGAACAATGGCCTTGGAATTAAAAAAGGCGACACCGTTTTTTTGGTGGCCCAGGAATGTGCCAAGCCGCTCTTCCTGGCGATAGCGGAGGAAGTGTACACCGCCGGCGGCAACCTTATTTCGGGCTACATGCCCGACAATGTACCCGGCAGCAGCCTTCCGCGCCTGCTGTTGCAAACCGGTACCGATGACCAATTATCGTTTTTTGCAAAACCTTACTGGCAGGGGCTTGTGGAGGCTACCGATCATATTTGCTTCATTCTGTCCGAACCGGATATCCACTATCTCGAAGGCATTCCGTCGGCAAAAGTGAGCCTGATGAACAGCGCCAGGGCGCCCTACATGAAAATGCGTGAGCAGAAAGAACAGGCCGGCCGGTTATCGTGGTCGCTTTGCCTGTACGGCACCGAATCCATGGCAAACGAGGCGGGCATGAGCCTGGAAGCCTATTGGGAACAGATCATAGAAGCCTGCTACCTCCGCGATGCTGATCCCGTGAGCAAGTGGGCATCGGTGCAGCAGGAAATTGAGGTGATCAAAGACCGCCTTGATGCGCTGGCTATTGAAAGCCTGCATGTGGCCGGCGACGATGTGGACCTGCACCTGAAAATTGGCGCGGGGCGCAAATGGCTCAGTGGCGGCGGCAAGAACATTCCAAGTTTTGAAATTTTCACCTCGCCAGACTGGCGTGGCACGCAGGGCTCAATCTACTTTAACCAGCCGCTTTATTACTCGGGCAAACGGATTGCCGGCGTTTCGCTTCGTTTTGAGAACGGTGTGGTAACCCATGCCACCGCTGCCGAAAACGCCGATGCGCTGAACGAAATGATTGCGCAGGAAAATGCGGACCGGGTGGGCGAGTTTTCGCTCACTGACAGGCGCCATTCCCGCATCACCCGGTTTATGGCCAATACGCTGTACGACGAAAACATGGGTGGCGATTTCGGCAATACACATATTGCGTTGGGCAATGCGTACAAGGACACCTTCACCGGCGACCCGGCCTCGGTGAAAGAAGAAGAATGGGAAGCGATGGGATACAACAACTGCCCCAGGGTGCACACGGATATTATCAGTACCAGCAACCGCACCGTGACGGCCCGGCTGAGCGATGGTTCGGAACGGACCATTTATTCGAACGGGCAGTTTGTGGTGTAAACAAGCAATCTGGGAACTCGGCCCGAACGGCGCTGATGGCAGCAGCGCCGCATTTTTAGCGTGGTGCTTAATTTGTAGCGACACGTTGGCGGCCGGCGAAAAAACGTTGGCTTAAAAACAGACAACTCTACGGAATTTACAGACTATGGCTTCAGGACTTTTTGCCTTACTCGACGACATTTCGGCGCTCGTAAAAGCCAGCGCCGCCACCCTTGACGACGTGCCCACACAGGTGGCAAAAACAACCGGCAAGGTTTCGGGCATTGTGATTGACGATACCGCTGTGACCCCCAAATACGTGGTAGGTCTCGATCCGTCGCGGGAGCTTTCCATCATTTACCGGATAGCGAAAAAATCGCTCATCAACAAACTGCTGATCTTAAGTCCGGCCGCCCTGCTGCTTGGCTATTTCGCTCCCTGGGCCATCACTCCTATTCTGATGCTCGGCGGTGCTTACCTCTGCTTCGAGGGCTACGAAAAAGTGCATTCCATTTTCAGCAAGCACCACGAAGTACATCCCGAAAAAGACGAGGTGACCATTATGACACCCGAAGAGCTGGAAGAAGAACGGGTGACCGGCGCCGTACGCACCGATATAATCCTATCGGCCGAAATTATGGCCATTGCCTACAGCCAGGTTACCGCCGATCCCATCGTCAACCAAATTGTGGTGATGCTGGCAGTGGCTGTTTTTATTACTGTGGCGGTATATGGTTTTGTAGGGCTGATTGTAAAGGCCGACGACATTGGGGTACACCTGGCACAGGAGCGTTTTCGGCCGGCTACCCGTAGCATCGGCCGTGGGATCGTGACGTTTATGCCGCGTTTTTTAACTGTGTTGAGTTACGTGGGCACTGCCGCGATGCTTTGGGTGGGCGCCGAGATCATCGCCCATGGCATCCCGTTTTTTAATCACCAACTGCATAACCTGGAAGCTGCTTTGCATCGAGTGCCGGTGCTGGCATGGCTGGCAAAAGTGGTGGCCTGTGCGCTGGGCGGACTGGCCGTAGGCTTTTTTGTGGAAAAGCTGGTACTGTTGGTGAAAAAAATTTTTCCGCGGAAACCTAAGGGCTGATGGGTGAATAGGGAGGGATTGGCTCAATCGCTTTGAAATGGAGATGCCAACTATACCGTGGTTGGTGCCGCAGCCGACAGGCCGCATCGCTTACCTTTACTGCTTGTGGATCTGTTGCTACCGTTTTATTTGCTGCTGTTTCTCGTGGCCTTTTTGTATGCCTCGGTAGGGCATGGCGGTGCCAGCGGCTACCTGGCTTTAATGGCACTGTTTAGCGTTGCGCCGGCGGTGATGAAGCCAACTGCTCTCCTGCTTAATTTGTTTGTGTCACTCACTTCGTTCCTGCAGTTTTACCGGGGCGGCTGGTTTCGCCCGCAAATCTTTTGGCCATTTGCAGTGGCATCGGTACCGATGGCTTATGCCGGCGGCCTGGTGATAGTAGATGCTGCGCTTTACAAAAAAATACTTGGCATCCTACTGCTGGTCCCGATCATTCGTTTTTTCTTTTTTGCAGGCAGCAAAGCGGAACAAGCAAACAAAAACAACCTTTTTTTATCACTCGGTATTGGAGCCGGCATCGGTTTTTTGTCGGGGCTGATGGGCATTGGCGGCGGCATTCTTCTTTCGCCTATCCTGTTGCTGCTGCAATGGTCCGACCAGAAGCAAACGGCCGCCGTCAGCGCCTTGTTTATCTTTGTCAATTCGCTGGCGGGCTTGGCGGGGCAGCTTACCAAAGGTGTGCAGTTCACGGCAGATATGTATGCCTTTGTGGTGGTGGCTTTTACCGGCGGCCTTTGTGGTGCTTATTTTGGCGCGGCCAGATTCCCGCAGGGGCTTTTGAAAAATATTCTGGCAACGGTATTGCTGGTAGCCGCCTACAAACTTTTATTTTCGGGAGCATAAACTATGCAGACAATACATATCCTCACGTTCGGGGTCATTACCGAAATTGTTGGCAAAACGAATTTTTCGCTTAGCAATATCCAGTCCACCACGCAGCTGCGGGAGCGGCTGGAGGGCGATTACCCTGCGCTTCAACAACTGTCTTACGCCGTAGCGGTAAACAGGAAGATTGCCGCCGGCCCCGCCACGCTGCCTGACCAATGCACGGTTGCCCTCCTTCCTCCTTTCAGCGGTGGTTAGCAATGAAAAAGCAGCTAATCAATAAAGAGCGATACCAACGGCAAATGCTGTTGCCCGGCTTTGGCGAAGAAGGGCAGCAAAAATTGATGCAGGCGAAAGTGTTGGTGATTGGCGCCGGCGGCCTGGGTTGCCCGGCCTTGCAATACCTGGCGGCAGCCGGGGTGGGCACTATCGGCGTGGTGGACGATGATACGGTTTCGCTGCATAATTTGCACCGGCAGATTTTGTTTGGCGCAGCCGACATTGGCCGCAATAAAGCAGAAGCGGCAGCCGAACGCCTTCGTTATCTGAACCCGGAAATTGTAGTGCTGACTTACCCCGTGCGACTTACCAATCAAAATGCGCTGGAGCTGATAGCCGGCTTTGACCTGGTGGTAGATGGTAGCGACAATTTCTCAACCCGTTATGTGGTAAACGATGCCTGTATTTTGCTGAAAAAGCCATTGGTGCATGGTGCCATTTCGCAATACGAAGGGCAGGTCGCTGTTTTTAGCGGTGGCATCAATTACCGCGACTTGTTTCCACTGCCGCCGCAACCCGGTAGCGTACCCAATTGCGGCGAGGCCGGCGTGCTGGGCGTATTGCCCGGGATCATCGGCAGTCTGCAGGCGGCGGAGGCCATTAAGCTGTTGGCAGGACTGGGAAGGCCTCTTATCAATCGCCTTTTTACCTACCACGCTCTCACCAACGAAAGTTTTGTTTTTGAACTGGCGCCGGCACTGGGAACCGATGCCTTTTTGCCGACCAGCGCGGAAGCTTTTCGCACCCACGATTATGCCGCCTGGTGCGGTGACTCGGCAGGAATGGCGAGCGAAATCGGGCCGCAGCAATTTGCCGGTTTTTTTCAAAATAAGAATGCTTTGCTGATTGATGTGCGGGAAGCAAATGAGCTGCCCGAAGGCGGTGCTTTTCCCCACCAAAAAATTCCGCTCTCGTTACTCCGGACGGAGGTGCCTGCCATCTCTGCGGCTGTGGTAGTTGTGTTTTGCCAATCGGGTAAGCGTAGCCAGGAGGCGGCAACTATTCTGCGGGCAAAATATGGCGATAGTAAAACGATTTACAGTCTTCGCGGCGGCCTTTTAAACTGGAAACAAAATGGAAAAGAAGCGTAAAAATATTTTTGTGCAGGGTGCCATCAGCGCCGGCTTTATTGGCGAAAGCATTCAAAAACACAGCAGCCAAACCAACATTGGCGCCCACAGTATTTTTTTGGGACAGGTGCGTAGCGATGTCATTGATGAAAAGACCGTCATTGCGATTGATTATTCGGCTTACGAGGAAATGGCCATCGAGCAGATGCACACCATTCGCGAAGCCGTTTTTGCGCTGTATCCGCTCACCTGCCTGCACATTTATCACAGCCTGGGCACCGTTCATTCGGGCGAAGTTTGCCTTTTTGTTTTTGCTTCTGCTACCCATCGCCAGGCAGCCATTGCTGCTTGCACGGAGGTGGTTGAACGAGTGAAGAAAGAGCTGCCCGTTTGGGGCAGGGAATTATTTGCAGATGAGTCGCACCAATGGAAGAAAAATTGGTGAAAACGGACTTTCTTTTTTAATGCGGCCGTCTTTTTCCGCATGTGGTTAAATGCGCCCGAAATAGTCGTTGTCTTTAAATGCAAAAGAGCCTGCCATCGGCAAGCCCTTTTGAACCCTTTGATAAACGGCTGGTTTGTTTTGCGGGCAGTTGTTTACTGGTTTCGAACTTTTTGTTCGATCTAAAGCTAATTACCAATACCATCAATGAACACTTAGTTTAACGAAAGGACCCGTGTTAAGTTTTATGAACACGCACATCGAGGTTAAGACCGCAAACTAATACATCTTGTTTAAGCGACTAATATAGTTAGCCGGAAAGTACATCGCCAGAAGCTGAAAATGTATAAATTGAATCGGAATCACCGACCGACAACACTTTTGGAAGTAAGTTATTATACAGACTTGTGAAAGTTTGCCCTACTGTTTAAATGGTTAATTAAAGGCGATAATTTACCAAGATTAATTTTATGATGCTGCACCGAAGGACTTTTTCCGCAATACAATATTTTCAGCCCTTCGGTCGGCGATTACCGCTGCAGTTCCCATAGAAGTGCTTGCCATCATTCGTAAGAAAGTTTCACCGTCCGATGTCATCCGTGTCGGGCTCATCGGCTGCAAAGGTCAGGGCTGGGCAAATATTACATCCCTTCTTAAAATGTCGGAAGTGCAGTGCGTAGTTATTTGCGACATTGACCAGAATGTTTTGCAGCAGCGCAAAACCGAGTTGCAAAAAATTAATAACAACCCAACGTTGTACACCGACTATCGCAAACTTTTCGATAACAATGACATTAATGTCGTTGTTGTTGCCACCCCCGACCATTGGCACTGCCTGCAATGGCAGATGCGCTGTCGGCCGGCAAGCATGTGTTTTTGGGAAAACCAGTCGCCAACTCTATCTATGAAGCGCAGTGATGGTGGCCGCCGTAGCACGCTATAACAAAATGGTGCAAGTAGCACAATAGCAGCGCAGCCAGCAACACTTTCAGGACGCTATTGCATTTGTGCATTCGGGTAAGTTGGGCAAGGTAACTTCTGCCAAAGCCTGGATTTACCGCGGCGGCACTACGCCGCTGCCAATATTACCAAATGACCTTGTGCCCAAAGGTGTAGATTATGATAGGTGGCTTGGCCCGGCACAAAAGCTGCCCTTTAATCGTAACCGGTTTCATTACGAGTTTCGTTGGTTTTGGCATTATGCCGGCGGCCTAATGACAGAATGGGGAGTGCATTTAATTGACATGGTGCTCATGGGCATGAAGGCCGATGTGCCGCGTTCGGTAACTGCAGCAGGCGGTAAATACCTTTTTTTCCAACCGATGCCTGCCAAACACCCGATGTAATGACCGCACTTTATGACTACCGCGATTTTCAAATGACCTGGGAGGAAAACCTGGCCACCGGAGTCCGGCTCTATGGCATGCAGCATGGCATTGCCTTTATTGGTGAAAACGGAACGTTGTTGCTAAACCGGGGGGTTGGGAAGTGCAGCCGGATAAAGCAAAAGACGTCCCAAAAATGGATGCGGTTACGTGGCAGCCAAAAACTGACCGCGGTTTGGACAAACACACTGAAAACTTTATTGATGTAGTAAAAAAGAAAAACAAATCGCTCCTTAATTGTCCGATAGAGGCAGGCGCTCGGGTGGCAATCAATTCGCACATGGCAACTATAGCCTACCGTACTGGCGAAACTATTTTTTGGGATCCCGCCGCCAATAAGTTTGCGCAGAAGAAGGCAAACCAATTAATAAGGCTGGAATTCATAAGGGGTGGAAGTTTCCGAAGGTGTAATGACAGTGCTACCCATTAGTTTGGCTAGCGGTTAATAAAAAAAAGACCAATAACTTACTGCTGATCTCAAAAACCCGTGCAAACTATTTGTTTCTAGTTCGGCGAAATCCTTACTTGTTTAAAAACCGCAGGCAGACGAACTGCCTACGGGATATGAGCTGCTATATGAGAAACACATTTTATCTAAATTTTTCTGACCAGCAACTTGCAGCACCAAATAAGGTAGCATCCTCCTGAAGGGTTGATGGAGTAACCAACATACCTGGACATTTTTCTTTAATTGTCTTGACCAGAGAAGGTTGAAAATAATCAAAGCTTCTTGCAATATTTCCGCCAAGTACAACAAGTTGCGGAACATTGTAAGCACACACGTAATTTAAGAATTGACCAAGATTGTCACCGAACTCTCCGAATACATCTGCCACCTCAGTCTCTGTATCGTAACGATCTACCAATTCTTTCACCTCAGCCAGCTTCTTTCCGGTTTTTTCAAAATACCGATTCAGGAACCAGCGTGTTGAGAAATAGTCTTCAGCTATGCCGTTTTTAAATGGAGCTGACCAAAAATCTGCATCCTTTGCCATCCCTTCATCATACCAGGCAGACCCCAGCCCGGTGCCGAGTGTTAATCCCAACACCCGCTGGAAACCTTGTCCCGCACCGCCAAATACTTCCCCTTGCAGGAAAGACACCGCATCGTTGATAAGTTGAATATTTGCCGCATTAACACCAACCCGTTGCGCCAGTGCTAATTTTACATTTGTTTGATACAACGACCTGAACTTTGTTTGTTCTTTAATTAAGGAAATGCCGTTTACATAATCGAAAGGCCCTGGCATAGCAATACCTATGTACACCTCTTCCCCATGTAGCTCTTTCATACAAGTTTGAATGGCATTGCCCCAGGCCGTAAGAATCTCTACGGCGGGCTCGTTTGCATCAACGGCCTGGCGATGCAATGAATTTGTTTGTATTTCTCGCTGCTTCACGTCGATCAACGAAACGGTGATATGCGACCCTCCAATGTCTACCCCTATCAAATTTGAGCTCATTAGAACTTTTTTTAAATGACCTTCGAACCGGGTTTTGCTTCTTGTATTAAGCTTATGTCCTCAACCGCTTTTTTATGGCGTTCAACTTTGTAAAACTTGTAACCGTATAGAAAAATAACGGCGTAACAAATAATAGGAAGGTAGTAGGCTGTCGCAGTATCCTTGTTCGCTATTAAGCCCATTAACGGAGGAAACACTGCTCCACCCACCACCGCCATAACAATAAAGGAAGAAGCGGTTTGCGTATGTGGACCTCGATATTTCAAACCAAGGCTGAAAATGGTTGGAAACATGATGCTAAAGAAAAAATTTAGCATGAGCAAGGCGATGAATGAGGGCCAGCCCCAGTTTTGAGCCACCAACAAACACATAAAGATATTTGCCATGGCAAAACAAGCCAGCAACTTATTAGGGGCACTAAACTTCATTGCATAGGTTCCCACAAACTGGCCGATCATTATCAGTACCATGCTGAAAGAAAAGTAGTATGCGGCGGTTCCATCCGGAAGGCCCATCTTCTCAGCTTCATAAATGATAAAGAAAGCCCAGGTGCCGCCCTGAGCCGCCACATTCAAAAATTGTGCAATCACTGCCCAGACAATATGTTTGTTTTGAAAAAGTTTTTTCGGCTGCGTAACATCCTGCAACGTAGTGGATACTGCATACGCATCTGCTTCAGCTTCCGCACTGCCGTGGGGATCTTCTAATGTGGGCACTTTCACAAAAACAAAAGCAACAGCAACGGCTGTAATGACAAAACCTAAAATTATATACAGGGTTTTTACAGTTTGCAAATCCGAAATACTATTCCCGTCAGCGTTTAATAAAAAATAGCCCCCGATGAGTGGGCCTATAACCACACCCACACCATTGAAGGCCTGGGCGAAATTAATACGCTGATCAGAAGTCCGTTGATCGCCAAGCGAAGCCACAAAAGGATGGGCAACGGTTTCCAAGGTTGCCAGTCCGCATGCTAATACAAAAAGGGCGATGCGAAAAAACTCAAATGACTTAGCATCGGAAGCAGGCACAAACAGAAAAGCGCCGACTGCATACAGAAATAAACCCAGCAAGACACCATTTTTATAGCCGAATTTTTTCATGAACAATCCTGCCGGGATTCCCATAATTGCATAGGCGCTAAAGATGGAAAACTGCACTAAACCCGACCTGGATTTTGACACGCCAAGCACATTCTGAAAGTGACGGTTGAGTACATCGCCCATCGTTATGGCAATGCCCCAGAGCATAAAAAGGGAGGTAACGAAGACGAACGCGAGGAGAAACTTCTTTTCAGTGAATGGTGGCTTTGCTGGCATTGTCAGTTTTTTAGTTTTATTGACCTCATCGCAAAAAAACAGGCTAATTATCACTTACTCTCACACACCGTACGACATCAATATTCGAACGTTGACTTTGCACCAGACGTCTCTAATAATTTCTTTTACGTTTTTATATGTTAACCTGTATGATAGCACATTATTTTAATCCTCGCAAGCCTCCATAAAGGCGATAACATTTAATTCTTTTGATTTATCCAGATAACTTAGGTTCAGAGCGCAGGTCAACAACAAAAAGGAACAGGATGTTTTTGGCCTTCGTTTGATGCAAATACAGAGGCCGCGTTATCCAGGATAAGTAAAAAAATATTGATAAGCACGACAGTCGAATTGCAACCCGGTTTGACTTTTCAGTTATACGCTTTGCTTGTAAAAATGGGTTACAAAATTCACTCAGATTTCATCTTATTTGCTATGGTTAGCATGATGAAAATGATTTGTCAGTCTGAAAAACTGATTGAATTTTCCAATGCTTAATTTTTGACTATGTTTCGCTCCGATACACTGCCAACAAACTTGGAGTCATGATCTTTCAACCATTGGATCAAATCAGCTTTTAGCTCCGATACTTTGGCTGCGTATTTTGCCCCGTCGGGGTTGTTCCCAATCAGGTTATGCATCTCGTAAGGGTCTTCGTTCAAATTGTACAAAACGTCAATTACTTTTGAAGAAGGCGTTTGCGGAATGAACATTTTCCACCCCCCTTTCACAATCATGTAGTTGGGTTCCGAGGCGCCCCTGAAGTTCCATTCTGTTACAATATAGGCTGGCCTTGCTGGTCTTTTTTCCATTAGATCTCGTAAACTCTTCCCATCAGACGGTTGTTTTTCAAGGCCCAGGTAATCGAAAATGGTCGGGAACAAATCGATGTTTGTTACGTAATGATCAACAACAGTTTTGCGTGTAATAGCTCCCGGAAGTCGTATCATCAATGGCACTCTTGATGATTCTTCGTAAAAAACGTTTTTCTCCCGAAGGCCGTGTGCACCTAACATTTCACCATGATCGCTTGTGAAAATCACCAGAGTATTAACGGCTAAACCTAATTCATCCAGCTTGGCTAAAATCTTACCCATCCAATCATCCACTTCTTTCACCAAACCATAATAATCAGAAATCATGTATTTGATCTTTTCGGGATCAGCATATTCCGGATTATCATTTCTACCATTTGCTGCTTTGTAAGGCGAGTTGGTCATCTCATCTTGCAAACTCTTTGGAAGTGAAACCCTGTCCGGATGATACATTTGGTAATAAGGAGACGTTGGAAGCATTGGCGCATGCGGGAAATGAAACGAGCAAGTGATGCTAAACATCTTGTCTTTCAACCGTTCCAAAGCAGCCATCGTTTCCTTTGCATGCATGGCGGTTATCGAATGGTCGGCGGGTATGTTCAGCCTTCCATGAAAATCCGGTTGAGTGAACTTTGCATCGCTTTTGGCGTTGCTGTTGAACCGCTTGTCAAGCGGATTGGGCGTATAGCCCCGGCCTGAGTAATGGTCCCGATACTCCCCCTCTTGCAATGGCTGCATGGGCACATGTTTCGCCAAATAATCTACATAGTGTTGCCGCATTCCCTGCCCCATGATAGGCTCGCCTGTACTTGTCATTTTCTCAGGGTTTCTGTAAACTTCGTTGTGAAACGAAGGAGAATGGTACTTTCCATAATACTCTACCCAATAACCATTTGCTGCTAAAATTTCGTCGAAGGTTCTCTGCGGCATTGCACCGGATGCTTTTGTTGCTGTATCAGCCACGTAATTGTTCACAACACGGGTGTTTTCTACTGTACGGCCCGTCATTATTGCAGCTCTTGCGGGTGCGCAAACAGCCATCGGCGTATATGCCTTTTTGAAGTAGGTTCCTTGTTTGGCCAGCCTGTCTAAGTTGGGCGTTTTTAAGACCTTGTTTCCGGCTATGCTTAATGCATCATAGCGTTGCTGGTCGGTGATGATGAACAATAGATTAGGTCTTCGCTCCTTTTTATTGATTTTGTTTTGTGCAGATGCTATAAATGTGCAACCGAACAAAAAGATGGATAACAGTAAGCTTGTCTTCATGCTTCATTTCAGTATTAGGAACTATAGGCACTGATATTGGGTTGTATGCAATGTGCCTTTCTCTAATTCAAACGATTGAACTATTTACTACCTGCTCCCTTGTGTTCGAATAAGCACGTCAGTCTGTTTGCGCTCAGGTATCTTCAAGGCAAGTGGCTTTTCCTTCCGCAGCATTTTTGCCGCTTCGCCGGTCAGCCATAAATAATGGTCCGACGGTTTGCCATCCATATTGATGAAAGAAGTAACAGTGCTCACCGGCGGCGTATCGGTGCCTTTGAAGATAGCGGTGGCTTCATTCACCTCATCAAACATGGCCACATACAACATAGTGGCGCCGGCATTGAGTGCTGTGGATATCATTTGCCAGTAAAAACGGCCTCCCATTCGTGGAATTGAACCGACCGGCTTTACGTCGTCCGGAAACTCGTACCGGCTAAGGTTGTGCCAGCTAAACCCGGGGTATACGCAGGGCACATAATCAACATTATTTTCCCGGCACCACCGCAGGTCTGCCAGCGTGTTGTCCCGGAAACGGTCCATATCATTGTGCAGCAGTGGTGAGTAGCGCTGTACAGTCCAGGGCAACACAATATCACCCATTTTAATAATCTCATGCAGGTAGGGGTCGGGATTACTATCTGCTATTAACTCACGCCAAAAAGTAGGTACACCCAACATGACGGCGCAATTGCCATAAACCGGGTCATTTTTAAGAAAATCAATGAACCGTTCCAATCCAATGTTACGAATGTTGTAGGGGCGGTCAGGAAAGCCAATACCCCAAATGGCCACAAGCGGACGTGTATTGTGATGCAGATACGTTTTCTGTCCGGCCTGACTGGTTACTTTCAACCCGTCCACCAGGAATTTCCAATCTTCAATAAGTGCCGAACAATCTTCACCAGAAGCTTTCAGGCCCGACAAGTCGTACATAACTGCAATGGCACGACCGTATTTCGAGGCGGCATCAAATGCGTTTTTTAGAATAAAGGAAGAGACAGTATCGCGGCTCCGCGCATTGTTGAAAAAGCGTTGCATAAACACGCCATCAACACCATACTGTTGCATCCATTTGAAATGCAGATCAACGGTGCTCTTATCGTACGAACTAAAAAAGCGGGCTTTTTCGCCATTCGGAAGCTTGAAAGGCGTTACATACGTTTTTTCATATTCGCTGATGTCGGGCCACATGTCAATGCCACTTTTCGCTTCATTTCCATAAGCCACCCTTTTTGCTTTGGAACCATCACCGTCGGCCCTGAACCAGCCCTGGTAACCGGCCATTATCAATCCGTTGTAGGAAGGATATTTGGTTTGCTGACTGTGGCGATTTTGGGCATGCAATTGCATCACCAAAACAGAAAGAAAGCAAACTATCGCATACCGCATTTTAGTACTCTGCATTTGTCTGAATAAATTTTAGAAGTTTACTAAATGATAGCCGGGGTATTACCACCATCGAGGCAGCAATAGAAAGGCTGCACCGCTCTTGATGCACACAAGCAAAAACTGCCCGCCTCTCCTGCTGCAATTCAACCAAACCAAAGTTGCCGCTTCGCACGGCTCGCCACTCTTTTATCGAACCGGCTTTGTGGCGCCAAAACTTGTTTCGCCATGAAACCAACGGGTGGCCTGGCCGGTTAGCCAGAGGTAATAATCAGAAGCCAGATCGGCTTCGATACCAACAAATTTTTTATTGCCGTTTAGGGGAAGGGCCCCTTCTTTGGCACATTTAAAAATGGCGGTGCCTTCATCAATCTCGTCGAACATCGCTACATAAAGTGACTTGGCACCTGACTGTTTTGCGCCGGCGATCTGCTTCCATAAAAAGTCACCTTTTTCCCTTGGGGTAGAATTGTACAAGGCCGGATCGTTCTTCAGATTCCCCCAGCTAAATCCAGGAAAGGCAAGCGGCATGTAAGCAATGTTGTTGCTTTTTGTCCACTGAATATCGCCAACGAGTTCTGTTGGTGCTACGTTCGTGTAACTATTGGAGTTATACCTGCCCACTGCCCACGGCATAACGACATCACACTTTTTGATCAGGGGATGAAGGGCAGTTGATTTTTCGGTATCATTTCCTAATGTTCTCCAATAGTAAGGAGTGCCCAACATGATGGAAACTTTTTTGGAAGGCCCTTTCAACGCTGTAACCAGCTTATCTACATCGGCAACCGAATACTTTCGGTTGTCGTTGAAGCCAACACCCCAAACGGAAAGCAGAGGCTTTCCTTTGTGCCGCAGATAGGTAGGGTGCTGCTTGTTGTCGAAAAGCGAAAACAGGGACTGCAATTCATTCCAGTCTTTTTCAAGGTAGGCCACATCTTCGCTGGTACAGCCGCTCAGGTCATACATCACGCAAATGGCCCGCTGGTATTTTTTGGCTGCCTTCAGGGCATTTTCCAATACCTTATTGAAATGCCGTTTACCTTTTGGATTCGACTCTTTTACCTCCACCACAAAACGCTGCATGTACACGCCGTCTATGCCGTAGTCTTTCATCCATTTAAAATGAAGGTCAACCGTTTCTTCGTCATAAGGACTGTAAAGTGGGGCATTGGTGCCGTTGGCAAACTGAAAAGGCGACGGATATTTCTTTGTGTACTCCGTCATGTCGGGCCAAAAATCAACCGAGGCACATCCGGGCAAAAAACCGCCGCAGCTTACATTCCGGTAATGATACCAGCCTCTTTCCGACGCATCGCCTTCGGCGGCAAACCAGCCCTGGTAGCCGGCCATCACCAGGTTGTCAACAGAGGTGTACAAACAGCCCGTTTCGTCATACACAGCTTCAGGCGTAACCACCGGTGGTGTTATCGGGTTTGAGCTGGGTGTGGTGTTCTTTGAACAATTAAAAAAAGTAACGGCAATCAGGCCAAAAATGATTGTCTTGAAATGTCTCATTTTGTAAGGGATTAAATCACCACCCCACCATGCAAAACAAAGGAATGGTGATGATCAAAAGATCGGTTCTTCAGTCTCAGAGGCTTATTTTCACAGCCGGCGCATAGTTTAGTTTGGCTTCAGCGGCAGAGCTGAGGGCTCCTACCCGGAAGAAATAGTCCGCACCACCTTTCAGAATAGAGTTGTTCGAAGGAATATCAATCTCCACGGTATATTCCTGATTGGGATTGGTCACCGCATTGAGTGTTTGTTCGGTTGCTACAAGCCGCATAGGCTCACCCACTCTTTCATCGGTATGGGCATACAAACCAATTTTACGGACCGTGTTCACCGTTGCTTGCTCCAGCCTAAACTTGGCAACCACTTTTGAGCCGGTTTTTACAATGCTTACATTTTTCAACCGGATAAAAGGCGTCACCTTAAAGTCAAGCTTTGTCTGTCCTTTTATAACAACATCCTGCGGATCCACGGCAATAAAATTGCCCCTCACCGGCTTCACCGTGTAAGTGTTGGCAAAAAGAAGGGTATTGTCGTAGGTACCATTGTTCTTTACCACCAGGTATTGAGGCTGCACCGGATTATAGCCATGTTCAATAATTTCAATGGTGGTGCCGCGGATGATATCCTGTTCCACCAATTCATTGGTGGTGGCATCGAGAAAATTCCCGGACAAGCCGGCCGTAGGTCCATCGTAGTTGTCCTTTTTGCAGGAGCTGAACGCCAGGACGCCTAGTAGTATAAATATTTTAAAACGATTCATAATCGGACTTTTTGAGATGATAGTTTGCATTCGTTCGGTACGTTAACCTTAGTACTGCGGATTTTGAACGGCTCCGTTTGCGCCTACTCCCGGAATGGGCCGGTAGTACCATTTGGGTTGAAACGTTCTTGGGTTTGTATTGGGAACATTGGCGCGAACAAAGATGTATTTCTTGGCCGGCAAAGCCTGGAGGTCCTGCAGCGGGAACAAGGCACGCATCATCCGGTTGTTGAATTCCGAATCATATTCTCTCCGGCGGATAAGGTCCCAGAACCGCTTGTTTTCAAACGCCAGTTCTACTCTTCTCTCCCGCTGAACATTTTCCACCGTCAGGGGGATGTTGACGGTATGAGCGGCTCTTTTACGAATGTCGTTGATTGCTTTCTCCGCCAATGCCGCATCGCCTTTTCCACTCTCTACAACCGCTTCGGCATAATTCAACAAAATTTCCGCATACCTGAATTCCATAAAGTCGGAGGTGCTTTGGTTCCAACCCGGAATCACGGGAGCTGTTTGATTCAGGAACTTTTTGAATGAAAAGCCGGTACGTGTATTATTTCCGCCTTGAGGATCGAAACCAGAATATAAAGCGACATTAGAAGCGCCGTAGGTATAGTAGGTTGTTCCACTAACCGTGATCTGGTCTCTGGTGCGAATAACGGCTGCGCCATCGGGCTTTACATAACCTGCCTGAATAATGATGGGAACATTTTTCCAACTGGTATTTGGCAGCACCACTGTTCCAAAAAGACGGGCATCTTTGTTTTTGAATATCTCTTCCGGCGTATCAAAACGCAGGTAATTGTTTGCCGCATTGTACCCGTTGTAATCATTTATATTGGGAGTTACAGTCGTTACAATGGGCGCACTTTTGCCGGGGTCTGTATAGCTTTCGTACGCATCAATCAAATCAAGCGTTGGATTCATACGGCCCGGGTGCGGCCATCCGTTTGCCAATTGTGCCGGCTGAAACCAGATGTCGTAATTATGTCCCAGGTTATCGCCAGGCAACACACGGCCCCTGATGAAAATCGCTTCTTCCGGCGCGGCGTTCGGATCCTGAAACAGCAGCCGGTAGTTTTCTGCGGCCACTGCCGGACTCGTTGGGTTGGGCCGGTAAAGGCTGAATTGATTAGAAGACATGATGGCTGCTGATGCATCAATACAGGCTTGGTAATAACCAGCGGCCAGCGAAGCATCCAAACCAACCAGTTTCTGGCTTACCGCCTCACCGGAAAGCGGTGAACGGTTGCCAAATTTTGCGATGGAGGCCGCATGGAGCGCCGCTCTTGATTTCAGCGCATAAGCGGTCCATTTTGATGCTCTTCTTCCTTTTTCGGTGCCCAGCTTAGCAGAGGCTTCGTCACAGAGTGACAGGATGTAGTCCCAAGTTTCCCGCTCGGTGCTCCGGGGCACTTTTATGGCTTCCGCATCGCCGGTATATTGCTGAGAAGTTTTAATTAACGGCACACCGCCATATCGTCTGGCCAGGCCAAAATAGGCATAGGCTTTAATAAAGGCACTTTCACCTTCAAGGGCCGCCTTGTCTTCGCTTTTAATAGCTAAGGTAGGAATGGCATCAATGAGCAGGTTGATATCCCGGATTAATTTATAGCCCGGTTCCCACCAGCCAAAATCAGCGTCGCGTAAAAAATCGCCAAACTCGGAATGTACCGCTTCATCCGTCACCATGGCCGGCGCAAAGCCTCCGTTGTTAGGGCTGGCGGCATTTTGGTTGAAGCCTTGGCGGAAATAGGTAAAGTCTTCTACCGGCAACTGGTTATAGAGGTTGGCCATGTAAAGCTTTACTCCTTCAGGATCGCTGAAAATAACACTGGCCGGAAGTTTATCGGTTGGCTGTAGATCCAGCACCTTTTTACAGCTAAAAAGAAGAACAGCCGAAAAAAACGCTATTATTTTCAATTGATATGTTTTCATAAACAAACTCTTTAAAAATTAATGTTGACGCCGAAGTTGAACGATTTGGTGAGCGGGTAATTGAAGCCCGCATTGAAAAGGCCCTCCAGTCTTTCCGGATCGAAAGCCTTGACAAACGGGTCGGCAAACGTGAGCAGGTTAAACCCATTTGCATACATTCTCAACTTTTGAATTCCAATTGAATTGAAAAATCTCGGGCTGAATGTGTAACCAAACTCCACGCTTTTCAACCGCAGGTAAGAGGCATCTTTCCGCCACACAGAACTTTCCTTGTACATGCTTCCCACATCGGCAATA
The DNA here is from genome assembly GCA_965365435.1 of uncultured Flavisolibacter sp. Taxonomy (GTDB): domain Bacteria; phylum Bacteroidota; class Bacteroidia; order Chitinophagales; family Chitinophagaceae; genus Flavisolibacter. The sequence continues at coordinate 27,201 of CBDUBQ010000022.1, forward strand.
AAGCGGGAGGCTGGCCATTTACCCGGGATCCACTCACTCTTTGAATCATAGGGATCGGCTTTGCGCCAGCGGTCAAAAAAGTAGGCTGGTGTATTTCCCCTGAACGCCATCACCTCGGCATATACTTCGCTAAAGCGAACGGTGTACATAGCCGCACCCTGGAAGAGAATATTTGCATCAAAACCTTTGTAAGAGGCGTTCAGCGTAGCGCCATAGTTGATCCTTGGATTTTTCCGTCCGCCTGGGTTCAGATCGTTGTTGTTGCCAACAGCACCGGTAAAGATGGGCAGCATATCGAGCTCATTGATGATGCCATCGTTGTTCACGTCGGCATATTTAAAATCGCCGGGCAGTTCGCGCCGGTTTGCCTGGTCACCGTTTTGAATGGGATAGCTGGCAATTTCTCCTGCATTTTGAAACTGGCCGAGATAGGTGTAGCCCCACACAATGTCATTGTACCTGTTTTCCTGGCCGTTTCTCCAACGGTCGTAACTGTTCAGGAAGGGACCTCTTTCCACATGCAGGTTCATTGTTCTGGAATAGTTTAAGTTAGCGGAAATGCCATACTGGAAGGCACCGATACGGCTGTTATGCCCCAGGGTAAATTCAAAGCCCTGTGTACGGTTGCTGTTTAAATTCTCTTGCGGAAGGGAAGCGCCAAACGTATTCGGCAGCGACGTGTTTCTAAAAGCCGGCAGTCCTTCCTGATCCCTGCGGTACACGTCAAAATCAAGTGTAATCTTGTTGTTCATCAAACCAAGGTCAAAACCAATGTCTGCTGTTTTGGCGGTGGCCCACGTCAACAATGGATTAACGATTCCGGGTGCCTGTATGCCATTGGTCAGGAGGCCATTGCTAAATTCATAACGACCGCCGCCGCCGCCAAGGCTAAAGGCTTGTATCCACTGGAAAGGAATAAAGCCATCGCTGGATGCCACCTCGCCATAAGAAGCCCGGAGTTTTAAATTGGAAACAACAGGAACATATTTCTTTATGAAACCTTCTTCAGAAATTCTCCAACCCACCGATGCAATGGGGAAAAAGCCCCACCGGCTTTCCGGAGGATAAGCGTAGGTACCCATATACCGAAACGCAAACTCCAGCAGGTACTTCTTTTTAAAATCGTAATTGACACGACCCAGGAAAGACTGGTTGGCCGTTTGTCCTTCGTTTCCGGAGTTGGTTTGTCCATTTTCAGAAGCACCGCCAAACTGGTCTACGGTGTAAAAGTCATAAAGCCTGCGCAAGTTGCCGTTGCGGCTCCACTCCTGGCGCTGTTCAAACACAGCTGTTCCGGAAACAGTGTGGTTTGCGGCTATTAGTTGGCTGTAGTTGGCCTGCGCCTGCAAGGTCAACCGGTTGAAGTTGCCAAAATTGTTTGAGATAAACGACTGTCCCACTCTTTGCGGAGAGGGTCTGTACGTGTCATTTACATAGGTGTAAAGGGTAAACGGCCGTTGCACGTTTTTGCCCTCGTCGCTGTTCATATCATACCCGGCCAAACCTTTCAGGGATAGCCCCTTTACAAAAGGCACATCATAGGTTAAAGCAAACGTTGTTTGCAGATTCCTGTTTACGGATTCGCTGTAACCGGTCAGTTCCTTTTGAGATAAGGCTAATGGATTCTGATTGGTTGGATTGACAACAGCGGGGTAAAGCGAGTTTCCGTTGGCAAACGGCTTTTCCGTTGGCAGCGTAACACGGGTTCCCTTGAAGATATTAAAGAAATTTTCGCCCGGTGTGGTGCGCTTGTCGTAGCGGCCGCCGATCAGTATTTCGGCCTTTAAATGAGGCACCAGTTCCGTGGTGATGTTTGTACGAACATTATAACGCTTGTAATTGATATCATCGCTGCGCAACAGGCTGCCTTCATCAAAATAGCCAAGCCCAAAATAATATTGCGTTTTATCGCTGCCGCCCGAAGCCGACAGGTTATGCTGCTGCTGCATCGAAGTGTTCTTCATCGTCACATCATACCAATCGGTACTTTCATAACCGGGCACCCCGTTGATGTATTTCTGCAATTCGTCCTGGGTCAAAAAAGGAGAGCCGGTGCCCAGTATGGCTGCATCATTACGCATCTGCATCCACTCCGAGGCATTGGCCATTCTTGGCACATCGGTGGGTGTTTGAAAGCCCACGGTACCATTGTAGCTAAAGCTTACTTTTCCCCTGCTTCCTTTTTTCGTGGTAACAATGATAACGCCGTTGGCAGAGCCAAAACCGTAGATAGCAGCCGAAGCGTCTTTCAGGAAGGAAATGCTTTCAATGTCTTCCGGGTTCAACCGTTGAAACTCCGATGAACCATCGCGGATCACACCATCAATAACATACAGCGGTGTGCCGAAGCCACGGATGGAGATGGTATTGTCGAACGTACCGGGTTCGCCACCTTGCTGGCGTATGTTGAGACCCGCTACTTTACCTTGTAACTTTTGAGCCAACGAAACGTTGGTGCTTGTTTGGATTTCTTTGGCAGAAATATTACTAACAGAGCCTGTCAGCGTCTCCTTCCGCCTTGCACCGTAGCCAACTACCACCACACTGGTTAATTCGTCATCCCGCAAATCCATTTGAATGCTGATGACTGACCGGCCGGAAATTAGTTCTGTAATACTCTTCTTTCCCACATAGGAAAAAATAAGTTCAGTGGCACTTTGCGGCACAGTAATACTGTACATGCCATTGCTGTTTGTTGTGACGCCTATACCTGTTACATTGTTGCCAGAAGCCAACACGTTTACACCTGCAACAGCTGATCCGGTTTGTGCATCGGTCACTCTCCCGCTGATTGTTCTTTGCTGGGCTAAGAGACAAACAGGAAATGCACATAAGATGATTAATAAGTTGTAAATCTTTCTCATATTGCTTTGAATTATGTTCTGATTAGTTGATTCAAGGACATTCCTGGCGTCCTTTACAGGATCACTTTTCGTTCAAAAATGATTTACGGTGGAAAAAAATCAAAATAGCGCATCGTTATTTTTTTATCAGTTTAAAAGATATTGCCGTTAAGGTTTTCCGAGAATAGTATTGTAAAGTTTTTCATCCTTGTCCACACAAGCCAGCGCCTGCACTACGGCAGATGGATTCTTTATTGTAATTGGTAAAGAAGACTGATAGTTACGCATACGGCAACCCACCAGGGAAATAGTCAGCCGGTCGCTGCCCAACACGGTCATAAAATCGGATGATTGCTGGAGATTGGTGAGGGCGCCATTGCCACCGGAAAAAGCTTCGACGTTGGTGATGGCTGTATGGCCCTGGCCTTCGATGATGAACGGGTGAATATCGTCCAACACCGTTCCGGCATTGGCGATGATGGATCCTTGTGCAATCTGCCAATTGCGGTTTTTGGTGTTAGAGCCACCTTTATAGATACCCACCGTTACGCAATCCAAATTAAAGTTGGTTAGCTGCCCATAACTTTCGCTGCCCAGGTAGATGCCCCCCCAGGTAGCAAACGTAAATAAATCCATCAGTTGCGCATTGTCAGTATGATTGATGGCGTATGCGTAGGTCTTATTAGCCACCACTGCATCAATCACCGCTTTCGAATAACGGTAGCCAATCTGGCGCATTATAGCTGGATTTACATGGCAGTGGAGGAAGCGGGGAATATCATAACAGTAATCAATTTGAATAAATTTTCCGCTCAACGGGTAGCCGTAGCAGTGTTCAATTAAAATTAATTCACAGGCAAACTGGCGGCTTGCACTAAAATCCATTGCTGTATACTCACCATAAAAAGTAAGGTTGGTGAGGGTTACGCCTTCGGTTTTCGACGTTTTGCTTACCTGGATGGTAGGTGGATATTTGATGATTGCTGCCGGGTTGCTTAACTCCTGGCCCGCATACCAAAACTGGATGCCTTTAATCTGTGTTGCCGATTCTACCGTAAGAAAAGGATTTTTATCATCCACTATCTTGAACACACTGCCAACGGGTGCTTTTTTATCCGGATGCCGGGTACCACGTGGGGTAGGCCCATGCACACCAATCAGGGAAACGTTTTTCTTTAAAATCAACCCGCTCTGGAACGAATAAGGCTCATCCGACGGATCAACAAACAACGCCGCCCCTCTTGAAGAAGCCCAGTCAATTGCTTTTTGCAGGTTAGCTGTATTCACCTGTGGGTTGTTCGACGGAAGCACATCGAAATCGCAGATGCTTTTGCCCGGGCCATCAGCCCGGCAAAAAGATGAAAGCAACAAAAAAGTGTATAGCAAAACGTTTTTCATATAGCAACAAGGTCAGGGTGAAACGTTCTTTTTGGCGGTAGCCGGTGTACCTAATCCCCAGGTTTTATTTGGCGTTGGACCCATTTCCAATTCCAGTTTTCCGCCGGCAACCAATTGCGCATGACTGAACCAGGGCGTATCTAATGTTTTACCATTCAGCTTTGCGCTTTGAATGTACTTGTTCAGTACCGAACTTTTTTTGGCCACCAGCGTGAATGTTTTTCCGTTTGGTAAATCAATGGTTACATTCGAAAAGAGGGGGCTGCCGATGGTATAAACAGGAAGGCCTGGCGTTACCGGATAAAAGCCCATGGAAGAAAAAACCACAAAGGCACTCATACCGCCGCCATCCTCGTCGCCCGGTATACCAAAAACATTATCCTTGAACCACAAATCCAGTAAAGAGCGAACTCGTTTCTGTGTTTTCCAGGGGGCCCCGGTATAATTATATAAGTAGGGAATATGAAAGCTGGGTTCATTGCCCATCGAATACTGGCCTACTAAACCGGTAGCATCAGGAAATGTTGCATTAAACTCATACTTACTTCTGCCAAGGCCCTCCCGGAATAATTGGTCAAGCGTATTCTCAAGTTCCTGTTTGCCACCGAGCAATTCTTTCAGGCCGTCCACATCATGCTGCACCTGCCACATGTACGTCCAGCCGTTGTTTTCATCATAATAATCCCGGCCGCCCATTCCGCCATCAAACTTCGGGTCGATCATCACCCAATTTCCGTTTTTGTCTTTTGGCAGAAACATTTTTACTTTACCATGCCACAGCTTTTTATAATTGTCAGCGCCAGCTCTATATTGCTGGTAATCACCAGTGCGGCCTAACTCTTTTGCCATTTGGCCTACTGCCCAATCGTCGTAGCTGGCGCCTAATGTTACGGCCACCGCCTGTCTTTTTTCAAAGGAATGCACGTCTTTGTGCCATTCAGCTTCGCCATTTTGCAAGGCAGGAAAATAGCCGTTGGCGTGATAAAAGTCATCAAGGCTTGTTTTGGGACCATTGCGCCAGGGCAGCATAGTGGCTTCATTTGCATTTTTTTTCATCCCTTCATAGGCCGTTGCGGCATCGAAATTCCGTAGTCCTTTCCGGTAAGCATCAAGAAAGGTGATGGAAGAATGAAAGCCGTTCATGCAGGCGTGGTCGCCAAAAAGCACGGGAAATGTGGGCATCCATCCGCTTTGCTGATACATGCTTACATACGAGTGAAGCATATCTTCTTCCACTTTCGGATTCAGGATAGTGCGCAGGGGATGATGCGCCAGGTAAGTATCCCACGCCCAGTCATCTACATAAAAGGGCCGGGATGTCTGGTGAATTTTTTTATCAAAACCGCTATAATACTGGTTGTTCTCCGTGATGTCCACCATCCGCTCGTAACAGCGGTAAAGAGCGGTGAAAAAAGACCTTTTTTGCGCTTCGGTCCCACCATCCACTTTTATCTGGCCCATCACCCCCTGCCAGGCTTGTGTAGCCTTCTGCTGAAGGGCGCCAAAAGAAGTTTTTGCCAACTCATTTTGAAAATTCCATTTGGCTTGTTCGCTGCTGATATAAGAAATAGCATAGCTCAACTCGACGTCGGTGGTTGTTTCGGGAAAGGTGATTGCCGCTTTCGAATTCAATCCCTGAACGGTAGATGCGCTGGAAACCTGGTTGTCCTGAATGACGGAAGCCGTTCCTTTTTTACTGAACACGCCATATAAATACACCTTGATGTCGTCGTGATAGATTTCGGTGGCCACCACTTCCGAACCCGAAAGAAAGGTAAAATCGCTGCTACCGTTGTTGTAAGCACCGAATAACAAGGATTTGGGGCCTATTGCTTCCGGAAACGTAAACCGGTAGATGCCGGTTTTTTTACCGGGCGTGAATTCTACCGTTACTTCATCATCTATCAAAAACGTGGAATAATAATAAGGCTTAATGATTTCCAGGTCATGGTCGTACGTCATTTTTTCCTTCCAGCTTTTCACATCCAATGTGCGGACAGTTGGCTGCACGGAAAAGGCCTGGCCCAGCCGGTGGGAAAGGACAATCAGCGGGAAACTTGCGATCTGATCGTCTATAAAATCTTTCCGCATCGGGTGCATCCGCATCATTTGATTGGGCAAATGCACCGTTGGGCGGGTAGGTTCTAATAGAAGGCCAACGTTCCCGATTTTTGGGTCAACGTAGGAAAGATTGGAGGGTTTTGCGACCCTGGTGGTCTTTGCTGTTTGCGCCTGGCTCAGCGATCCAGTAAAAACCAATGCACTGATGGCAGCAAGCCAGAGAATGTATTTTTTCATATGCAATCTTTTGATGAAGCCCGTCCGGGGTATTTTATTGGCTTTTAAAAATTAATCACAACACTATTTTTACACGTTTTTAGCCTCTTTTTAAACCGATTTCGATCGGTAGTGCCAAAAATTAAAAAAAGGGAGGGGGTAGAAACCCCTTCCATTGACTGCTATGCTATTGTGAGAAACTGAAAAAACTTGCTTAGCCGATGACAGGATACCAATCTTTTTGTGTCCGGGGTTAACTGTACCGGCAAAACAGAAAGACCAGTTTTTCAAAAAGCCAATTCCTTCTGTTCCGGAAAAGCTATCCCAAAAGACAAAGCAAGCTCTCCAATGGGGCAAAACGGTGCCCTGTTTCGACAACAGAAAAGACAGGATCAGCCAAAGAATAGAAATGAATAGTGTCAGCATATAAGCAATTGTGAAGTCAATTGAGTGGTTCGTACCGGAGCTTCAACCTAACTGATGACAATGTTAACGGCGAGGGAATAATATCTTCTTAATGATTTCTTAACAGGAAATAATTGAAATTAATTATATTCTTAAATAGATAATTTTCAATGTATTAACACAGGAAAAAAGAAAAAATATTTTTACTGAAGTTGGAAACTGCCACGAAACCGGTTACGGATGGAACCAAAATGCGGAGGTTAACTTTAAGAAATACTAAACCTTTTGGCTGGTAAAGTCCAGCTTTTCGTGCAAAATGCGTTTGGCAAAAGCACGGTGGAAAAGAGGTCCGAAAGGAAGTGGGGACAATTTTTCTTAACCGCTGTTGCCGTTTTATAGAACATACAAGATGAGAAAAAGCTTCCACCACCAAGGACTCACCCGCGGGCAAAAATGCAAATTGACCTTCTGTTAATCCGGGGCAAAATAGACTAGTAAAAAATGCCAAATTGCATTTTTCTTCCCGCTCCGGGAATGTTTTCAGAAGTTTTCCTTCGCAACAGGAAACGCAACCGGTTTGGAAAAGATTTTTCCGTTTAGCTTAATTAAAGGTTTAACCATATTTCATTAAGCAATTTTAAAGGAGTATCTCACTAAAATCTTTTGTGAAGTTTTCGCCATAGATATTTTTGTACTCCCTTTTGAAGTGCTCAAACGCATCTTTTGCCAGGGAGTGCTTTCCAAGATAAGCAAGGGCCTTGCATTTGATGACCATTGCCTCTTCATTCACGGGATCAAAATGAAAAATCCCATTGGCGATGTTGGTCAGTAACTCCGGATCGTCTGCAATGGCAAGAGAGCGGGCAAAACGAAGGTAGGTGTCAATAACCTCATTTGAAATATCGGATTTGAAGGGATCCAGCCAGCCGTATTCCGTGTTTGACAAAAAACCGCCCCGTTGGGTAATTTGCGTCAACGTGTTGATCTTTTGTTTCGTTAAGGGACTGCTATCTTTTACAATGGACAGGCACTGTACATAGTCTACGCGTATTTTCTCATAGTCTATCTCAATTTTCCAATAACCGCCTGCTTTGGTGATTTGGCAGTGCCGCATCTTTTCCAGCACATTTTTGAGCTTGGCAATGTTGACCGACTGGTTATTACGGGCACTTTTCTCGTCTTTGTCAAACCAAAGCGTTTCACTGAGCTTGTCGGAACTGACACCCCTGTTGTTTTTTAGGGTGTAAAGTAAAATGAGCAAAAAAAGTTCTTTCAAAAGCGGGGTTAAATACCGGGTAACCTCGCTGCCTTCCTCATCGTAAAGCTGCATGTCGCCAAACAGGTAAATCGAATTTTTAGAATGGATGTTTTTTTCAACCATTGCTGCCGGTTCAGTTGCCACCGGCATATTCGCCCCGTTGGAATCGGAAACCTCGACGAAACCTGGACCCGGTAATGGTGGCACTTCGGCTGGCACTTCCCGTGCAGACAACGACGCATCTGTTTTTGGAGAGCGCCGGCTTTTTCTGCGTTTGTAGAAGTAAAACAGTACCGCAGACAGGGCAAATAAACCGGCGATAGTAGCTGTGTATAACAGCCAGTTTCCGCTCATCGTATTTTCCGACTGGCTATTTTCCACCGGCGGGTTAGCCAGGGTAAAAATAGAAACGATCGACTGATTGTCCTCCGTGAAAATAGTGACCGCTACAAATTTCTGCGAAACAGGGCAGAAGAAGAGGTCGGCAAACGACCGGATGTCGTGAAAGGAGTAAGGTATCGCTTTCCCCAGGGTAACAAAACCGGGATTGGTGAGTGACCCCTTTATCAGTTGCAGCGCAGAGCTGAATTTATCGTTCGGGTAAATTAGCCCATAATACGCTTTTGTATCCGGGTCAATCACAAGGGAATTGGCAAAAGCAAAATCTTCTTTGCCTACTTTCAAATCGAACAGCTTTTTAAAGCGGCGGTTTTTGACATCAAAAAGCACCAGGTCGTAGAAGTTTTGCGGGTTGACGATCTGTTGCCCGCTGACGCTTCCGTAGCCGCCAAGCAGGTAGGCCGTGTCGCCTTTTTCATTTGTGCCCAGGGCGGCCAGGTAGCGGGGTAGGAGGCGATCTCCTTCTACCCGAAGTGTGTCCCACTGAGCGGTGGGTAAATGGTAACGCTGTACCGTGTTCTTGTATTGAAAATGCCCATAACCCCCAATAATGTAGATCGAAGTATCAAGTGGAGAGAAAAACTTACTTATCTGCCAGAAATCGGTGATGGGAGTTTCTTCATACGGCCTGTCCCATTTTTGTGAAGCGGAATCGAATGTTGATACCAATTGTTGATCAACATAGATATTATACAACCGGTTGCTGAATGAACTGAACAACGACTGATTACCGGCCAACAGTTTTTGCTTGCCGGCGGAATAAGGAACACCTGAAAGCCGTGAAACCGGAACTGAAAATGAATAAAGCGAATCGGCGCCGGCAATAAAAAGCATTTCTTTCCTGGCATCAAATGCCACGCTGGCAGGGCCGGAAAGCTGGAACTGCCGAACCGATTTCCAATTGCTGTTATCGTTGAGGGTCCAAATAGGGTTTTCTATTTTACCATCCTGCCCGGTCACTACCTCCGTGGCTATTTTGCCTTTGTTGTCGTCTAATGGCCACCGGTATGTCAGTTGATCACCTTGGGTAATCTTGATGTTCCTGATTTTCATGGGTGGAACATCTAACGTTTTGAAGCGATTATCACGGTTAACGCCAAACACCATTTTAAAACAATCAGTGCCGGCGAGGCCTAAGCCTTTTTCTTTAAAGGTTTTATTGGGAGTGCTAACGGTGAGCTCATCTTTTTCCTTATCAAACCGGAAGCGCAAAACCGACCAACTGTTGAATAACCGATTGCTGTCGAGGTGAAAAGAGATGGTGGAAAGCCGGTTGCCGACAATCACGTTAAAATTGCTGACCGTTGGTTTAAAGTCGTAGATAAGATCAATGTTGTACTTATCATCTTTAATTAACCGGAAGATATAGCCAAAATAGTCCTTGTAACCAGGCAAAAAAGAAAGTTCAAACGAGAATTCGAAACTTTTATCAAAACAGAGGCTGTTTTGCTCTGACAACTTTAGAGAAGTCCGCAGATCTGAAACCACTTCGTGGCTGGCAAATATCAATTCATACGACTGCCCATTGATTCTACTCGTAGGGAAAGCAACCAAGAAAAGGAGAACATAAAAAAGGAATTGTGTGTGTTTACCTATCATGTTCGGCACAGCCAGCGCAAATTGGCAAATAATTAAATTTTTTACTAATAAAGTTCATTTTTTAAAAAACAGTCAATTCTTCAAAAATGATGGACCTGTAATTTACTCAAAAATAGCTTGTGATTTCCTATTCAAGGTCAGGTTGCTTGTAATTGTCCCCACATCATGACTACCGGTTTCATTTTGTATGAAAGCATTATGATGAACGGCGATGTTTGCTGCAACCGCAAAGCAAATTTACCAGAGGCCGTTCTCGGGGATGTGACTTGCGCCATACCTGTGCTTTCAGGTAAGCGCAAAAGTTGTCTGCCCTGCTATTGATTATTGACGATTACCTCCAGCTCCCGCAACATTTTTTTAGCTTCCAGAGAAGTTTCTGTATAAAAATTTTTCTTTTGCTCCCTGTCGGTTTGCAAATTGTACAATTGAAACTGTGCAGTATCGCCACTTTCCGGTTTGCCTTTTAAAAATCCGCCGCTCCCCATCCCTTTTACAAACACCATTGACCCGCTGCGCAGTGCAAACATGCCTTCGGACGAATGATAAACCATCTGTTTGCGCAGCGGTGTTTTGCCCAATGGCGCCGCCGTCAGAACGGGCAGAAACGAATAGCTGTCCTTTTTTTCATTGCCGGGTGTTGACGCTCCTGCGAGTTGGGTAAACGTGGCCAAAAAATCAGTGGTGGAAACCAATTGACCGGATGTCGAACCCGCCTTTATTTTGGCTGGCCATTTTACCAGGAAGGGCACGCGGTTTCCTCCTTCATAAATATCTCCTTTGCGTCCGCGCCAATGATGGTTTGCCTGGTGATTGTATTGTTTCATTTCCTCGTCGGTAAACTGCGAACCGTTGTCGGATGTAAAAATGATAAGGGTTTCCTTTTCAATGCCCAATGACCTTACCAGATTGTTGATCCGGCCAACAACAGCATCCACTTCGGCCATTAAATCGCCGTAATTCCCGGCGCCGCTTTTTCCCCTGAATTCATCGGTTGGCGACCAGGGCAAATGTGGTGCTGTAAGCGCAAAGTATAGGAAAAAAGGTTTGTCCGCTTTTGCACCTTCCCGTATATTATTTTCCGCTACATCAGTGAGGTGATTGAGTACATCCTCATGCTTAAAATCCGGCGAAACGGGTCCCAGGCGCCAGAAATCATCTGTAATCAAAGGCGATGGGCCTTCGGTAAAGGCAGTTGGTTGTTGAACCACTTTATTACCCCTGATATAAACATACGGTGGAATATCAAGGCTTGCTGAAAGCCCGTAAAACTCATCAAAACCCAGGTTGAGGGGACCGGCTGTTAGTGGCTTATTAAACAATACACTATCGCCGTCCATTTGCCAGCCCAAGCCTAAATGCCATTTGCCCACACAGGCGGTTTTATAACCCGCTTTTTTCAATACCGAGGCAATGGTGCTTTTCGCCGTATCAATCAGCAACGGCGAGTAGCTCCAGGAAACACCTCTTTTCAGGGAGCTTCGCCAACTGTACTGGCCTGTAATAATTCCGTAGCGGGTAGGTGTACACACGGAAGACGTGGTATGCGCATCGGTAAACTTCATGCCTTCGCGGGCTAAACGGTTTATGTGCGGCGTGGGCACTTTACTTTGGGGATTATAACACTGCGGATCGCCATAGCCCATGTCATCAGCCAAAATGAGAATAATGTTAGGTTTGCCCATTTTTCCCGCCGGCTGTTGGCAGTAAGATGTGAGACCAAAAATCAGGCATGTAACGACGAGGAAGATTTTATAAAAAAAGTCACTCATTGTTTCTGTGTTTTCATAAACCTAAAGGAAAAAAGAGATTCGATTGACTTTTTACAGGCTCGTCGCCTTATCCAATGCCGCGCCATTGCCAAATTTTTCTATTTATAGGAACTGAAGCTGATACCGGCGAGCTGTAAATCCTATTTTAACAAACCTACATTATTCAGATTTCAAATTGAAAACGACGGTTCGTCTTTCTTTATTTCAAACCATCTTCTGCCGCCAACAGCGAATAAGGGTAGGCGCCAGCCGATGTTCCTCTTTGTTTGTTTGGCTGTAAGCCCATGGTAAAGTTGAGTGTTCCGCCTTTTTGCAGGTCAAAATGATTAAGATAGTTTTTGTCCACTGCTTTGCCATTGAACGAAAGAGACAGCACCTACCGGTTTTTCCCGCTGTTGTTCCTTCCACTAATCACGAGCTTCCTTTTGCACCGTTGGTGAAAGCGCAGGCAAACAAGTTGCCGCTACCACCACCACCATCAAAAATTTGCTCATGCTTTCTCTTTTCAGGGTAGAATTGTGAATGCTTCCCTTTAATCTTTTAGCACACGAATTTTAATATTTTTAAAATACACCAGGTCACCGTGGTCCTGCAAAAGGATGCGTCCTTTGGGAGCCAAGCCAAAACCAGCCATGTCTTTGTATTTGCTGCCTGCAACAAGTGTTTTGAATGCGTCACTTCCTCTTTCGTATTCCAGCACTTTTACATCGTTCAGCCAATGCTCCACATGGGTACCGCGGCTTAAGATGCGTGCCGTATTCCATTCGCCAATCGGGCGGGCAGGCTTGTCGCTTTTGGCGGGGATAAGGTCGTAAAGAGAAGAAAGTGTGCGGTTGCCGTTCTTTCCCACCTTCGCATCCGGGTGCCGGGCATCATCCAGCAACTGGAATTCAAGCCCAATGGCCGACCTTGGGTCTTTTGGTACGGGCTGGGCCGGGTCTACAAAATATTTAATACCGCTGTTGGCGCCTTCGGTGAGCTTGAAATGGACCACCAACTCGAAGTTGCTATAGGTTTCCGCCGTAACAATGTCGCCGCCGTTGGTGCTTTCGTGCCCGCCTGAAGAATCGACAGAAAGCGTTCCGTTTTCGATTTTCCAACCTTTCTCCGGGAACTTATCGGCGAAAGCTGCTTTCCAGCCTTTCGTTGTTTTACCGTCGAAGAGAAGGTGCCACCCTTCTTTTTTTTCTTTGTTTGTAAGTTGGTTGTCTTGTGCCTGCAGCACTGTGCAGAGCAAGGAAAAAACAACGACAAAAGATGTAATCCTTACGATTTCAACTAAATTTTTTTAACGTTGATTGATTGATCATTTTCTTTTTTGATAAAGCATTAGAGCTTATACTTTAATCTCCCACCCTTTTTGGTACTCCCGGCTCCAAAGTTTCATCGCGTCTTTGTCGTTTAGAATATGCCCGTTTACCGGGTCGCACTCCAACGTGCGGCCAACCCGGAAGGCAATGTTGCCTAATTGCGGCAACAGGGTTGATTTATGTCCTTCCATAATAGGTGCGTTGATTTTTTCGGTGCCACGGATGGCCTCGCAGAAGTTGAGCAGGTGAAGCCCGTCCAAATCCGCGGTTGGACTAACCGTGTTTCCAGCGTCCACTTTTGTATTGCTGTCCACGGCTGCCACCAGCTTGTTGGCATAATCGTACACTTTAAAGCTATTGCCGCCGGGGTAATGAATGGTACCGTTGTCGCCATAAAAAACAACACCCCTGCCAGCGCCGTCTGTTTCAAACGAATTGCAGCTCCGGCCTTCCCACGTACAGCCAGTATTGTTGGGAAAATTGTAGGTGATGGTTTGGGTATCGGGAGTTTCCCAGTCGTCGTTGAAATGAAAGCGGCCTCCGGCAGAAACAACTTTTGTAGGATAGTCAACCCCCAGTCCCCAGCGAATGACGTCCAGCTCATGGGTACCGTTGTTTAGCGCTTCGCCGGTGCCCCAGTGCCAGAACCAATGCCAGTTGTAATGAATTAAGTTGCTTCGAAAATTTTTACGGGGTGCGGGACCTTGCCACAGGTCGAAGTCAAGGGTAGAAGGCACCGGTGCCGTCGTTCCTTTTCCGATTGATTTGCGGTTATTGACATACCAACCCCTTGCAAAATACACCCGGCCGATGTCGCCCCGGTGCAGGCGGGCTATCATGTCTTGTACATTGGCAAATGTGCGTCGCTGGCTGCCCATCTGCACAAGGCCACCGTATTTCTGCGAAGCCTGTACAAGCAGTTCGCCTTCTTTTGGGTTGTGGCTGCAGGGCTTCTCTACATACACGTGCTTGCCGGCCTGCAGCGCCATAATGGCTGCAGGTGTATGCCAGTGGTCAGGTGCAGCAATGGCCAGGGCATCAAAATCTTTTTTCTCCAATAGCTTGCGCAGGTCGGTAAAACCCTGCGGCTTTTTGCCGGTGAGCTTTTCTATTTCTGCAATCGTTTTTTGCAAAACCGTGGCGTCCACATCGCAGATGTAAGCTACTTCCACATCGGAAAGGCCGGCAAATGTTTTTGCCAGGTACATGCCCCGACTGTTGGTGCCCATAACGGCTACTACAACCTTCCTGGCTGGCCGGCCGGCGTACAGGCTTCCCGCCGACGAAAGCAGCGGTGAAAGCAAAAAGGTGGTTCCGGCAAGGGAAGTATTGCGGATGAATTTCCGGCGGGTGGTTGAATAGTTCATGAAAGTATTTTATTGTTTATTATATCGAAAAGCAAAATGTCACCTTGTTGACTATAACCTGTTTCCACTTTGTGCCTTCATCCCTGCGGCTTGTCACCCGTCTTAGATTCATACATTCAGCCATTCTTTATTTAGACATGAATGTACTATACTGCCTTTCAAGGGTTGCCATTGTTTTTGTTCGACCGAATTTATACATTTTCTTTCGACGCATTTTTTGCCGTGATTTCAAAACGCTTTGCGTTACGCAGCGTACGTAGAATGAAAGGAAAAACTACAGCGGTTAGGTAGTAAATGGTTTGTCCGGTATGGGAATGATCTATTCCAAAAAAATGAGGCATTTCGAACCGAAAAGGTGAATACTTTCTTTGGGCTCGTTGCCCATGCAGCAAAGGATTCAGGGCAAAATAAAAAGGGGACAAACAAAGTTTTGCCTTGTTTGTCCCCATCAGCGGAGAGGGAGGGATTCGAACCCTCGGTACAGTTGCCCATACAACGGTTTTCGAGACCGTCCCATTCGACCGCTCTGGCACCTCTCCTGAAATAAAAAATGCCCGGTCAGGCATTAGGGCGGAGAGAGAGGGATTCGAACCCCCGGACCTGTGACAGTCAACGGTTTTCAAGACCGCCGCATTCGACCGCTCTGCCATCTCTCCGGCGCAAATATAGAAGCCGAACATTTACCGGCAAAAATTATTCATCTCCTGGTAAAATTTTAGCGTCCATTGGCCCGAAAAAAATGTAAATTCCGGCTACAATCTTTTGCATATGAAAAAAGTCAGTGATATACTTAGCCGGAAAGGAAGTTCGATCATTGCTGTAACACCCCAAACAACGGTGATTGACGCACTTCACCTGATGGCCGATAAAAATATTGGCTCGGTTATGATAATGGAGGGCGAGCAATACCTGGGCCTCATGACTGAACGCGACTACTCCCGTAAAGTGATCCTGAAAGGGAAGGCGTCGAACGAAACAACCGTGGCTGAAATTATGACCACCGACCTGCCCTCCGTGAAGCCATCCGATACAATTGAGCAATGCATGCAACTGATGTCGGAAAAACACATCCGTTACCTGCCTGTTTTCAATGATGGAAAATTGGCCGGCATTGTTTCCATCATTGACGTGGTCAAAGAGATCATGCTCTCGCAGGAAGAGACCATTTCAAACCTGAAGGAATACCTGTACTCGAATTCTTAAGACTCCGCTTTTTCCCTGATTTTTACAAGGTCGGCCATGTCAATTTGCATGGGCAGGAGGCCTATTTTCACCACGGCTTTTTTGCCGCGGATCTCTAACACTTCGCCGACCTGCAGGTTGCGTTTCATTTTTACGGTATCGCCAACCAATATCTCACCGGCCAATTCCTCGTACCGGCTATCGAGCTGCTTTTGTTTTTTGCTTGCCGTTTTCTGCTCATTCTTTTTCCCGAACAGTAAAGCGGCCATTTCTTTTACAGCCGCCTCCTTGTCTTCGGCCTTTCGCCAGTCCACCACCATGGTCTTCAGCTTTCGTTCCATATCTTTCAGATAGGCCAACCGGTCTTCGGTGATTTTATTTTGCTGCTTCAGCAACTCCACCTGCTGGCGGTGACGCTCTTTGTCCAGCACCTGCTCCATCTCCTTTCTTAACCGTTCGTTTTCCTTCATCAAACGGTGTAATTCTTTTTCCCGTTCCTGCACTTTCTGCAGATCTTGTTCCGTTCTGTTCAGCAGTTTGTCAAGCGTAAAATGGCTCTCGTCCACCAGCGACCGGGCCCGGCTGATCAAACGCTTGTCAAGCCCAATCCGCTCGGCAATGGCAAAGGTGTAAGAGCTGCCGGGTTTACCCACTGCCAGCCAATACATCGGCAACAGATTTTTTTCATCAAAGGCCATGGCGCCGTTGATGATGCCGGGCGTTTTGTTGGCCATCACTTTTAAGTTCAGGTAATGCGTAGTGACAATGCCATAGGCGTGCTTGCGGGCCAGTTCTTCCATAATTACTTCGGCAAAAGCGCCGCCAAGATTAGGGTCGCTTCCGCTTCCCAATTCATCAATAAAAAACAGTGTTTTGCCGCTGGCCGTTTCCATAAAATGTTTCATGCTGAGCAAGTGGCTGCTATAGGTGCTTAGCTCAAATTCCAAGCTTTGGGTATCGCCGATATGAATCATAAGCTGCTTAAAAATACCAAACTGCGACGATGGGTGCACGGGCACCAGCAAGCCGCTTTGCACCATCAGTTGCAGCAGGCCAACCGTTTTCATGGTCACCGTTTTGCCGCCGGCATTTGGCCCGCTGATCACCAATATCCTGGCTTTTTCATCCAAGGTTAAATCAACCGGAATAGTTGGTTTACCCGATCGCTGATTGTAGAGATACAGCAAGGGGTGAAAAGCTTTCACCAGGTGCACCAGCGCTTTGTCGGCTACAACCGGGTACTCGCCGTGTATGTCTATGGCAAAAGCTGCCTTTGCCCGGATGAAGTCATATTCGCCGGCAATGGCGTGGTACACGTGCAGTAAAGGTCCGTATTGCCGCAGGCGCTTTGTGAGCTCCCGCAACAGGCGCAAAACCTCTTTGCGTTCGGATATTTCCAGCTCATGAATGTCATTGTTCAGATCAATTGTTTCTTCCGGTTCAATGAACGTGGTGCGGCGGCTGTCGCTTTCGCCATGCAGGATGCCCTTCACCGTTCGCTTTTGCTCCGCAAAAACGGCCAGCACCCTCCGGCCATTTAAGAAACTCTCTTCAATATCGGCCAGATAACCCTGCTTGTTCAGACGCTGAACAATCTTGTCGAACATCCGGCGTAATTCGTTGCGCTTGCGAAAAAGTCCCATACGAATAGCCGAAAGATCGTCTGAGGCATTGTCTTTTACATAGCCGGTTTCGTCCACCACCTCGTCAATCAGGTCCTTTATCTTTTTTTCGTAGTGAGTGCCTGTGATCACCTCAGCCAGCGCCGGATAGGCCTCCCTTCTTTCGGCATCAAACCAGCGGAAAATTTTTTCCATGCTTTCCGCCAGCTTCCGAATGTCCACCAGTTGTTCGCCGGTGAGGAGCGAACCTTCGATACTCAGCAACTGCAGTTCTTTCTGCAGGTTCAGCACATAATCGTTGGGGAAATAAATGGCGTTCTGCACCAGTTGCCTGAACTCGTGGGTTTGTTTCAACTCCCGTTCGATAAAGTCTTTTCGGGTGTGGATGCGCAGCTCGCCTGCTTTTGTTTTTGCGTATTCGGTACGGCATTTTTCGTGTAACAGCTCTTTGATCTTATCAAACTCTAACTGCACCAATGCCGAATCGGGGTAAACTTTCATTGACTTCTCAGCTCCTTAATTTGCGTAAAGTTAGACCGCAAAAGGTTAGCCATTCCGGGTGAATAAGATTCAAAAGGCCATGTTAAAAACTTTGTCTTAGCTTTTCGTTTTCTCGTTTGCGACCCAAATTTGTAATCTAACCTCACGCTATGCTCACGAAACTATTGATATCTGTCATTAGCCTCAACGCACTGTTTGCGTGTAATTCGGAAAAAACGTACAAGGTAATGAGCTCATCATTAAATTCAGGTAAAGAAAGTATAGACAAGGTCGAAACCGCCACCTTCGGCACCGGTTGCTTTTGGTGCACCGAAGCTATTTTTGAACAGTTGAACGGTGTGTTGAAGGTGACCTCTGGCTATATGGGCGGAAAGGTGAAAAACCCAACCTACAAAGCTGTATGCACTGGCGAAACGGGCCACGCGGAGTGTGTACAAGTGGTGTACGAGCCGGCCAGGATTTCGTATGACGAATTGTTGAAAGTGTTTTTTGAAGTGCACGACCCTACAAGCCTTAACAGGCAGGGAGCGGATGAAGGCACACAATACAGAAGCGCTATTTTTTATCACACACCGGAGCAAAAGGAAAAAGCAGATTATTACAAAAAAGAATTGGACAAAAGCGGTGCCTATAACAAAACGATCGTGACCGAAATCACGCCGGCCTCGGAATTTTATGTAGCGGAGGACTATCACCAGGAGTATTACAGAAACAATAAGAATACAAATCCTTATTGTTCGATTGTGATCCGCCCGAAGCTGGAAAAGTTCCAGAAGGTTTTTGCCGGCAAGCTGAAGAAAGAAGCGTTTTAAGCTGGTGGTTAAATAATTTTCATAGCCCGAACGTCAAGCGTTTGGGCTTTTTTTTGCGCAAGCCGGAAGTGCTGCGGTAAGGTATTTGTTGCGAAGTTTCGCCTTTGGTGAGAATTGTTTTTGTAGCCGTTTGTTTATTTGAAGCATAAAGGCACCGCGGCCTTATTTGAACCACAAAGTTACAAGGGCACAAAGAGGCACGGAGTCATTTTTTTCAAGTCGGCCAAGGCCTGAAAGGCCGGCACAATTAGCCCAGTCTGCCAGGGCTGGGTAAATGAAATGATGAGTGAACCACTATCCCTGAAAGGGCGAAATAATTCTGGTGGTTTTGTAGCAGTGTAGTGCGCCTTTTCCCCGGCATTTATCGCCCCTTCCGAGGCCTGATGCTTCCTATTGTGAGCTTCTCCGCCGATGCAGACTGGCTTTGTTATTTCGCCCTTTCAGGGCTTTGATCGAGGTATATTGTTTTTTTCCCGGCCCTGGCAGGCCGGGCTATTTATCGCGGCCCTTCGGGCCCTCGCTTTTGGTTATTTGCGTTTTTTTATCAAACATCCACTTGCTGCTTGGGCTTTGCATAAAACGATCATTTGTCGTTACGGCTGGCGCATCTGCCTGGCAAATCACCTCTTTGCTGTGCGCACACGAATGCAAAACCTTCCAACCCACGCTAAAACAACCACCGCATCTACAAACGATCAGCCAATGACTGCCGACTCCCTTTCAGAAGGGCCGGGGGGTGAGGTCCGCATCAACGCCGCTGTTCGACTCCTACGGAGTCGGGATGGCAACCGTCATCTTTACACCGGGTGTCACCCGGTGCTTCCGGTATTCGACTCATACGCAGTCTGTCTTCCCTGCGCTATTCCAGCCTACCGTCTACGCCTTTTTGTAAACTGTAAACCGTAAACCACTAACTCCAAACCCCCTAACCCCTAACCCCCAAACTCAAATCCACCTTATTTTCGCCACATGAAAAAGATTGCTGTTATAGGCGCCGGCACCATGGGCAATGGTATCGCTCACGTATTTGCCCAAACCGGATTCACCGTAGCGCTAATTGACGTTTCGCAACCACAGCTTGACAAAGCAGTTAGCACGATAACCAAAAATCTCGACCGGCAGCTCACTAAAGGCACGATCACGGCCGAACAAAAAGAATCGGCCCTGCAAAACATCAGCACCATCACGAGTTTGGAAGAAGGCGTTTCCGCTGCCGACCTGGTGGTGGAGGCAGCCACCGAAAACGAGCAGCTAAAGCTGTCTATCTTCCAACAAATTGATAAAGCGGCGCCGCAACACTGCATTCTTGCCTCCAATACCTCGTCTATCTCCATCACAAAAATTGCTGCAGCCACGCAGCGGCCGCATCAGGTTATCGGCATGCATTTTATGAACCCCGTGCCGGTAATGAAACTGGTAGAAGTCATAAACGGTTACGCCACGGCGAAAGATGTTTCGGATACGATTATTGAACTAAGCCGCCAATTAGGAAAAATTCCGTGCGTGGTGAATGATTACCCGGGCTTTGTGGCCAACCGCATCCTGATGCCGATGATCAACGAAGCCATTCATTCGCTGTACGAAGGGGTGGCCGGCGTGGAGGAAATTGATACGGTAATGAAGCTGGGCATGGCTCACCCAATGGGTCCTTTGCAGCTGGCGGATTTTATTGGCCTTGATGTTTGCCTGAGCATTTTGCAGGTGCTGCACCAGGGCTTTGGTAATCCTAAATACGCCCCCTGTCCGCTGCTTGTGAATATGGTGATGGCCAAAAAAACCGGCGTGAAGGCCGGCGAAGGATTTTATCTCTATACGCCGGGCAGCAAAGAATTAGTTGTCAGCAATCGGTTTCTGTAAAGTTCCCTTCAGCAGCGAATGATCATTCGTTGTACTTCGCCGTTTTTTCATCCGCCGTCATGTCGCCGTCGCACCGGATCTGAATCTGCAAGCTGGTGATCCATTCGGCACAGCGGCGTTCGGCCAGGTGCTCGTTGATGGCATGCACCACCGCCATTACGGCTTCATACGGGCCTTCGACCACCGTGGCAAATGCCCCAACTTGATGTTTAATGCCCGATTGCTGAATGATTGAAATAGCCTCGTCCACCCATTGATACGGATGCGGGTTCTGCACAATGGGCAAAAGCTGAATAGATGCATTTACCAGGTAATTGTGCATTTAAAGAACTCTTTTGATTTGTTGTTCCAATAAAATCATGTCGGCCAGCACAATCGCCGTTACGGCTTCCAACACCGGCGGCACCCGCAGCGCTATGCAGAGGTCGTGCCGTCCTTTTACAGAAAAGGATTCCACCTGCCCGCTTTCCCAATTCCAGGTTTCCTGCTCTTTTGGTGTGGATGAAGTTGGTTTTATGGCAATGCGGAAAACCAGTTCATTGCCGTTCGTGATCCCGCCCACTACGCCACCGGCGTGATTCGTAGCTGTACTGCCCTGCGCATCTACAATACGGTCGTTATGCTCGACACCAAAAAGCCGGGCCGCCGCAAAACCGGTACCGAATTCGATACCCCTGACCGCCGGTATGGCAAATACGGCATGTGAAAGAAGCGATTCGGCCGAATCAAAAAACGGTTCGCCCAGGCCGGCCGGCAAACCTGTCACCCGGCACTCTACCACGCCGCCAACGGAGTCTTTCCGGTCAATGGCTTTTTGCAATCCTGCCTCTAAATCTTTCTCTCCGCCAATCTCCAGGATGTTCGCTTCGATCTTTAATGCCGCCAGCATTTTCTTGGCCACTACGCCGGCACCGACAAGGCAAACGGTCAGCCGGCCGCTGAAATGCCCGCCGCCACGAAAATCCTCAAAGCCACCGAACTTTTGATGAGCCACGAGGTCGGCATGACCCGGCCGAGGAAAGGCCCGTTGTTTTTCATAGTCGCCCGACCGTGTGTTTTTGTTTTCAAAAATCATGGTCAGCGGCGCACCTGTTGTTTTGCCGTTGAACACACCGCTGAGAAATGCCGGCCGGTCGTCTTCTTTGCGCGGCGTTGTTCCCTTTTGCAGTCCGCCCTTACGGCGTTCAATGTCGGTGTTAAAATCGTCTTCGTTCAGGTGCAGGCCGGCCGGGCAGCCATCAATGCTGATGCCGACTGCCGGTCCATGCGATTCGCCAAAAATGCTCACACGGAATATTCGTCCAAACGAGTTCATCGCTTTTTTCTCAATTGTTTTTAGTGAAGATGTAAATCCGGGATAAAAATTTTCCGTTCTCCGGGTGCTGAACGTCTTTTGGTGATGCGCTGGTGAAACCATTTTTTTCGCCGAGGACAAACCAGTCGGCCGCGGTGCGGTAATACCACCGGTAAGGTTGTACGTAAGCCCGTTTGAGGCCGGCCCAGGTTTCCTCTATCCACCCGTTTTGCTGCTGTTTTTGCCCATCGAGCAATGCCGGGTGGAGCGTTTGGATGACCAGCTTTCCGCCCGTCACCAAAAGGGCCGGCATCACCGTAAACAGTTGTTCGGTCAGCTCTTTATCAAATAAAGCAAAATTAATCACCACCAAATGGAAGGGCGCCGGTAATGAATGCCTGCCGGCAACAATGTCCTCATAGCTATGCCAAAAGTAGTATTCGCCGTCTTTGCCAATCGCCTCATTGACCAATGCCCTGATGCCATCGGTGCCATACACGCTCAACCCGTGCCCCCGAAGAGTGCGGCTCAGCCATCCTTCGCCACAGCCAAGGTCCAGCACAGTATGCGGACGGCAGGCCAGCACAGCCTCTACGATGGCCTGGTTGGTGGCCACCCGCCGGCTTTCCAGTTCTTCGTTCTCAACCGTTTGAATCCAGTTGGCGGCATTCGCTTCCCATGACTTTAATATCGTGTGTGATGGCTTCATGAAACTGCCGTAAACGCTTCGAGGTGGCTCCAAAACTGCGGGTAAGATTTATTCACGGCCTCGGCCTCGTCAATCGTCATGTCACTTTCGGCTCCCAGGGCAGCAATGCCGCAAGCCATTGCTATCCGATGATCGTGGCGCGAATGAACAGCGGCTCCCTTCAGCTTTCCGCCACCTTCAATTAACATGAAATCATCCTGAAAACGGAT
The DNA here is from genome assembly GCA_965365435.1 of uncultured Flavisolibacter sp. Taxonomy (GTDB): domain Bacteria; phylum Bacteroidota; class Bacteroidia; order Chitinophagales; family Chitinophagaceae; genus Flavisolibacter. Next base: position 50,012 of record CBDUBQ010000022.1, read on the forward strand.
ACGTAGTCCCATCTTCGCAAATTCCTCCTGCAGGGTGAGCGCCCGGTTGCTTTCTTTATGCGTCAGCCGGTGTACGCCCTCAATCACAGATGTGCCGTCGGCATAGGCCGCCAATGCCACCAGGGGCGGAAACAAATCCGGACAATCGGTGGCATTAAAATGAAAAGGTTTCAACCGTGTTTTTCTAACGCTTATTTGCGTTTCCTCTATGCTGAGGACGGCACCGCTTTGCATCAGGGCTTGCAGTATCGCTTTGTCGGCTTGCGTTGAAAAAACATTTAATCCCTTAATCACCAGATCGCCGGCAATGGCACCGGCCACCAGCAAAAAGGCTGCGCCGCTCCAGTCGCCTTCCACCGCATACTGCAGTGGCCCGGCCGGAGGTGCCACCGCGGTACGCCCCGGAAAATAGAAGGATTGGTAGTCATTGTTCTGCGGCACGGCCAGCCCAAAATCGGCCATCACCTGCAAGGTGAGATCAATATAAGGTTTGCTGTTCAGGTTTTTTACGGTAATGGTTTTGTCGCTGGCGCCGGCCGCCGAAAAAGCAAAAAGTAACCCGGTTAAAAACTGCGAAGAAAGCGAACCATCAATTTCGATATTCGCCGGCTGCAGCGGTCCCTGAATTTGCAGCGGCAGCAGACCGTCGTCGCTCCTGCAGGGTACGCCAAGCTGCGGCAACACCCCGGTGAAAAAAGCAAACGGACGCCGCACAAGGCTTCCGCTGCCCGTTATTGTGATAGGCGTTTTACTCAACGCTGCAATAGAAGTGAACATCCGGGCCGAAAGGCCACTTTCGCCACAATTGATTTCGCCGCTTACAGGCTGCACTCCGCGGCTTTCTATTACCACTGTTTCACCCTGCTTTTCCACCGTTGCTCCCAACTGGGCAATAATCGCCATAGCCGCTTCATCGTCGTTTGAAACGCCGGGATTTAATAAAATGCTTCGTCCGCCCCTGAGAAGCGCAGCGGCACAGGCCCGCTGCATAGCGCTCTTCGAGGCAGGCGCCGTAATAGTTCCGCCAACGGCGGAAGGAGAAATGGTGACCTGCATTACATCTGTTTAAAAATTTCCGGCAGCGGTATCTTTTTTACCACCGCTTTGCCAATCCGCTCCAGGAGCACAAAGTTCATTTGTTCGCCTTCGCGTTTTTTATCGCTCACCAACACGTCAAAAACCTTTTGCTTATCGTAGCCGGCAGCCACCGGCAGGCCATACTGATCTATCAGGTCAGTGAGCTTGCCAAGCCCTTTAAATTTCAGCAAGCTGTTGGAGAGTTTGCCCGCAAAGGCCATTCCTATGGCTACTGCTTCGCCGTGCATCAGGTTGTATTGTTTTTCCACGGCGTGCCCTAATGTATGACCGAAGTTCAGAAGCCGGCGACTGTCTTTTTCAAACTCATCGTTCTTCACCACCCTGGCCTTCAGGGCAGCATTGCGCTGCACCAGTTTTTTCAGGGCAGGCTTGTTGCCCTGGTAGTAGCCGGCACTTCGTTGCGTTAGTTCTTTGAACATGGGCGCATCCAATATGGCGGCATGTTTAATGATCTCGGCAAATCCGTTGCGCCATTCATTGTCGGGCAGGGTTTTCAGCAAGGCCACATCGTACAGCAAAAACTGCGGCTGGCTGATGGTGCCAACCATGTTTTTGTAAGGCCCCACATCAATGCCATTTTTACCGCCTATGGCTGCATCTACCATTGCCAGGAGCGTGGTAGGCACGAAGCCGAAATTCAGGCCTCGCAGAAAGACCGAAGCCACGTAACCGGTGATGTCTGTGACAACGCCACCGCCAACCCCTACGAGTGTCCAGGAGCGGTCGGCGTGCATGGCAATCAGTTGACCGATGATGGTGTCAACCGTGGCCTGCACCTTGTGCTCCTCTCCTGCTTTTATCACAAGGCAATTCCAGCCCCGGAATATTTTGGGATGAGCCGCAGCCAGGTGCTCATCCGTGATCAGCACGGTGCTTTTCTGCGGCACAATCGCCTTTAGTGCAGAAAATGCCGCGTCGAAATAAAATGAGGTTGCCTGACGGCTGAACTGAACCTTCTTTACCTGCATCAGGCGTTATAAACTTTATTCTGGTGATTGATGCTTTCCATGTGCACGGCATCGAGATATTTGGTCACAAACTCTTTACTCAGACCAATGCGGTCGCCCTTTTTGCAGGCCCGTTCCAATATCTCATTCCACCGTTTGGTTTGAAGGATGGTGATGTTATTTTCTTTCTTGTATTGCCCGATCTTTTCTGCCACTTTCATGCGTTGCGACAGAAGCAGCATCAGTTCGTCGTCGAGCTGATTGATCTGCTGCCGAAGCTTTTCCAGGGTGGCATGAAACTCTTCCGAGGCAATGTCTTCCCGCAGCCACACGATCTCGTTGAGCATTTCCACCAGCCGTTCGGGTGTTACCTGCTGCTTGGCGTCGCTCCAGGCATTGTCGGGGTCAATATGGCTTTCAATCATCAGGCCGTCGAAGTCGAGATTAATGGCTTCCTGCGCCACATCCAGCAAAATATCGCGGCGCCCGCAAATATGCGAGGGGTCGTTCACGATCAGCATATCCGGGTTGCGGCGTTTCATTTCAATGGCCAGGTGCCACATTGGTGCATTGCGGTACTCGGTATTGCCGTACGAGGAAAAGCCACGATGAATTAAACCAATCTGGCTGATACCGGCCTTGGCTACCCGTTCTACCGCACCCGTCCACAATTCCAGATCGGGATTGATCGGGTTTTTGATGAGCACCGGAATGTTGGCGCCTTTTAACGCATCGGCCACTTCCTGCACGCTGAAAGGATTGACCGTGGTCCGTGCGCCAATCCATAAAACATCTACATCAAAATGAAGGGCGTCTTCTACTTGCTTGGCCGTTGCCACTTCCACAGCGGTCGGCAAGCCGGTAAGCCTTTTGGCCTGCAACAGCCAGGGAAGGCCTTTTGTGCCAATGCCCTCAAAGCTGCCCGGACGGGTGCGTGGTTTCCAAATTCCGGCCCGCAGCATATCCACCTTGCCGGTGTTTGCCAAACGGGTGGCTGTTTCCAGCACCTGTTCTTCTGTTTCGGCGCTGCAGGGGCCCGAAATAATTAGCGGCCGTTTTTGCCAAATCTCCTGCACGGTGGCTTTTTGGTCTTGCATTTTTTGCATTGTTGATGTGTTTTTGACCTAAGAGGAAATGAGTGAAAAGTGGTTTGCCTAAAATCAATCAGGATCTTTTTTCTCTTTTTGCCTCTTAGCTATTTGATGATCCGTTTTATTTTATTCGCCTGTTCTATAAGGTCGGTCAGGTAGGCGTAGTTTTCTTTTTCCAGACAGGCCTTAAATTTTCGTAGCTGGCTGATGTGTTCATTCAATACGTCCAGCACATTCTCGCGGTTCTCGCGAAAGATCGGTACCCACATGGCCGGGTTGCTTTTTGCCAGGCGAACCGTGCTTTCAAAGCCACCGCTCGCCAATTCAAAAATCGCCTCGTCTTCTTTTTCTTTTTCCAGCACCGTGTTGGCCAGGGCAAACGAAGTGATATGCGAAATATGGCTGACATAAGCTACGTGCAAATCATGATCGGCAGCGTTCATATACACCAGGTGCATGCCCAGGGCCCGGTACATTTTTTCTGCTGTTTCCAATGCATCCGCATCGCTTTCCTCGCGGTTGCAAATCACCGTGGCTTTGGAAACAAAGGCTCCTTTCACGGCAGCTTCCGGCCCACTGTACTCGGTACCCCACATGGGGTGAGAGGCTACAAAACGGCCGCGTTTGGGATGGCGTTGGATGGCCTGCAGCAGCCCGCTTTTGGTAGAGCCGGCATCTATCACCACCTGCTTGTTCACCTGGTCGAGCACGGCAGGCGCTACCTGCAGCAAGGCATTTACCGGGATAGCCAGGATCACCAGGTCCGAAGCAACAACGGCATCTTCCAATTCCATCACCTCATCGGCCAGGCCCAGGTCCTGCGCTTTTGCCAGGTGCGCAGCATTACTGTCCACGGCAATGACCCGGTGCGCCAAACCTTTTTCTTTCAGCGCCAACGCCATAGATCCGCCAATTAAGCCAACACCAACAATTGTCACCACCATCCGTCTTTATTTATCCAGTGAGGTTTTGATTCTGTCCATTGCTTTTTCAAAATTCTGCTGTGCACTGCAAAGGCTCACTCTTATGTAGCCATTACCTTCACTGCCAAAAATGCCGCCCGGTGTTATAAAAACCTTTGCCTTGTAAAGTACATCATCGCTCAACTGGTAGCCGTCTTTGTAGGCAGAAGGCACTTTTGCCCAGACGAACATTCCCACCTGGTCTTTACTGTACACGCATTGCAGCAAGTCGAGCAGCGCAAAAACTTTCTGGCGCCGTTCGTGGTATTCGCGGTTAAGGGTAGCATGCCAGTTTTCATCCAGCATAAGCGCCTTTGCTGCCGCTATCTGCACCGGCAGGTACATACCGCTATCCATATTGCTCTTAAAACGCAGCACGTCGTCAATCCTTTCTTTTGCACCGCAGAGCATACCCACCCGCCAGCCGGCCATGTTGTGCGATTTGCTCAGCGAATTCAGCTCCACCACACAATCCTTTGCCCCTTCCACAGCCAGAAGGCTCACCGGCCGGTCGTTCAAAATAAAGCTGTAGGGATTATCGTGGCAGATAAGAATATTGTGCCTGCGGCCGAAGGCCACAATCTTTTCGAACAGCTCCGGCGACGCCTGCTGACCGGTGGGCATATGCGGATAATTCACCCACATCAGTTTTACTTTCGACAGGTCAGTAGCGGCCAGTGCATCGAAATCGGGCGCCCATGCGTTCTCTTCCGTCAAACCGTAATACACCGGCCTGCCACCCGCTAGCTTCACAGCGCTGCTGTACGTAGGATAGCCAGGGTTGGGCACCAGGGCTTCGTCTCCTTCATTAAGGTAGGTCATGCAGATATGCAGAATGCCTTCTTTCGATCCTATCAGCGGCAGTATTTCAGTGGCGGCATCAAGCAAAACGCCATACCACCTGTGGTACCACTGTGCCATCGCATCGCGGAGAGCAGCGGCCCCTTTATAGCTTTGGTAGGCATGTACGGTGGCCTTGCTGCTTTCGGCCTGCAACGTTTCTATAACTTCAGTGGCCGGCGCCAGATCCGGACTGCCAATCCCAAGGTTAATGACGGCAGCACCCTCTTTGTTCATGGCCTCAATTTCCCGCAGCTTTTGCGAGAAATAATATTCGCCAATACCGGCAAGTCTGTTTGCTACGTCAAGCTTCATTTGGTAGAATTTGCATTGCCATTTTTGTAAATGCCGTACACTTTTACGGCCTCCGTCACTGGTTCAATTTCTTTCATCACTGCCGTAAACCGGTCAAGCGAGTCAAACTCGATGTCTGCATGAAAATTATACTTCCATGCATTGCTGGGAATCGGAAAACTTTGCAGCTTGCTCAGGTTCAAACCACCCTCGGCAATTTTCGTGAGCACTCTTGCCAGGCTGCCCCGGCTATGGTCGGTATGGAACGATAAAGAGGCTTTGTCGGCATCGTGGCGCTGTACCGCCGCTTTCTGCAAGATCAAAAAACGGGTATAGTTGTTTTTTTCGGTATGGATATTTTCGGCCGCTATTTCCAATTGGAAAAGTTCGGCTGCCAGCCGGCCGGCCACCCCGGCTATGTGTTTGCTTTTGCGCTGGTGAATATGCCTGGCGCTTAGCGCCGTGTCTTCGGTTTCCACCAGCTTCCATCCCTGCTTTGCCAGGAAATCCATGCATTGCAAGAGGGCTATCGGGTGCGAATGCACCTCGCGGATGTCTTCGAGCCGTACGCCGGGGTTTACCAGCAGGTGTTGCTTAATGGGTAGATAAACCTCGCCGATAATGGATAAGCCAGATTTGTGCAGCAGGTTATAATTGGGCAGAATGCTGCCGGCAATGGAATTTTCAATGGCCATAACACTGGCGTCGGTGTCGCCTTTTTTAGTGGCATCAATTACTTCGCGAAAGGTGGCGCAGGGCAGAATGCCAACTTTCTTTCCGAAAAACTGGCGGGCGGCTATCTGGTGGAAACTGCCTTCAAAGCCTTGTATAGATACAATGTTTGCCATCTGAAATCAAAAATCCCGGCTTTTAGCCGGGATTCTATGTTGTTGAATTTGTTTGTTCCGTTCTTGTCAACAAATAGGCTCCCGGCTCCCAGTAAAATAGAAGCTAAAATAAAAGTAACCGTGTGCCTTGTTGTTTGTCATTCTGCCAACGAATATAAAAGTGCTTTTTCGAAGAACAAATTTTTTTTCTTTCTTTCTATGACGGCCAACGGGTGAGCGGTGAGTCGTGAATGGTGAGTTATGCTGCTTGTTAGTATTGTTTTCCTTATCAAATCAACACTTAAATATTATAAAGATTCGGGCATAAAAATATTCCAAGTAATTTAAGGCAGGCTACTCACTACTGACCACCCACCACTCATATTTTTATCTCCTCACCGAATCAGCCTCGTTCATCCGGATCCTTCTGCCCTTGTATTTTTTACCGTCTATGGCTTCCATCATCTTTCGGGCAGCGCCTTTTTCCACTTCCACCCAACTATTCATCTCTTTCATATCTATACGTCCCAGCACATCCTTCGACAAATCACTCATGTCTAAGATAAACTGCAAAAAGCTGGCTTTGTAAAAGCCGTCTTTTGTTCCCAGATTTACAAAAAGACGCGTTGTATTGCCACTGCCGCCAAACTCCCGTCCGCGGGTGTCCCGGCGCCGGTCGGTACCACGGTCGTCGCGGCGCTCAAAACGACTCTCCCGTTCCCGCACGTTGAGGTCTTCGGCATTTTCATAGTATTTGAGAAAGCGATCGAACTCCAGCGCCGCTACGCGTTTCAAAACTTCTTCTTTGCTGACGTCGGCAAATTTTTCGGCCAGGATCGGCATGTAGGTTTCATAATCGCCGTGGCTGATATCGGCCGATAACAGTTTCTCCATAAAATAAAAAAACTGCTTGCGGCAAACATCTTTTCCGGTTGGGATTTCCAATTTGTGAAATGGCACCTGCACCATGCGTTCAATATCCCGGATGCGGCGCACTTCGCGGGTATGGGCTATGGATATGCAAACGCCGGTGCGGCCAGCCCTGCCGGTACGGCCGCTGCGGTGGGTGTAAACCTCAATGTCATCGGGCAGCTCGTAATTGATCACATGGGTAATGCCCTGTACGTCAATACCGCGGGCGGCCACATCGGTGGCTATCAGCAGCTGCAGCGATTTCTCCCTGAATTCGTCCATGACCTTGTTGCGCTGCTGTTGCGTAAGGTCGCCGTGCAGGGCCTCGATATCATATCCTTCCCGGGTAAGTTTTTCCGTGATGCCCTGGGCATCGGCCTTCGTGCGGGTGAAAATAATGCCGTACATGCCGGGGTTAAAGTCAATGAGCCGCTTCAGCACCTCGTACCGGTGCTGTGCCTGTGTAACCACGTACTGGTGATCTACGTTCTTGTTGGCGGTGTTCTTTTTTCCCACTGTAATTTCCACCGGGTCTTTCATATACCGCTTGCTGACACCACGGATCTCGGGCGGCATGGTGGCACTGAACAGCCAGGTGCTGTCACGCTTAGGCGTGTTCTTTAAAATCGCTTCAATGTCTTCCTGAAAACCCATATTCAGCATTTCGTCGGCTTCGTCGAGCACCACATAGCTGATTTCATCCAGGTTGATTGCCTTGCGCTCTATCAGGTCTATAAGCCGGCCTGGCGTGGCCACCACAATCTGCACCCCCCTTTTAATGTCGCGGATTTGCATGGAAATAGATGATCCGCCATAAACGGCCACCAGGTGAATGCCTTTTGTATGTTTTTTGAAATTTTCAATTTCGTTGACGATTTGAAGGCAAAGTTCCCGTGTGGGGCAAATCACCAGGGCCTGCGGATGCCGTTTGCCGCTGTCGGCCAGTTGCAGCAGCGGCAGGCCAAAAGCCGCCGTTTTGCCGGTGCCGGTTTGGGCTAGCCCGATAAAATCTTTGGTACCGGAAAGGAGTACCGGAATGGCCTGTTCCTGTATAGGGGTGGGCTGGGTAAATCCAAGTTCTTCAATGGAAGCCAGTAATTGTTCATTCAGCCCCAAGTCATGAAATGTTGCCATAGTATAATTTGCGCAAAGGTAAACCACAGACGTTGCGGTTTATTCACAAAATCAACCGGCCAGTTTAGCGAATAAATGGAGAGCGGCCGCAAAAAGAAAAGCTGCCCCGTTTCCGGAGCAGCCCTCTCTCTAATGATTGCTTGCCAAAAAAGTCGTTTGCTGTTATGCCGGCAAGCCGCGGACATAACTATCATGGTGCGATTAGTTGCTTGTAGTGTCAGCAGCAGCACCGGCAGAAGTGTCAGTGCCCATAGTAGCGCCGCCAGTAGTGTCAGCAGGAGCAGGAGTTACCGGAGCCATTGTAGTGGTGTCGGTAGTGGTGCTCGTAGTGTCAGTAGTAGTAGTGCTTTCGCCGCTGTTGCCGCAAGCTACCAGAGTACCTGCAATAGCCAGAATTCCGAGGAACTTTTTCATGTGTCTTTGATTTTTGATTTGATTTGAATAAAAAGTATAAAAAATTATTTTTTGATCTGGTTGAGGCTGTCTTTGGCCGCCTTTCCGAGCGAATCAACAGCATCTTTCAACGAATCGTGACTTTCGATAATCGTGTCTTTGGCTGCCTCAGCTGCTTCGTTGATGGATTCGACTTTCAGATTCTTGATCGAATCGAGCGAATCTTTTATCCGGGCAGTGCCGTCGCCGGCATTGCTGCATGAAGCCAAAGCTGCTACCACCAGAACCATTGCAAATACGCGTTTCATATGTTATCAGTTTAAGGGTTAACCTGGTTTTTCTTTTTCCCACTCAACACACTACCTTTCCCCACCGCCTCTCTGCCATTTGCACTGGCCAGGGACCATTACCACCGCCCGTGCTTAAAGCATTAATGCCGGTAAGAAAAAAAGGTAACCCGCATTTTCAAAAATTTTTTTACGGCATCTTTGGGTTACTATTTTACTCCTTTCGTATTAAAAAGAAGATTGCCGTTGAAAGACTTGTACGATCAAACCGCCCTGCTGCAAGGACTGGCGCGACAGGATAAGAAAGCGATTGAATCCATTTACAAAGAAAACTTCGGCCTTATACAGGCCCTGGTGCTGAACAATAGCGGCAGTGTGGACGATGCAAAGGATATTTTTCAGGAGGCCATGATCGTGTTGTATCAGAAAGTGCAGTCCGGGTCTTTTGAATTGAACTGCCAGTTGAAGACATTTGTTTATTCGGTATGCCGCCGTCTTTGGCTAAAACGCCTGATGCATCAAAACCGGTACACCCTGTACGAAAATCATGATCAGTTTGTGGTGGTGGACGAGGCGGTGGAGGACCATGATGAAAAGGCGGCTGCCTTTGGGCTGATGGAAAAAGCCATGAACGGCCTTGGCGAACCCTGCAGAAGCCTTTTGGAGGCCTTTTACCTTCAAAAGAAAGGCATGCAGGAAATTGCAGCAGATTTTGGCTACACCAACGCCGACAATGCCAAAACCCAGAAGTATAAATGCCTGATGCGCTTGAAAAAACTGTTCTTTTCCGAATATAAAAACGGGTCGTAGCTATGGATGATGTAAAATTATTGGAAACGGTTGAACGCTACCTGGCCGGGGAGATGGATGCGGCCGAACGGTCTTCCTTCGAAGACCTTCGGCGAAAAAATCCGGATCTTGACCAGGCAGTGGTGGAGCATGCTTTTTTTCTGCAGCAACTCGACCGCTTTGAAGACACCCGCCGGTTGAAGGCTTCGCTGAACGAAACACACCTGAACCTGGCCGGTGAGGGTCTGCTAAAAGCCGGGACCATGAGTGGCCGGGCGAAAGTAATTCACCTGTTTCACCGCTACAAACGAACGGCGGCTATTGCTGCCTCCATTGCCGGCATTACCGCCCTGGCTATCAGTGCGCTCATCTGGCAGGTATCGCCGGCCAAGCCGGTAGGCAAAAAAGATTATGAAACCCTCAACCGGGATATTCAGATCATTAATGCCAAAGTGAACCAGGTAAAAAGCCAGAACGAGGTGCTGAAGCAGCAGATCAGCAACGTGACCGATAACACCAAAACGGTGCCCCGCGAGTACCGCACGGGCGGTACCGGTTTCCTGGTGGATGTGAAAGGCTACCTTTTTACCAACTTCCACGTGATAGAAAACGCCCGGTATATTGCCGTGCAGCGAAGCAATGGCAAGGACCTGCAGGCCCGCGTTGTTTTTAAAGACGAAGAACGCGACATCGCTATATTAAAAATTGAGGACACTGCATATAAAGCGCCGGCTTTTATCCCCTATGGCATTAAAAAAACGGGGTCGGATATTGCCGAACCGGTTTTTTCGCTTGGCTATCCCCGCAATGACATTGTGTATGGCGAAGGCTACCTGGCCGCCCGGACGGGCTACAATGGCGATACGCTGTCGGTGCAAATTTCGATCAACGCCAACCGTGGCAACAGCGGCAGCCCCATCATTAACCGTAACGGTGAGATTATTGGGGTGCTGAATGCCCGTCAGAACTCGGCCGAAGGTGCTGTCTTTGCTATTCAGTCGAAGTACATTCACAAGGCGCTGGCGCAACTGCAGAAAACAGATACCGCTTACCAGCAATTAAAAATTCCAACAACCTCTTCGTTACGCAATGCCGACCGCACCCAGCAGGTAAAGAAAATGATGGACTGTGTGTATATGGTGAAGGTGGATTAGGCCTGTTGGCAAGGCGACGGAATATGTCATTAAAGAAAAAACCTCAGCGATTGCACCGCTGAGGTTTTTTCTTTGTTAGCAGGGAAGCTGACCAAAACTCCCTTATGCCGGTGAAGTGCAGGCAGCCCTGTGGGCCGGCTTTTCTTTCTCTTTCAGCTTCTTTTCTCCAGGCCGAAACTTTGTTTCGATTCACGCCGGCCGCATGCGACGCATTTACGCAAGTTCAATCAATCAGGGCGATCTGGCGAATGTAAAGGCTCATGCTTTCTGGCGAAAGGAACAAAAGAATTAAAGGGCTAAAAATAAAAAACGATTGCCGTTGAAGGCCTTTGCTCCGGCAAGCTCCGTCGTATGTTATTGCGAACAGAAGTCTTTTCCCTTTACTATAAGTTTTACCACAACCGGTTGGGATACTCTTTTTGTTCCACCAGCTCGTTGAGGTTGCGCTGCACAATAGGCGCATCTTCTTTGTAAGTCACCCCAAACCAGGGTGCCGACGTCGGAATCACTTTAATGTTGCCACGGCCGCTTTTAATAAAACGGTCGGCGACAAAAGGAATCAGAAACTCCGCTTTGGGTTCGTTGAGGCTTTTGCCAAGAAACACACCGAATTCTTCGCGGATAAATGGGAAAACAGACGGGTGAAAACACCAGAAATTCATCGAAGATTTTGCTTCTTCCGCAACCGGGTAGGTGGTACCGTCGGCTTCTTCGTACACGATCTGGCCATTGCTGCGGTACAGCTTCACCCTTTCGTTAATACCAACCAGCTCGCCCGATGCGCCGGTGTCAATAACACCGCGGCTCACCGAGCCGTGGTCTGACAGGGTCCGGTTGAGACTGTACGCCACAATGCCGTACAAATCTTCCCGGCATTCCAACACCAGGAAATCGTTGGCTTTCGCAAATGCATCGGCCCCGTAAAAATCATCGGCATTAATCACGGCAAACGGACCGGTGACAGCCTCGGCGGCGCAAAGAATCGCGTGGGCTGTTCCCCAGGGCTTTTTGCGATCGGCGGGAATGGTATGAGCGCCCATAAATGAATCAAGTTCCTGGTAAACGTATTCGGTTTCGATTTTGCCGCTCAGCTTCGGCTCAAAAATATTTTTGAAATCTTCGGCAAAATCCTTTCGAATAATAAAGACAACTTTTCCAAAACCGGCCTTGATAGCATCATAGATTGAGTAGTCCATAATGGTTTCGCCGCCGGGCCCAAACTGCTGAATTTGTTTCATGCTGCCATAACGCGACGCCATGCCTGCGGCCATAATGACTAATGTTGGTCTCATACTTCCTTGTTTAAAAATTGCTGCGAAAATAGTTACTTTTCCTGCGTTTTTACAATGGCCGAAATCAACCCAACCTGCCGGATAGATTCCCTTCCTCACTCCTATCATTTTCATGCCAAGGTGGATGTACTCCGGCTTGACCTGATGCATGCAGAAATATCGGGAAACAAATGGTTTAAACTGAAATTTTACCTGGAAAAAGCGGTCCGGCAAAGGCAGGCCGTACTCACCTTTGGCGGCGCCTATTCCAACCATATTGTGGCCACCGCTGCCGCGGCACATCGGTATGGGTTACCGTCGTTTGGTGTGATCCGTGGCGAGCAACCTGTCCGACTTTCGCACACCCTGGCAAGGGCCCAGGCGCTTGGTATGAAGCTTTATTTCTGTAGCCGCACGGAGTACAAAAACAAAAGGCCGCCGGATGAGTTTTTGCAGGCCTACGGAAGCGAAAATTTTGTGGCAATACCGGAGGGCGGGTACGGGCCCGAAGGCCGGGACGGCGCCAGGGAAATTTTACAACAAAATAATACCAGCGGCTACACCCACCTTTTTGTTGCAGCCGGCACCGGCACCACGCTGGCAGGTTTAGCAGAAGGCGCCGGCAACCACCAGACGGTATTGGGCGTATCCGTATTGAAGAATCAGCTAAGCCTGCGAGAAGAAGTAAATGCGCTTTTATCGGCACCCAAAAAAAACTCATTTCAGTTGCTGCACGATTATCATTTTGGCGGCTATGCCAAATACAATCAGCCACTCATCGCTTTCATGAATGCGTTTTACACCCAAACCGGGATACCCACCGATTTTGTTTACACGGCGAAGGCATTTTATGCGGCACTCGAATGGCTGCAGGCCAACCAGCCGGGCGCCAGGGAACGGATACTGCTGGTCCATACCGGTGGCTTGCAAGGCAATGCTTCTCTGCCAAAGGGAACGTTAATTTTTAGCTGATGCTCTTATGGGCTTCTATATTTGCACCGCACGTTTTGACCTGTACATTTTTCCGGTATGAGGCATTTTTATTTTCTCCTGATTTTCGTTCTTGTTGCGGCGGCCGGCCGTACGCAAGACACGCTGCCTAAGTTTACTGTGAAAAACCTGGGTAACGACCGCGAGGGGCGCCCAAGTGTCATTATCAGTTGGGTCAACCAGTTCGATTCGCTTTCGCAAATCAGTATCCAAACCTCTCACGACAGCCTCCGCAACTATCGCACACTGATCAGCCTCACGGATCCCAATGCCAAAATGAATGGTTTTGCCGACCGGAAAGCGCCGAACGACCACATGTATTACCGCTTGTTTGTGGTAAAAACAAATGGCCAATATTTTTTTTCCGAAGTGAAGCGCCCCTACCTTGATACGGCAAAAGCAGTGACAGCCCTTGAAAACCCGGTAAAAAAGCCCGTGGAAGCAACCGCGGGAACAACCGCCGCTCCCGGCCCGAATACGGCAAATCCGGGTGCGTCCGCTTCCGGCAATACGGCTACTGCCTCGGCCACCACCACCACGCCACCGGTGGTAAAAAAGCCGGAGTTTGTTCCTTCTTTTTATGTGTACACAAACAAAGAGGGGTATGTTTATGTCAATTTGCCCGATGCTGAAAAAAAGAAGTACCGCATCCGGTTTTTCGAAGACGACAACAGCTTTTTGTTTGAGGTAAAAAACATCCGGCAGACCGGCCTGACGCTGGACAAAACAAACTTCCTTCACGCCGGATGGTTCCATTTTGAGCTTTATGAAAACGATGACCTGGTGGAGAAACATCGTTTCTATATCGGCAAAGACTTTTAGGTCCTCAGCCTTTTGGCGCAACGCTTGAACTATTCGCGAAGCCCATCTCCTCGGCCCCCGGCATGACGCCCAGTGAAACACCAAAAACGATTTCGAAGTTCTGTTTCAACACTTCCTTTACTTCTTCCAGTAGTATCTGCTTGCCTAACTCCTGCTCCATCGAGGTGACTCTTTTGTTTTGAATGCCGCAGGGGATGATATGATTGAAATATCCCAGGTCGGTATTGACGTTTAGCGCAAACCCATGCATGGTGACCCAGCGGCTGCACCGAACGCCCATGGCACAGATTTTCCGCTCCTGCCCTTTTTTGCCGGCGTCTAGCCAAACACCGGTTTCGCCGGGCGAACGTTCGCCGGTGATTCCGTAAACGGCCAGCGTCAGGATAATCACCTGTTCCAGTTCGCGGAGATACCGGCCGATATCGGTGTAAAATTTCTCCAGGTCAAGAATGGGGTAGCCAACAATCTGGCCGGGGCCGTGAAAGGTAATGTCGCCGCCCCGGTTGGTGCGAAAAAATTGTATTTGCTTCTGCCGGCGTTCGTCTTCGCTGATCAGTACATGGTCCATCTTGCCGCTTTTGCCTAAGGTATAAACCGGCGGGTGCTCCACCAGCAGCAGAAAATGCTCGGTGGCCGGCAGGGCCGCTGTGCCGGCGTCGCCGGCGATTGCGGCGTCATGGCGTACGGCCTTGGCGGCCACATTTTTTTGCAGCAACGCCTCCTGCCGGTCCCACGCTGCCTGGTATTCCATGGCCCCAAGGTCCTGAAACCATACCGTTTGCTTTTCCATACGCCGCAAAAGTAAGCTCCTTTATTTTTGCAGCTTATGGCAGACGAGTTAACGAATGGCCCCGACGAGCAGGAAAACAGTGACGTGCTGTACGAGCGGTTTTCGTTTCAGGCCGACAAAGGCCAGGAGCCCTACCGGATAGACAAGTTTCTGATGAACCGCATTGAAGGGGCCACCCGCAACAAGCTGCAGCAGGCCATCAATGCCGGGCTGGTGCTGGTGAATGGCAGGGAAGTAAAGCAGAATTACAAGGTAAAGCCGTTCGACCAGATCATTATCTACTCCGACCTGTCGCCGGAATCCACCGAGGTGGTGCCTGAAAACATTCCACTCAATATTCACTACGAAGACGACGATGTGGTGATCATTAACAAGCCGGCCGGAATGGTGGTACACCCGGGCAGCGGCAACTACACCGGAACGCTTCTTAATGGGATGGCTTATTACCTGCAGCAGAAAAATCCAACGGTAAGCGAAGAAATACTGCCGCGTTTTGGCCTGGTGCACCGCATTGATAAAAATACCAGCGGCCTGCTGGTGCTGGCCAAATCCGACAAAGCCATGCGGCAACTGGCCAAACAATTTTATGACCATACGGTAAAGCGGCGGTACCTGGCCCTTGTTTGGGGCGATGTGCCCAACGACAATGGGACCATCGTTGCACATGTGGGCCGCAACCTCCGGTTCCGCAAGCTGTTTGAAGCCTACCCGGAAGGCGACCACGGCAAAGAAGCCATCACCCATTACACTGTGCTGGAACGGTTCAATTACGTAACGCTGGTGCAGTGTGTGCTTGAAACCGGCCGCACCCACCAGATACGGGTGCACATGAAGCACATTGGCCATCCGCTTTTCAACGATGATTTCTACGGTGGCGACAAGATTGTAAAAGGCACGATCTACAGTAAATACAAGCAGTTTGTGGACAATTGTTTTGCCCTTTGTCCACGGCAGGCCCTCCACGCCAAAACACTTGGTTTTGTGCACCCGGGCACCGGCCAGCAAATGGATTTCGACACGCCGCTGCCCAACGACATGGAAAAGCTCATTGAAAAATGGCGGCATTACACCAAGGACCGTCTTTGAACCCGCTGAAGAAAGCGGAGGCAGACAGTTACACGGTATAACACCGCCGTTATGAACGGTACGAAAGACCAGCTTTATTTTTTCGGGAACAACATGCGGTAATCAACCCGTACGGCGCCCTTGGCAATGTCATCGAGCTTTCGTTTGTACAGTTTCCGCTTCAGCGGCGAAATATGGTCTATAAACAGCTTCCCGTCCAGGTGGTCGTATTCGTGCATAATCACCCGGCCGGTGATGCCATCAAATGTTTTTGTATGCGGCTGAAAGTTTTCGTCGAGAAAGGATAACGTAATCTCCTCGGCACGGTAAATATCTTCGCGGATTTTGGGGATGCTGAGGCAGCCTTCGTTGTACGGCCAGTCTTCGCCGCCTTCTTCCACTACGTGCGGATTAATAAATACCTGCTTAATACCCGGTGCGTCGGGATAGTCGGTTTCCTCTCTTTCGTCTTCCTCCATATTGGTAAAAATCTGGGCGCTGTCAACCACAAAAAGACGGATGGACCGGTTGATTTGCGGGGCAGCCAGGCCCACGCCGCTGCTGCCATACATCGTTTCCCACATATCGTCAATCAGCTTTGCCAGGCCGGGATAATCAGGGGTTATATCTTCTGCCACCTTTCGTAAAACAGGATGGCCGTAAGCTACTATCGGAAGAATCATCTGCACATTTTTTTTGAAAAACGAACTACGCAGCAGTTTCGGCAGGCCGAACAATTCATTGGGAAAGAAAGCCGGCACCGGTCTGCGCCGGCGTATTTTTCGTTCCGCAAAGGTAGCCGGTTCGGCGGGGCATCAGTATTTCTAAACGCTAAAATTTGTTCATGTATTCCTGCAACATGATGGTAGCCGCTATTTCGTCCACCAGCGACTTGTTTTGCCGCTGCTTTTTTTTCATCCCCATCTGCAGCATGGCCTGCGACGCCATTTTTGAAGTGAACCGCTCATCTACCTCGCTGATGGGCAGCGCGGGGAAGGCTTTTTTAAACTGTACAATAAACTGCCGCACCAGCGGAGTGGCATGGGTATCAGAATCGTCCATATTGGCAGGCATGCCCACAATCACTTCTTCTACCTCTTCGCGTGCAAAATATTCCTTCAAAAACGGCATCAACGCCGGCGTTTGCACAGTGGTGAGGCCGGTGGCAATGATCTTCAACGGATCGGTCACTGCCAGGCCCGTTCTTTTTTTGCCGTAATCAATGGATAAAATTCGGCCCATACAATTAATGAATAAAAAGATCAGCAATGACAAAAACCGCAAAAACCACGCTGGCAATGCCGTTTGCGGTCATAAAAGCCAAATTTACCCGGCGTAAATCGGTTGGCTTTACCAGGGAATGCTGGTACAGCAACATAGCCCCGAAAACGAGCACACCCACCCAATAAAGCCAGCCAAAGCCGCCCCAGCGGCCGGCAGCCACTACTGCCGCCGCGCTAAGCAAATGAAGCAGCTCCGATACCCGCAGGGCCTGTGCTTTCCCCAACCAGGCCGGTATGGAATAAAGGCCATGCTGGCGGTCGAATTCTTCATCCTGCAGCGCATAGATGATATCGAACCCGCTGACCCAAAAAATCACGGCCAATGAAAACAGAATGGGCAGCCAGTGAAAAACGCCGGTCACGGCTAAAAATGCCCCAATGGGCGCCAGCGAGAGACCAAGGCCGAGGATAAGATGGCAAAGCGGCGTAAACCGTTTGGTATAACTGTAGCCCAGCACTACGGCCAGGGCCACGGGCGAAAGGTAAAAGCAAATACGATTGATGAAAAAAGTGGCACAAAGAAAAACGACACAACTGCCGATGGTGAAGAACTGCGCATTTTTTGCGGTGATGATACCTTTCGGAATTTCACGAATGGCCGTGCGGGGATTCAGGGCATCTATTTTTCGGTCGAGGTAGCGATTAAAGGCCATGGCCGCGCTGCGGGCTGTGATCATGCAAATCAGCACCAATAAAAAAACCTGCCACAAGGGCTTTGCCGGTTCGTTGCCATAATAGACCGTCCAGGAAGACGACACATAGTCCCGGAATTGATCGGTGAACCAGATCATCATCCTTTCGTGCGACGCCAGGAAAAAACCGATCAACGCAAAGGGCATGGCGAAGATGGTGTGAGAGAATTTTATTAAAGAAAGGTAATTTTTTACGGTCGTCATATAAAAGTTCAAAAAGTTCCAAGGCCATTTTTTCAATTTCACGAAACTGCTTACCGGCGGTAATGAGCGTCAATTAAAGACAATAGCGGTAGCAGCAATAAGCGCATACGGAAGTTTTAGATTGAATTTTTTCCGTAAATGGATCGCTTCCTGCTTGATGAACTCATCAACATTCACAATTCTGAATTGCAAAAGGAAATTGCGGATAATTTTTTCAGCCTTCGGCGATAGGCCTTTAAAATTATGAAGTGCAATTTCTGAAATGAATGATGGAAAGAGTGGCTTAAGATGGAGATAATTTGCCAGCGTCTCACCTCCGTAAAGAATAGGGAGAATGATATTCGTATCGAGCAAATATTTATGACCACTCATCCCTCATTTTTTTTGAATCTGCAAGGGATCGTCTTTTAACTTGATCACGCCGCAGATTTTTTTCGTATCAACACCTTTCACACCGTCTACTTTCAGCCGGCGAACAGGTTTGATGTTTAATTCTTTTTTCCGTCGTTCCATTTGGCAAAATTACGTCTGCGAACGGGAAATTCTCTCCCGTATCAGCTCCCAAAGCACAACGCCAGCGGCCGTTGCCACGTTTAACGAATGTTTAGTGCCAAGCTGGGGTATCTCTATCACGCCGTCACACAGGCCAATCGTATTTTGCTCCACACCGGTGACTTCGTTCCCAAAAATGACCGCGATTTTGTCCTCTTCCGGAGCGAATGAGCCGAGCTTCCAGCTTTCCTCTGCCTGCTCCACTGCATAGATTTTGTAGCCGAGCGAACGAATCTCGCTGATAGCTTCGGCGATATTCTTAAAATGCCTCCACGCCACCGTTTCTTCTGCACCCAGTGCCGTCTTGCGTATTTCTTTGTGCGGCGGAAAAGCGGTGTATCCGCAGAGGTAGATCGCTTCCAGCAAAAACGCATCGGCCGTGCGAAACACGGACCCGACATTGTAAGCGCTCCGGATATTTTCCAGGATCGCAATGACCGGCTGTTTCTCAGACAGGCGAAATTCATCCACCGTTTTGCGGCCCAATGCGTCCATGCTCAGTTTTCGCATACGTTGAATTCTATTTTGTCCGGATCAACATTTAAAGGCGTTCATGATCATCATTCGCCTGGCTGCCGGTGTCCTTTTCAACAAAAATAAGCCGCTTTGCTGCGTGGATAAAAAACACCTACAAGTGCTGCCTCAGCCGCTATTTTTGCCGCTACCGGTATGAATAAAATCAAACCAGCAGAAACACCGCTGATGCAACAGCACAAGGCCATCAAGGCAAAATACCCTGATGCCGTGTTGCTGTTCCGCGTGGGCGATTTTTACGAAACCTTTGGGCAAGATGCCGTGATTGCCTCACAGGTGCTGGGCATTACGCTAACCAAACGAAACAATGGCGGGGCATCGGACAGTGAACTGGCGGGTTTTCCGCACCATGCCCTCGACACCTACCTGCACAAGCTGGTGAAAGCTGGTTACCGGGTAGCCATTTGCGATCAGTTGGAAGACCCGAAAGTCGCCAAAGGAATTGTAAAGCGTGGCGTTACCGAAATGGTGACGCCGGGAACGGCGACCAATGACAAGCTGCTCGACTTTAACAGCAATAATTTTTTGGCAGCCGTGCATATGCAGAATGAGCAGTACGGACTGTCGTTTCTCGACATCTCCACCGGCGAATTTTTCCTGGCCGAAGGCAACCGCGAATATGCCGACAAGCTGCTCATGGGTTTTAAGCCGGCAGAGGTGATTTACCAGCGGCATCAGCAGCGCCGTTTTAAAGAAGAATTCGGTGCACGGTTTTACACCTATGCTCTCGACGAGTGGATCTTTAGCCTGGCGTATGCCGAAGAAAACCTGCTGAAGCATTTTGACACACACTCGCTGAAAGGATTTGGCATAGAAGGCGCCGGCGCCGGGATTGTGGCGGCCGGCGCTGTGCTGCATTATCTGAAAGAAACCGAACATCCCAACCTGCAGCACATTACGTCCATTCACAAGCTGGAACAGGCCGATCACTTATGGATGGACCGCTTTACCATCCGTAACCTGGAACTGATACACAAGAGCGGCGAAGGCAGCCAAACGCTGCTGGATGTGCTCGACAACACGGCCACGCCGATGGGCGCCAGGATGCTGCGCAGGTGGATCGTTTTTCCACTGAAGGATATACAAAAGATCAATGAACGCCTGGAAGCTGTTTCTTTCTGGATTTTAAATGCCGAACTGCGCACAAAGCTGCTGGCGGCGCTGAAGCAATGTGGCGACATGGAACGCCTGGTGTCGAAAATTCCACTCAAAAAAATCAATCCCCGCGAATTGCTGCAACTGGCCCGGTCGCTGCGCCAGATTGATGCTATAAAACAACTTTGCCTGAGCAGCGAAAATGCCTACCTGCAGCGCCTGGGCGACACCATCAACCCCTGTCATTATATGGCGGGAAAGATTGCCGCGCAGATCGCTGAGAACCCACCGGCGCTGGCAGCCAAAGGAGGCTTTATCAATACCAGCGTGGACGTTGCGCTGGACGATCTCCGGGCGATTGCCCATCACGGCAAAGAATACCTGCTGCAACTGCAGCAGGCCGAAAGTGGGCGCACGGGTATTTCTTCTTTAAAAATCGGCTACAACAATGTGTTTGGTTATTACCTCGAAGTCACCAATTCGCACAAAGCCAAGGTACCGGCCAGCTGGATGCGCAAGCAAACGCTGGCCAATGCCGAACGGTACATTACACCCGAACTGAAAGAATATGAAGAGAAGATTACCGGGGCCGAAGAAAAGATACTGGCCATAGAACTGCAGTTATACGATGCACTGCTGAATGAACTGCATGATTTCATTTCGCCCATTCAGGCCGCGGCCCATATTGCCGCTACCCTCGACTGCCTTTGCTGCTTTGCCGGAAATGCCCTGCAGTACAATTACAAAAAGCCACAGCTTCACAATGGCGATGCCCTGGAAATACGCGACGGTAGGCACCCGGTGATAGAACGCTCCCTGCCGCCGGCCGAACCGTTTATTGCCAACGACATAACCCTTGATAAAGAGCAGCAGCAGATCATTATCCTTACGGGTCCCAACATGAGCGGCAAGTCGGCCTTGCTGCGGCAAACGGCGCTGATTACGCTGATGGCGCACATGGGATCGTTTGTGCCTGCTGCCGAAGCAAGCGTACCGCTCACCGACAAAATTTTTACCCGTGTAGGGGCCTCGGACAATCTCAGTGCCGGCGAAAGCACGTTTATGGTGGAGATGAACGAAACGGCTTCTATCATCAATAATGTTTCGCCGCGGTGCCTGATCCTGCTCGACGAAATTGGCCGGGGCACATCCACCTACGACGGTATCTCCATTGCCTGGAGCATTGCCGAATTTCTGCACAACGTACCGGAGCAACCGAAAACATTTTTCGCCACGCATTACCACGAGCTGAACGAGCTGGAAAACAAGCTGCCGCGGGTAAAAAATTATCATGTGACCAATAAGGAAGTGGGCAACAAAATAATCTTTCTACGCAAGCTGGCACCCGGCGGCAGCACCCATAGTTTCGGCATTCATGTAGCAAAAATGGCGGGCATGCCGCAAAGCCTGGTCCAGCGGGCCAATGAGGTGCTGAAACAACTGGAAGAAAAACAGGTGGACGCGGCGCTGACACAAAATATAAAAAGCCTGAACGCACCAAAAATGCAGCTAAGCATCTTCGATGCCCACAGCCAAACTTTCGAGGACATCCGGAAAATGCTAGAGGGCCTGGACATTAACCGCCTGACGCCAGTGGAGGCATTGCTGAAGCTGAATGAAATCAAGGGCTTGTTGAAATGATACGTCCCGCCCCCTGAAGTGGGCCCAGTTGCGGCCGGTTCATTTTTTCTGTTTTGTTTAAGTCGCAGGCGGACAGGTGGTGTGAGTGGTGTTATGTTCGATTGAATGCAAAAGAGTGCGATCAAGCCCGAGGCGTGGCAAGCTGCAACAGACGATGAAAGCAGCACTTCAGCATAGCGTATGAAAAACGTTTCATTATTGAAGCTTGGGGTGAAGAAGAATAGAATAGATTCTGCATGAAATTGGAAAGGACACGCCAACAGCATATCCTTTGAAATCTGCACTTGGAAGGTGCAGGCAAAAACTCAGCATATTGCACCTGCACCCTCTTCAGGCAGACGCAGGTTTGTCAAACCAAACCTTCTTTTCATCATTCCACGTGCCATTGTAATTGATAAACAGCTCCTCGCCTGCTTCAATATCCCGCACTGCAATAATGTTGATGGCCTGCTGTTTAAAGTACATGCCATACTGGCAATTGGCACTGTACGAATGGTTGTAAACAGAAACAAGGCCCAGTGCCATAGCACATTGGTCAAGCTTTTTACCCCATTCAAAAATATAATCGTGTAGAAGAGTTTTGTCGAGTAAAAGGCGCTCCCCGCCGGTCATCACAATCACCGGGGCCAGCTCAATCAAAGTGCCGGCGGTGATGGGTTCGGACGTAAAAACGCCGCGGCCCATTCCTTTGGCGGCAGCAACGTAGATGCCCTCCCGCAAATAGCTAAGCGCTTTGCCTTTCATGTTATTTAAGAATGAAGATAGGCGGTGTTGCCATTACTGTCCTAATTTTGAAACATGACCTTGGAAACATTACAGGCAGAACTGGAGCATGTGCTGGAAAAAGGCGATCCGGATGAAATCCGGCAATTCCTCGACCAGCAAAACATCAGCGATGTGGCCGAACTTATCTACACGCTGCCCGAACACGATGCTTCGGTGGTCATGTACATGTCCATTCACCGGGCATCCGGCGTTTTCAAGATACTGGAAACACCCACGCAGCAAGACATCATTCAAAAACTTCCGCCCAGCAAAACCGCCGAACTGCTGAATGAGCTTCCGCCCGACGACCGCACAGCGTTGCTGGAAGATTTGCCAGGCGGTGTGGTTCGCGAGCTGATAAAACTGCTGAACCCGGCCGAACGAAAAATCACCCTGTCGCTGCTGGGCTATCCTGAAAACAGCGTGGGCCGCCTCATGACACCCGACTATGTGTATGTGTACGAAAAAAATACGGTGAAAGAAACGCTGGAGATCATTCGCCGGGTTGGAAAAAACAGCGAAACTATTGACGTGATTTACGTCATCAATGAAAAAGGCGAGCTTCTCGACGACATCCGGATTCGCGAATTTATCCTGGCACCGCCCGATAAAAAAGTGAGTGAGTTAATGGACGACCGGGTTATTTCGCTCAATGCCTATGCCGATCAGGAAGAAGCAAACGAAGCATTTAAAATGAATAACAGGGTGGCATTGCCTGTGGTGAGCAACAGCAACAAGCTGCTGGGCATTGTTACCATTGATGATATTCTTTGGGTGGCCAACGAGGAGTTCAGCGAAGACATTCAAAAGATTGGTGGTACCGAAGCCTTAGAGCAACCCTACCTCGAAATATCGCTGATGCGGCTTTTTAAAAAGCGGGTGGTGTGGCTGATTGTGTTGTTCATTGGCGAACTGATCACCATCAGTGCCATGCACCAGTTTGAAGACGAAATAGCAAAAGTGGTGATTCTGGCCACCTTTATTCCGCTCATTATTTCCAGTGGCGGCAATAGCGGCTCGCAGGCCGCCACGCTCATTATCCAGGCCATGGCGCTTCGCGAAATCTCCATCAGCGACTGGTGGAGCATTATGCGCCGGGAGATTCTCTCGGGCCTGCTGCTGGGGCTTACGCTCTGCATTCTTGGTTTTACCGTCATTTCGGTCTGGCACATGCTTTCCAACACCTTTGGCCAGTATTACCTCAGCGTGGCCAGTACCATTGGTATCTCGCTGACGGGTGTGGTTCTTTGGGGCACCCTGGTGGGCTCCATGCTGCCGCTGATTTTGAAACGCCTTGGCGCCGACCCCGCCGCTTCCTCTACCCCCTTTGTGGCCACCCTGGTGGATGTCACAGGCCTGATCATTTACTTTTCGGTGGCCTTGCTTATTCTCAAAGGAAAACTGCTGTAAAACGGCGCTTCGCCGTATTCCATTTCCTTTTTTCCCCGTTTTTGTTTTCTTTCGCACCTTATTAAAAACTTATCTCCCCATGTGCGGAATTGTTGCTTATATCGGGCCACGTGAAGCCTACCCTGTGATTCTGAAAGGATTAAAACGCCTCGAATACCGCGGCTACGACAGCTCCGGCGTAGCGCTGCTCAACAGCGGGCTGAAAGTGTATAAAAAGAAGGGGAAAGTGGCCGAGCTGGAAGAGAACATCGTGGGCAAAGACCTGCATGCACACATTGGCATTGGCCATACCCGGTGGGCTACCCATGGCGAGCCGAACGACCGCAATGCCCATCCCCATCTCTCCAACAGCGGCAAGCTGGCCATGATCCACAACGGCATTATTGAAAACTATGCCCAACTGAAACAGGAGCTGCAAAAAAAAGGCTACCAGTTTCATAGCGATACCGACACCGAAGTGCTTCTCAATTTTATCGAAGACATCAAGGTAAACAATAACTGTCCGCTGGAAGAAGCGGTTCGTATTGCGCTAAAGCGGATCGTGGGCGCCTACGTGATTGTGCTGATTGACCAGGAAAATCCCGACACGCTCATTGCTGCCCGTAAGGGCAGCCCGCTGGTAATCGGCATCGGCAAAAATGAACACTTCCTGGCTTCCGACGCATCGCCCATCATTGAATACACGAAAGAAGTGGTGTACGTCAACGACTACGAAGTGGCCATCATCAAGCCCGATGAACTGATTCTGAAAAACCTGGGCAACGAGCGCCAAACACCGTACATCACCAAGCTGGATATGGAACTGGCCGCCATTGAAAAAGGCGGATACGACCATTTCATGCTGAAAGAAATTTTTGAGCAGCCGCAAACGGTTCATGACTGCCTGCGTGGCCGCCTCGACGCTACTTCCGGCAGCATTAAAATGAGTGGCATTGAAAAATATGCCGAGCAATTGGTCAATGCCAATCGCATTGTGATGGTGGCATGCGGCACAAGCTGGCATGCCGGTTTGGTGGCCGAATACATTTTCGAAGAGCTTTGCCGGGTCAATGTGGAAGTGGAATATGCATCGGAATTCCGCTACCGCAACCCGGTCATCAACAAAGGGGACGTAATTATCGCCATTTCGCAAAGTGGCGAAACCGCCGACACGCTGGTGGCAATAGAAAATGCCAAAAACCAGGGGGCCATCATTCTTGGGGTGGTCAACGTGGTGGGATCGAGTATTGCCAGAGCTTCTCATGCCGGCGCCTATACGCATGCGGGACCGGAGATCGGTGTGGCCTCCACCAAAGCATTTACGGCCCAACTGGCGGTGTTAACCATGATTGCGCTGAAAATAGCCGAGATGAAAGGCAGCATCGAAAAAGACCGCTACCTGAAGCTGGTGCGGGAACTGGACGCCATTCCCGAAAAAGTAAAAACCGCTTTGGAGCAAAACGACCAGGTGAAAGCCCTGGCCGAAAAATACAAAGATTGCTCCGACGCGTTGTTTCTGGGCAGGGGCTATAATTTTCCGGTAGCCCTGGAAGGCGCCCTGAAGCTAAAAGAGATTTCTTATATCCATGCGGAAGGTTACCCGGCTGCCGAAATGAAGCATGGTCCCATTGCGCTGGTGGACGAAACCCTGCCGGTGGTGTTTGTGGCTACCAAAGACTCGTACCACGAAAAAGTCATCAGCAACATGCAGGAAATAAAGGCCCGCAAAGGCAAGGTCATTGCGGTGATCAATGACGGTGACGAGCAAAGCACGTCGCTGGCCAACGATGTGATTGTAGTGCCCGAAGCCGACGAGATTGTGGCGCCTATGCTGAGTGTGATTCCGCTGCAACTTCTCTCCTATTATGTTGGCGTGGCCAAAGGGTACGATGTTGACAAACCGCGGAACCTGGCCAAGTCTGTCACGGTCGAATAAATGTTTACCCCTCCAGCCGAGGGGTTTTCGCTTTTTCGGCAGCTCCGTTATCTTTATTCTTTCCAAACAATCCGCGGCAGCGGCTATTTTAAACCTGGTTTAGCAAAAGAACCTATGAACAAAAAGCCCCTTCGATCCATCGGCTACGATTTTATTCCGGCTGCTTTTTTGCCCGAAGGCAAAAACGAATACCACCTGCGCAATTTTCAAAACCGCAACGGCATCAGCTACCGCAATCTTTCGGCTTACGAAATAGAAGTGCTGGTGCGCAACCGCAATACCTCCGACGACTGGAACAAGATACAGGTATCGGACGCCTTCAACCCCGAGCTGGTGAAAAACTGCAAGTTTTTTGGCCTTGTGCGCATCGGCAAGTTGGAAAGCATTGCCCTTGAATATCACAACATCACAATGCCGGTGGGCTTATACGACAGCACTATCATCAGTTGCGATTTTGGCGACAATGTGGTGGTGAATAATGTCAACTATATGTCGCACTACATCATAGGCAATGAAGTAATGCTGGCCAACGTAAACGAGCTGCACACCACCGATCATGCTAAATTTGGCAACGGCGTTATCAAGGAGGGCGAGGAAGAGGACATCAGGATTTGGCTGGAGGTTTGTAACGAAAACGGCGGCCGCAAAATTTTACCGTTTAACGGCATGCTGCCCGGCGATGCCTATCTCTGGAGCAAGCACCGCGACGATGCGGCGCTCCTGGAACGCTTCAAGCTTTTTACGGAAAAAAAATTCGACAAGCAGCGGGGTTATTATGGTAAAATCGGCGACAATTGCGTTATCAAAAACACTGCCATCATCAAGGATGTTTGGGTGGGAAGCGATGCCTATATTAAAGGCGCCAACAAGCTAAAAAACCTCACCATCAATTCGTCGGCCGAAGCTCCCTCGCAAATTGGCGAAGGCTGCGAGTTGGTGAACGGCATCGTTGGTTTTGGCTGCCGCATTTTTTACGGGGTAAAGGCCGTGCGGTTTTTTATGGCCTCGCATTCACAATTAAAATACGGCGCCCGGCTCATTAATTCTTTTCTCGGTAATAACTCTACTATCTCCTGTTGCGAGGTGTTGAACTCGCTCATCTATCCCTTTCACGAGCAGCACCACAACAACTCATTCCTGATTGCCGCCACGGTGATGGGCCAAAGTAATATTGCGGCCGGCGCCACCCTTGGTTCCAACCACAACAGCCGTGCCGCCGATGGCGAAATGCAGGCGGGCCGCGGCTTCTGGCCGGGTTTGTGTGTCAGCATCAAGCACAACTCAAAATTTGCCACGTTTACGCTTTTGGCCAAAGGCGATTACCCCGCGGAGCTCAACATTCCTCTCCCGTTTTCGCTGGTAAGCAACGACGTTGCCAACAACCGCCTGGTGGTGATGCCCGCTTACTGGTTTTTGTACAACCTTTATGCCCTTGCCCGCAATGCGGCCAAATACGCCGATCGTGACAAACGCACCAAAAAGCTGCAGTTTATTGAATATGATTTTTTGGCGCCCGACAGTGTCAATGAAGTTTTTACAGCCCTTAACCTCTTACGGAAGTTTTCGGCCTGGGCGGTGAAACCGGAATTAAAACAGGCGCCGGCTGCTGTTGCCATCAACGAAGGCGAACGCCTGCTCAATGACGACAGTACGGACTGGAAGACCCTGGAAGTGCTGGCTGAAGGTTTTGAATGCAGCAACCGCCCCACCCTGCTCATTAAGGTAAAAGAGGC
Organism: uncultured Flavisolibacter sp.; assembly: GCA_965365435.1. Lineage (GTDB taxonomy): Bacteria > Bacteroidota > Bacteroidia > Chitinophagales > Chitinophagaceae > Flavisolibacter. The sequence continues at coordinate 77,502 of CBDUBQ010000022.1, forward strand.
TTACGATATTTACAAAAAACTGGTGGTTTGCTATGCCATGGAGCAGTTGGTGACGTTCATTGAAAAAGAAGACATTGCGTCGTTCGACGAGCTGCAACAGGCCATACCGGACACGGTGGGCCGCACTGCCTGGACCAACGTTGGCGGGCAATTGATTGCCGATGACGACCTCGCCGAACTTTTGCACCAAATAAAAAGTGGAATAGTGACTGGATGGAACGACGTGCACAATTTTTACCTGCGCTGCGGCAAACAATATCCCGGGCAAAAACGCCGGCATGCCATCGCATCGTTATTTGAGCTGTTGCAGGTGGACAAAGCCGGATTTACGGCGGACCTATTTGCCACCCTTCTGCAGCAAACACTTTCGTTCCGGCAATGGATGGCAGCGAAGATCCTCGATTCGAGAAGCAAGGATTACGAAAATGAGTTTCGGCAAATGATGTATGCCAACGAAAAAGAAATGCAGGCCGTGGTGGGAAGGCTGGAAGACAATGTATTTATCCGCCAGCAAGCGGCCGAGCTGGAAAAGTTCAGTGCCAATGTGCAGCGGATCAGCAGTCAATTTAGTTTGGTGCCCGCCTGAATCCCGCCGGAATCATGGTTGCGAATGCGCCCAACATTTCCTTCGCCTTTTCTTTATGAAGGATTCACCCGGTAGGGTTTAGTGAAAGCGGCTGTCTTTTCTACTGAAGACAGCCGCTTTTTTATTTTTTCCGGAAAAATAGTCGCACCGGCACACCTTTAAAATCGAAGTTTTCCCGCAATTTGTTTTCAAGATAGTTTTTGTACGGCGTTTTAATGTCATCGGGAAAATTGGTAAAAAAAGCAAATGACGGCACGGCGGTGGGCAACTGCGTAACATACTTGATGCTGACCGGGTGCCCTCTTACCACCGGTGGATGGTAGGCCTGAACGGCTGCCAGCATTTTTTCGTTTAGCACCGAAGTGGTGATCCGGCGGTGGCGGTTTTCAAACACTTTTAACCCGGCTTCAATTGCCTGGAAGATGCGGGTTTTTTCCTTGGCCGAAATAAACAGCACCGGCACATCGTTGAAGGGGGCCAGCCGCTGCTTCAGGCTCCGTTCGTAGTCGCGGGCCGTGTTGGTTTCTTTGGCCACCAGGTCCCATTTGTTTACCAATACCACCAGGCCCTTGCCTTTCCGGGCTGCCAGGCTGTAAATGGATAAATCCTGCGCAGCGATGCCTTTTTCCGCATCGAGCAGCAGCAGGCAAACATCGGCTTCGTCCAAGGCCTTTATCGCCCGTATCACGGAATAAAACTCCAGGTCTTCGTGCACCTTGGCTTTACGGCGGATACCGGCGGTGTCAATAAGGATAAAGTCTTTTTGAAACAGGTTGTACCTTGTATGAATGGTGTCGCGGGTGGTGCCGGCTATTTCGCTGACAATGGTCCGCTCTTCGCCGGTTAGGGCATTCAGCAGCGACGACTTGCCCACGTTGGGCTGGCCTATGATAGCGAACTTGGGTATGCCTTCATCTTCGGCGGCATCCGCTTCGTCTTTGATCAATGCGGTTACGTCATCGAGCAGGTCGCCGGTGCCGCTGCCGCTCATGGCCGAGATAAAGTGAAGCTTTTCAAAGCCCAGGCTGTAAAACTCAGAGGCCTCCAGCATGCGTTCGTTATTGTCAACTTTATTCACCACCAGGAAAACCGGCTTCGTTGCACGCCGCAGCACGTCGGCCATGGCATCGTCGAGATCTGTCATGCCGGTGGCAGCGTCCACCACAAACAAAATCACGCTGGCTTCGTCCATGGCTATACGCACCTGCTTGCGGATTTCCCGTTCAAACACATCTTCGCTTTCGGGCACAAAGCCGCCGGTGTCTATCACATAAAAAGACTTGCCGTTCCAGTCGGCAATGCCGTATTGCCGGTCGCGAGTTACGCCGGGGATGTCTTCCACAATTGCCTTTCGCTGCTCCAGCAGCCGGTTGAAGATGGTGCTTTTGCCTACGTTCGGCCGTCCTACAATCGCTACAGTAAATGCCATATCGCCGTCTTTTGCCTGATTTAAAAAGAGGCCAAAATTACGGCATCCGGTTCATCTGGGCGAATTGGCCATGCTGACGTTGTAGTGCGCCAGCAGTTTCAGCACGTCTTCTTCGCGTTTCAGGTTCAGCTTTTGCTCCTGCATCCACCGGTTTAGTGCCGACGAAGAAGGCAACAGCGTGAGCACATTTTCTTCATTCAATTTCTTGATTGGCTTCACCAACTCTTTGGCCCGGATAAAGTAAGAGACATTGTCGCGGAAAAAATATCGTTTTTGCGTGCCAAACAAGGTGTCGGCCGAGCCCACGGCCCGGTCGGTGAATTTCAGCAACTGGTAGTGTCCATAGTTGAGCAGTTGCATAAAACCCGAGAAGGGCTGGCCGGGCAGATAGGGTTCCTGCATTTCTTTGCGGAAGGCCGCCAGTGCAAGCGCCGTGTCGTTGTTCTGGTGGAAAACGATAGCGGTAATGCCATTCTCCGGCGTGGCCACCAGTTCTTTTTCCTGCTGCAAAAAATGAATTTCATGCGTGGCCAGGTTTAGCCTGGCCGGCAGCGTACTGAAACGCCGGTTGCCGCTGTAAAGAGTGGCCAGTTGCCACCTGTCGCTCCAAAAAGGGCTACCTTTTATACGGTTGTATGGAATGGATTTGTTAAGCGTGCCGGTACCATAAAAATTGTATTCGCCTACGGCGGCGGCACCCACCGGCGCCTGCTCAATAAACACTTGCGCCATTGCGCTCAGCAGCGTAGAAAGCAACAAAAGGAGCAGCGACGTTTTTTTCATGCCAACGATTTTTTGCTAAAGGAAGATAAGATTTTTGGAAATGGTCAGCGGGGGCACGAAAACGAAAAGGCGGGATGCTCCTCGATAAGGTCTTTTGGCAAAGACGCCAGCTTGTAACCGGCCGGCAGTTGCAACACGGTTTCTGTTTGGTAGTAGTGCTTGTAAGAAAAACAAAAAGGAAAACGCCGGCCACTGTCTATCAGCAACTGGTCAAAAGTTTTGTTGTAATCTATGTCCACGTAAAGCTCATTGCCGAAGGCCGCCACCGAGCCGGCATTACGCACGTTAAATTTCATCCATAGCTCTCCGTCCACCTGCTCTACATCCGCTGTTTGCAGGCCGGTGATGCTGTATTTCATATTATCGTTGGTGATATAGCGCTCCAATCCGGCTTCCCGTTTTTCTTTTTTCGACCGGTGAATGGCGTGCAGCAGTTGCTCTTTGCTTTCGCCACGGAAACGGTATTCAACCGCTCCCTCCAGCCTATCGTTATGGATTTGCAGGACTTCGCTAAAGAGCGTTAAATTTTGTTCGGCCGTAGCGGCCGGAATGGTTTCCAGCAAAAAGCTATCGCCGTTTTCCACCAGCACCTGCCGGCCCTGAATGCGCTCGGCATACTGCGCCATCGGCAGGTATTGTTCCGTTCCGTCGAGGTAATATTTTTTGCCCTCGTACACCAGGCAACAGATCATGTGGTTGTCAACACAAAGCGACGGCGTGGTGTAATCGTAGCGAATGTGGTTGGTGCCAATCCATGCCAGCCTTGCATCGAGCCCCACGGCTTTCAGCAGTTCTTTGGTCAGGTTGGCCATGCCTTTGCAGTCGCCATATTTTTTGGCCAGTACATTTTGTGCTTCATCGGGTTTAAAACCTGCTATGCCATCCTCAAATGCCACATAACGAATGTTGTCATAAACCCAATACAGTATGGCTTTTGCTTTGTCTAACCCGGTTTTAGCGCTAGCCGTAATTTCTGCCGCTTTGGTTCTGATGGCGCCAACATCGTTGCGGCATAGCGAAAGCACCTGGCGATACCAGGCGTACTGGTCGGCCAGTGTATTGAAGAAGATTTTTGATTGCCCGCCGGTATTGGCGGCTTTCGACAGCACCAGCAGGTGCGGCCACACCCAGGTGGCGCCCGGCTGTCGTGGCTCCTGTTTGCGGGCCGGCAGATGGCGCAGTGTCCAGGTATAAATGTCGGCGCCGTCTTTTTCCGAAACCGTGTGTTGGCGCAGCACTTCGTAGCCTTCGAAATTAAACTCCTTCACCTCGGCTTTCATCCAGGCCGGCACAATAACGGTAATCGTTTTTTCTGTCACCGGGTAAGGCTCATGGAAAAATACATTGCAGAAGTACCGCGGATCGGTGATGGTTTGTTTCAGCCGCACCTCGTTCTGCCACCCGCTCTTGGGAAAGGTCAATTCAAGGTTGTAGATTTTGGCATCGGAGTAAAAAATATCCTCGATGGCGTAATCCTGCAGGCTTGTGGCGGCAGCGCCCTTTTTTCCGTTTTCAAACAGCTCCACCGATTCCAGTTGTGTTTGCCCGTCGAAAAAACGATAGAAAGCGGCCTTGTCGCGGAAATTATTGCAGGTGTATTGATTAACCACCTCGCCTTCCACCACCACGGCGCCTCTCTCTCTGCTGTAGGCATAGCGATAGGTTTCTGACGAACGGGTGATGACGATATTATCGCCGGTAGCAAACCGGTCGTTGGCGACGGTAGTAAAAACGGTTGCAGAAAGGAGCAGAATCAGCACAAGCCAGGGCAAAGGCTTACCCATAAACATCGGTTAATTTTGGTTGCTAAGGCGGCGAAGATAATCACCACAGTGTAAAAAGCAAATTTGCCGCAGGGCGGTAAATGCTTCATTTTAACCAAAAAAGCGCAGCAAGAAATTTCGTGAACACCTACTGCGGAAAAAAAGCAAACTAGTAGCCGTATTCCCGCAGGAAGGTTTCATTGTCGCGCCATTTGGGCCGCACCTTTACAAAAAGCTCCAGGAAAATTTTCTGCTCTAAAAAGGTTTCAATCTCGCCCCTCGCCAGGGTGCCGATCTGCCGGATCATTTTCCCTTTTTCGCCAATGATGATCGCTTTCTGCGATTCGCGTTGCACAATGATTTCTGCGCCTATTTTTACAAGCGACGCTTTTTGTTTGAATTCATTCACCACCACCGTTGTGTGGTAGGGAATTTCTTCTTCAAACAAGGCATAAATTTTTTCTCGAATGATTTCGGCAACAAAAAAACGGGTAGGCAGGTCCGACATTTCATCTTCGGCATAAAAGGCCTCGCCTTCCGGCAAACCGGCAATGATTTTATCCAGCAGCTCCGGTATGCCAAAACCGGTAGTTGCCGACACCGGTAAAATTTCTTTTGCATACCGTTTTCCAGCGAAAATAGCAGAGGCCTCTTGCAGTTTTGCCGGGCTCACCGTATCGGCTTTGTTCAGCAGCACAAAGGCCGGCACCTTCAGGCGCAACGCCGAAAAGATAGCATCCGCTTCGGCCCAGTCGGTCGCCGCATCAACCAGCAGCAAGGCCAGGTCGGCGTCTTCCAGCGCCGTTTTTACCGCCTGCATCATTTTCTCGTGCAGCTTGTATTTCGGTTCCACAATGCCCGGCGTGTCGGAAAAAATAATCTGGTAGCCGGGTGCGGAAAGGATGCCTTTGATACGGTGGCGGGTGGTTTGCACTTTGGGCGATACAATGGCGAGCTTTTCTTTCATCAGCGCATTGAGCAGGGTACTCTTGCCGGCATTGGGCTTTCCAAAAATGTTGACGAAACCAGACTTCACGCTCTGTTAAAGATTTAGAAAACAAAGGTAGCCGAATAAAAATGTTTGGATGGAATGATATGCCGCTCTATATTTGCACTCCGTTCAGCAGTAGCGGAGAACGCCAAAACAGTTCTTTTAAACTTACTATATCGCGAAGTAGAGCAGCGGTAGCTCGTCGGGCTCATAACCCGAAGGTCGCTGGTTCGATCCCAGCCTTCGCAACTTCGAGAGGCTCCCGTTTGGGAGCCTTTTTTGTTTGGCGGCGATGCTGTTTCTTGCTGCTTTTTCGTAGTTTCCCTCCAACTTGTTTTTCTAATTTTTTACCTGTCTTTTTTTATGTCAACCACAATGACACGCCTCCTGCTGCTTTTATTTCTTGCCGGTTTGCTAAGCTGCAAAACCGGGCAGCTTTTACACGGGTCCGCACCCGGCAATGAGCTGTTTAAAATAGCAGTGCTGTATCCAAGCGGAGAAGGAAAAACGTTTGACATGGCGTACTACGAAACCAGGCATATGCCAATGGTGGCTGCCCTGCTGGGTAAAAATTTGAAATTTTACGAAATTGATAAAGGCATCGCGGGCCGCACAACCGCCGATAAGATTCCCTACCTGGCTATTGGCTATTTTTATGTGCGGAATGTGGACGAATACAATAAAGCCATTGGCCAAAACCGCGATGCCATCGTCAATGATTTTAAGCATTACACCAACATTCAGCCGGTGATACAAATAAGTGAAATCAGGCAGGTCGTCCGAGGGAGTAGTCAATAAGCTGTTTCCTTTCGAAAAAACATCAACCCTTCTGCTGAACTGAGCAGATAAAAGCTAGCTGCTCCGGAAATTGCTGTTCAGGCTTATCGTATAGTATCCTGGTGCAGCTTTTTCATCGTCTAATAACTTTTCCGCATTTTTCAACTACAAATCGGTTTATCCACTGCGGCAGCGGAAGGAAATTAAGCGCAGCACTTGCGAATGTGAATATTACGTTCTTTCTTTGTCTCCGGTTCGTAGTTCAACGAAGGTTTTTTCCTGATAGCCGACCGAAGAAGCACGAACCCTATCCGTCAACCAAATTCGTCTGGCAGCAGCCAGGTACCTATTATGAAAACACACCAATCCAGGCAACTTCTGCGTTTATTGCCGTCCCATAATGACTTTAATTTTCCCTTTAATTGCCCGTTGTTTTTTCTTAATGTTTGCCGGATCGTCGGTCTTTTTATTCACCTGTTTGCGAAGAAAATCTGTTACACCCTCCCGTGGAACAGCCATCACCCGAACCCCTCTCTTTTTGGTTTAGCAAATACGCAGCTTCTTCTTTTACAAACGCAGCCGGAGCATGGCGCCTTGTTGCCTTTTGCCAACCGGCAATAGGCAAAAGAGAGGTTGTGAACAGCATAGCCCTTTGGAAACTGAAGCCATCACAAGGGCGGTGCCGGTGGATGTATTTCTGCCGGCACTTTTTTTTGCTATTGTTTTTTGCGGCGGTCGAGATTATGGAAATAGAATAGCCGCGGCACATGTACCGACCGGTAGCGGTTCCCTGCCGCCTGCTGCTGAAAAATATTCATATAACCAACTTGCAGGTTGTCGTGCTGGTTTACATGGATCGCAATGCCGGCAAAGGCACGGTTTTGATCAAAGCTATTATAAACAATTTCTTTCCCAACATTCACAAACACTTCGTTCGACAACACAAACGAAAGGCTTCCGGGGCGGAACGGTTGACCACCCAGCGCCAACTGGGCTAATATGTTGTGCCGCCCACGAAAATTAAACTGGTATCCATCGGCCAGCTCATCATCATTGCGGATTTTTCGCCGGAAGCGTTGCTCCAGGCGAAACCATTGCATCAATCGCAACCGTTGAAACCTTGTGTGCCATTGCAACTGTTGCCATGGCCGGTGCTCCGGCTGGGCAACATTTCGATGGTTGTCGGCCGGAAAATGATGCACATAGGCATACCCGGCCGTCAGCTTTGCATCGTTACTGAGGTAATACGTTAGCCCAACCCGAAAGAGGGCCTGCGAAAACTGCGTAAAAAAATCTTCTTTGGTGCGGAGGTGAATATCCGTCCACACGCCCCATTTGCTGGAGAGGCGGGTTTGGTTGAAATAGCCCAGCCAAACCTGCTCCTCCTTTGTCACCTGCTTTTGCTGCGCCCCGGCCATAGCCGGTAGCAAAGCAGCCAAAAAGAAAATGATCAAAAGCCTGTACATAACATCAATGAATCGCTACATCATTTTATTGCACTCCACCTGGGCTATTGAACCGAATACCGCAAGGTGACGCCGAAGGTCCTTGGGTCGCCCAGCACACCGGCATATTGGCCGGAATTGCCCGCTGCCGGCAGCAGTTGCTCAAAGTAGTTTTTGCCAAAGAGGTTACGGCCCCAGATGAAAAACGTCAGTCCTTCCGGGATGCGGAAACCCGCCCTTGCATTAAAAAGCGTGTAGCCATCAATGTTAAGGTAGGCAGATGGCGAGGGGCTTGATGAAAACGACGACCGGTAATAGCCATCGGCTGCAAAAAAGTACCGGCCCGTTTGCCCTAGAACAGGCCTCAGGGCCGATGTAAGCTCGCCGCCAAAAGAGCCTGCCCATTTCGAAATACCGGGCAGCACCGCACCGGAAATATCCTTGAAAGATTTGGCCGCTCCCGTTTCTTCCAGCGATAACGGCGCATTGGTAAACTTCAGGTATTTACCGCTGGTGTAAGCGGCATTGCCGTACAGCGAAACATAATCGCTCCATTTTAAACTGCCGTCCAGTTCCAGCCCCATCACCCTTACTTCTTCTGCATTGGCCAGGTAGCCGCGGTTCACGCCCACTTCGGCGGTTTGCACCTGTGTTTGATAATCTTGTATGGCGGTGTGGTGAAACACGAGGTTGAGGATTGCATTTTTTGCCGGGCTTGTCTTTACGCCGGCTTCGTAATGGGTGACGTATTCGGGCTTGATGCGGGCCAGTTCTGTCATCACCTCGCCGTTGTTGGTGGGCAGGCCGCCAAGATTAATGCCTACCGGCTTATAGCTAACCGAATACGTGGCAAAGGTGTTCACATTCTTTTGCGCCCGGTACGAAACCGTGAGCTGGCCCGATACATTGTTTTCATCTACGGTGGCAGCAAAAGCCTGGTCGGTGTACACCAGCCGCTTTAGCGCCAGCAGTTGCGGATCGGTGGTTTGCAGCCCGCCATAGGTTTGCCGGTCGAAGTCAACCTTCTTTTTATCGTAATTGTAGCGGAGGCCGGGGAGCACATGCAGCCTGTCCGAAACAGCCCAGTCAAGCTGGCCAAACACCGCCGCGCCCCAAGTTTGCAGCCGCGACCGGGTGCGAATACCGTATCCTTCAAAAAGGCCCGGTGTTTTCCAAAGGGCGCTGGTTGTGCTTTGCGAAAACCGCCATTGGGCCCCACCGGATTCTTCCACATGGAAGGGATCGGTTTTTAGGTCCTGGCTGATGCCGAAAATGCCAATTACACCGCTGAGCTTTTTTGAAAAATCACCGGCATACCGGACTTCCTGTGTCCATTGCTGATGCTTTGAAGTCGCCTGCGAAAGCGTCAGCACCGGCAGGCCGGTGAAGTCACGGTCGTTCGAAGGGTCCCAGTTCCAATACCGCCAGGCGGTGGTGGATGTCAACGTACCCCGGCCCAGCTTTGCATCAATATTGGCCGACACGCCGCCTAACTGGTTGCCCGACCGCCAGGCGGTGTTATGGTCAATGATCCTGTCGAAAGGATTGCGGGTTGGCAACTGATAGTGGAGCGCCGCAATGATGGAATCGAACTGGCGATAGCCGGCGCGTTGGGTTCGCACCACACCGGCCACTACCTGGGCATAGCCGTCGGGCTTTTGATCGGTGACATCTGCTATCAGCGTTACCTTGACCTTTTCGGAGACGTTGTACAAAAGCTGACCACGCACACCCAGGTTATTTAAATCGTTTACTGCTTTTTGCGTAGCGATATTGTACAGAACTCCATTGCGCTGCGTGCCTGAAAACGACAGCCGGCCCGCCAGCTTTTTGGAGAGTGCACCGGTTACTGATGCTTTGGCCTGTATAAAACCATAATTGCCATAGCTGACTTCAAAACTGGCGCCTGGCTTAAAACGTGGTGCACGGGTGGTGATGTTAAATGCGCCGGCTGTGGTGTTCTTTCCAAAAAGTGTTCCCTGCGGGCCACGGAGGACTTCTATCTGGGCGATATCTACAAAGTCGAGCGTGGTGGCGGCAGGGCGGGCATAATACACGCCGTCCACATAAAATCCTACGCCCGGATCCACGCCATCGTTGGTGAGCCCGAAGTTGGAGCCAAGGCCTCGTACGTTCAGCGTTGTATTTCGCGGGTTAGAGGAGTAAAGCTGCACGGTAGGCACAAGCTCCTTGAGGCGATTGACATTAAATGCACCGGCGTCCTGCACTTGTGCGCCGCTGAGCACAGAGATGGATATGGGAACATTTTGTGCGGCTTCTATCCGGCGTCTCGACGATATAACGACCTCCGTCAGTTGGTTGTTATCCACAAGGATAATGTTGATGACACTGTCTTTCAGTTCGGTGATCTCGATCTCACTGGGCTGATAACCCGACGAACTGATTTGCAGCGTAAACGGCAGTTCCTTCGGTGCCGGCACCGCAAAAGCACCGCGGGCATCGGCAATAGTGGCGGTGATGGTGTTTTTAATTTTAATGGAAGCTGCTTCCACCGGCAAGCCTTTGCCGTCCTTAATAACTCCCGTGAGCAAACGCTGTGCAGAGGACACTGAGAAGATGAAAAGAAAGAAAATAAGAGCGGCGAGATTTTTTTTCATGACTGGTTTTTGGTTTGAAACACTTCGAAGGCACTTGCCTTCGGCTTTAAATGATTTGGCTAGGGCGAACAACATTGTTCGTACGACAACCGGTTCTGTCTATGGTGTGTTTTGTTGCCCGGCGCCGGTTAGCAACGGCTTTTCAATGTACTGGCGTTTTTATCGTATCAGCCGATAGCGATCTGCAGGGTGCCCGCATCTTGTGCCTTATGTGGTACCGGCAAATGCCGCGGCTGGCAAATAAAAAGTTCAGGAAGCAATCGAAAGGAAAAATGGAAAAAGAGCGAAAGCCTAGATTATGCTTCGCAACAAACGAAAGAACAACAGCAACAAAACGCCGGTTGACTGCTGAATGGGCGGGCTGTCTTGTTCTTTTGAACGGTCGTCTTTTTCATGATGCAGGAGATAAAAATTTTAATTCCTACTAATTTGGTAGGCAAATATACATACCCACGTTTTTCCCGGCCAAATAAATTTTTGCATCGTGGTAATTTTTTTTGGTGTGCGCAGTTTTTTTATTGTCCCCAGAACCGACCGAAACCTAAAAAAAATGATAGCAGAGAAAGACATTTTGTTGGGCGAAGGAATAATGCCTTCAACGAAAACTCGTTTCCTGAAAACCTGCAACAGTAATTTTTCAATTCACCATCAAAACTCTTTTTCATCACATTCAAGAAGCAACTATTTTCCAGCCCAAGCCTGGTTAGCGCCTCGGCAAACGTTTGTTCACGCCGGCGCATGGGGGAGCTGAATTTTTCTTTCCGTAGCAGTTACAGGATATTTGCAGCAGAAAGTCTGTACATGCTCAGTCAAAAAGCAAAATATGCCCTGCAGGCGCTGGCCTACCTTGCCGAACGTTACACGGAAGAATCGCCGGTGTTGATTGGCACCATCGCCCGTGAAAAGAATATTCCCATTAAATTTTTAGAAGCGATTCTGTGCGAACTGCGCAACGAAGATGTCCTGGTCAGTGTGCGTGGACGTCATGGCGGGTATCGCCTGGCGCTGCCGCCGAAAAAAATAACCCTGGCCCGGGTTATCCGGATCGTGGATGGGCCCATAGCCCTGCTTACCTGCGTCAGCCTGAATTTTTACAAGCCCTGCGAAAATTGCAACCTTGAAACCTGCGGCATCAACCCGGTGATGAAAGAGGCCCGCGATGCGATTTTGCGGGTGCTGGAAAAACGCACACTCCACGACATAAAAGATCGCAACAATGCCTTCATCAACTGACGTGAGGCAGTTGGTTTCGGTAATACGGAAAGTCTTACCATTCGCGGGTGTCCGTTAGATCACCTTCAGGAGGATGCGGACACTCCAGATCACCACCACGGTGCCCAGCAAAATAAATGAAGCTTTTCGCGGAAGCTTTCCATTAAGCCTGGCGGCAAATGGTGCGGCAATAAGGCCGCCGATAATGAGGCCAAGGATCACCTGCCAGTGCTGCACACCAATGAGGGAAAAAAACGTAAAGGCGCTGGCGACGGTAACAAAAAACTCGGTCAGCGAAACCGATCCTACCACAAATCGCGGCGTCCGTCCTTTAGTAATCAGCGTGGCCGTAACAATTGGGCCCCAGCCGCCGCCGCCAAAAGAATCGAGAAAACCACCGGCGCCGGCCAGCCAGCCGTAATGCCTGAACTTCTTTTTGGCCGTACTGCCTTTAAAAGCATTGATAAAAATTTTGATGCCCAGAAAAAGCGTGTAGCAAGCCATGATGGGCCGCACGTACGCAATATGCGTTTCACCAAATTTTACCAGCAAAAAGGCGCCGAGAACCGCGCCAACAACACCCGGGATAAGCAGCGCCCGGAACATTTTTTTGTTCACGTTGCCAAACTTGTAATGGCTGTAGCCCGAGGCGCCGCTGGCAAACATTTCGGCTGTGTGAATGCTGCCGCTGATAGCAGCGGGGCTCACGTTGGCCGACATCAGCACAATGGCACTGGTAACCCCATAGCCCATGCTGGTAGCGCCATCCACCATCTGCGCCAGAAACCCGGCGAGGATCATCAGTAAAAAGGCTTTGTCGAGCGATTGATAGAAGGTAACTGTTTTGTCGGCCACCAACTGAAGCGGGATGTAAGAAAAAATAAAATGGCCCAACAACATCAATCCAAACGCCACAAGGATATAGGAAGCAATCTTCCGCCATTTTTCTTTCTCAGCCGTTTCATTTTCTACCAAGCCCCGGGTTAGCTTATCAAGCTTTTTTACTTTGTAGGCAAAATTGCCGTTGAGCCTTGTGCGGATCACCTGCAGGTTATCGGTAATGTCGGTGATCTCGGCCGGTATGGCCTGAGTGAGCACTTCTTTTAACCGCTTGGCCATGGTGGGCGACTTTCCGTTGGTGGAAATGGCAATTTTGATATTGCCTTTTTGCACAACGGAACTTAGGTAGAAATCGCAGAGGTCGGGCTTGTCGGCGGCGTTCACCAGCTTTTTCGCGGCTTTGGCCACCTGCCGTATTTCGGCACTGCGTTGCTTGTCGTTGATGGCAATAATCACCACGTCGGCGCCGGCCACATCGTGGTCCTCAAACGGCCGCTCGATCAGCTCAATGGCCGGGTGTTGTACGGCCAGGCTTTTGATCTCGTTGCTGATGGCAGTGGCCACCAGGCGCACCGCTGTCAGCGGCGAATTTTTTAAAATGGCGGTTAGCTTTTCCAGCGCCACATTGCCGCCGCCCACCAGCAGCACCTGCATTTCTTCCAGCTTCAGAAAAATTGGAAAAAGATTGTTCTCGCCGGCACTGCGCTTGGGGGCTACCTCTATGTTCGGTTCTGCTGTGTTCATGGTACTGTTTTAGGCTGTCACCAGCCCTTTCCGGATGGCAAAATCGCCAAAGGTTTCGCCATTTGTCCGCTCCTGCTTATAGCGGCCGAACAACCGGTCCAGTTCTTCCAGAATGGTTTCTTCGTCAATGTTTTCTTTGTACTTTATATTGAGGCGTTCGCCCAGCCGGTCGCCGCCCAGGTGCAGATTATACCGCCCATAGGCCGTACCAATAAACCCAATTTCGGCCAGTGGCGAACGTCCGCAGCCATTCGGGCATCCGGTCATGCGTACATGAATTTCTTCCTTCAGCAACCCATGTTTTTCCAGCAGCGGTTCCATCTTTGAAATCAGCGCAGGCAGATAGCGCTGCGCTTCGGCCAGTGCCAGCGGGCAGGTATTCAGTGCCACACAAGCCACCGCGTTTTTCCGTATTTCGCTGGCTTTTTCCGTATGCGAAATCAACCCAAACTCGTTCAGTATCGCTTCCACGGTGCCCTTATCGTTTTCGGTAATATCGCTAAGAATAAGATTTTGATTGGCGGTGAAACGGAAGTTTGCCTTACCGGTTTCGGCCAGCTTCAGCAGGGCCGTCTTCATCGCCAGGCCTTCTTCATCTACTACGCGGCCATTTTCTACAAACAAAGTGTAGTGCCAATCGCCGTTAACGCTTTGCTCCCAACCAAAATGGTCGCGGCGCTCGGTAAATGTGTAAGGCTTTGCTGGCTCCAGTTGAAAGCCGCACCGCTTTTCCAGTTCTTCGCGAAAGGCGTCCACGCCCATTACATCAACCGTGTATTTCAGGCGGGCCCTTTTACGGTCGCTGCGGTTACCAAAGTCCCGTTGCACCGTCAGCACTTCGTAAGCCGCTTTCATCACGTTGGCTTCCGGCACGTAGCCAATTACGGTAGCAATACGGGCATAGTTGTCGGGGTTGCCATGAGTTGAGCTGAGCCCGCCGCCCACGGCCAGGTTAAATCCGGACAGCTTGCCGTCTTCAATAATCGCAATCAAGCCAAGGTCATTGGCCAGTACATCCACGTCATTGTTCGGCGGAATGGCAACGGCAATTTTGAATTTCCGCGGCAGATACCGGTCTTCGTACAAAGGGTCTTCTTCGAGCTTTTTATCGGCAATTTTTTCCTCGTCGAGCCAGATTTCATAAAACGCCCTCGTTTTTGGCAAAAAGGCATTGCTGATGCGGGCCGCATAGTCGTGTATCTGCTGGTGCAGGGGCGAAATGGACGGATGGCTGCTGGCTATCACATTCCGGTTAACATCGCCGCAGGCTGCAATGGAATCGAGGTTGACGGTATTGAAATCCTGTAGTGTGGGCCGGATATTGCGCTTTAAAATGCCATGCAACTGGATGGTTTGCCGGGTGGTAATCTTGATAACACCGGTGGTGAATTTGCCGGCTACATCATGGGCCTTGATCCATTGCTCCGGGGTAATAAGCCCACCCGGAATACGCAGGCGGATCATAAACGAATACAGCTTGTCGAGCTTCTGGCCGGCCCTTTCTTCCCGAAGGTCGCGGTCGTCCTGCTCGTACATGCCGTGAAACTTTACCAGCGCATGGTCCATTTCCCGCACCGCACCGGTCAGTTCGTCCTGCAGGCTCAAAGGCAGGGTACCGCGTAAGCCGTCGCTTGCTGTTTTTATTTTTTCTACTGCTGATAGGTTTTTTTGTTCAGCCATTATTAAGTTTTAGGCGGTCCGCCCTGCCCTTCCCAATGGGAGGGCCCAGAGCGAAGACCCTGTTTTTTATTTCTTATTTATTTCGCGGAAGAATTTGCATCTGCTGCTATTCGCCTGATACCAATCATCACAGCTGATACCAATTGGACGCCTGTACCGGAAGACACAGGTTTTCTTAATAAACGTCCTTCAAAAATCTTCCCTCTTCTTTTAAGGCAGCAAGGTATTCGGTGGCTGCTTCCTCCGTCAGTGCTTTTTGATCTTTGATTATCTGCGTCAGCATTTTTTCTACATCCACGCTCATCGGTTCCTTGGCACCGCAGATGTAGAGGTAGGCTCCGCCGTTTATCCAATTCACCAATTCCTCACGGTGCTGCCAGAGTTTGTGCTGCACGTATAATTTCTCTTCTCCGTCGCGGCTGAAGGCCACATTCATTTTCGTGAGCACACCAGTTTCTATCCAGCTTAGCCACTCGGTCTGGTACAAAAAATCGGTGGTGAAATGCTGGTCGCCGAAAAAGAGCCAGTTTCGCCCTTCGGCGCCGGTGGCATCGCGGTGCGCCACAAACGAACGGAAAGGCGCCACGCCTGTTCCGGGGCCAATCATGATCACATCCTTTTCAGCAGCGGGCAATTTGAACAGGTGGTTTTTATGAATGTAAAATTCAATGGCTTCCCCTTCCTGCATCTGCGACAGGTAATAAGAACACAGGCCATCGCGGGTTTGCTCGTTAACGCAAAACCGGTGCATGCCAACCGTCAGGTGCACTTCTCCGGCATGCGCCTCCGGCGACGAAGCAATGGAATAAAGCCGCGGCGAAATGGGGTCGAGTATCTGCAACGAAGCCAGGAATTGTTCGGGCGAGCTAACCGGGTAAATACGCAGCAGGTCAGAGTAATCCATGCGTGTATCCGGAATATCCTGTTTTACGATTTCGGCATATTTCTTCACCACCCGCTCCGATAAATTCACCAGCGAGGCCGAATTCAGCAACTGCGAAAGCGGCATTGTTTCATTCTTAAACGGCACCAGCGTGTCGCCGGCCAATCCGCCAAGCGCCAATACTTTCTGCACCAGTTCCGGCTTGTTCTTTGGAATGATACCAATGGCATCGCCGGGCTCGAACACCACATCGGCGGCGGCTATCTCCAGGTGAAAGGTTTGTTTGGCAGAGCCACGGCCGTTCAGGTAAATGGTTGCCTGTATCGTTCCGGTATATGTTTTCTTGCCGGTTTTTTTGGCAGCAGGAGCAACGGCCGCAGGCGCCGGGGGTGCAGCAGCCGAAAGCGAATTCAAAAGATTATTGATCCATTCTTCCGCCTCTTCTTCATAATCGGTGTCTAGCTTTTGAAGCGGCACGATCCGCTTTCCGCCCAGCTTTTGCAACTGCCCGTCCACATCTTCGCCTGCCTTGCAAAACAACGGGTAAGACGTATCGCCCAGGGCCAGCACACCGTAGTTGAGTTTGGGCAGGCTCACACCGTTTTGGTGCACATAGTCAAAAAACTTTTTAGCAGCTGCCGGCGGCTCACCGTCGCCCTGGGTGCTGATGACGGTGAAAAACCATTCCTCTTTCTGCAGATCGGCGGGCTTGTATTGTTCCAGGCTCACCAGCTTGGGCTGAATGCCTTTTTTCTTTGCTTTGGCCGCAAACGAAGTGGCCAGCTTTTTGGCATTGCCGGTTTCGGTGCCGTAAGCAATAGTAATTTTTTGCACCGATGAAGGGCCGTTGGCTGCTGCTGCACCAGCTTCGCCCTGCAGCAGCTTTGTTTCTGCACCGGCAAGGCCCGACAGGTAGCCGCTCAGCCAGATAATTTCTTCTTTGGTGAGCCCTGCCACCATTTCCTGAACCTGTTTCATTTTCGATTGTGCAATCATTCTTTCCGTTTATGCTGTTAAGCCCAATTGGTCACTTTCCTGGTTAATAAGCGGTTCGGCCTTGAAGTATTCAACCTTGTCCGGCCGGCTTTGGTGCCATTGGTAGGTTTGGTGCAGGGCCACCACCCGGCCAATGACCACGAGGGTGGGTGACAAAAATTTCCGGCTGGCCAGCTTAACTTCAAAGTCGTACAAAGAGCAGGTATGAATCTGCTGGTAAGGCGTGGTGGCCTGCTCCACTACGGCAAGCCATTTTTCCGCGGCAATTTTATTTTTCCTCAGCTGGTGCACCACGTCGGCCAATGTTTCTGACGACATGTAAAACACCAGCGTATCATCCGTCTGTGCCAGTTCCTGCCAGTACGGTTCAGCTACCACTCCGGATTTATAGGCGGTGAGAAACCGGACGGCGGTGGAATAATTGCGGGCTGTCAGTGGCATGCCCGCATAAGCGGCGGCGCCCAGGGCGGCGGTAATGCCCGGCACAATCTCATACGGGATTGCGTGCTGCACCAGGGTTTCCAGCTCGTCTAAAATGTTGGAAAAAACAGACACATCGCCACCTTTCAAACGCACCACCAACTTGTTGTCGCGGGCATACAATACCATCAGTTCGTTGATCGTGGCCTGCGGCGTGGACGAACCGCGCCGGCATTGTTTACCTACATAAATCACCTTCGCAGAAGGGGATGCAAACGACTGAATAATGTCCGGACTAACCAGCCGGTCCGTCAGGATCACATCCGCCTGCTGCAGAAAACGTGCCCCTTTTACCGTGATCAGCTCCGGATCGCCGGAGCCGGCCCCAATCAAAATAACTTTTCCGGATGGTGTAATTTTTTTCATTGTTCGATGATGGCGTTTTTGCAGGTCCGAATTTTTACAAGCTGTTCTCTCACTTTCGTCTAAAGAGATTCTTTATTGAAACAAACCTTCGATGGACAGGTAACGTTCGCCGGTGTCGTAATTGTAGGTCAGGATCTTTGCGCCCTTCGGCAACTCCAGCAGTTTTTTTGCCACTGCCGACAAAGCCGCACCGGTGGATATTCCCGCCAAAATACCTTCTTCCCTGGCCAGACGCTGAGCGTAAATAAATGCATCGTCCTTGTCGGCTGTAATAACACCATCCAGTGCCTCACGGTTGAGGATAGACGGAATAAAATTGGCACCCAGGCCCTGCAAAGGGTGAGGGCCGGGCGAACCGCCGCTAAGGATGGGAGAAAGCGCCGGCTCCACGGCAAATACCTGCAGGCCCGGTATAGCGGCTTTCACCACTTCGGCTATGGCCGTGATGTGGCCGCCGGTGCCCACGCCGGTAATCACATAATCGAGGCCGGACTCTTTAAAATCGTTAATGATCTCCTGGGCTGTTGTTTGCCGGTGCACTTCCACGTTTGCCTGGTTATCAAACTGCTGGGGTATCCACGCATGGGGCGTTTCGGCCGCCAGCTCCTGCGCTTTTTCCACGGCGCCACGCATGCCTTTTTCGCGGGGCGTAAGTACAAACTCGGCACCATATATTGACATGAGCCGGCGCCGTTCAATGGACATGCTTTCGGGCATCACCAGGATTAGTTTATATCCTTTCACCGCGGCTACCAGGGCCAGGCCAATGCCGGTATTGCCCGATGTCGGTTCAATGATGACATTGTCTTTCGTTAGCAGTCCTTTTGCTTCGGCATCTTCGATCATGGCCAGCGCAATCCGGTCTTTAATACTGGCGCCCGGATTGCTCCGTTCCAGCTTTATCCATACTTCATGATCGGGAAAAAGTTTGCTGAGCCGCACATGCGGTGTATTGCCTATCGTTTCTAAAATGCTGTTCGCTTTCATCGTTAGATTATTTTAGATTATGAAGTTGATGGGTTCGGGAAACGGGTCTTTGTCTTTGATCTTAATTTCACTCTTATGGTACACCACTGAGTTCGACGGCACGCTGCTGGTGAGCCAAACATTGCCGCCAATGACGCTGCCTTCGCCAATGATCGTTTGGCCGCCAAGGATGGTAGCGCCGGAATAAATCACCACGTTGTCTTCAATCGTCGGGTGGCGTTTTATGCGGGCAAATTCCTTGGCAACATTCAATGCTCCTAACGTAACGCCCTGGTAGATTTTTACGTTATTCCCAATTACCGTGGTTTCGCCAACGACAATGCCGGTGCCATGGTCTATGGCAAACGACTCTCCTATCCGGGCGCCGGGGTGAATGTCAATACCGGTTTTGCTGTGGGCATATTCGCTAAACAGGCGCGGCAGCAGGCGGACGCCCTGCATCCATAGCTGGTGCGACAAACGGTAAACCACCGTGGCGTAAAACCCGGGATAAGCCACCACCACCTCGGCTATGCTCTGGGCCGCCGGATCAAAATCGAGAATGGCCTGCGCATCTTTCAACAACGTACGATAAAGCTCCGGCAGCTGCGAAAAAAAACTTTTTTGCTCTTTTTTAATTTCGGCTTCGCCGAGATTGGTTTCTGCGAGCAGCGAAGCAAAATTGTTCCTTAGCCGTTTGTAATCGCTTTCGGTGTTTGTATAGTCGGTTTCTTTGCTGCTGTTGATAAAAAGGAACTGAAACAGTTCATCTATGAACAGTTCGGCCGCCAGCTTATCCGGAAACTTTTGAATGGCCGCCATCTTGCTGCCCGCTAGTTCGTATAAAAATTGTGCTTCGGTCATTTTATTGCAGCAGCAGCGCACCTGCCGTCATGTTACTGGTTTGATCAATTAAAATTGCCGTTCCGTTGGCCGCCAGTTCGTCGTACGAATCGTAAGCCAGCGGCTCGGCGGTTTTCAACCGCACTTTCACGACATCGTTTAATTTGGCTGCCGGCGGATTGGGCTGTTGCACCAGCGTATTCACATCGAGTTTGTAGGCAATTTCTTTCACCACCGCTTTCACGCGGCGGCTGCCCTGCTGCAGAAGATAACGGTTGCCCTCCTGTAATTCTTTCGAATCCATCCAGCACATCAGGGCTTCAAATTCCTGTTCCACCCTGGGCAGTTCTTCCTCTTTTACAAACGCATCGCCGCGGCTGATGTCAATATCATCCCGGAGATGAAGGACCACGCTTTGCCCGGCATAAGCTTCCTGCACTTTTTGGTTACTCACTTCAATGGCGCTGATCGTGGAGGTGTGGCCGGCCGGCAGAATGCGTACAACGTCGCCAACTTTGTAGAAACCATTGCTGATCCGCCCGGCATAGCCGCGATAATCGTGCAGGTCGTCGGATTGCGGCCGGATGACATATTGCACCTGGAAGCGGGCGGGCGATTCGGTGTAGCCGTGCGATACTTCCAGCTGCTCCAGGTAGGGCAATAAGGGCTCTCCTTTGTACCAGCTAAATTCCGGCGAAGGCGTAATGATATTTTCGCCTTTCAGGGCGCTCATCGGGATATAATAAACACCTTTCAGTTTCAGCTCTTTTGCCAGCGCTTCATATTGTTCCACAATGGCATCGTACACCAGTTTGTCGTAGTCCACCATGTCCATTTTGTTAATGGCCACCACCACATGCGGTATCTGAAGCAGGGAGGCAATGATGGAGTGGCGTTTGGTTTGCTCCACCACTCCGTTGCGGGCATCAATCAAAATCACGATGCAATCAGCATTGCTGGCGCCGGTGATCATGTTGCGGGTGTACTGAATATGGCCGGGTGCATCGGCAATAATGAACTTGCGGGCCGGCGTGGAAAAATACTTGTAGGCCACGTCAATGGTTATGCCCTGTTCTCTTTCGGCACGCAAGCCATCGGTCAGCAGCGCAAGGTCAATGTCGGCGTTGACCGTGTTTTTGCTTTGCTTTTTCAGCGTTTCCAGTTGGTCAACCAGGATGCTTTTGCTGTCGTACAGAAGGCGGCCGATCAGTGTGCTTTTTCCATCGTCAACGCTACCGGCGGTTATAAATCGTAAAAGGTCCATTCTCTTTATTTTCGGTCAAAAGGCAACTGTGAAAAGTGAAACCAGAGCAACCTATAGTTTCAAGTTTGACGATTCACGTTTTACGTTAAAAGTATCCGTTCACTTTCCGGTCTTCCATGGCCGCCTCCGAAATGCGGTCGTCTATCCGGGTTTCGCCCCTTTCGCTAATGCGGGTAGCAGTGATTTCACGAATAATGTCGTCAATTGTAGTAGCCGAACTTTCCACCGCCGCGGTGCAGGTCATATCACCTACGGTGCGATAGCGTACCCGCTTTTTCGAAATTTTGTCGCTTTCATCGCGCCGGATAAATTCCGACGTGGCAATCAACTGGCCTTCGTACTCAAGTATCTCCCGTTCGTGCGAAAAATAGATGGAGGGTAGAGCAATCTTTTCGCGGCGGATGTAATTCCATACATCCAGCTCAGTCCAGTTCGAGATTGGAAACACCCGTACATTTTCGCCTTTGGCAATTTTTCCGTTGTAGGTATTCCACAACTCCGGACGCTGGCGTTTCGGGTCCCAGCCGCCAAATTCATCGCGGATAGAAAATACCCTTTCTTTCGCCCGTGCTTTTTCCTCGTCGCGGCGCGCCCC
>CBDUBQ010000023.1:0-96772 GCA_965365435.1 uncultured Flavisolibacter sp.
CCCAAAAACTGAAAATAAAAAAAGGCTGCCTACTTTTGAGACAGCCTCTTTTTTTACCTGGTAAAATATTACTTACCGCGGACGGCTTTCCTTCACCACCTCAGCCTTATTCTCCTCATCAATGGCGCGGCCCAGTTCTTCTTCAATATTCAGCACCCACTGCGGCAACACATCCGGAGCAATTTTCCACGCATTGCCCTCCTGGTACATAGTAAAGAAAATCCGGTTGCCACGTTCGTCGGGCACGTTTACGCTGTACTGCACATTGGCACGGTTGGTACGATTGAAATTGAACTCACGGTTCCGGTCGCCGGCCTTTATGATTTTTGAAAAATGGATGCTCATTTTAGGATAATTGCGATAAAATCAAACGTGTTTTTCAGCCGACAATGATCGGTCAAAAAAGCTTCTGAACAAAGTTAAATCGGCCAATTGTGGATATTAATTTTGCCCGTCCGCGACCGGCCAAATTGGCACAAAAAACACCTTCGAACAGCATTGTATAACCCCTTGTGCGGCAGCCCGCTGAATGGAAAAAACAAAGGCCAGCGGCTGGTGTACCCGATTGCATAGGGTACCGGCCAAAGCTGTTGATAAGTTTCTGCTGCAAAAAACCAAATGGCAGTTGCAGGCTAACCGGTAATTTGTGCCCAAAAGCCGGTTGCCCTTTCGCCGGTTGTCCGGTTGGTTCCGCCGGCTTTTGCCTTGCTGCCAGGGGCGGTTTTAGTGTTATCCCTGTCATTCCTTCAGCCAACCCGCTCGCCGGCGGTTTGGTGCAAACTTTGTCATTATCTTTCTGGCTTTAATTACAGCTTATGCAATTTGGAAATTGGATTGTTACGGCAGAAGCGATCGAGTGGCAGAGCGACGGATTGCAGCAGTTTGTCATTCCCAAAGACACACTTACCTCGCTTCGGTACGATAAAAAAGGGGCTTTTTATTACGATTGGATACTCTTGGCCACCGCCGAAGAATGGCTGACACAGGACGACCTGTACGACCTGAATTTTGCCTTTGTTTTTGCCGCGGCCACCTGGGGCCAGGAATTTAGCTACGATACCTTCGACGCCACCCTGGAAGAGCAATACGAGCAATTTGATGAGGAAGAAGACGAAGATTGGCTGTAGTGCTTTTTGATGAATGAGTGGTGATCGCGGTGCTGCTTACAAAAACTCACTCCAAAAAAAACCTCCTGACATTTCAGGAGGTTTTTTTATGTTGATGGATTCATTTACACTCAATTCACCACGCACCACTGGCTTATTGAGGCCGGATTGGGTTATCGAATGGTCTGGCTCCTGCCGAAGTTGGCCCAGTAAAGGCTACCCTGATACCGGCCAAACTGAACGAAAACGGTTTTATTCGTTGGCCGGCACCGGAAACTGTTCCCACACATCGTCGTTGGGCCGGTCTTTCGGCAGCTCCGACAAACGATTGTAGCGCCGCAGGTCAATCCAGCGATGCCCTTCGCCGTACAGCGAGTACCGCCGCTGGCGCAGTATCTCGGTGATGAGCGCTGCCTGGGTTTGCGCACCGGTGTAGGCACCAATGCCGGCTTCGGACCGGATGCGGTCTATGGCCGTTACGGCATCGCCCACCACATTGGTTTGCGCCTTGGCTTCGGCATAAATCAGGATCAGTTCTTCGTTGCGGACGATGGGTATCGGATCTTCTCTTGACCGGTAAACCAAAAAGTCGTAAAAGCTTTCCAATCCATCCTGGAATCCCCTTTCGGTGCGTCTGCCGGTTTTTGCCGCCACCCGGCTGTCGTTCGGCGAAGCATCGGCAATAAACGAAGGATGCGCCAACCGATTTTCGCCGGCAGGCAAATTGGGCTCGTTGAAAAGCGGGTTTACCTCATCGCCGCCAGCAATGGAGAAATAATGGTAAACGCCCCGTCGGAGGTTGCCGTTTAATTCAAAAAAAGACTCGGACAGGGCTGTGAGGGCACCGGCCCAATCCTGCCGGTATATGGCCACCCGTGCGGCTAGCGCCCGGTTAAATTGAAGAAAAGGCGCCGTTTGCGAACCACGTGCCGGTGCAGAAGCGCCGCCCGTTGGCAAAAGCGTTGTGGAGAAAGGAAAGCTTGTGGTACCCGTCAGGTCGGTCTTGGCATCGTTCAGCAGGGCCGCAATGGCATCAATGGATTGTTGCCGGCTTTGGAATGAGCCCAGGTTATCGGGGTTTCGTACATCCACCCGGATACCGTTGTTGTAAAGCAGGTTATACACCATCAGCAGTTGGTAGGCCTGCACCGTTTTGGCGTAGCCCATCGTGGCCTTTTTTTCGGCAGCCGAAATGGGTGCGCTGGTATTGTTAATGGCATCCATAAGGATGTTCATGTTTCGGACCACCCGGTAGCGGGCGCCATACGGATTGGTAATGTAGAATGTGTTGTTGTCAAGCACCGCGTTTTCCTTTCCCAACAGGTCCGAGGTAAACCGCGGGTCGGAAGTGGAAAAGCGGAAGTATTCCCGTCCAATTACACTCACATCGTCGTAATAAGTACCCAGGTTCAGGCGCATGGCTGCTTCGGCGCCATCCACCAGGTTCCGGATTTCGCCCAGC
Organism: uncultured Flavisolibacter sp.; assembly: GCA_965365435.1. Lineage (GTDB taxonomy): Bacteria > Bacteroidota > Bacteroidia > Chitinophagales > Chitinophagaceae > Flavisolibacter. The sequence goes on from CBDUBQ010000023.1 coordinate 2,569, forward strand.
GTGGCATTGGCCGAGATGGGCGCCACGCCGGGATTGTTGGGATCTTCGATGGGTTCTACCCGGCAGGCAGCAAAAAAGAGCAAGGCCAGCAGCGGTATATAATTTCTGAAAGCATTCATATTCGATAATTTTTGGGATTAAAACGTCACATACAGGTTAAAGTGCACACTCCTGGCCGAGGGAAAAGGCGTTACCTCCACGTTGCTGGAAATAGCATTAGAGCCGAAATTCGACACCTCGGGATCGTAGCTGTTATAGTCGAAAATGTTAATGAGGTTTCGGCCCGAAACACCCAGCCTTACGTTGGCAATGTTGCGAAAAAGCGATGCCGGCAGCCGGTAAGTAAGGCCCACTTCCCGCAGGCGGATATACGATGCATCTTCTACCCAGGCACGGGCCGATGAACCCAGCGTTGACGCCCGGTAGTCGCCATTGTTCTTTTGGCCTGATGGGTCAAGGTCTCGTTCATCATAATCCGGCGATGTGCCCGACAGGTCGGAAAGCAGTGTTGACAGGTTGATGTTCTCGCCGCCTTTTTTCCAATGCCACAAAAAGTTCAGCTCAAGGTTTTTGTAGGTCATGTTGTTGTACGACGAAAGGTTGAAATCCGGCTCGCCGTTTCCATACACAGCCACGCCGCTGGCGGGGTCCACCTTATCGTTGGCTGTGCCAATGCCCACGATCTGCGTGGGGCTTTTGCCCAGCTCAATGCGGTAGGTGCCCAGTGTGGCGCCGAAGGCACCGGTATTAAAGGCCGGCACATCCAGGCGGGTGACTTTGGCGGTGTTCTTCCAGAAATTGGTAGTCATGTTCCAGCGGAAAGACTTCGACACCACCGGCGAGGTGTTCAACCCAATTTCGATGCCTTTGTTTTGAATAGCCGCCACATTTTGCCAATAGGTGGAGTAGCCCGATGAAAGAGGCACCACCACCTGCAAAATCAGGTCTTCCACATCTTTGGTGTAATAGGTCACCTCAAGGCTGATACGGTTGTTCAGGAAGCCGGCATCGAAGCCCAGTTCCAGCTCTTTTTGCCGCTCGGGCTCCAGCGCCGGATTGCCGCGAATGAGGCCCACCACCGACCCTGTGGTACCGGTGAAGATGGACGGCACCAGCGGCGAGTAGATGGCGCCAAACGGCGCAAAATTGCCCGATTGCCCGTAGGCGGAGCGCAGCTTCAACTGGCTGACGGTGGTGCCATTCCAGGGCAGCAAACGATGCACGTTAAAAGCCACCGAAGCTTTCGGGTAGTAATAAAGCTTATTCGCCTGTCCGTTGCGGGAAGATTTATCGCCACGCAGGCCCAGCGTGCCAATGATCTTGTCTTCAAAATTTATTTCTTCCTGTACAAAAAAGCCGCGGTCGCGTTGTATGCGGCGCTCCTGCTCGGCGCGGATAGCGCTGGCCTGGTTCAGGTTTGTTTGCGAACCAATCAATTGCGTGGCGGTGTTCAGCACATTATTCTGGTCCAGGTCTTCGGCCGTAAGGCCCACCTGCGTGCGCAGGTTGAGGCGTTGGCTGACATCGAATTCATCTACCAGAAAAGCAGCAATGTTTTTCCCTTTGCTGATGGTGGTGCCGTAAATAGAAGCCCCGTTAGTGGCCGCACTCCCCTGCCGCTGAAACTGCAGCTCCGGCGGAAAAATGGCAACGGTGCTCAGTGTGTATTGGTCCAGCCCGCCGCGGGCAATAAAGCGCAGCTTGTGGCGGGCCCCGTTGAGGATACGCACCGTGGTATTGCCGCTGATCAAAAACCGGTCAACGTTTTCGCGGTTGGTGATCAGGTCGCGGGTTTGCAAAAAGTTCGACGAGGCAAAAGGGTTGTCGGGGTAGTTGCCGTTCTGGTCGGGGTAAAGGTTCACCCACGAGGGCGTTGACACAAACGACACACCCAGGGTGCTGCTGGTATTGTCGTTATTGAAAAAGCCCCGGTCGGCCCGGGAAGACACGTAGTTGGCGCTGAGGTTGGCATCAATAAAGCTGGTTACCTTTTGGTCCAGGTTGAGGCGAAAGGAGCTTTTGCGATAGCCGGTGCGCTTTACAATGCCTTCATCGTCTTTATAAGTGTAGCCGGCATAATAGCGGGTGCTTTCGTTGCCGCCGCTCACACTCAGCCTCGAGTTGCTCATGGTGCCGGTGTTGCCATACAGTTCTTCTTCATAATCGAAGCTGCGCCCGTTGGCAGCCTGGTAAAGTGCTACACCGTTTGCCCCGAATGAGGCCCGCACTTTTTCCTCTGTCCATTGCCGCTGACCAAGTTTGCGCAATTGGCTTTGAAAACCGAATGATTGCGACAGTTCTATCCGGGGCTTGCCATTGCGTCCGCGTTTGGTGGTAACCAGCACCACACCGGCGGCGGCACGGGAGCCGTAAATGGCCGCGGCCGAAGCGCCTTTCAAAATTTCAATGCGCTCAATGTCTTCGGGATCCAGATCGGCAATGCGGTTAGACGGGTTGTCCTGGTTGGACGAACTGCCTTGACCAGCCGCCCTCGATACCGAATTGAGTCCGGGTGCAATGGAGCTGTTGTCGAAGAACACACCATCTACAATAAACAGTGGTTGCGAGCTGGCCACCAGCGAGGTAATGCCCCGGAGCTTTACCGAAATGCCGCCACCCGGCGCACCGGAGTTGGCCGAAATGTTAGAGCCCGTGAACTTTCCGTAAAGGGCCGCATCCATCGTTGGCTGCACCGTGGTGCCGGTAAGCTCTTTGGCCGATACCGAGGCCACAGCGTTGCCCAAATTACTACGCCGCACAGAAGAAGCGAGGCCGGTGATCACCACCTCGTTCAGCCGCGCTTCCGCCTCCTGTAGGCGAATCGTGTAATTGGTAGTGGATGGACTGATGGTGACGGTTTGGGTGGCAAAACCCACAAACGTGAACTCCAGTGTGCCCGACGGCTGCGGCACGGTGAGGGAAAAGCGGCCGGCTGCATCGGTGATGGTGGCAGTGGAAGTTCCGCGAAGCCGCACACTGACACCGCTCAACGGTGCATTTCCGGGATCGGTAACGGTGCCCGACACCACGGTTTGTGCCAGGGCGCCAACCGACAGCAATAGCAGCAAAAAAAAGCAGAGCGCTTTACTTAGTTTTTGCATAAATAGAAGGTTTTAATCAATAAAATAGAAACATTGAGAGAGAAAGATTGATTCGGGGAATCAATAATGGACATACGTAATTTTTCCATGAGCAGTAGCAGCATTCGTTAAAAAAATGTTACTGAAAAAATTGTGCCTGCCTTCAACAGCAAAAGCCCCGCGACGGCGGGGCTTTTGCTGTTGTTGAATTGCGGGGAAAACTGCAAATGCTTACGGGAAGATTCCCAACTCGGCATAAGACGTACCCACTTTATTGATGGCCACTACGTAAGCGGCCGTGCGCATGTCGGGTATTTGCGGGTTGCGCTTCCACTCGTCAATAATTTCCCGGGTGGCTGTTATCATGGTTTCTTCCAGGCCGCTGTGCACCAGGTCCACTTCTTCGGGGCCGTGCACAATCAACTGCCGTTCGCGGTCGCCCACTTTTTTCGTGGTCAGTTCTTCTATCTGGCTGATGATGTGCATGTTCATATTTTCGGTAAAGCGTTTTTCCATGCGGCCATATCGCACGTGGCTCAGGTTCTTCAGCCATTCGAAGTACGAAACCGTTACACCGCCGGCATTGAGGTACATATCCGGGATAACGATGGTTCCTTTTTGTACAAACACTTCATCGGCTTCGGGCGTCAGCGGACCATTGGCGCCTTCGCCAATGATCTTTGCTTTTACCCGCGGTGCGTTTTCGCCGTTAATGACATTCTCCAAGGCCGCCGGAATCAGGATATCGCAATCGTACTCCAGCGCATCGGTATTTTTTGTAAAGTTCTTACCACCGGAAAAGTTGAGAATCGAGCCGGTTGACTTGCGGTGCTCAAACACCTGGTCCACATCGAGGCCGGCATCGTTGAAAATGGCGCCCTCGTACTCAGCCAAGCCAATAATTTTGGCGCCGGCCTGCTGAAAAAATTTGGCGGCATGATAGCCCACATTGCCCAGGCCCTGCACAATCACCCGTTTGCCGTGGATGCCCACCGGCAACCCCACACGTTCCATAATATCTGGCATATTGCACACTTCCCGCACACCGTAAAAAATACCAAGTCCGGTGGCTTCGCGGCGGCCGCGTACACCGCCCTGCGTTACCGGCTTACCGGTTACGCAGCCCAGGGCATCAATTTCGCCGGGCCGCAGGCTCATGTAGGTATCTACAATCCAGGCCATCTCCCGTTCGCCGGTGCCATAATCGGGCGCCGGCACATCGGTGCCGGGACCAATAAAATTCTTCTTCACCAGCTCAGCGGTGTAGCGGCGGGTAATTTTTTCCAGCTCGTACACCGAATATTTTTTCGGGTTGATTTTGATACCGCCTTTGCCGCCACCGAAAGGCACGTTCACGATAGCGCATTTATACGTCATGAGCGAGGCCAGCGCCATTACTTCATCCTGGTTTACTTCGGCGGCAAAGCGGATACCGCCCTTGCAGGGCGTTTTGTGATGCGAGTGCTGTACGCGGTAGGCTTCAATCACTTCAATGCGGCCATCATCCATCCGCACCGGAAACCGCATAGAGTATATGGAGTTACAGGCCTTTATCTGTTCTAAGATACCCGGATCCCACCGTGTGAACCTGGCGGCCCTGTCGAAGCTTTTTTCCACAGCGCCAAAAAAACTATAGCCGTTTGTTGCCGACATATCTGGTTGTTTTAATAATTAAAATTGACTTTTCCGGGCTGGTGCCGTTGCCTGGCCCTGCTCTTTTTCAAGGTTGGAAATCTTCCGGTCGAGCCGGATGAGGTAAAGAAAAAGACCAATGAGAATGGCCAGCACCACGGCTACCACCACATAAATCTTCCCATTCTGCCGCATTTGATCAGCCATTTCCACTGTATGGTCCTGTGCCCGAAGCAGCAGGGACGTAAAGAGGAAAAAGGCAGCCAGCGCCGTTTTTTTCATCATGACAATAAAACTGTTTTTTCTTTGATCAATTGCAGGCGCACCTTCACGCTTACGATCCACACGCCGAGGAGCGTCCAGCCAATAACGGCCGGGTAAAAAACAAGGCGCATCTGTGCACTCATGTCCTGCGGATTCAGGGCCGGGTTGCCATCGCCGCCAGGGTGTAAACTTTCGAGGATACGCGGCACAATCCAAATAGAAGGAAATAAAAAGGCAAAGGCAAATATGTTATACACGGCGCTGATCCGGGCCCGCTTGTCAATGTCGTTCACCGAGTCGCGGAGAACGAGGTATGCAAAATAAATAAGCAGCGCAATGGCGGCACCAATCAGCTTTGGGTCTTTGGCAATGGAGCTGAACGACGAAGCCGACGACTGGTTGGGGTCGGCCCAGGTAAACGAAGCCCAGATGATGCCGGTGCCATAACCCAATAGCCCGAACAGGATGCCTACACCGGCATATTGCCGCGAAAGGATATCGTACCGCAAATCGTTGCTGCGCAAAAACCTTACGGCATGCACCACCGACACGGTAAAAAGTATCATCATGGCAAACCACATGCACACATGGAAATACAGGTTGCGGATAGACTCCTGGATGACATCTTTCCGGGGCACAGCAAACGCATCGAGATTGAAAACATTAAAGCCTGCAATGACGGTATAAAAGAGTAGGACTATGCACAATATTTTCCACCACCATTTCTTCATTCGTTGGGTGTTTTGTTCGCTGCAATCGTTTCGTTCGGGTGCAAAAATAAGGGAAAGACAAGTTTACCTTGGTAGAAAATGAGCGGTTGGCAAGGCCGGAAACGGCGCCGTTTTTTTGTGCCAAAACCCTGGTAGAAACAAGCCCGCAACTGTTTGAATGAAAAATAAAAAAGCCTCAGCCAACCGGGCCGGTTGGCTGAGGCTTTTGCCCTGCCGCCTGCTCCATCACTTACGGGTGACCGAGGGGGGCGGGCCACTATGGCCAGCGTTGCGCCTTAGTCATAGTTGCGTTTTGCTTCGGCCCGCTTCTTTAATTCCTCTATCGGCATCGCTATCTGGCGGCCCATTTGTTTTTTGCCGCGGTACGTTACCACTTTTAATTGCGCCGCATCGGTGGGTGGCGTTAACGGCCCTGTGTATTTCAAAGCGTGATGATCAGGAAACGTGTTGTCGAACGAATAATAAATATCCAGGTCCTTTACTTCGGTGGCCAGTTCCACCTTTAGGCCATCACCGGCCTTGCTCACCTTAAACGACGGATCGTAAACGGATGGCGCATACTTAATATCGGCCACGTCGCACCGGGCAAAATGCGCTTCCACTTTCGGGAAAAACCGGTTCCAGTTCTTTTTTTCCTTTGGCGACCACACCGACTCGGCCAGGGCCCACCCGCGTGGCCAGGTCATGTACTGCGCATGCCGCATGTGGTAAATCTGTTCTGTCCACAAATTGCCCTGTCCGCCTTTAATGAATTTTTTGTCCACGCCTTCCGGCAATGGGTCAAACTCGTAGGCCTTGCTCAGCCGCAGGCTGGCATAAATACGCGGTTCTATAATGGGGTCGCCCTGCATGTAATCGAGGTAAGCATAGGTGGTAGGGCTCATGACCACCTCATGCCCTTTCTTTGCCGCTTCAGTGCCCCATTTGGTACCGCGCCAGCTCATTACCGCTACAGACTTGGGCAGATCGCCGCCTTCCAACACCTCATCCCAACCCATCATTTTCTTTCCTTTCGAAGCCACAATTTTTTGCACCCGGCGGGTGAAGTATTCCTGCACCTGCGGAATGGTTTTTAATCCTTCCCGCTGCATCAGTGCTTTGATCTGCCCGTTCTTTTCCCAAAAATTATGCGGCGCTTCATCGCCGCCCATGTGAATGTATTCGAACGGAAACAACTGCGCTACCTGTGTGATTACTTTATCCAGAAATTCGTACACTTTTTCGTTGGCCGGGCAAAGCGTATTATCAACAATGGCAATGGGAGGTGCGCCGCGGCTCCAGTCCATAATCACTTCGCCCGAACGAACTACGTATTTATCGGCGCCTTCGGTGCATGATAGTTCGGGGTACGAAGCAATGGTTGCCAAACTATGGCCGGGTGCGTTGATCTCAGGCAGAATATTGACAAACCGCTCTTTGGCATACTGCACCAGTTCCCTGATGTCGTCCTGCGTGTAAAAGCCGCCATAGTTGCGCGGCTCGTTCGGGCCGGGCGGAGTAAACGTGCCAAAGAAGCCTTCTTTCTTTACATTCCAGGCGCCCACTTTGGTCAGGTTGGGCAACCCTTTGATTTCGATGCGCCAGCCTTCGTCGTTGGTGAGGCCCAGGTGAAGAATATTGTATTTGTACCGCACCATTTTATCAATGTAGTCTTTAACCTGCTCTTTGGTAAAAAAGTGGCGGCTTACATCAAACATTAGTCCGCGCCAGCCAAAGCGGGGATAGTCGGTGATTTCAACGGCCGGCGCCGTCCACGCTACGCTATTCATAAGCGAGGCGCTTTCAATCTCTTTCGGAAAAAGCTGCAGCAGCGTTTGCACACTATAAAATAAACCGGCAGGCGTGTTGGCTTTAACCACTATTTTTTGCGGTGTTACCGACAAACGGTACCCCTCTGGACCAATAGCGGCATCGGAAGCCTTATTAAGCTGCAGCGAAATGGCGGCTGTTGGCGCCGATGGGCTCACCATCAGTTTGTAACCGGTTGGCACGGTAAGGCGGTTTTGCAGTAAGGCCAGCGTTGCCTTCATTTCATCGCCCGCCGGTGCTTCCACGGCGATGGATTGCGGAAGGGTAAACACACCTGTTTTCGTTTGCAGGGTTACCGGCTCGGGAATAATGGCAATACGGCCGGGCTGCGCCACGGCGTTTTTTACAGCAAAAAAGAAGGAAAGCAAAAGACAGAGTTTTTTCATAAAAAGGACATTTTTCTAAACGGCCACAAGAGGGCCAAGTTAGGACATCCGGGATAAATTATGGCCAGTTTGAAATGGCCTGTACCGGCAGGTTATTTTAAAGCGATGGTGATAAAAGCGGCCGGCGATCACCTCACGGACTTTATGGATTTACGTTGCACTACTGCTGTAAAGACCCTGGCGAAAAGCAAGTGCAGCCATGGCCAATGGTGCGCTGCAGCGGTGGGAGTCGCTGCCGGCCATCCGTGTACGCTGGCTTTCATCCGCAAATCAGGCGTTACAAAAACTTTCTTTTGAAATTGCCGAATTAATATGTACATTAAAGTTCTCATATAGCAGTCAATTGATTAACAGCCCCGGTTTCTACCGGGGCCTCTTTTTGCGGGTCGTCGCCGGTTTCGGGTGACGTATGCAGCCACACCACCTTTTGATCGGGCGTATGTGGCTGGCCAATAATATCACGGTACAAGTGGGGACGGCGGGCTTTTTTGTAGCGGTAGCCGCCGGCCTGCGTTAGCTTTTCGGGTGTGATGGTGGCAATGGCTATATCATCGCCCAGTTTGCGACACTCTGCTACAATATCGCCAAAGGGATCCAGGATCATCGAACAGCCGTTTTTCAACTGGTCATCATCCATACCAATGGCATTGGCAAAAACGGCGTAAACCGCATTGTCGTAAGCCCTTGCCGGCAGCCATTTCAGCAGCCATTCCCGGCCTTTCAATCCGTCAAATTCAATACGCAGCGAAGTGGGATCAGCGTCTTTGTTTGCCCAAAGCTTCGGATCCACAAAGCCCGCCCCGGGGCGGGTGGACGGCGTACACATAGTGACGTGCGGCATAAAAATAATGTCGGCACCCAGCAGGCTGGTTGCCCTTACATTTTCAATAATGTTGTTGTCGTAGCAAATAAGAATGCCGCACTTCCAGCCGCAAAGCTCAAACACGCAATAACCCTCGCCGGGAGTAATGTGCGGATGGATAAACGGATGCAGCTTGTGGTATTTGGCTACAAAGCCCTGCTGGTTTACACACACATAGGTTTTCCGTATCCGGCCGTCGCTTTCTTTTTCGAACAAACCTGCCAGCACCGCGATGTTGTTTTTTTGTGCAATGCGCACCAATTGCTGCACGCTTGCGCCCTCCGGTACTGGCTCGGCCAGGGCCAGCAATTGTTCTTTTGACAGATGCCTCGCAAATGAATAGCCGGTGACAGAACATTCGTGAAAAGCAATGATGTTGGCCCCTTCGGCCGCCGCCTGCCGGCTTAGCTTTTCAATAACGGATAGATTATAAGCCTTATCACCGCTGCGGTGCTCAAATTGGGCTGTGGCAATCTTTAAGGTTGGTAACGCCTGGTTTGTCGTCATAGTGATGTGTTTGTTTTTTCAGCACCGGCGAACCACGCTTGCCGGCTTTTCAAAATAACGCAAATTGGTCATTGCCAAAAGAAAAACCGCAGCGCCTTCCAGGCGCTGCGGCTTCTATCATCGGGGACGCAGGAACAGGTTAGGGTTTTACCGCGTCGGCCAAAATTTTGCTGTTGCTGAAGGTGAGCAGCCTGGGCTGGCATTCTTTTATCTCCCCGCTGATGTTGCCCGTGTTCAGGTCGGCCTGCCAGGTTTCCACCACCAGCGGCCCGGGATTGTCGCGGTTGTGGCTATCGCTATCATGATACTCAATCCGCAGGGTTTCGCCGTTGAGCCGTATAATGGAATAGCCATTGAAGCCTACGGGAACATCTTTCACTTTTTTATTGGGCCGGCGGTCCACAGCCACCAGCTTTTCCGAACCTTTCAGTTTTTTGCTTAGCTGGAAACTTTTCCCGTCAATCTCCACCGGCGTGCCGCCAAAGCCAATGCACCGGCCATACACCTGCGGGCTGTCTTTGAGCTGTACTTTTTCGAAGAAGCTCAGCTTGTGCTCATGGCCCCAAAGCCACAGCACCTTACGCTGCTGGCCAATGAGCGACCCCAGTTGCGAACCAGGCTTCAGGTACTCCGACTCTTTGTTGAAGGCGCTGATAAACTGGTGGTGTGTAAGAATCAACAGCCCCCGTTTGTCAGCCGGGTCGCCAAGGCGTACGGTATCTTTCAACCAATTCATCAATTTATCATCGAACCGCGAATCGGGCTTAAAAAACGGAAGAAACTCCAGAATAGGCGTGCCTACCGAATGGTAGCCGGTATCGAGGCCCAGAATGCGCCAGTGATTGTTCTGCAAACAAAAAAAACCAGCCTGTTGCCCGGCAGACTGCCCGTCGGGCTGGCGCATGCCTACTGCCGGCAGCAGCTTTTCAAAAAACGCATCGCCTTTGGCATACATTTCATGATTGCCCAGCACCGCAAAGGTGCCGGCCGAGCCTTTGGGCCAGGGTGCCTCATTGTCAATAAAATTGCTTTCCACCTCGTGCGGCGCCCCTACATAATACGTGTCGCCTACGTGGATGGTATAATGCGGGTCATGTGAGGCAATACGGCGCCCAATGGCAAACGATTCGTCGGTATCGGTGGCCCAATCGCTGGCAATGCCGATGCAGATTTCATGGCCGTCGTTGGCCGGAATATCGTACACGCCGCTGTCTGTCCCACTCCAAACCGGGTAGGGATATTTTTTGCCAAAGCGGCTTTTTACGTAATGGTAGATCCAGCCCCAGACCATCTTGCCCAAAAAATCCGCTGCCGTGTACTTGGGCTTTTTCTTTAATTCGGTTTTCAGGTGGGCTACCGATTCCCAACGGGACGGGCCCAGATAATCGGCATTGGTGCGCTTTGGCGCATTGCCGGTGGCGGGAGTTGTTTGATTTTCCATGCTGCAGTGATTTGGTAAGGCTGGCAGGTGTGGCTACCAGGCAACAAGTTACAGTTTTTGCGCCTGCGGGCTACCAGGCTTCTGGCCGGCCGGGCAACCGACGGTTTTCGTTTGATGGAATAATCAATTTACCGCTTCGTAAAAACCCGCAATCTTCAGTTGGCGCTTGGTGGTTATTGAGAAAATGATTTATATTAAACTTTCCTTTCGAAAAATATTGCTTTGTTAAACCGATCCCGTCCTGTAAACTGAAAACCAAACACTGCTCATGATGCGGGTAACGATTGTTTTCAATTCGCTGCTCAAACTCTGGGATTTTAAGCAGCTTCTGCAACGGCGGCCGGTTCGGACCAATGTGTTCAGAAAACTGATCGTCTGCGATTGTACCGAGGCCGAGATTAGCCTGGCGCAATTTGCCTATGCCGCAAAAGTGGAAGAAACGCACTGACCCTTAACCGGGTCTTTTTTCTTATGCCAGGTCAAACACGCCTGGCAGGTGCGCTTCTTTCACCGAGGTTTTTGCCGCGGCTTCGCCGATTTCGATCAGCAGCTCAACGTTCTCCGGCTGGTCCATGTTCATCAGGTTGGCCACCTTGGTGTCGCTAAGGCCGGCCATGCCAATCGCTTCCAGGTTCTCTTTCATCACATCCACATTGTACCGCACATAACTACAGGCTTTCTGGCCGCACATCAGGTCTTCGCCCAGGTCTTCCATCTCTGCATCAATCTTGCGCAGCGGCCCGGTGCCCTTGCCAATGTAGTGCATCATGGTTTCCACCAGTTCGGCCGCATCGCTCATAAACTGGTCGGGCGCCAGCTTGGCAATGTCGAGCAGAGACGGATCGGCCCACTTGGCGCCAATGAGCTTTTTGCTGCGCCGGCCGGTACCCACCGAAACAATCATCAAATCGTTCTCGCCGGTTTGCCATTGCAGGTTAAAGCCTTTCAGCGTGGCAACAAGAAAAAGCTGCAGCGAGGGATTGTTCATGATGCTCATGCCACCGTCCACAAACACGCCTTCTTCGCCCAAACCCACATCAATAATTTCGGGCTCGAAATAACTTGGCGCAGCGGTACTGGCCCGCACAATGTCGCGAATGAAAAACCGGTTTTGCGCAAAAAACTTGGCTTTCGGATTGTTGGTCACCGGCCAGGTGCTGCAGGTATCGAGGCGCTTGGACACCGCACAAAAGCCGGTTTTATTGGTGTCGTCGCCCAGCCTTGCGTCGCCGAAAATGCGCTGCAATTCTTCTTTCAGCGGCTTGGAGTTGTACTTGCCGCGGAGATAAATCTGCTGGCCCAGGAGGTTGAAGCCGTTTTTGTCGCTGAAGATTTTTTCACCCAGGCTTTTGTACAGCTCTTTCACTTCCGACACTTTGTAGCCACCCACAGCCAGCAGGGCGGCAATGATGGAACCGGTGGAGGTACCGCCAATCAAATCGAAATACTGGTGCAGGCGGAAGTCTTCTTTTTTACCGAGGCCGGCGGCTTCGTAACGGCCCGCCAGGATGGTTTCAATTTCGCCGAGAAAGCCGACGGTAACAGCACCACGGATGCCGCCGCCATCAAGGGCCAGGATGCGTTTAGGACCTTTGGCGGTGAGGCGGTCGAGGAGGGGTTGAGAATAGTTGGGCATGATGAATGAATGTTTCGTTTTGGGTTAATGAATTTCGAGGCCTGATTGTATGGCCGATAGTAATGAACGGAAGCGTTGCGGCAGCACCTTTCTGTGGCCGGCGCTCCAAAAATTTATTCTTGCAAGCAGAACGCTTTTGTCACAATACCATCAGCAGGGCCGGATGATGATTTCAAAAGGTTGGGAAAAAAGCCGGTGGCGGATGGCAACAGGCGATTGCCTTACCGTTGTTTTGCCTAAAGAATACATCCGCTCCCGGCTACCGGCAACCAATAATACCGGAAGTTTCCTAATTCAGCAAACACAAAGGAAAGATTGCTTTGGCAGCAGGTCAAAGCACCAGTTGTGAACTACCACCGGTTACTACCGGCTTTATTGTGCTGAACAAAACCGCCTTCACTTTGTTTTTTTCCTTCATGTTTTGTTTCCCTAAATTAAGGAGCCTGTTATTATTGCTCCTGATACATTCGTTGGCCTCCGTCGCCAGCGCACAGCCCAGCCCTGCCGACACCACCCAAAAAGACGTGATTGACCTGGCCTACAGCCTGCTGAAAAAGCAGCGGCCGCAACCAACCGGCGAAACCCGTGAGCCGGGCATTCGCTGGGCGGTAGTGCCGGGCGTTGGCTACACGCTCCCCAATGGACTTATTTTGGCCCTTTCCACCAACGGCGCTTTTTTTACCAGCACCTTGCCGGCACAAAACCAAAGCATTGTTTACACCAGCTTTGCCATTACCTCAAAAAGCCAGGCCACTATCACCCACCAGCACAATATCTGGGGCCGCGGCAACAGGGTGATTTTTTCCGGCGACCACCGGTATTGGATCTACCCGCAGGAAACATTTGGCCTCGGCGGCCGTACTACCCTTTCCGATGCCAGGTTGCTCAATTACCGCTTGCTGAAAATTTCCGAGTATGTGTACTGCCAACTCACGGGCGACTGGTACGGCGGTGGCGGTTATGTGTTCACCTACAACCACCGCATCAGGCCCGAAGGCGAGCCGGATGGCGGCACCGCCGATTTTTTGTTATACGGCGGCGAAGAGGCCACCACCTCGTCGGGGTTGGCCGCGGCCCTGCTGTACGACAGTCGCCGCAACCAAAATAACCCGGTGGCCGGTGGGCGGTACCTGAGTTTGCAGGCGCTGCAGAATTTTCGGTGGCTGGGCAGCAACCGCGCCTGGCAATCGCTGCTGCTCGATACCCGGGCCTACCTGGGCCTGGGCCGCCGCAAGAAAAACAAGCTGGCCTTGTGGGCATTGGGTTGGGCGGCCTTCAACTCCAGCCCTCCCTACCTTGACCTGCCGGCCACGGCCTGGGATGTGAACTACAACTCCGGCAGGGGCTATACCCAGGGACGGTTTCGGGGAAAAAACCTGCTGTACGGCGAAGCTGAGTACCGGGTGACACTTACCCGCAACGGGCTGTTTGGCGCTGTGGTTTTTGCCAATGCACAATCCGTTTCCGACTGGCCTTCCAACCGGTTGACACGGATTCACCCGGCGGCCGGTGGTGGCGTACGCATCAAGTTCAATAAAAAATCCAACACCAATGTGGCCATTGACTATGGTTTTGGCGCCGATGGCTCCCGCGGCCTTTTTGTCAATTTAGGCGAAGTGTTTTGACAAAAGCTGAAACCACCTGTGGCCTCCCGAGCCGCCGGACAGGTCGGCCAACAAAAAAGGCCAGTGCGATCCTTGCGCACTGGCCTTTTTGAGGAAAGGTGAAGCCTCTTATTGCAAAACCTCAAACGCCTGGGTCGCTACCGCTTTGTTGCCGTTGAACCGCAGGAAGTAAAGCCCTTTGGTCAGTTCCGCCACAGAAAGGCCCACAACGATGGTACGCCCTCCCTGTAACCGGTGATAGCCAAGCTGTTTTACCAGGCGGCCATCGCGGCCATATACGGCCAACTGCCCGCCCTCGGCTTGCGGCACTGCAAGGCGTATCACGCCCTGGCGCCGGACCGGATTTGGAAACACCGTCAACTCTATTTTTTCTATCTGCACAGCCTTTTCTGCTTCGGCTGCCAAAGGCCGGCTTGTAATGGCCGAATTTGACGGAGCCGACACGGTAAAGCTGCGCTGCGGCTTAAACGAGGCGGCATTGTACAGCTCATTGCCTGGCTGCGATGCTTCAATCGTTACCGTACCGGTACCGGTCAGCGTAACGGTATTGCCCGACACGGAGGCTGGTCCGCTGACCACCCGGAACACCACCCCCAGGCCCGATGATGCCGTGGCTGTTATTGGGAACGGCGCTTCGCCAAAAGTGCGATTAGGTGGCGTTGGGAAAGTAACGGTTTGAGCGGCCTTGCCGATGGTAAAGCCGCGCTGCACCGGTGCTGCCGCTGCAAAGGTGGCATCGCCGGGTTGGGTGGCTTCTATCACCACACTGCCTACACCGGTGATGGTGACCGTGGCGCCTGACACCGACACAGGGCCCGACACGACGCGGTAGCTAACCGGCAGGCCCGACGAGGCCGTGGCGGAAAGCGAAAACGGCGCACTGCCATAAGTGCGGTAAGAAAGCGTTGGGAAGGTGATCGTCTGGCTTTGCTTCACCGCCGGTGCCGGCTGCACAGTAAAGCTTTGGTTGACAACCGGCGCTGCCAGGTAATTGGCATTGCCGGCCTGCGAGGCTTCAATTGTTACCTCGCCGGTGCCGTTTAGCGTAACGGTATTGCCCGAAATGGTGGCCGGACCGCTCACGACACGGAAAGAGACCGGCAGCCCCGAGTTGGCCGAGGCTGTCAGGTTAAACGATGGTTCGGCCAGCGTACGTTCCGCAAGGGCGCCAAAGCTGATGATTTGTGATGCCCTGGCAACGGAAAAGCTTCGTTGCACAGGTGGTGCGGCGTTGAACGAGCCATCGCCGGCCTGTGTTGCCCGAACGGTAACGATACCGGCACCGGTTATGGTGAGTGTAGTGCCCGATATGGTAGCAGGGCCCGACACAATACCAAAGCTGACCGGCAGGCCCGACGAGGCGGAAGCTTTGAGGGTAAACGGTGCTGCGCCAAACGTGGTGGCCGGCAGGGCGGCGAAGTTGATCGTTTGTTCTTGCTTCACCACATTGCTAACCGTAAAGGACTGATTGACCGGAGGAGCCGCATGGAAGCTGGCGTTGCCCGCCTGCGATGCTTCTACCGCCACTTCGCCGGTACCATTGAGAGTCACCGTATTGCCCGATACGGACGCCGGGCCGCTGACGATCCGGTAGCTTACGGTGAGCCCGGAAGAAGCGGTGGCCGCCAACTGGAACGGTGCATCGCCAAAGTTCCGGTTGGCAATGGGCGGGAAGGTGATGTTTTGACTTTGTTTTGAAACCGCCGGTGTTACCGAAAAAGTTTGAGCAACTGCACGGGCGGCATTCCAATTGGCATTGCCTGGCTGCGCCGCTTCCACCGTTACATTGCCGGTACCGGTTAAGGTTAACTGGCTGCCCGATACGGAGGCCGGGCCGCTCACCACCCGGTAGCTGATGGCCAATCCCGATGTTGCCGTGGCATTTAAGGCGATGGGCGACTGATCGAGCGACCGGTTGCCGATGGCCGAAAACGCTATTGTTTGATTGCCTTTGCCCACGGTAAAGCCGCGCTGCACCGGTGTTGCCGCTGCAAAGGTGGCGTCGCCAAGCTGGGTAGCTTCTATCATCACGTTGCCCACACCGGTGATGGTGACCACATTGCCCGACAAGCTCACGGGACCGCTGACTACCCGGTAGCTGACCGGCAACCCGCTGGAGGCCGTAGCCGCCAGCTCGAACGGTGCCGCGCCGAAGTTGCGGTAGGGAAGCGAAGGAAAGCTGATGGTTTGGTTTTGTTTGACAACCGGCGCCGCCTGCACCATAAAGCTTTGGGTGACGGGCGCCGCGGGGGAAAAGTTGCTGTTGCCATCCTGCGACGCTTCAATGACCACTTCCCCGGTTCCGTTCAGCGACACCACATTGCCCGAAAGGCTGGCGGGACCGGACACAATTCGCAGCGAAACCGGCAAGCCCGAAGTGGCCGAGGCATTTACTGCAAACGGCGCTTCACCCTGTGTACGATTGGTCAATGGGCCAAAGGTGATCGCCTGCGATATTTTAGCAACAGTAAAACTTTGCTGCACCGGAATAGCCGGGTTGATGCCGGCATTGCCGGCTTGCGTGGCTTCTATTACCACCGTTCCACCCCCGTGAATGGAAATGGTGTGACCCGACACGGTAGCCGGACCGCTGACCACCTGTAAACTCACCGGCAGGCCCGAAGAGGCCGTGGGGCTGACAGTAAACGGCCCGTCGCCAAAGGAACGGTCGCTGATAGGCCCGAAGGTGATGGTCTGGTCTTGTTTTACTACCGGGCCCGAAGCCGTTTTGACTTTCAGCAGCACCACTGATGTCCAGGGTGCCAGGTTCAGTACACCGGTATAAGGCGCTCCTGTTACGTCAATGTACTCGGCGTCGAGAACAATGGTGCGTGTGTTGTGCGAAGCATTGTATTCGAAGCGGATGCTGTCGTTGATGTTTTCGACGAACGTCAGGGGCGATTTTTGCGAGGCCAGGTCAAGGCCATACTGCGCCTGCCATTGCGCCAGCGAAATATCCGTGGTATCGCCCCCGCTATTCATTAAAAAGCCCACCCGGATGGTTTTGTCATCATCGAGCGGCCGGGCAAAATAATTGTTGTTCGACGTGCCCATATTCGAAGGCGAATCGGCGATATAGGTCCGGTAAAACCAGGTGGTTTGAAAGGCCTGCGGCGCCACGTACTGGTTGCCCGTTTCAAGCATATTGCGGCTCTTTAGGGAGTACTGGCTCAGGTGCATCTGGTACCGGTGATTGTACACAATGTTATTGGTGATCTGGCAGTCGTGGGTATTGTGGATGAACATCCCGGCCCAGTCGCCGTTGGCGATGGTGTTGCCGGTTACAAGGATATTGTTCACATGTTCGTCGAGGTAGATTCCGGCCGCTTTGCCATAGGCCTCCCACCAGTAAGTTTGGGCGCTTTCGTAATTGCCCACGCCGTTCAGGATGATGTTGTTCCGGATGATGCGGTTAACTTCTGTTTTGTCTTCCGGGCCGTTAAAGGTGTAAATGCCGCCACCATCATCTTTCAAATAACAATAGCCGTCCACATAGTTTTTTTCCACCAGCACATGGTCGCCAAAAAACTGAATGCCGGAATAGCCGGTACCGATGACCCGGTTGTTGAGAATGTTCACGTAGTTACCGTTGACGGTGATGCCATTGCCCACACCACTGCCCGACCGCCCGGTGCCGGCTATCATGTTGGTGTTGGTGACCGTGGTGCTGTCCACCGTGCAATAGCTGATGGCTTCGTCGAAATTGATGCCGTTCGACAGTGAATTGTTGAACGTGCCGCCTTTCACCATGATCTGGCTCAGCCCTTTTCCGCTTAGCGCAAAGCCGCCCTGGTTGTTGAAGTTGCAGGAGCGAACCGTGATGTTGGTGCTGTTGTTCATGTTGAGGCCCCTGGTATTTCCGCCTTCGAAGTCGAGGTTCTCAAACGTGTTGTAATGCACGCCGGTCAGCTGCGCATTAAAGTCCTGCAGGCTGGCCTTCACAACAAAATCAGCCGGTGTGCCGGCGCCAAAATGCACATACAATCGCTTGGCCGTGGCATCGTAATGCCACTCGCCCGACTGGTCGAGGGTGCTGAGATGGCCCTGCACAAAAAAGCCGTTGCCGTCCACCGGAACATAACCGGCGTTCCAACCGTTTTGTGTGGCGGTAGTGTAGTTGAGCGTATTGCCCGACTGGCCGGTAATGGTATGGCGGTCGAGAATGAAACGGTACTTACGAATAACGATCTCCCCGCCGGTAAAATTGGTGGTGGGTGCTCCTGCCAGTCCGGTGCTGGTGATGCTTTGGTTGCCCACATGGCTGTTGACCTTCAGGTAGCCGGTGTTGGGCCAGCGTCCGCGGCCCTTTGCTGCCCCGTTGATGGTAACCATCTGCAGGTTGTTAGCTGTGAGCGGAGCGTAATAAATGCCGCCGCCATGGGCCACCCAGCCGCTAACGGTTGTCAATCCCGTGATGAGCGGGTTGGCGCCGGTGCCGTAAGCGCCGAAATAAATGACCGAACCGGCCGCGCCGGAGGCAGTAGGACTCATGCTGCCGCCGTACACTTCGCCACGCTTAAAAAACACGGAGTCGCCGGGCTGCAGACTGGCGGCAATGGCATTGAACTTCGCCAGCGTTTTCCACGGCGTGGCCGGGTTGGAGGCTTCGGCGGCCGTGCGGGCATCATTGCCCGACAGGGCTGAAAAATAGTAGGAAGTGGCATTGGACCGGTGCAAAAAAAAGAGCACCATGCTCAGGAGCAGTAGCGTTTTAGTCATAGACGATTTAATTTCTTTTCAAAAAATGCAGGAAAATTGGAGCCAAGCAGTTATTTCAGGTAGGATAAAAGAGAGTTCAAAGTAGGAAATTTCAGGCTAATCCCGGCCAGAGTTTTTTCCTGTGCGGAAAGCCAACCGATTACCGTGTTTTCCGGGGATCGGCCAACTGAGCGATCGAGCCGTTTTTGTTTCTTTTTTTGGGTAGCTCAGGCGGCTTTTGTTTCGCGGTAAACGCGGGAGCTTTTTCTCCCAAATAAAAGGAGGGCCGAAGCCCTCCCCTGTTCATCTTTCAACATCACCTGCTTTATCCAACGCCTGTCTTATTTTTTTTGTCAATGCGAAGGTTGAAATTCTTTTTCGCCGGGAACCCGAAGGTTGTATCCGGCTTTCATCAGCTCCGCAATGGGCTGTTCCGCTTTTCCTTTTTTCGCCTTGTTAATCAGCCTGTCGAAGATGCTGTACATCACCGGCACCACTACCAGTGTTAAAAAAAGTGAAGAGATCAGGCCACCGATGATCACCCAGGCCAGGCCGTTTTTCCATTCCGCACCGGCGCCGGAGGCAATGGCAATGGGCAACATACCAATCACCATAGCAATGGTCGTCATCAGAATAGGACGCAAGCGGGCCTGGTTGGCATCAATCAGCGCATCGTAAGTAGAAGCCCCTTCGGCCTTTCGCTGGTTGGTAAAATCCACCAGCATAATGGCGTTCTTCGCTACCAGTCCAATCAACATGATTAATCCAAGGATGGTAAACAGGTTGAGGGAGTTATTCGTCAGCGCCAATGCCAGCAAAGCGCCGATGATGGAAAGCGGAATAGAAAACAACACCACAAAGGGATACACGAAGCTGTTGTACAGCGCCACCATGATCAGGTACACCAACACAATGGCGGCCAGCAAGGCAATACCCAGCGAACCAAAACCCTCGCTTTGATTTTCCATATCACCGCTCCACACATAACTCACACCGGTGGGCTTACGCAGCTTGTCAAAAGCCGCTTGCCATTCCTGTGCAACAGAACCCGTAGGACGACCAACGGTTTGTGCCTGCACGGTCACCGACGTGCTCTTGTCTCTCCGCTCCAACTGGCTGGGACCGGAGCTCTCCTTGATGTTGGCAAACTGCGCCAACCGGATCTGCTGTCCCGCATTGTTGATGAAGAGAAGATTGCTGACGTCTTCAATATTCTGGCGGTTGAAGCTGCCATAGCGGATGTTGATGTCGTATTCGTATTCGCCCTGGCGAAACTTACCGTTGGTGTTGCCGCTAAAGGCGGTTTGCATGGTTTGGCCAACGGTGGCAAGGCTTAAACCTAAAGCGGCCATCTTATCGCGGTCCACCTGTACACTGATCTCCGGGTTACCGGCTTCTACAGAAAGTTTCATTTCGGTGGCACCCTGCACATTCCGCAGCTCATTCATGGCGGCTTTGGCAAATGTCATTACGCTGTCCAGTTCGGGACCGGTCACCACCAGTGCCAGCGGTGCCTGTTCGGCAGCGCCCAAAATGCTTACCGGAACGGTTTTTACTTTGGCCCCTACCAGGACCGGCTCCAGCTCTTTTTTGATCTTGGCCGCATAAATGTTCGATGGATCTTCCCGGAATTTCTTTTCCACCAATTGTACGTTGATCTCCGATTTGTAAGCAGTGGACTGCGAGCCGCCCATGCCTTCGCTCGACTGGCCAACGGTGGCAATCAGCTTGGTAATTTCTTTTTTCTTTTTCAGGTATTCTTCTGCCCGTTGGGTCACCGCATTGGTCTGCTCAATGGAGGCGTCTTTCGGCATTTCAATCTGCACCAGGAATTCGCCCCTGTCGCTCTTGGCAAAAAACTCGGCGCCAATAAAACCACCGCCAATGAGGAAGAACGAACCGATGAAGAGAGCCAGCACTAAACCAAGGGTTGTTTTTTTATGCGCCAGCGACCATTTTAAAATACCGGACACCCAATTGGTAAAATTGTTCAAGCCTTTTTCAAAACCGAGGATGATGCGGCCGAAAACGGTTTTGTTGCTGACATGTTCCAGCTTGCCAAAGCGGGACGACAACCAGGGCACGATGGTAAACGAAGAAAGCAGTGACAATAACGTAGCCATGGACACCGTGACACAAAACTGCTTGATGATGTCAGCGGCCAACCCGGTGCTGAGGGCAATGGGCACAAACACCACCACAATCACCAGCGTGATGGAGGTAACGGTAAAGCCGATTTCTTTGGTGGCATCATACGCCGCTCTTACGCGGTTTTTTCCCATTTCCATGTGGCGGTAAATATTCTCCAACACCACAATGGCATCATCCACCAGAATACCTACCACCAGCGACAGACCCAAGAGCGACATCAGGTTGAGCGAATAGCCCAACAGGGCCATACCGATAAATGTGGCAATCAGCGAAGCCGGAATGGCCACCATCACAATCAGGGCATTCCGGATGCTGTGCAGGAAGAACAACATCACCACCGCTACCAATACAATGGCCAGGATAAGGTCATGAATCACCGCATCGGCTGATTTCAAGGTGTAGATGGAGCTATCGTTGGCCACATCAATCGTCAGGCCAGCGGTGGCGTAATCTTTCTGCAGTTTTTCAATGGTGGCACGAATCTGTTTACTCACGCCCACCGCGTTGGCATCGGATTGTTTAATGACCTGCACGGCAATGGCGCTTTGCTGGTTTACGCGGGCCAGCTTCTCCACGTCTTTCTGCGCATCCTGCACATCGGCCACATCGGCCAGCCGTACCTGTGCACCGGATGGTGGAGTGGCTACCACCAGGTTGCGCAATTCGTCAACAGTCTTGTATTTGCCGGCGAGTCGAATCAACACGTCCTGCTCTCTTGTCTGTACGCTACCGGTGGGGAAGTCGAGGTTAGAAGAAAGTATGGCGTTTTGCACCTGGAGGAGCGAAAGGCCATAACCTTCCAGCCGCCTGGCATCAATGCTGACTTGTATCTCTCTTTCCTGTCCACCCACCAGGTTTACCTGCGCCACACCTTCTACCCTTGACAGCACCGGCGCAATGCGCTTGTCCATCAGGTCGTAGAAAGCCGCTTCGTCCAGCCTGCCCGAAGCCGACATGGTCATGATGGGAAGATCATCGAGCGAGAACTTGTTCAGCGATGGCGGGTCCACATCTTCCGGGAGGTCTTTCAGGATAGCGTTGATACGGCGCTGCGCATCGTTCAGGGCATAGTCGGCGTCTGTTCCGCTGTTCAGGGTGATGATCACCGACGACACACTTTCGTACGAACGGGTGTCGAGCTTTTTGATGTTCTCCATGGAAGACACAGCATCTTCAATCTTCTTCGACACTGTGTTTTCCACCTCACTCGGCGAGGCGCCGGGGTAGATGGCGGTCACCGATACCACGGAGGGGCTAAACTTGGGCAGCAGCTCGTAGTTTAGGGTGGAATAACTTAACAGTCCGCCGAGGATGAGCACCGTAAACAGTACAATCACCAGCGTGGGACGTTTTATGGATACTTCGGCTAATTTCATTTTCGTGTTGTTTTGTTTTCGCAGACATGCCAGGGCCATGTCCCTACATCGTCGCACTATTTTTGGAAGGACACAACAGAGATTAACCAGGTCGTGTCTTTCACTTTTTTGCGGACAAGCCACGGCGTGTCCCTACAAGAGCCATTATTTTATCGGCGCGATTTTGCTACCATCAACGAGGTTGATCTGGCCGCTGGTGATGATGCTTTCGCCTTCGTTCAACCCTTGCAGCACTTCTACTTTATCGCCCAGCACACGACCGGCCACCACATTGCGCAGTTTGGCTGTATTGCCACCTTCTACCACAAAAACCTGGTTAGTACTAACGCTACCTACAAAGGCAGAACGGGGAATGGTGACCACCGGCGCTGTATTGCCAAAGCGAAAAAGCGCTGTACCATACATACCGGCCTTCAGTTTGTTTCCCGGGTTGGCGGCAATTTCAATTTCTACGGGAAAGTTCAGCGATGCATCGGCCATTGGAGCAATAAACGTTACCGTGCCGCCAAAACTGAGGTCGGGGAAAACGCTGGCTTTTACTTCTACCTTGTCACCCACTTTCAGGTTGGCCACCTGTGTTTCGTTAACGGTCACCGCCAGCTTCAGCTTCGATACATTCACCAACTCGAATAACTGTGTCCCGGGATTTACCACCGCACCCGGCTCGATGTAGCGTTTGTTCACAATACCGTTGATGGAAGAACGAATGTTAGCATCATTCACACGCACTCTGGCCTGCTGCACACGGGCTTCCGCGTTCTCCAGTTGCAGGCGGGCCTGATCAAGTTGCTGCTGTGTAACACCCCCGGTTTGGAAGGCATTCTCATAACGCTGTTTGTCACGAAGCGCATTTTGATACGCTGCCTGGGCGGTTTCCAGGTCAATGCTCAACAGATCGGTTTTAATGATGGCCAGGGTTTGGCCCTTGCGTACATAGCTACCTTCATCAACCAACACCCTTACTACACGGCCCGAGTTTTCGGAGGCGAAGTTCATTTGCTGCGCCGGGGCAAAGTTGCCGTTGGCACTGAAGTCGAGCGCCAGGCTTTGCTTTTTCACCGGGCTAACCCGCACCGCCACATCGCTCGTTGCTGTTTCGGCGACCACCGCAGTTTTTGCGGCATTTTTCTTTTTATTGTTGGCCAATACAGAGCCGATCAATACAAACACACCGGCAATAATAGCGATAGTGGTAACAATCCGGATGACTTTCTTGTTTCTCATTTTCTTGATGTTTTTACCAGACTTCCGGAGTTTTAAAAACCCCGGAGGTCTTTGGGCGAGTGTTGATTGTTTTAGTTAAGTAATGATTTAAGCCCACCCTGGCTTTTGATCAACTGTATCTCGGCGACACGGTAATTCAGCAGGGCCGTTGAATAATTGTTGTTGGCTTCTGTCAGCGAGGTTTCCGCATTCAGCAGATCGGTCAGTGAAGCAAGGCCGTTGTTGTAATTGTTCTGCGTATTGTTGAAGACTTCCTGCGCCAGTTGTACGTTCCGGCGTTGGGCGCTTAGCGTTACAATGCTGTTGTTGATCTGCGTCTTTGCATTCTCGAAGGCCAGGTCCAGTGCCAGCGAAGTATTGGCAATGTCTTCGTTCAGCTTTTTTATGCTGGTCTCTGTTTGCTTCAGGCGGGCCTTGGTAGCGCCACCATTAAAGATGGGAATCCGCAGGTTCAGGCTTACCGAGGCCACATCAAACCAGTTTACGCCTTTGGCCTGTCCTTTCCCAAGGGGAAGGCTGTTGCCGATGCCCTGGTACGAGTAGTTACCCGCCAAGGACAGGCTGGGATAATATTCTGATTTGATAGATTCTTTCTGGTAATTCAGCAGTTCTTCCTGCTGTTTCAGCACCCGCACCTCGGTACGGTCTTCGGCATTGATGGTTTCGCCGGCGGCTACTGCCTGTGGCTGAATAGACCGGATCTCCGCATCCGGGATCACAACCGCTGTGTTGATAGGCATCCCCATGTAAAACTTCAACCCATTTTCCAGCAAGGCCACTCCGTTCAGCAATTGCTGGCGCTGGCTTTCGAGGTTGGAAATATTGACCGACACACGGTCCACATCAATCTTCTTCGCCAATCCGTTTTTGTATTGTCCTTCCAGTATGCGCTGCACCCGCTGTGCGTTGCGGATGGTAGAATCCAGTACACCCACCTTCTGGCGCTGCACCAGCACCTGGTAGTAGTTAGTGGCCACTTGCTCCAGCACCTGTTCTTCGGTCAGTTGCTGGCTCAGCCGGTAAAACTCGCGGGTGGCTTTGGCGGCATCCAGCCCGGTGAGAACCGACTTATCGAATAGCGCCTGCGACAGCGAAAGGCCGGCATTGGCGCCCCACTTCTGTCCAAACGCCACCAGGATGGTTTCGGCCGGATTGGGGTTAGGCCCAAACAGATTGGGCAAGGCACTTTTCTGCAACAATGGGTTATGCGTTAGCGAGGCATTGCCGCTGACTTGGGGCAGGGCTCGCGATCGTACCTCATCCATCTTGTACTCGCTGTTCTCTACATCCAGCTTTGCCTTTCGGGCAGCCTGGTTGGCTTCTAACGCGTACTTCAACGCATCCTTCAGGTTTAATTGCACCGGTTGCTGCGCATTGAGCATACCTGCTGCAAAAACAGTCAGCAGGAGCATCAGCGAGTGCTTTTGACCCTTCGAATTTTTATAAACGCTATCTGTTTTCATTCTTCTTCTTTAAATAATTGTTGAGTAATTTTTTTCCTTTTTCGGTAGTGATTCCATGCAGGTAAAAGAGGGTAAATTCTGCCACCAATTGACAAACGCTCATCCGCTTGCTGGTAAAAGCTGCCGGCGGCTGCAGTGCAGTAATGAGCTGGTGCAGCCGTATATCGGCAATAAAGGCCACATCCAGGTCTTCGCGATAAAGGCCTTCGGCAATTCCTCTTTCAAGATTTTGTACGATAGCTGGAAGAAAAGCGTCCAGCTTGTGGGCTTCCAGTTTCTGCCAGGCTTCGGGAAAAGACCGTTCTACTTCAAAGAAGAAACATTGGTTGACGGCTATCCAGGTTTCAAATGGTTCTCCGGATTGCTTCAGCACTTCATCGATGGCGTTGTTTGCCGTTTGCTGAACAGACTGAAAACGCTGGCGATGGCATTCCACCAGGTCTTCCACTATCCGGGTTACGAGCTCCCGCTTATCGGAAAACGTCTGGTAAATGGTCTTTTTGGAAATACCGGCCAGCCGCGCCAGGTCGTCCATGGAAACGCTCTTTACACCATAGCAGAAGAACAATTCTTTTGCTTTTGTCAAAATCACGCTACCCATGTTTCCTGTTTAAAGCCCTGGTAAAAAAGCCGGATGACCTCTTGTTGTTTGGCCAATACTTCGCGGAAGGCCGCGGTATCGGGCAACGCCCCTTTATCTTTTACACAGCGGGCAAAGGCATACAATGTTTCCAGCAGCAACGCACCCGCTTTTTGTGCATCCAACGGACGTAACTCGCCATTGTTTACACCCGCTTCTAACAGGCAAACAACCAGCGGAAGTTCCTGTTCGGCTATCACTCTTCTCCAGCCATTAACCGACCTGTTTTTTACCGCCTCCAATTGCCCGGCCTGTGTGGCCAGCATAAAGTATTTTTCAAAAAAGCTTGCTTTTACTTCGGTCAGTTTCAAGAGGCCGGCCTCCACCGTAGCGGCACCGTCCATCTCTTTTTTCAGCAGTCGTCCATAGTCCATCACCAGCTTTTCGCTGGCGGCATCCACCAGGCTTTGCTTATCGGGGAAGTAGTACGACAGCACCTGTTTGGATAAGGCCAGGTCGTCGGCCACCTCTGTCAACGTGGTTTTGGCAATGCCGAAATGTGAAAACCGCCGGATGGCCGCCTCCACAATCTGTTCCTGCTTCACGTTGTTGTCCGCTCTCATGCTTTGACTATTTGACTTATTGACTGTCTGACTTTTTTAATTTAAAAGTCAAAAATAAAGCAAAAAAAACAGCTTAGTCTTTTTTTACTGTTAAGCCATTGAAAAAGATGGTGGCGAACTCCGCTTCTTTTTTGAGGATGGCGAGAAACTGTTTTTTATCGGGGAAA
Organism: uncultured Flavisolibacter sp.; assembly: GCA_965365435.1. Lineage (GTDB taxonomy): Bacteria > Bacteroidota > Bacteroidia > Chitinophagales > Chitinophagaceae > Flavisolibacter. The sequence continues at coordinate 28,824 of CBDUBQ010000023.1, forward strand.
AAGTTGGGACTATTGAGCAGGATGGCCGTGCGGAACCCCTCCAGAAAGTCGAAAAAAAGCTCGGCCGTTTTGCCCGTGTCCCTGATCTTGAACAGGCCGGATTTTGCTCCTTTTTCAATGATGCTAGTGAGGCGCACCAGCTCCCGCTTGCGGAGCTGGGTAAACACTGGCTGCAGCTCAGCGGGAATTTTGGAAGGACTGAAAGTTTTGAGGTATTCGAGGACGTTGTGATAGCGGATGATAAAGTCGGTGCGGCGTTCCAGGAATATCAGTACCGCCTCAAACGGGTCTGCTTCTTTGGCAATGGCCTCATCCACGGCGCCAGCGTTTTCGCCGGTAATCGCTTTAATGACGGCTGCATACAGGCTTATTTTATCCGGGAAATAATAGTAGAGCGATGCTTTGGAAAAGGACAGGTCGCCGGCAATTTCGGCCATGGTGGTTTTGGCCACGCCAAAATGTGCAAAGCGTTTCATCGCTGCCTCTATTATTGCCCGTTGCTTTTCGTCCTGCGCCATGCGGGGCAAAGAAACGGCTTTTTGGAAAAGGATGCTGCAACGATGTAGTGGATGTCAGCTTGCTTGAAACAGGTAAGGGTTGCCGTCGCACGCAAACAAGTGTCCGAAGAGCAAGCAAATGAATTACGCAACTGATTGGGATGAAACCATTCGATAGCAACAGTTTTTAGGACCATAGAGGCGCACGGCTCCAACACGCACATGGCAGAAAACAAAAGGCAACGTGTTTCGGTGACTACGCGATAGCGTAACGCACGGACCAGTCGTTCGTTTTTTGGGTTTTTCAATTCGCATAAAAGGGCGGTTTTGCTAAATGAGAAACCCGCAGGTTCTTATGGCAAGGCTTTGAAAAACAGGAAGGAAGAGTATTTTTAATGCGAAAAACGAAGTGATGTCATTTCGTATATTTATTGTTGTGCGTAATTAAACCTTCCTATGTTCGGACTATTTAAGAAGACAAGTTGGACAATAGATAAAGAAATAAAGCAATTCTTTCAAAAGCTATTTGCCCAATTGCCACCAGAGTTTCAGTTTCTTCAAGAGCACTTACAAAAAGGGCTTTACAGGCGATACAGCTACAATAAAGACAATAACTACTTTATTGGCTTTGACCCTGCACAGTCTGACAAATCAATGGTTAAGGGCAAAAACTTCCAGATTGCGAATATCAAGGTAATTGCCGAAGGACAGCAATACCCACTTGACTTAACCATATATGAAGGACTTTTGGTAGGCTTTGACATTCCCAAAAACATCAAAGACTTCACGGCTTATGAGTTTGATACCTCAAGTGTTACAAAAGCCAAAAGCAAGTTTGCAGCAGAAGAAAAGATAGAGCGGTTTGTGAAAGGACTGCGCTCCGAGAAACTGGACTTGGATGATCTGTCAGAAATGGAAGTGAATGGAAAAAGTTATTACCAGATAAAAGATTTGGAAGATGGTAACTACATAGCCATTGACAGCAAAGGACAAGTGTTCGGTCTTACGCATGACCCGTTTGAAATAAAACTGCTTGACAAATCAGTGAAAGATTTTGTAGACAGTGTAAACAGCGGAACATTTAAGTTCGAAGACTTCTTACAACACTAACTACACACAACAGTTGCTTACCAAAATAGCGGCTGAATTGCTACTATGAAACGGAAGAACAATTTGGTTACTTTAGAACACAAATCGACGATAGTACTGCCAATGCCGCTACTTCGGCAAGCAGTTCTACGTTGTACGTCATAGTTTACTTTACAACCAAACTACTATGAAGAAAATATTGTTACTGCCGTTGTTAGTTTTATTCGTACTAGCCCAGGCCCAGAATAAAACACCCACTCCAGATGAAGTGCGCATAGCCATTGCAAAGAGCATTACTGACCTTCATGTGGCACCAGAACCTGTGGCAATTGTAACAAACAACTTTGTTACCAGTGCTAAGGACTCAATACCGATTCGGATTTATCAACCGGTTTTAGGCAAGCCCTTGCCCGTCATTTACCTGGTACACGGCGCTGCCTGGGTAGCTGGCGACCTGGAAACACATGATAACATCTGCCGTTATCTGGCCAATCATTTACAAGCTGTTGTTGTAGCTGTTGATTACAGGCGGCCACCGGAACACAAGTTTCCTGCACCGTTCAATGACAGCTATACTGTCATGAAGTGGATTCATGCAAACCAAAAGCATTTGAATGGCAACGGTAAACTGGTGCTGGTTGGAGATAGTGCCGGCGGGCAACTGGTTGGCTCATTATGCATGGTCAATGCAGCCGAGAAAAAGCCTATTCCGGTAGTAGCACAAGTACTGGTGAATCCTGCCCTGGATCTTTCAAAAGGTTCTGTTTGCTATACAACATATGCCCGGTTTATTGACTGGTATCTTAATGACACAGATGATGCAAGTGACATTCGTATTTCGCCGGGTTTAGCCACCAGTATAAAGGGTGTGCCCCCGGCCATTGTAGTGGTAGGAGAAAATGACAAAATCCGTAAGGATGGCGAAGAGTTTCATCAAAAGCTATTAAGTGCTAGAATCAATTCGAAGTTGTATGTACAGCCAAATACTGGACACCTCGCTGGCCGCTGGTGTGCAGGAGATGAAAGAGCCAAACCGGCAATGGATTTTGTAGTTGCTGAATTGCAACGGGTGTTAGCCAACAGTAAGTAGCAGAAATGACTATCACGAACGCACAACATGGGTGGCTGTTGCACAACTAACGTATAGAAAGTTATTTTAAGCCCGTTTTATATGCTCGTTGGTTGTGGTATTTTTATTTACTCACGGCTATAGCTATGTGGCTTATTCTGCCTTGCTGCCGCATGATAGGCCACAACATCAAAAGCAGATTTGCAAGCCTTTTGGTTGGTTTTCCACCTTCTTCGGCTGTCCATTTCAGCAGCCGTTTGAGGTTGTAACAGACCGCTGCCATCAGCAGGCACTTGCCTGCGAGTTGGATGCCTCTGGTATTCACTCGTCGAATGCCCAAAAAGTTCACCAGGGTACCGATCACCGGCTCTACGGTAGACTGCCGGAGCTTCTTCATGCGTTTAGCCTTGTGGGTTTGCAGCCGTTGGTGCATTTCATCATAGAGGGGTTTATCCACGGTGTCCTCAATCTTCTTAAAGTCGCTCTTACTGTAGGCTTCCCCAAACTTCGGCCAGTATAAGTTAGAGTTAACGAGCAAATGCATTGCTAACTTTAAACTTTTCCGCCCCCGCAGGTGTTGCTGCACCACCAGCCTGCCTTCGTTGGTGTTGAGGCGCGGCCACCGTGCCATGCCCACCAACGACCGCACCACAGCCGGCCTGCGCTTTCCTTATTCGAAGTCTCCCTATCACCCCATGCATAAACGCCCACCGGAACGAACTACTTCTGTACATCAAACTGCATCAATGACTACAGATAACAAAGCAGCACCCATTTACTCAAAGCCGTTGTACAAAAACAAGCAGGCCGCAATCAGCCATTTGTTTTTCATGAAAAAGACAGTTCGAAGCCGCAACAGTGGCCATAAAACGGTATGCAAACGGAGGCGATTGTCCAAAGAACTAACTGGGTTAGATCGGTGCAGACGCCTACCCGGTTCAGTTGCCAGCTCGCAAGCATAAAGTCCCACACCAACCGCCACTCACTCCGGCGTTTTATCTTTAAGGCAGCATGGACAACCGTATCGTTTCGCACCACAAACACACCAATTACCCGGGAGCCCCTGCCGCCAACCGGTTAACTGTAGCCCTTTTGCTCATTTACCTCCTGATCCTTTGTTGGATACTGCTACTCAAACTCGGTGTCCGGTTTTCGTATATGGAAAGCCGGAGCGTCAACCTTACTCCTTTTCGCGAAATAGCGCTGCGGCAGATAAAGACCGATGTGCCGCAACTCCTGCTGAATGTGGCGGCCTTTGCGCCACTGGGCGTTTACGCCGGTATTTTGTTTTACCGCTGGCCGTTTACACAAAAACTTTTTCTATTCTTCCTCACCAGCTTTGTTATAGAAAGCCTGCAATACGCCATGGCCATCGGCGCTTTCGACAGCACCGATATGGTGACGAACACCGCCGGCGGCGTGGTGGGCCACTTACTCTTTAAGGCTGCGGAAAAGGCCTTCGGCAGTCGCACCCGGGCCCAAACATTCATCAACAGGGCAGCAGGGGTGGCAACGGCCTTGCTCCTCTTGTTTTTAGCCTTGCTAAAGCTGAACCTCTTGCCACTGCGGTACCAGTAAACGAAAACGCTGCTATTTTGCAACCAAATAAACTGTAACGATCAGCATGGACCTGTTATTCAGAAAAGCCCGGGCCGGCGAAGGGCCGCAAATATGGGAGATCTTACAAGGCGCCATCCGGCGCCGCAAAGCCGACGGCAGTGCGCAGTGGCAGGACGGCTATCCCAACCCCGGCGTGATTCAAAAAGACATGGATAGGGAGGCGGCGTATGTGCTCACCGAAGGCGATACAATCGTTGGCTATGTAGCGCTCATGATCAACGACGAGCCGGCCTATGCCGACATAGAAGGCCAGTGGCTGACAAACGGCGATTTTGTCGTATTCCACCGCATTGCGATAGCCGAAACGCACCTGGGCCGTGGCCTGGCAAAAAAAATGTTTCAGCATATCGAAGACTTTGCCCGCGGCCACGGCGTGTACAGCATTAAGGCCGACACTAACTTCGACAACCCGGCCATGATCTGGCTTTTTGAGCAGTCGGGCTATCGTTATTGCGGCGAAGTCTGGTTCCGGGGCAGTCCGCGAAAAGCATACGAAAAGCTGCTGGAACAATAGGCAGCAGCGGCAGTACACCATCGCTCCCCGGGCCGGCTTTACCAGGCCAATCGCTCTATCTCCTTCGCAAAAAGCAAGTGGTTGCGCCGTCTGGCGTAAGGACGGCAACAGCCAGGTTCTCCGGCAGGTGCTTTCCGTTCTTTCATCCATTGCCGGGTAGCTGGCACCGGCACCGGCCCACGGCGACGCGAACAGCCTTAACCGGCCTTCTCATAGGCTTTTTTCAGCCATTGCAGTACCTCTTCATCCACGCCCTGGCCACTGGCCAGACTGATCTTATGCGAAAACATGGCGTTGGCGGCCGTGATGGCTTCCAGCTTGCCCGCCGGCGCTTCTCCTTTCAGGTTCAGCCCTATCTCGAAGCGGGTTTTGGTGGCCGGCTGCAGCATGGCAAACTGCTTTTGGCGCCGCAGACTGACATAGTTGTTTTTGGGCGCCACTTCCACATCGGAACCAAAACGCCGGACCTCTGTAAGCAGTTGTTCGTAAAGCGGGCGAAAATGTTCTTTGCCGGCATATTGTTTAGCCACCAGGTCGTCCGTGTTTGCGGCCGAACCGGCATCGGCGCCCCTGGCTTTGAGGGCCACCAGGTTGGCAAAGCCGTGGGTAAGTCCATGCTTTTCTTTCAAAAAAGCCATTATTTCGGCGTGTTTGCCAAGGCCCTCGCCGGTAACGATCCCGATCCATTGCTGCAGCGATTTGCCGGTATTCGTCTGCAGGTTTTCGATCATTGTTTGTGTTGCTTTATCCATTGCTACGTGTTTAGTGGCTTTTGGTGGATTCCGCAAAAGCGGTTGGTTTTCGAACCCTTGCAATAGGCGGTTCAGGTGGTGTACGTGAGCATAATCAGCCCGGTGGAAAAGGTTTTGGAACCGGCCAGCGTTAAAGCGATCCTGTTTTTAAGTTGGCCGAAAAGCGGTTTGCCGGCGCCCAGCACAATGGGGTGAACGGCCAGGATGATTTCATCCACCAGGCCCATGTTCATTAGCGAAGCGGTAAGAGAAGCGCCGCCAAAAAGCCAGATATCGCGGCCCGGTTCATTTTTGATTCGCCGCACCGCTGCTTCCATGTCCCGGCCAATCAACGTGGCGCCGGGTGCAACGCCAGCCAGGGTGGTGGAGAACACATACTCTTTCAGCTTCGGAAAACCGGGCAGGGCACCCTCGCCGGCCGATGCCTCCATAGACTGCACCAGCTCGTACGATTTGCGGCCGTAAAACACAGCGTCAATCCTCTCAAAAAATGCCTTCATACCATAATCCTGGTCGGTAAAACACCAGTCGTATTCGCCATTGGGGCCTTCAATAAAGCCATCGAGACTAACGGCAAGCTGCAAGACCAATTTTCGCATAACCAAGGTTTAAAAAAGCAATACGGTAAACCGTTTGAGTGGGCCGGCATAAACGGCTGTTTTATTTTTCCCGGTGGCGGTTATTGACTAAAGGTAGCGGCGAAAGGCCATTGAAGAAAGCGGCTAGGGTAAGAGGTGCTTGTTCACTTTTCCCCGCAGCGTTGTTTCCGTCGCAGGCACCGAAACGATTGATATTCTCTACCGCGGGAGCGGCGGCAGCTAGTGCAAATGCCACCGCACCAAAAGGTAAAGTTGGGGCCAGAACGAAATTCTGAAAGGCAACCTGGCCATGCATGCTCCGGTGGCGTTTTTCAATGGGATGTTTTGCCTGGCTGGCTGAAACGACGACGCCACTTGCTTGCCCCCGTTTTTTCTTTGTTTGCTGTTGTATAGGCGGCACCAGCGAGGTCGCTTTCTTTTCCGGATTGGATCAGTGCCGTCTGTCTTTCCAAAAACCTTGCTTTCGATTGACGCGATGCCGGGTCCGGCGTTTTTCGCCTTATCCATGCATCCGGTTGCCCTTTAAAATGCCGCCGGAGGCCTCGTTGATGGTGTTGGCAAAGACAAAGGCATTGGGATCCGATTCGAACACCATTTTTTTCAGCTTGCGCAGCTCCAGCCGCGAGATCACGGTGAAGATAATATCGCAGTCGGAGGTATTGCCAAGGCTGCCGGGCAGGTAACCCCGCTCGCCTTTGTACACGGTAATGCTGCGGCGCAGCTCATTCACCAAGCGGCTTTTTAGCAAATCGCTTTGCCCGGAGATGATGGTGACTCCGGTGTAAGCCTCAAAGCCTTCCACCACGTAATGGATGGTGCGGGACGCCACAATGTACGTGAGCACGGAATAAAACGCCGCCTCCACACTCTGCACCAATGCCGCCATGCTAAAGATGACAATATTGATGGCGAGGATGATCTCGGTGATGGTGAAATTGGTGAGGCGAAGGGTATAAAGCGCCAGCACTTCGGTGCCATCCAGCACGGCCCCGCCCCTGATGGCCAGCCCGCTGCCAACACCGATAAAAAATCCGCCGAAAAACGCTATCAGCAGCTTGTCTTTGGTAATGCTTTGCTCGGGCAGAAACAGGAGGCAAAGCGCCAGCAGCAACACACCAATAAATGCCCGGTAGGCAAACGAACGGCTGACGATAAAATAGCTGGCTATCACAAAAGGCATGTTCAGCAAAAAGGTAGTCACCGAAAGATTAAAGCCAAAAGCTTTGTACAGCACCAGCGCCAGACCGGTGACACCGCCATCGAAAAAATGGGCCGGTACCAAAAAGCTTTTTAATCCAAAGGCGGCCGCCAATACGCCCAAAACAATGAGCGCCATATCCTGCAGGGCCGGCATGGCCTTGCTGCGGTGGCCTTCGGAATGGCGCACTCCTGATTTGAACAAAAGAAAATTGTGCGATTTTTTTGGTGTATAAAGGCGTATCGCCGTAGGGCTGGCATAACGATGCGCTTCAATAAACTGCAACTGAATTTTTTGCCACTCCTCCCAGGTTTTCAGCTTGCCTACATTTTGCAGCTCTACAAACAACGCTTCGGCCCGCGGAAAATAGGTGTCGGTACCCAGGTACGAAAGATCGGCGTCGCAAAGAATGGCCTCCAGCTTATCGGCCGGTTTTTGGGTGATGCGGGTGGCCCGGATAAGCCGGCAAATTTCTTCCACCTCTTTTTCGGCGTAGCCAAAAAGCGGCAGTTGCTGGCGGGCTATCCCGCACGATCGTTCTTCATGATCGTCGTAGCCCTCCAAAAAGCCGGCATCATGAAAGAGCGCAGCCGTTCGCAAAAGCGTTTTTTCGTGGGCGGTAACGGCTTCGGCATCGGCCAGCTTTTCCACTGCGTCTATCACTTCTTTTGTGTGAGCGGCGTTGTGATAGGTAAGATGGGGCGGGAGTTCTTTTTCGAGCCGGGGCATCAGGTAAACATACGCTCTTTCGTACTGCATGAAGTATCGTGTTTAGGCAAGGCCCTTGAAAATAACGAAAATTCAGATGGCACCGGCAGGGCGCCGCTAACACCGCGAGAGCCGCTGTTGCCGGCTACCGTTGATGGGTAGGGGAAAAAGCGGCAACCGGCCGGCAGCAGCGGAAGAACGCCGCCTTGTTCGGGCAGCCGGTCAGCTCCCGGCTGTTTGGGTACACAGGGCCAGAAACTGCCGGGCCGTTTCAAGGCCTTCGGCAAAGGTCACCGGTTTGGTGATGTAGGAATAGGCGCCCAGCTTCAGGCATTTTTCTTTTTCCAGCGGATTGATTGAGGTAGAGAAAATCACCACCGGAATGTCCCGGAACCGGTCATCGGCTTTCAGCAACTGTAGTGTTTGTGTGCCATTGAGCCTGGGCATGTTCAGGTCCAGCACCACCAGGCAGGGAAGCAAGCCTTTCTTGTTCAGGTCTTCCAGCATTTGAATCGCTTCTGCACCGTTTTCGGCAAAACAAATGTTGTCGCCGGCTTCCAGCATAACCAGGGTGTCCCGGATGATTGCCTGGTCTTCGGGATCATCGTCCGCCATCAAAATCTTAAAACGGTACATAGCCAAATGTAATTATTTACGAGCAAGCCCGGCGGGCAGCGTAATGAAAAAACGGGCGCCCTCGCCTTCGGTGCCATCGGCTTCGATAGTGCCGCCATGAATGCCCGCAATTCTGCGGCAAATGGCCAGCCCCAACCCGGTGCCTTCGTATTTTTCCCTGGTGTGCAGCCGCTGAAAAAGCCCGAACATTTGCGGCAGATAGCGGTTGTCGAAACCAATTCCGTTATCGGCGATGGTCAGTTCAAAAAAACCGTTGTTTTCTTTGCTGGCCACCTGCACCCGCGGCGGCCGTTCGCGGCGTGAATATTTAAGGGCATTGCCAATGACGTTGTTCAGCAACTGGCGCATCATGCCTTCGTCGCCGTTGATGGTAGGCAAAGGCCCAATATCCACAACGGCGCCTTTTTCTTCTATCACCATTTCCAGGTCCTGCAGCACCTCTTTGGCCACCTGGTTGAGGTCAACCGGTACAAACTTCAGCTCTTCCCGCTTAATCTGAGAGAAGGTCAATATATCCTGTATCAGGTTGCGCATCCGGTGCGAAGCCGACTGCATGCTTTGCAGGTAGTCAACGGCCCTTTTGTCCAGCGAGTCTTTGAGCTGGCTCAAAAGATAATCGCCGTAAAAAAGAATCTTGCGGATGGGCTCCTGCAGGTCGTGCGAGGCGATATAGGCAAATTGCTGCAGCTCCTGGTTGCTCCTGTTCAGTTCGGCAATGTGCTGTTCGCGTTCCTGCCGGTTCTCTTCCAGCTTTTTTTGCGCTTCCTTTAACTCCACGTTGTCCTGCAGGGTTTCTTCCACCACCTTTTGCGCATGAATGTCAACAATAGCACCGATCCAGTAATGCAACTCTGTTTTTTCGTCGAGGAATGGCGTTAACGATACCTGGTGCCAGTACCACTCCTTTTCGGCCTTGTGGCGCAGGCGCACCTGTGCCGTGATGGTGGTGCTGCCGCCGGCGGTGTCGGTCTGCATCAAAAGCGAAAAACGTTTGTCATCGTCGGGGTGCACCACCGCCGTCCAGCCGTTGCGGTTGAGGCTTTGGAGGGTTTCGCCGGTGTAGCGGGTGAGCCAGTCATTAGCGTACAGAAGCTGGCCTTCTTTGCTTAGCGAAAAAACGGCCAGCGGCAGGGTGTTCGTGAGCGTTTTGTACCGGGCTTCGCTTTTTTGCAGGTTTTCGGAAAGCTCCAGCAATTGCTCGTTCTTTCGCTTTAGCTCTTCGTAGGGCGAAATAGCCGGCTCGTTGCGAAATACATAGCGCCAGTTATCCAGTTTATCTATATCTATCTTAAACGAAGGTGCAATGCGGCAAAAAAGATCAATGGTGGTTTCGGAGCCTTTGGCGGCCACATCCATCCGATTGACCAGCCTTTTGGCATATTTCCAGCCTTCTGCCGGCTGGTCGTAAATTTCTTCGTCGTTGATGCGGGCTATCAGGTGTTTTTCCCGCTGGTCGGCATCCACCTGCAAAATAAGGCAGCCTTTTTTGCTGCTTTCGATGGTAGTTCTTGCCACTTCCGACACAGCGGTGGCAAACGAGGTTTGCGCCGGCAGCGAAAGCCCTGCCAGCTCGGCCAGCTTCATAGACCGTTTGTGGGCCAGTATCAGGTCCATCTCGTTTTCCAGCGTCACCCTTGCTATTTCCTGTATCAAACTAAATTTATTTTACAAATGGCCACCGACATATCGTCGGTAAGGCGGGCAAAATCTTTTACCAGCGTAGCCGCCATTATAGAAAGATCATACCGCACCAGGGCCGGGTGCCGAACAATGTCCCATTTTGACTTGATGCCATCGCTGCAAAAGATCAGGTGCTGCCCTTTTTCGTGCCGTATCTCCTGGGCATTGAGGGTGTTGGGTACATTGAGCCCAATGATGCCATTGTAGGCCATATAATTTTTCAGCGAGGCATGGCCAATGACTTTGGTGTTGATGTTACCCACGCCACAAAGGCGCCAGCACGCCTCGGTTTTATCAAAAATCCCCACGGTGCCCACCAGGCCCCTTGTTTTTTTAACGGCCGGGTGCAGATGCCGGATCATTTCTGCCGGATGGTTAATGTCGGCGGCCAGAAAGGCTTTGCCTGCTTCCTGCACAGCCTTTGCTGCTTCCGGGCCATGCCCCAGCCCGTCGCCCAAAAAAATCCGGATGTAGTCTTTTGTCTCGGTAAAAAAAAAGCCATCGCCGCAAGCTTCCTCACCCGGTTTTGGCAACACCACCGACCGCACCTCGGCAAAGGCTGTTTTTTTTCGGCGGGGCAATGCGCTTTCGAACACACGCACCAAAATCACCGTGCCCCATTGCCGCTGCGAATAAATCTGGAAAACCTGCGACAGCCGCCTCATGGCGCCCAGGCCCTGGCCCAGGGTGTTGGTGGTGGAAACGCCATCGGCCACCATCCGGCTTACATCAGTCATGCCGGGGCCGTTGTCCATGCTGATGATTTCCATGCCGCGGACGCCCTCGTTGTTCACCAGCTTTACCAGCACCTGCCCTTCGCCGGCATGTTTTATCAGGTTGGTCACCATCTCGGAAATGATGATGTCAATTACGCCCACCTTGCCCTGACTGAAGCCGGCTGAAACGGCCAGCGCATGAATTTCTTTTTTTAAAAGAGCAAAATAACTTCTGTCGGCCACTTTGTAGGCCAGGTGCCCTCCGTTAACCATTCTTCCACTTTATAATTGAAACGGTGGTGCCTTCGCCCACAATGCTTTTGATGTCGAATTCGTTCACCAGCCGTTTGGCGCCGGGCAGGCCCAGGCCCAGGCTTTTGCCGGTGGAAAAACCATCCTTCATGGCCAGGGGCACATCTTTAATACCCGGCCCTTTATCGGAAAACGTCAGCCGGATGCCGTTGTCTCGCCCCTGGGTGATGACTTCGATAACGACCAGACCGCCGCCGCCGTACTTGAGCATATTCCGCACCAGTTCGCTGGCGGCCGTGATGAGCTTTGTTTGATTGACCAGGCTCATACCAATCTTCACCGCCTGCTCTTTCACACGGTTGCGGAAGGGCACTACGTCCTGCTCTTTCTCAATGCGCATATTATCCTTATTCAGAACTAATTTCATCTTCGGCTGGTTCTTCGTCATCGTACGAACCAATTTTTTCCTTCAGCAAGTCCATGCCCCTTTCCACATTCAGGGCTGTATGCACCCCTTTTAATTCCAGTCCCAGCTCTATCAACGTAATGGCCACCGCCGGCTGCATGCCCACCACCACGGTTTCGGCGTCCATAATTTTGCTCATGCTGCCAATGTTACCAAGAATGCGCCCCATAAACGAATCCACAATGCTCAGGGCCGAAATATCAATCAGCACGCCACTGGCGCCGGTCTTGTTCACCATTTGTACCAAATCTGACTCCAGGTTGGTGGCAAGGCGGTCGTACAGGTCAATTTGAATGGTGACCAACAAAAACTTCCCCATGCGGAGAATAGGAATACGATCCATAGATTACAAAGTGGCTTTATTTTGAACTTTTTTCACTTCCATTTTCAGCAGGGTAAACGCATACTTCAGGGCGCTGGCCAGGGTTGCCTTGGTCACAATGTTGGAAAGGTCAATGCCCAGATGCACCACCGTTTGCGCTATCTCGGGCCGTATGCCGCTGATGATGCACTCGGCACCCATCAGCCTGGTGGCGGCTACGGTTTTAATGAGATGCTGGGCCACCAGTGAGTCCACGGCCGGCACACCCGAAATATCCAGAATGGCGATGGTGCTTTCACTGTCCACAATCTCCTGCAACAGGTTTTCCATAACCACCTGGGTGCGGGAGCTGTCGAGGGTGCCAATGATGGGGAGGGCCAGAATGCCTTCCCACACCCGGATGACCGGCGTGGAGATTTCGGTGATCTCGTCGGTTTGGCGAAAGATCACTTCCTCGCGGCCTTTAATAAAGGTTTCGAAGGTTACAATGCCCAAACTGTCCATGAGCTTGTTCACCTTCAGCGTGGCGTCAACCAGGGATTGCGGATCGTCCTTCAGCTCGGTGGTAAGCACTTTCAGCAAGGCATCTTTTAAGCTGAAAACATAGACACCGGTTTCCCGGGGCGAAAAACCCTGGCGGGCCCTGGAAATAGAAATGCCCGACAGCACTTCGTAAACGCCTTCAAAATCTTCGGACTGGATCTCCAACAGGTTTTTGTCGGTGATGGTTTTCAGCAATACATCGAGCAGTTCATTAGATTGTTCCCGCAGTTCCTCATTACTCATCAAATCTTCCCGTAACCCGGCGTCGGCCAGTTGGGCTGTCATCCAATCTTCCAGTAACTGCTTTCTTTTCCGTTGCAGCAGCTTTGTTATGTCTGTTTTCATTACAAATATGGTTAGTAGGTAAATGTAGGCATTCCGCTACCGGCCGGTGAAAATAATACGGCAGCACCGCTACAGGCTACCAGGCCAGGGCGCCTTGCTACCGGTGTGTTCAGTGCTGTAAAATCTGGCGGTGCGGTTGGCTTTACCCTGGCACCGGAAGCAGTACCTGCCGCAGAGAAAACGCAGAGGTTAGTACCTGGCCGTAAGATTGGTTTTACCGCCGTATCAACCGCGATATTTATTTTTTCAGTGGTGGTTGCGGCAGCAGAGAGCCGCTCATTTGTTCGTTGAACGAACAGCCGCTATTTGCTAAATGACAAAAGAAAAACCGTCCTTCCTGCGCCGCTACTGCAATGGCTTTATACCAACAGCTTTTAATTTTTCACAGATGAATTTTCCCACCGCTTCGCCTTCGGCCTGCCCCTGTTCAATGGCATCGCGGAAATGAATGCCGCCATAGAGCCTCGAAATAGCAGCCTCCTGCGAGGCCTGCCGGAAAGAGGAAAACGATCGCGGCTGCAGCTCAAACATGTTCTGTGTATCGTCGGTGTAGGCAAAATCATCACCCAATAAAAAACTGAGCACTTCGGCCGATGCCGCGGAAATAACACTGTGGCCGCTTGGATATTCGGGAAAGGGTGGCGTTTGCAAAAGCGGTTGCCACCGAACGTCCATGTAACGGTTAATGAAGGTTTCGGGCCGGATGCGGTTGCTCCGGAATTTTTCATCCCAGCAGCAAATAAAGGCGTCCATCAATGTGGCGGCTTCAATGGCGTGCAACTGGATCACTTTGTCAAAATGGAGCCCTGCTTTTTTTGCCGCAATGGCGGCAATGTTCATCCAATGCGCTCCGGGACTGATTTTTTTAAAGCCAATGGACATGTGCCCGGCATTGGCCACGGCAAAGGGGTTGCAGTCCCAAAAGTTGTCTTCGGGCAGCATGTCAAGCGTCATATTATCGGGCAGGCCGTCGTTATTAAAGTCAGCGATATCAACCCCCATCGAAAAATGCGACAGGTGCGAAAGGTCTGCAAGGGCTTTTCCCGGATTTATATTTATCTACATTTAGCCTGAATTGTACACCATTAATACGCAACGGAACAATGAACAACAACGAAGAACATAAGCGCCTGGAGACGCTGAAAGAATATGAGATCATGGATTCGCTCCCGGAGGAAGAATACGACAATATTACGTCCTTAGCCTCCCGCATATGCGGCACACCCATTTCGCTCATTACCCTGCTGGACCAGCAGCGGCAATGGTTTAAATCCGCCACTGGGCTCGATATAAGAGAAACACCGATTGAATATGCGTTTTGCTCCTATGCCGTTCAAAACCCGTCGGAGATTATGGTGGTGCCCGATAGCCGTAAAGACGCCCGTTTTGCCAACAACCCCTTTGTGGTTGGTGAGCCGCATATTGTTTTTTACGCCGGTATGCCCCTGGTAACCGAAGAGGGCCATGCCCTGGGCTCGCTTTGCGTTCTCGATATTCAGGAGCATACGCTCACACCTTTTCAGTTGACCGCCCTGAAGCAGCTGGCAAAACAGGTGGTCAGCTTTATGACGCTGCAAAAGCGCAACAAGGCGCTGAAAAAAACGGTGGAAGAACTGGCGCAGCAAAACGCCGCCTTGAAGGAAGAAATACACACCCTGCGGGCAAAACCATCGGCTTAATGGACAAGAAGCTTTTCATTCGGGCATATATTGGCAGGGGGCCGGCTGCCCTTCTGCGCCAAGCGGGGACCTCCCTTTCCGGCCGGCGAAACGGCGGCCTTTGCCGTCGGCAGCGCGGCATTTTCTTTCCTCTTCCTGCGGCGGCCTGCCGGTACGGCTTGGCTTGCTATTGATATTTTCCTTTTTCGGGGCCTATATGGAATAAAAAGACAAAGTTTATACCTTCATCCTTACATTTTTCTTATGAAAAAACCACTGGTGAACGACATCTCCCCTTTTGCCCTATTGGATCATCATCCCGATCCCACCCTCTATTACCTACCGGTATTTGACAGTTTTCAGGAACAAATGATCATTGATTTTGAGCTGGCTTACGGCAACGCCGCCGCAGCGCAGGGAATTGGTGTGGAAGTGGCTGCCCTCAGGGGCCAGCGGGTGCTGTCGGTGAACTGGGCCGACGACGAAACCAGGAGAACGCTTTTCCAGGTTTTACTGAAAGTGTACCAGGGGGGCGAAAACACCGAAACAATTTACCACAACCCTTTGCTGGACCGTCATTTTAAGACTTTACGCCGCAAAGTTGGCGCCGGTGTGCTGACGATTGCCCGCGACGTAACGGCCGAGTTTACGGAGAGGCTGCAGAAAGAACAACAACTGTCGCTGTTGACACTGATGCTGAACACCTCGCTCAATGCATGGTTTTCGTGCGAATGTATCCGCAACGAACACGGAGAGATCAGTGACTTTCTCATCACCCGCATCAATCCTGCGTTTAGCCGCATTACCGGCTACCGCGAAAAAGACGTCGTGGGCAAAAGTTACCTGGCCCTTTTTCCGTCGGCAAAGCAAAACGGCACATTTGACCTAAACTGCCGCGTGGTGGAAACCGGCCAACCGGCGCAGAAAGAGATCCGGTATAAAGGCGATGGACTTGATGCCTGGTACGAGGTGGCGGTGACGGTGTTGGGAAAGAACGGGCTGCTGGTGACCTTTGCCGATATTACCACAACAAAGAATCTTGCCCTGGCCGCACAGCAATTAGCCGAAACAATGCAAACCATTTTCGATGCCGCCCAAACAGGGATGTTTACGTTTGCTCCGGTGTATGACAACGGCGGCGCCATTACAGACTTTCGCTTTGTGATGGTGAATGAGGCCATCTCGGCATACACCGGTAAACCATCGGCAATGCTGGCCGGCGAACTGGGCACCGCATGGTTTCCGGGCTACCTTACCAACGGTGAGTTTGACCTGTACAAACGCTGCTTTGAAACAGGCGAACCGCAACGCAAAGAGATCTGCTACACTGTCGACGGCAACGACATTTACCTGTATTTGCAAGCCGTACGGATTGGGGAACAGTTGCTGGTGACCCTAACCGACTACAGCCTTCTCCGCAACTCGCAGCGGGAACTGGAGCAAACCATCCAGGCGCTGAAGCGTTCGAACCAAAAGCTGGAAGAATTTGCCCATGCCGCCTCGCACGATCTGAAAGAACCCATCCGGAAAATTGCCGTGTTTGCCGAACGCCTTGAAAACAACCTGGGCGAACGCCTGAAAGAAAACGAACTGGATATGTTTGTGCGCATGCGCAAGGCTACCGGGCGCATGGCCTCGCTGATTGACGACCTGCTGACCTACTCGCACATGAGCCAGACGGTAATGGAAAAAGAAACGGTTGACCTGAACGAAAAGTTTCGCCTGATACTCGCCGACCTGGAAGTGGCGGTGGAAGAAAAACGGGCGGCGATACAGGTGGGCGAGTTGCCCACCGTAAAAGGGTACCGGCGGCAACTACAACAGCTTTTTCAAAACCTTATTAGCAATGCGCTGAAGTATAACAAGCCGGGACTGGCCCCGCAGATCCATGTCCGGGCGTCGGTGGTAGCCGGCGACAGCCTGCCCCTGCCGCTTCTGGCCGATGCCGCCGGCACCACGTACCACCTGATTGAAGTGGAAGACAACGGTATTGGGTTTGAACAGGAATATGCAGAGCGAATTTTCCAGATGTTTACCCGGCTGCATGGCAACAAAGAATACGCCGGCACCGGTGTGGGCCTGGCCATTGCTCAAAAAGTGGTGGAAAACCACCAGGGCTATATCTGGGCCACGGGTGATCCCGGTAAGGGAGCACGGTTTTGCGTAGCGCTGCCGGTAGCCGGGTAGTGTTGCTGCCAGCGGCTTGCCAGCCGGTTCTGCTGTCGCCCCTCTTTATCGCTGACCTCGGCCATCAACGACTGCGTTTTTTTTCCATTGCAGCTCCTGCCTTTCTTCGTCAGTACCTTTTAGCAGACCACCATCAAGCTGTATGGGTCATCCACGGAAGAATGCAGAGCTATTTGAGATATTCTTTTGGTGTGGTGGGTGCACTATTAAGCCGCGTTCTAATCGTCGCTGTTCGACTCCTACCGGAGTCGGCGCCCTTTCTACATCTGCCTTGCTAGAGCTATTCGACGCCTACAGCGTCGGCTTAAACAACGAGGGCACCTTTATGGCAGTTTGGTATAATTGATGGTTTGTTTAACACTGCCTTGCTTAGGGTTGATGGTGGAGTATTCACAAAAAAAGCCTCTCTCCATCTGTACCTTTTGTGTTATTGCAGAAAAAGTTCGTCCACAAACACCCAGCCCCGCTCACCGCGGCCAGGATGCCAGGCCGGAAGCTTCGAAATGGGGTTGACAACCAGTTTCACCACCCGAACCGTAGCCGGCTGAAAGCGCACTTCAAAACCCCGCATAGCCGCGGGCTCTTGCCCTTTTGGCTGTGCCGGTTGCAGGCGACCGAGCAAGCGCAGGGTATGCCGGTCGGCGCCGCCCCAGACCTCTACCTGCTGCGGCGGCATAATGTAAGAGCCGGTGTTGACCAGCGAACTGACGGTGACCGAAGACAGCCCTACCGGCTTTTTAAATTCCAGTGCGGCCGCCATCGGTCCTTCTTTGTAGCCCAGCCATTTGCCGCTGCGGAAATTCAGGTCACCCTTCTGCGCATCCATCAGCGTGTTGCTGCCCGTGCCTTTGTATTGGGGGTCGGGTGCCGTGGCCAGCAGGATCGTGTCGGGCCGGAACCCGGTTTTATAAAAGCGCCGCTCCACCACATCGCTGCTAAGCCATCCTTTTTTAAACGCCCGTGCTTTTATCAGCAGGCTTTTGTCAATAATAAAATTTCCGTTGAATTCCGGTGAGGTGATGCTGTCCGGATCGGAGCCGTCGGTGGTATAGCGAATGGAAACACCTTTGACGTAATGTTTGAGTTTTAAAGGCAGGGGGTCCAGCACAATTTCTTCTTCGTTTTGGAGCAACGGGGGGTTAAGCCTCAGCACAACCGTGTCGCCCTTGTAGCCGGCATCGAATGAAATGTTTTTGAATTGGCGGGACGACGCCGCCAGGTCATAGCTGCTTACGGCCGTGTTCCAAAGAAAAACCTTCGACAGGCGTGGCAGCGACAGGAGTTTTTGCACCTGCGGCCAGTTGACGCCTGTGCCAGCCAGCGAAAGCTGGCGCAACTGGGTAAGCGTGGCAAGTTGTGGCAGGGCAGCGCCCGTTAGTGGGGTAAAAGAAAGGTTTAGCCTGCGCAGGTTTTTGAACTGCGCAATGGTAGCCAGGTCCTCGTCTTTCAGCGGCATTTTGCTAAGATTGAGGGCCACCACCTGTTCTTTTAACTGCAGCAGCTCTTTCAGTACGGCCGCACTGAATTTCATGGCACTGAAAAACTCCACTTCCAGGGCAGGCGAACCTTCCGACACCGGTGTAATGACACAATAAGCGGTTTGCAGGCCTTTGATCGTTTTTTCGTCGGCGGCCGCAAAATCATACCGATCGGTTTCCATGGTGGAAAAAAGCCCGGCCGCCAGCACCCGGAGCGTGTCGGTTGCCGGCAGGTCAACCACTTTTTGCTTAAAGTCGGCACCGCTTTTCACCCAGTTGTATAAAATGGCGATTTCGGTGTCGGTCAGTTGGGGTTTGCCCCTTGGCGGCATGTGCTTTTTGTTCTCCAGCGGCAGGTGCACCCGTTGCAGCAGCAGGCCCAGGTCTTTTGCCGTGGTATCCCACAAAGCGCCGGATTTTCCCCCTTTCAACAGGGCCGCTTCGGTTTCCATCAGCAGCTCGCCCTTTGCTTTTTGCTGGTTGTGGCAGCCGGTACATTTGGATTCTAAAATCGGCCTGACCATGTGGGTAAACACAACGGCATCGTCGAGCAGCACCGGCTCGCCTTCTGCTGCAGCCTGCAAGGGCGCCAGCAAAAAATCTTCGCCGTGAGTGATATTGGCGCCGCCGTGACCGGTAATGACAATGCCCGTCAGCGCAGCCAGCGCCGTCGTCACCATCAGCCCTTTCACCTGGCGCACCCGGTGCCGGAAGGCAAACCAGCCTAAGGTCAGCAGCGAAATAAACACGCCGCCCCATTTGTGCCAGAGCAAAACGGCCGGCTCGTACCCTTCTTCGCGGGAAAGCAAAAGACCAATCAGGGAGGTAAGCACCGCCGACAGGGCCGTGGCCAGCAGCAGGGTGTCGCCAATGGTTGAGGAGGCCACGGTTTCGGCTTTTTGCCGGCGCGGCAGCAGCTCCCAAAATACCGTGAGCACCAGCAATACGATGGGGAAATGGAGCACCAGGGGATGCATGCGGCCCAGCACCTGCAGCCCTGCCGGCACCTGCAATTTCTCCTCAAAAAAAACAAGGAAAAGGAGCAGGCAATTGAGCGAAAAAGCTAAGTTGAAAAAGGCGTTTTTCCAGCGCTGCATGAACAATAAATTGGTGCAAGAAATGATTTAAACAACCGGCTTTAGCTTAAAGGGATAAACTTTATTGGAGTTCCATTGCGCCACGTAAAGGGCCTCTTCATCATCAACACATACATCGTGCGGATAGGAGAACACTTTCTCTGCCTGCTGCATTTCGCCCAGCTTGTTATTGGCATAAAGCGGCGCGGTGCCGCCGGGGTTGGAAACTACCTTAAAATCTTTATCCAGGATGGTGATAAAGCCGGATTGCTTCCATTGCGCCGACTGGCTTTGCAAAACGGCAGCGTACAAATGCTCGCCTTTTATCACCGGCCGGCAAACCCAGGCGCCGGGCATAGCAATGGTTTCGATATACTCGCCCTCCATCGTGTAGCGTTTAAAGGCGTTTTGCATGCGGGAGGTAACAACCAGTGAGGGCTTGGTTTTGTTGCGGGTATCCACACAAATGCCGTGAGCATTAAGCAAAAAGGGTTCGCCCTCTCCGCGGCCGCCGAAGTGGCGGAGGTAACGGCCGGCGGCATCGTATTGAATCACGAAATCTTTCCCGTAGCCGTCCACAACATAAATATCACCATTGGGTGCAATCGCCGTCTCCGTCGGCACAAACTCTTCGGCCTTGGTGTACCGGCCGGTTTCCACCGGGTAGGTCAGCGTTAGCAACACACGTCCATCAATGGTTGTTTTAATCACTTGGTGACGTTCGTTATCGCAAATAAACAGCATATCGGTACCATTCTCATTAAACAGAGTGAGACCGTGGGCGCCGGGATAGTCAGTGCCCCAGCTTTGCAGCAGCCGTCCTTTTTTATCGTAAACCAGCACATTGTTTTTGGTTTCGTTCGTCAGCAGAAGAATGCGGCCTTTCTGGTCCTGCACCATCTCGTGGCAGTCTTTTACCGGGTAGCTGGCCACATCGGCCCGGCTCCAGGCGGTATCGAGCCGGTACCGTTTTTTGTTGTGGCCCAGAACAATGTCTTTCTCCCTGAAAGAAGACGAAGGCAGCAGGAAAGCGGATAAGCCGATCCCGGTGTTTTGCAGAAACTGGCGACGGTGCATCATTAGTTGGGGGTTCGTTAAGCGATGATTTTTTTGACCACGTTACCGGCAACATCGGTGAGCCGGTAGCGCCGGCCCAGGTGCTTGAACGTGAGCTTTTCATGGTCCATTCCCATCAGGTGCAAAACGGTGGCGTGAAAGTCGTGCACATGTACAGGGTCCTGAATAATGTTGTAGCCAAATTCATCCGTTTCGCCATAAACACCGGGCTTTACGCCGCCACCGGCCATCCAGATGGTAAAACAGCGGGGGTGGTGGTCCCGTCCATAATTGTCTTTGGCCAGCGGTCCTTGGCAGTAATTGGTGCGGCCAAATTCGCCGCCCCAGATCACCAGGGTTTCATCCAGCATACCCCGTTGCTTTAGATCGGTGATGAGGGCCGCCGATGCCTGGTCGGTGTCGAGGCATTGCCCCCTGATTTCGCCGGGCAGGTTTCCGTGGCCGTCCCAGCCCTGGTGGTAAAGTTGCACAAACCGAACGCCGTTCTCGGAAAGCTTGCGGGCCAGCAGGCAGTTGGCTGCATAGGTGCCCGGCACCAGGCAATCGGGACCGTATAACTTAATAATGTCTTCCGGTTCTTTGCTCAGGTCTGTAATTTCGGGAACGGCCGTTTGCATGCGGTAGGCCATCTCGTATTGCTGCACTTTGGCATTGATTTCCGGGTCGCCAAACTCTTTGTACGTTTCATCGTTCAGGGCCGCCAGGTGGTCGAGCATTTTTCGCCGGTCGGCGGCGTCAATGCTTTCGTGATTGCCCAGGTAAAGCACCGGGTTTTCGCCGCTGCTGAACTGCACTCCCTGGTGCACCGAATCTAAAAATCCATTGGTCCACAGTTTTGAATAAACGCCCTGGCCGTTGCCCTTGCCTTTCGACAGCAACACACAGTAAGCCGGCAGGTTTTTGTTTTCGCTGCCCAGGCCATAGCTCAGCCAGGCGCCCATACTGGGACGATTGCCCACCTGCGCACCGGTTTGAAAAAAAGTCAGCGCCGGATCGTGGTTGATGGCTTCGGTGTGCAGGGTTTTGACGATGCAAAGCTCGTCCACCACTCTCGATGTGTGGGGCAACAACTCACTCAGCCAGGCCCTCGACTCGCCGTACTGATCGAATTTGAACGCGGTGCCCGCCAGCGGAAATTTTTTCTGCTCCGCCGTCATGCCGGTGAGGCGTTGCCCCATCCGGATCGAGGCCGGCAGGTCCTGGCCAAACATCTCCTGCAGTTTGGGTTTATAGTCGAACAGATCAAGCTGCGACGGCGCCCCGTTTTGAAACAGGTAGATGATGCGTTTTGCCTTTGGCGCAAAATGCCGCAGGCCGGTGAGTGACGCCGCTTCGTCGGTGCCGCCGCTGAATAAGTTGGGTATCAGCAGGGAGCCCAATGCGGCACTTCCAATACCCAGGCTCAGCCGCGATAAAAACCGGCGCCGGTTCATGTTCAGATGATGTTCCGCTACTTCTTTTTCCATGGCTCAGGATTTTTTTATGGCTTCTTCCATATTGTATAGCAGGTTGATGGCTTTCATGAGGGCTGCCGTGGTGGTTTTGTCCAGCGAGGCGTCGCGGGGATATTCACCAACGGCAAGCGTTTTTTCCGCACTCAGCTTACTCTGCCGGAATTGCGCCAACTGTTCTTCGAAATAGGTGTTGACGATGCTCTTCTCCTTGTCGGTAGGCCGCCGGCAAAGAATGCGTCGAAAAGCTTTTTCCAGCTTCTCGGCCGTACCTGTTTTTTGCGCCAGCAGCGTTTGCGCCAGCACCCGCGACGCTTCCATCACGGTGGGATCGTTCATCATTACCAGGGCTTGCAAAGGCGTGTTGGTTTGCAGGCGGGCCACCTCGCACTGGTCGCGGTTACTGGCGTCGAACATGGTAAGGCTGGGCGGCGGCACGGTGAGTTTGATAAAAGTGTATAAACCGCGGCGGTACAGGCTTTCGCCGTTGTCCTGCCTGTAGGTGGCCAGTTCGCCCCGGCCCGAGGTGGCCGCTTCCCAAATGCCTTTGGGCTGGTAGGGCTTCACACTCGGTCCGCCGATGGTACCCGACAGCAGGCCGGCGCTGGCCAGCACCATATCGCGGATAAATTCGGCCTTCAGCCTTTGCCGCGGCGCATGTGTTAGATATTTATTCTCGGGATCTTTCTGTTGGCTTTTTTCCGTTACCTGCGCTGATTGCCGGTAGGTGGCGGACAGCACAATTTTCTTCAGCAGCCGCTTAATGTCCCAGCCGCCCTCCATAAAATCAACCGCCAGCCAATCGAGCAATTCGGGATGGGTAGGCAGCTCACCCTGCATGCCAAAATCGCCGGTGGTTTTCACCAGGCCGCGGCCAAAAATTTCCTGCCAAAGCTGGTTTACGAAAACCCTTGCCGTCAGGGGGTTGTCGCGGCTCACGGTCCATTCGGCCAGGCCCAGGCGGTTGCGCTTTTGTTTTACGGTATCAAAAGCCAGTACAGCCTTCGGGGCTGTTGGCTTTACTTCGGTCGTGGGCCGGTCGTACATACCACGGTCAAGCACATAGGTTCTTCGCAGCGTGTCCTGGTCGCCCATTACCGATACCATCAGGCTGCCGGTGTCTTTGGGGTTCAGAAAGCTCAGCACGGATTTCACCTCGTCCGGCGCAATCGTCAGTACCGGCATTTTGGCCGGTTTCGACACCGAGATATCGCCTTCATAACCCACTTCTTTCGTATTGTTGAAAAAAGCGTAGAGCTGAAAATATTCCTTTTGCGTGATGGGATCGTATTTGTGATCGTGGCACTGGGCACATTCGGCCGTTAGTCCCAACAGCCCCTTGCTGAAGGTTTTGGTTTTGTCCACAATGTATTCCACGCGGTATTCTTCCGGCACTACGCCGCCCTCTTCGGTGTATTTATGATTACGGAAAAAGCCGGTGGCCAACACCTGTTCTTTGGTAGCGTTGGGTAAAAGGTCGCCGGCGATCTGCCAGGTCAAAAATTTATCGTACGGGAGGTTTTGGTTAAACGCATGAATGACCCAGTCGCGCCAGGGCCATTGGGTGCGAACGTTGTCGTCCTGGTAGCCGTAGCTGTCGGCATAGCGGGCCACGTCCAGCCAGTGCACGGCCATTTTTTCGCCAAACCGTTTCGATTGCAGCAAGCCATCCACCATTTTTTCATACGCCGCGGCAGAGGTGTCTTTGCCAAAGCGGTCCATCATTTCCTCGGTGGGCGGAAGGCCGGCCAAATCGAACGAAAGCCGTTTCAACAAGTGCTCGGGCGACGCTTCGCCATTTGGCAACAGCCCCACCGACTCGGCTTTATTTAAAACGAAATAATCAATTTCATTTTTGGGCCAGGCTGTTGCTTTCACCTTCGGCAGCGGCGTTTTTACCGGTTTGATAAACGCCCAGTGCGGCTCGTATTTCGCACCCTGCTTTATCCACTTTTCCACCAGCTTTATTTCATATGCCGTTAAGGCACCCAGGTGCGATTCGGGCACCGGCATCATGTAGGCCGAATCGGTGGAGGAAATCCGCTTGTATAGTTCCGAATCTTCGGGTTTGCCTGGCACAAGGGCAAAAGCTCCTCTTGTTTCTTTTAAAGGGGCGAAGGCATGCTCGGGCAGGTCGAGGCGCAGGCCGGCTTCGAGTTTGCTCACGTCGGGCCCGTGGCATTTAAAGCATTTATCGGAAAGAATGGGCCGGATATGAAAATTGTAGCTCACTACATCCGGCAGCGCCTCTCCGTCGGACGTGTTGTGTAAGCAGGCATTCCATCCCAGGGAGAAAAGCAGCAGTAAAGCAAGCACCCAAAAAGGCCGACAACGCATGGCTGTTTTATTTGGTCAATTAAGGTGTAGAAGGTACAATTTTCTGCTAAAATGGCCCGGAACTTAGGTACCCCAGGCTCTGTTTAGCAGTGCCCGGAAGCCCAACCCCTCCTTTTTCCTACACGTTTGCCTGCACCGTTGCGCCGGCCCTGCCAGCAGTGGCTATCCGGGTCCACTGGGGTCCGGCAGCCAATGAAGCAATCTTCGGGCAAAAATGACAAGGTACCCCCATCTGCTTTGATTGTCTATCTTTATGAGGTCTTATCTGCCACACATGGTCGCAGCCGGTCGCCGCACAGTCAAATGCCGCCGGGCCAAGCCTGACGATAGCCCTTATAAGAAACAACCCTTAATCCTGTCCTGAAAGGTTTTGCGGCCGATGCCACAAGGCGCCGCTCCGGTAATATTTTTTTCACCGCTGAAAAACTGATCCATGACCAACAGCCATCCTGCCGCCTGCTATTTGCTAAATGGGCAAATAGAGCTCTATGCCCGAACCCAGGACAACAAGATCTTCCGTGCCTTTTCTTACGACCGGGCCAAAACCTGGGAGGCCTGGAAAGATACAAAACATGCCACCGATCGGTCGCCTTCCATTGCCGCCACGGCCGAAGGGAAAACCCGCTTTTTAGCCTTTGAAGAGGCCACTGACCTTTCCAGCATTGACCACAAGTACAAGCTTTTGCGTACCAATGTATTTGGCTACGACACCGGCCACCTTCAATATGTGCAGGGAGAATATACCTCCGGGCCGGCTGTTGTCTGCTCGCCCAACGGCAACACGGTGATTTTGTTTGGCAAAGGCAATGACAACAAGTTTTGGTGGACGGGCAGCTTTACCGGCGCCAGCGGCTGGAAGTGGATTGCTGCTTTGCCGCATGGCGTCTTTAAATCGGATCCGGCGGCGGTACTTTCGGCCGATGGCCTGACGATGCTGGTGTTTGGCATTGGCAACGACAACCGCTGCTGGTACGCCCAGTCGCTCGATGGCGGCAACAACTGGCGCACCATCTGGGCGC
Source organism: uncultured Flavisolibacter sp. (assembly GCA_965365435.1). GTDB lineage: Bacteria > Bacteroidota > Bacteroidia > Chitinophagales > Chitinophagaceae > Flavisolibacter. The sequence goes on from CBDUBQ010000023.1 coordinate 54,113, forward strand.
CCATTGGACAGAACGTGTTCACCTCTAATCCTGGCGCCTGCATTTCGGCCGATGGCAAAACGGTGATTGTTGTGGCCAGGGGAAACGACGAAAAATTCTGGTTCAACAAATCAACCGATTCGGGCAGCACCTGGAAGCCTGCGTTTTCGCCGATTTTAGCCGGCGTGTTTAATGGCGGCCCTGCCATTTGCTGCTCCTGGGATGCAAAGCACGTGCATGTGTTTGGCGAGGGAAAAGACAGCAAGATGTGGCGGGCACAAAGCGCTGCCAGCGCCAATTCCTGGGAAGGCTGGTGGGCCATCAGCAGCAGCATAAACTTTTAAGTACACCATTTAATTTTTTTGTTATGGGAGCGTTTGATCATTTGCAAACCACGCTGCAGGGCGGCCTTGCCCTTTACAAAGCCCCGGCCCTGATGGCAGCCATCGTACGCAATGGCGGCAACTATGCTGTAGCCGCCGTAAGAGGCGTACGCAAAGCCGATGTTTCATCGTCGCTGGCGGCCAATAAAGTGCACGACAACGACCGGTTTTGCCTGGGCTCCGTGTCCAAACCGGTGTCGGGTTACCTGCTGGCCTACCTGTCGCAGCAGATCGAAAACGTGATTGGCCCCGATATCCGGATCCGCGATGTTTTCACCGAATTGCAAATCAGTGCCTGCCGGCGGCATTACAATATCAAAAGCGATTACCTCAACGCCACCATTGCGCAGATGATGAGCCATTCGGCCGGCTTTCCGTATGCACCCAACAATTCGATGGACTACAAAGTGGATACCGAAGGACTGAAACAGGGCGTGAACACCAATTACCAGGCAGAATATTGCAATGACGAAGCGCTCATGCAACGGCGGTACAACTACGCCATCAGCTCGCAACAAGATGCGCCGGTGACGGGGTTTGTCTATAATGGCGGACCCATTCTGCCCGCGGCGATGGTAGAAAGAGTCATGGGCAAAACCTTTGAAAAGCTGCTGGAGCAGTATGTGTTTCAACCCCTGGAAATGGCAACGGCCGGCACCGGCCGCACGGCTACATCGGCCACGCCCGATGGCGTGTGGGAACATAGCTGGGACAGCAGCACCAAAAAATTCATTCCCTCGGAAAGCCGCACGTTCCGTACCAACAATTACCATTCGCATGCGCCGGCTGGCGGCATTCATTTTTCGGCCGATGATGCCATTAAGTTCATCACGGCATTGTTCCCGAACAGCCGCCCGAAAAAAGTAGTCCAAAATGCGATGCTGGCAGAAATGTATCCGGCCTTTGCCAACGGCTTTTCAAAGTTTGGCTGGATCAGTTCCGGCACGGGCAATGCGCTGCGGGTAAGCCACGATGGCGACAACGGCACCTGCCGTTGCCGGCTAACGGTGTGGCCAAACCGCGGCGAAGGTTACATTGTTTGTACCAACGCCAACGGCAACGATCCGGCTGGTAACCTAACTGATTGTTTTAACCAGGACCAGAACGGCAACAAAACCGGCGCAAACATTGGCTGCAAAACCATCAATTACGTGGCCATTGAAATGGAAAAAATGCTCACCAATTGGGCGACAATGTTCCCGAACGGATGACAACGCGGGAGCGTTCGTTTTTTAGCAATAGATAATTCAGCATCAACCAAAATCTGTCTCTTTTTTGGGTTGTCTTAACCCGGCCCTAGCCTTAGCGATTGAATAGTGGCAGAATGCAATATTTTTTTTGAAGGTTTTTGGCCTAACCCGAAACAGGCTGTAGAGGCCTGCCCTGGCATGAAGGCTTTACTATTGCGCCAGCAGAAAATAGTACAACGATACGAACAACCAAGCCTTTACCGGGAACCGTAAAATAAATCCCCATTTCCTCCGATTATGCACGCAGATTAACTGCTCTGTCGCCTTTACCGAAAAGAAACCACGGCGAAAAATGTTGCCAGCCGCCGAAGAATCCGCAAATCCAAAGTAGCATCGCTATTGGCTGTGAAAATCAAATGCTGCCGAAATCGCAATCAAAAAATGCCTCAAATTATTTTTTGAAAACATTTGGCCATTCAAAAAAGCCGTCTATCTTCGTAGTGTACTATTTAAGTAGTACACTAAAACACAGAACATGATCCAAATAGAGAATCTGTCGTTTTCCTACAAAAAAAAGCGTGTGTTTCAAGGACTTAGCCTCCGGTTTGAAGCCGGGCACGTATATGGTTTGCTGGGCAAGAACGGCACCGGTAAGTCGAGCCTGCTGCGAAATATTGCCGGCTTGCTTCACCCGCATGGCGGGCAAATCACCGTCAACGGCAGGCAGCCTGCCGACCGCCTGCCTGTTTTTTTAGAGGATATTTTTATGGTGCCCGAAGAGTTTTACCTGCCGGATATCTCAGTGGCCGAGTTTATCAAGCACTACGTACCATTTTACCCCCGCTTCAATCATAAAAGCTTCAGCAACTACATCTCCATCTTCGAGGTACCGGCCGACAGCACGCTGCAAAACATGAGCTATGGCCAAAAGAAGAAAGTGCTGATTGCTTTTGCCCTGGCCACCAATGCCCGCGTTTTGCTGATGGACGAGCCCACCAATGGCCTCGACATCCTGAGCAAAAGCCAGTTTCGCAAAATACTGGCCGAGGCCCTTGACGATGAGCGCTGCTTTATCATCAGCACCCACCAGGTAAAAGACCTTGAGAACCTCATTGACCGTATTACAGTGATAGACGACGGAAAGATCTTGTTTGACGAGAATGTGGAAGACATCACCAGCAGGCTTTCGTTCCGGTTTGCCTACGACGATGCCGATGCCGCTTCGGCGTTTTACAGTGAATCGCTCCTGCGCGGCCACGTGATCGTGGCGCCAAACACAGACGGCGAAGAAAGCAAGCTGGACCTGGAACTGCTGTATAAGGCCATTGTTACCAACCCCGAAAAGATCACCAAACTGTTTCAAGCGTAAACTTCTATTATGAACCAATTTTTCAGTTTCAGGCGTTTCAGCCTACTGGTAGCCAAGCACTGGGCCGACAATAAAAAACGCTATGGCTTGTCGGCTATGGCCTTCTTCGGTTTGCTGTGCACCTGGTTCGTTTTCACCATGCTCACCGGCTTCGATGACGTTACCATGGGCAAAAGCGTGCAAATGATCACCTTCTATTTTGCCCTTTTTGCCGTAGGCACGTTTTACGCCAGCCAGTATTTCAACGACCTGGGCTCGCGGCCCAAAGGCATTAATTTTTTGCTCGTGCCGGCGTCCACCTTTGAGAAAGTTTTGTGCGGCCTGCTGTACACCGTTGTTTTGTTTTTTGTCACCTTCACCGTCCTGTTTTATGCGGTTGATCTGTTGATGGTAGGTATTGCCAAAGCGCTTCCGGCACAGGCGCCCGGTGCGGCCCGGCCGGCGGTAGTCAATGTTTTTGACATGATATCGCTTCCCTTTAGCCGCGATACCACCCTCAACTTTCTGCTGTTCTTTTTTTCGGTGCAGGGGGCTTTTCTGCTGGGCTCCGTTTATTTTGAGCGGTATAGCTTTATCAAAACCATCATCACTGGTTTCGTCTTGGGCTTTATCCTGTTTTGTCTTTTCTTTTTCTTTAACGAGCAGCTTTTGCCGCGGGGCGAATATCACCGGGGCTTCCTGATCTCGTACCGGGTGCGGATAGAAGGTATGCAGGACCGGCTGGTAGAACTGCCGCGCTGGGTGGGAGAAATTTTGCGCATCCTGGTAACCTATGCCCTGCCGCCGTTCTTATGGACCGTAACTTATTACCGCCTGAAAGAAAAACAAGTGTAGGCTTTAAAACAACGCAACATGCAATTCAGAGAATCAATAGCAATATATCTCCAAATAGCCGACTACATCTGCGAGCGCATTTTGCTGCTGCAGTGGAAGGCCGGCGAACGGATTCCGGCGGTTCGGGAGCTGGCCGTACAGCTTGAGGTGAATCCCAACACCGTGATGCGTACCTACGAATTTTTGCAAGGGCAGAACATCATCCACAACCAACGGGGTATTGGCTATTTCGTTAGCACCGATGCGGTGAAAAACGCCTCGCAATACCGCAAAACGGAGTTCATTGAAAAAGAGCTGCCCAACATTTTCCGGAACATGCACATGCTGGGAATGGACATTGACGAAATCGGGACACGCTTTGAAACGTACAAACAACAAAATTTCAGTTAACTCAATCTGCTTTGATATGAAAAAGAGCAACAAATTATTAGTAGGCGGATTTCTCACCGTACTGCTGTTCATCACGGCCATTCATGTGTCGCTGTACGCCAAATACCAGGCCGGTGACTTTACCCTTTACAATGCTGAGGACGACCTGGCACCGCTGGCAATGCAGTCGTTCCCAAACATTGTGTTTGTATCGGTGCGCAACGTGCCGGGCGCCACCGTGCGGTTTGCCGACGTAGCGCAGCTACAGAAAGACAAAAATGACGGGTGGAACTACACGCAAAAAGGCGACACTTTGCAAATTACCGGCAACAACGACCTGCAGGGGTTCCGGGAGTCGGTTGTCTTTCACCTGCCGGCGGCCGCTACCATGGCGCTGTCCAACTCTTCCATTTCGTTCGAAGCCGGCAATAAACCGGTGCCGGGCACACCCACTATTCTCCTGAATAAGTCAGTTGCCATTTTTTCGGGCGAACGCACCCCGCTGCAAATGGGCGATCTCCGGGTGGTGGCGTCCGACCAGTCGCTTCTGCTGTTTCGCGGCAAGGGGCAGGTGGCCGGCCTCGACGTGCAGCTTTCGCAATCGGCCATAGAAGCCGACGGCAGCGAGTTTGGCCGGCTGGCCATTACCACCGATTCGATATCCCGTATTTCGCTGCCGGCAAAACAACTGCTGAAAGCCACCATTAAACCCACCGGTACCGAATAATTTTTTCCCCATAGCAACCCTGCAGGCGCTTCCCGCGGAGCGAAGGGGCGCTGCATGCCGTAACCGACCATAAAATCACGTCAACACCAAAAACTTTTTTATGAAAATCTCACTACTATCAGCCTCTTTTCTTCTGCTCCTGAGCACCGCCGTGGCACAGCAGGCCGGGAAGATAACCGGAAGCATTGCGCAGGGCGCCCGGCCGGCCGAAGGCGCCACCGTAAGCCTGCTGCGGGCCAAAGACTCTGCCACCGTCAAACTATCCGTCGTAAACAAAGAAGGCAACTTTGCCCTGGAAAATATTTCGGATGGCAGGTACCTTGTTTCGGCCACTGCCGTTGGCCACCAAAAAAGCTATTCGGCACCGTTTGCCATTGATGCGCAACAACGGCTGGTGCAGCTTCCGGCCATCAGCCTTATGCCGGTGGCCAAAGCCATGATGGACGTTACGGTCACGGCCAAACGTCCGCTGATAGAGCAAAAGATTGACCGCACTGTTCTCAATGTGGAAGCCTCCATCACCAATGCCGGCACTTCGGCATTGGAGCTGCTGGAAAAAGCGCCGGGTGTATCGGTTGACCGCGAAGGCAATATCACCCTCAAAGGAAAAGAAGGGGTGCTGATTATGGTTGATGGCCGGCCTACACAGTTAGGCGGGCAGGACCTGGCCAACCTGTTGCGCAACATGAATTCGAACCAACTGGACCAGATTGAAATCATGACCAACCCGTCGGCCCGCTACGATGCCGCCGGCACCTCGGGCATCATCAATATCAAAACCAAAAAAACGCTTAAGGCCGGCTTCAATGGCTCGGTCAACGTGGCCTACACACAGGGACGTTATCCCAAAACAGCCGAAGGCTTCAATTTCAACTACCGCGATGGTAAGCTAAACCTGTTTACCAACCTAAGCCACAACTACCAAAAGCGGTTTACCGAAATGACCATCAACCGCAATATTTTCAACGGCACTTCGGGCCTGGTGGAGAACATCTTTAACCAGGAAGCCAACCGCCTGGGCGAGGGAAACGCCTACAGCGCCAAGCTTGGCGTGGACTTTTTTGCCACCAAAAAAACAACCATCGGCGCAGTGATCAATTACAATCCCAGGAGCATGAGGGCCATCAATCCGAACGTGACCCGGATATCAAGCGCCGCTAAAATTTTAGAAAGCACCACCCGGGCCGTGGTGGACAACGAGTCGGAGTGGAACAGCCTTAGCACCAACCTGAACTTCCGCACTATCCTTGACAAGAAAGGCCGTGAACTGACATCGGATCTCGACTTTGTGCAGCACCGCTCCGCCACAGACATGTTCATGGTCAATTCTTACGCCGATGCTGCCGGCAACGCCCTGCGTAAGGCCGACACCCTCACCGGCGATCTGCCGCAGGACATCCGGGTGTACAGCGGGCGGGTGGATTACCAGCACCCCCTTTCGAAAGAAGTGCGCTTTGAAGCCGGCCTTAAAACAAGCGTGGTGCGTACCGACAACAATGCCCGGTACGACAGCATTCAATACGGTGATATTATTCCCGACCGGCGCCGCAGCAACCACTTTATTTACGAAGAAAACATCAATGCGGCATACGCCAATTTAAGCACGCAACTTTCCAAAAAAATAACGGCGCAGTTTGGCCTGCGGCTGGAAAATACCAATGCCAAAGGAAGACAGAAAACAACCGGCGAAAACTTCGACCGGCACTACTACCAAACCTTTCCAACAGCCTATTTTCAATATAAGCTGAATGAAAAAAACATCCTGGGCGCCAACTTCGGGCGGCGTGTAACCCGTCCAAGCTATCAAAGCCTCAACCCCTTTATTCGCTTTATTGACCGCTACACTTTTAGCCAGGGCAACCCGGCGCTGAGGCCTTCGGTGGGCACTAACATTGAACTCACACACTCGTGGAAAAATCAAATTACCACAACGCTTAACTACAGCAAGGTAAAAGACATTATAGAGGAGATTGTGCAACAAAAAGGGCAGGATGCCTACAACATGCCGGCCAACGTTTCTACGCTGAACCAGTTTGGCCTGTCGGTAAATGCCAACACACCGCTCAACAAATGGTGGACGAGCAGCATTAACATCAATGTGTCGCACGACCAGTATAAAGGTTTTGTGGAAACAACCTCGATTGACCGGTCGGCCACCAGCTTTGTGTTCACCGCCACCCAGCAGTTTAAATTGAACAAAACCCTGACGGCAGAACTCAACGGCCGCTATCGCAATGGCTGGCTCGAAGGCATTATGCGGGTAAGGCCGGTGGGCTTTGTTGGCGCCGGATTGAGCCAGCAAATCTTAAAAGGACAGGGTATGCTGCGCCTGACGGCAAGAGATATTTTCTGGACGCAAAGGATGAGAGGTGTTACCCAATACGGCAATGTTGATTTTGAAATGCGGCAGGTGGCCGAAACAAGAGTCGTGACCATTGGCTTTTCGTACAGCTTCAGCAAAGGAAAAAAGATCGCCCCGGTGAAACGCACAGCCGGCAGTGCCAGCGAAGAGCAGGGGCGTATTGGGCAATAAGCAATAGGCAAAGAGCAAAAAGCATGCAGCGAGGAGTGAGGTGCAGTATGCTAACCGGCAACAAACAAAACCGGTTCGAACAGCGCAAAACCACCACAATACGTTTTCACCGAATTCTAACAAACAAAACATGAACAACACACCCATTGTAAAAACCACGGGCCTCTCCTACCACTATTCCAAAGGAGTGCAAACCCTCTTCGACATAGACCTTCAGGTGGAAAAAGGCAGCATCTACGGCTTTCTGGGCCCCAATGGTTCGGGCAAAACAACCACCCTGAGCCTGTTGCTTGGCCTGCTGAACAAGCAAAAAGGCGACATTAAAATCTTTGGCCAACACCTGCACGAAAACCGCACCGACATACTGAAAAAAGTGGGCTCGCTGATCGAAACGCCATCGCTCTACAACCACCTGACGGCAAAAGAAAACCTGGAGGTGTACCGCCGGGTTTACGGGGCTTCAAAATCAAGGCTGAGCGAAGTGCTGGACATTGTGAGCCTGACCGATAGCGGCGGCAAAACGGTGAAGAAATTTTCGCTGGGCATGAAGCAGCGTTTGTCTATTGCCCTGGCGCTGCTGCCCAATCCGGAACTGCTGATCCTTGACGAACCGGCCAATGGCCTGGACCCCGCCGGCATCATTGAGCTGCGGGAGCTGATAAAAAAGCTGAACCGGAACTTCGGGATGACCATCCTCATCTCCAGCCACCTGCTGTCCGAAGTGGAAAAAATGGTGAGCCACGTGGGTATTATCCTGAAAGGAAAAATGCTGTTTCAGGGCCCGCTTTCCGAGCTGCACTCGTTTCAGCAGAAAGGCTCGCGGCTTTACATTAAAACCTCCGATAACGAAGCCACGTTCCGCCTGCTGCAGGAGCATCAGCCCGAAATAGCCGGCGAAACGGTGTCGGTGGCCTTTCGTGGCTGCGGGCAGGTAGCGGCCATCAATCGCACGCTAACCACCCATAACCTCGATGTGTACCTGCTTCACCCGAAAGAAAGCGATCTGGAACAACTATTTATTGACCTTACAACCGTGCAATCATGAACCTGCTTATTACGCTGCGCTCCGAAATGCTAAAGACAAAACGGACGGCTTCTTTTTACTTTACCCTGGTTGGCGCTGCGGTGGTGCCGGTGGTCTTTTTCCTGAATGTAATGATGGACGGCATTGAAGACACCCGCAGAGACCCGCTGAACCAGATCTTTAAACTACAGGCGGAAATGAACGGCCTGGCGTTTTTTCCCTGGTTCATTATTCTCATTGCCACCCTGCTGCCGCAAATCGAGTTTCGGAACAATACGTGGAAACAAGTACTGGCCTCGCCGCAAACAAAAGCGGCCCTGTTCCTGGCCAAATTTCTCAACATTCACCTGTTGATGCTGCTCTTCCTGGTGTCCACGCACCTGTTTATGTTCATCGCCATTGGCCTGGCCAATATCATTGATCCCACTATCGGCCTGTTCAAAAACCCGCTCGACTGGCAAAAGGTTTTTATCAATGCGGGCAATGCCTACGTTACCATGCTGGCGCTTTGCAGCATACAGTTCTGGGCCGGCCTGCGCTTTAAAAATTTTATCGTGCCCATTGCCGGTGGGTTGGCGCTTTGGCTCATGGGTACCATCATGGCTTTTGAATTCCATTCAAGCATGATCTACTACTTTCCGCACAGCTTTCAAACCTTTACTTTTTCGAAAAACCTGTTGCCCGACCTGGAGCGGGTGGCCTGGACATCGGCCGCCATTGCCCTGGTGGTACTCGGCGCCGCCTTTTGGGATTTTACCCGGAAAGAAATCAGTAAATAACCAAAACAAACCGTTGTGCAAGAGCGGTGTTGAGGAAGAAAAAAAGTCACCGAAATGCCGGCCATTATGCTCCGGCTTTTTGATTGGTGATGGCGCAGCCGGACGGCTTTACCATTTTCAAGTAAGCGTACGATACTGCATAATTATTGGTCTTTCGGCTTCGACAGAAAGCCCCGTTTTTAGAGAAGATGGATGGGAAGAGATGCTTTCAGCCGCAAAAGGAGCTGCGGGTTTCGTCTGCGTAGAACACGGGGCTCCTCCCAGAGTCTAGTCGTTGCACACGATAAACTTTTTCTATAAACACGGCGCTGCTGTCGGAGCGAAACGACTCTTTAATGATACAGCACTGAAATAATAAATACAGCATTAGCCCGCCTTTGCCAGTTGCCACCTGTTTTGCAAAAACTGCTGAAACCAAAAACCCGATGCTTTGATGATGCGGCGTTGAGTAGGATAGTCAATATACACCAGGCCAAACCGTTTGCTGTAGCCTTCGGCCCATTCGAAATTATCGGTAAAGCTCCAGGCAAAATAACCCTGCACATTCACGCCTTCCTGCTTTGCCCGCAGCACTTGTTCCAGGTATTGCCCGTAAAATTGAATGCGGGCCGTGTCCTGCACAAAACCATCTTCTGCTTTGTCGGGGAAAGCGGCGCCGTTTTCGGTGATGATCAGCTTTGGCATGCCCGTGTAGGCAGCAAACCGCTTCAGCACCCGGTAAATGCCCTGCGGATATATTTCCCAGTCCATGGCAGTTGACGGTACGCCTCTTTTCGATGCCTTCACCAGGCGGGCGTTGAGATAAGGCATAATGGTGCTGTGGCGTACCACCTCACGGGTGTAATTTTGCAGGCCCACAAAATCCATGGCCGCCGGCAGCAGGGCCTCATCGCCCGGTTGCATGTATTTTTCTAACTGCTGCAGTACTTTCATTTCGTGCCAGGGATAACCCAGGCCCAGAAGCGGCTCAATGAACAAGCGGTTGCTCAGCACATCTACCCTTTGTGCGGCTTCGGCCGAAAGTTTTGTCTCGTCCACGGGGTCAACCGGCGCACAGGAAAACGTAGTGCCCACCTGCAAATGGCTGTTGATGGACTTGATGGTTCGTGCACCAATTGCCTGGCAAAGCGCCGCATGGTGCACCGCCGGCAAAAAATTGGCGAGTCCCCGCCGGCCCGGCGCATGCATCCCTAAAAAATAGCCCGCCCCGGTAAAGGCCATGGGCTCGTTCAGCACCATCCAGGTCTTTACCCGGTCGCCAAACAGCCGGATACAAAGGGCCACATAGTCTTCAAACCAGCCGGTGATGTCACGGGATGTCCAGCCGCCTTTTTCTTCCAGGGCCTGCGGCAGGTCCCAATGGTAAAGCGTTACCCAGGGCTCGATGCCGCATTCGAGGCAGAAGTCAATGAGGCGATTGTAAAATTCAATGCCTTTGTCGGAGCTTTTGCCGGTACCGTTTGGCAGCAGTCGCGGCCACGACAGCGAAAAGCGGAAATGGCGAATGCCCAGAAATTCCATCAGGATGATATCCTGGATATAGCGGTGATAGAAATGGCCGGCCTGGTTGCCGTTGTCGTTGCCTTTGATCTTTCCTTTTTTGCGGGTGAACACGTCCCAAATGGACAGCCCCTTGCCGTCTTCCAGGTAGGCGCCTTCGGTTTGGTAAGCCGAGGAGGCGACTCCCCACACAAAATCGTTGCCGAAATCAGCACTGTGCAAGCCCTTGCTCATGAACCCAATTGATAAAAAATGCGTTTGACCAGAAAACTGCGAAACCGGGAGAAGGATTGAATGGTTTGGCCCGGCACTTTCGGCGGCTGCTTTTGTTCATAATCCTGCGACAAAATCTCCGTGAGCACCCACTCGGTTTCGTCGGGGAAATCCATCAGCAGGGCGGCTTCGCTTTCCACCCATTGCTTTAGCTTTTTGTATTGCGATGGCTTGCCGTTTTTCAGCACCGGTATGCCCAGCAGCTTTAACGCGGCGGCATTGCATTGTTGCTCGTACTGGCCTTTCATGGGTATCACCAACAGCTTCTTTTTCAAATACAACGCTTCGGATGGCGTTTGAAAACCGGCTCCGCAAAAAACGCCCGACGATGATACCAGGCTTTGTACAAAGGCCTTGTTTTCCACCGGGTGAAAGGTGATGTTTTGGTGCACGTAGGATTCGGGGCAACGCTTGGAAAAAACTTCCCACCGCTGCTTTGGAAAATACGACAGCAGCTTGATGATGCGTTTGTCGCTGAAGGCTGGCAGGTACACGGTATAATGGCCTTTGTTTGTTACCTGGGCCTGGCGAATCTGCCGCCGTATGATAGGGGTGTAAATATTTTTATTGTACGGCACAAAATGAAACCCGTATTTCACCGAAACAGGGGCATAGTATTTCAAAACAGCCTGTCCAATCAGGTCCGCCTTTTTTGGTTTGGGGGCCGCTTTGTTGACCACCGCCACCTGGTGGCTAAAGCCCACGCAGGCTTTGTTCCGGAGCCGACAGGCCCAGGCGCTCACCGGCTCAAAGTCGGAGATGACGAGGTCGTAGTCTTCCACCGGAAGGCTTTTGATTTCTTTAAAAAACCGCTTCAGCTTTGCCTTTTTGTAGGTTTCCAGGTAGTCAATGCCGCCTTTTTTGCCAAACACAAAACAAAGGCCCTGCAAGCGATATTTCACTTCGTAGGGCAATTGCACTTCTACCTCCGTGCCGCTCACCAGGATGTCCACAGAGGCCCGCTTCATGAGCAGCGGCAATACTTCGAGGGCCACTGTAAGATGCCCGTTGCCGGTGCCCTGTATGGCATACAAAATCTTCATGGCAAGAGGTGATTTTGAAAGCCGGCCTTGTTCAATATACCCATAACGCCAAAAAAACAAAAGCTGTATTAGGGAATTGTTACGCCCGTTTTACCGATTTGTTACGCTAAGCGGTCATAGCAGAAACCGGCCGGAAAAACGGAGGGCATGGCCCTTACCCAATCAGCCATTCCCCAGGGCGCTACCGGCGCATCCGGCGTTCCCGTTTGCCGGCAGATAGCAGCGTCTTTAACGGTAAAAGGTAAACAGTGAACTGTAAACGGTAAACAGCAAACCAGGTCACCGCGGATGCACCCATTCAACGCTCTCGTGCCGGCTGATGCCTCCGGCGAACAGGCTTCGCAGAAATGCACTGGTGTATTTTGCCTGCACCTGGAAAAAGCCGGCGGCCTTGTAGCGCCTCGACGAACTGGCAACCGTCAGCGCCGGTGTAAACAAAATCTTACCCCACTTGCTTACCCGGAGAGCAATGTCCACATCGTCGCCGTAAAACCGCAGGGCCGTATTGTAGCCGCCACAGCGTTCCAGCACATCGGCCGGAATAAAAACATTGCCGCCCAGCAGCACGCCGCCGCGGCCCAGCCATTGGGCCAGGGTGTTGAGCGATGGCAACAGGTACCGCTGGCTCAACCTGGCCACCAGCCGCACGGCCGGCTGGCTGTCGAAATAATCGTAGGGTCCTGCCACAGCGGCCAATCCAGGTTTTGCCTGCAAAAGCCGTACGCCGTCGCTAATCCAATTTGCCGGTGGCAGGCAGTCGGCATCGAGCTGCGCAATCACGGCGCCGTTGGCCGCCCGGCGGCCGCATTCCCTTGCGTACTGGGTGCCCCGCCGCTTTTCGTGCAGCAGCCGAAAACGGAAGTGCAGGTGGTGGATGTAAATAAAATGGGCCACCCGTTCGGCTGTGCGGTCGGTGGAGGCATTGTTCACCACAATCACTTCCACATTGGGATAGTTTTGCCGGCGCAAGGCGTCAAGGGTTTTGACGATATAACTTTCTTCGTTGTAAGCCGGAACAATAACGGAGACCTTCGGTGTGTGCTTTTGCATGGTTTTATTTTTCAGGGTGAGCATCACCGGCAGCCGCAAACGGGGTTTGCGCAGCCAGCCTTGTGTCCGGCAACGGCAATTTTACCGGCTTGCCGGTGCGATGGTTTTGTTGGACGTTTTCGCCGAGCAGGGCAGCCACCGTGGCGGCCACCTGGTTTTGATAAATGGTACCGGCATCCTGCATTTCACCGGCCGGCGCAATGCCCTGACCCAACAGGGCCAGCCATATTTCGCCCGAGCCGCGAACAAGGGTATGGTGCCGCACCCAGGCCTCCTGCCGGCCACGGCCATGGTCGGTAGAAATAAGAAAGGTGGTGGTGTTGCGGTAAAACGGATCGGTTTGCACATAGTACCAGAGTTCGGCAATCATGCGGTCCACCTGGCTGATTTGCTGCAGGTACATGTCGTACTGCCCTTTGTGGGCAAATTCATCGGTTTCGCCAAGGCCTAAAAAAACCACCCGTGGGTGGTGCTGCCGGATGTACTCTTTGGCGGTAAAAAAGGTCAGGGCATCGTACCGGGTTTTGTATTTCGTTTCCAGCCTTTCCTGCACTTCGCCCACAACCCGGATCCCTTCGGCCGAGTCGTTCAGCGCAGCGTAACCGCTGTTGTGCAGCATCGTATTTCGCCGGTTGTTCAGGATAAACGGAAATACTTCCCAGGAGGTAAAGGCGGCCACTTTATTGTGGTAGGCCGGCAGGTCGTGCAAGGCTTCCAGAATGCTGTGGTTGCGGTTGTACTGCGGCTTGTTGAGTATCGGCAGCGGGTCGGCATAGCCGGTGAGCAGCTCATTGTATCCCGGGTACGAAATTTTATAGATATTCTTTACACTGACCTTGCTGCCTTTTGTACGGTTGCCGTACAGTTGGCCCCGCCGCGCCAGCACCGACCACAGAAAGGGCATCAGTTTTTTGCGCCGTTCGCAGGCCGTCGGTTCCCAATACAAGGTTTTTGCCAGGGCCGTGTCTTTTACAAAACGGGGGTTGTGAAGAAGCAGCGAATCGGCACCTTCGAACACTTCCTGCCAGCGCAGGCCATCGGTAGTAATGATAAAGACATTTTTGGCGGGGAGAGCCTGCGCCATCACACCAAATGATACCAGCACCATACAGGCACACAAAACTGTTTTCATACAATGGTTTTGCAAAAAAACACCGGCTGTATGACCGCAGCATGAAGCCATTCTTACGGTTGTGTTACCACCCTCACCGCCATGGCAACCGGTGGTACGGCATAACGAAAAAACAATGTTTGGGTAACCATTCGCTTACACAGCGGCGTTAGCTTCCGGCCAAATATTCCTGTATGAAAACCTTTTTTGAATTTATCCGGTTGTTTGTTTTCCTGCATTTTTTCCGGCAGTAAAGAACAAAGGCTGTCTCAAAAGACTGGGGCAGCCTTTGCTTTTAAGCGGCAACGCTGTTTTCCTCCAACTGCTTGTGGCAAACGCTTGTGACAGCCAAAAAAAGGCGTGAAAGGGTGGCATCGTCAAGTCGGTTATTACGCTCTTTCAGAGCTTTTGTGCTATCCGTTTTCCTGCACCCCGCCCTGGCAGGCTGGGCTAATTCTTTCGCCCCGTTGCGGCTTCGCTGTTTTCGGCTTGAATACGTCTATCGGAAATGACATGTTGATTTGAAACTGCCTGCTATATATGGCCTATCGCAAATACCTCCTTTCAATTCTTAAAAAATTCAGATGCTGCGGCAACCTATTTATACTTCAGGTACTGGCCCTACTTTTCCGGCCACTACTTCCTCGCACAACCCAAACGATAGCGTCATACCCGCCCCGCTCAACGCATTGATCAGCGTCACACCCGGTTCGGGCCGCAGCACCAGTTCGGTGGCGCCATTGGTCATTTTTGCATATACACCGTTCCAGGTTTCCGTTACCTGTTCAGTGGGGAAGCGGGCAAAACTTTTCAGGTAATCAAGAATCAGGTCATTGATGAAAGCTTTATCAAACGGCTCCGGCGTGTGCCCGTACTCGTGAGAATCGCCAACGGTGAGCTCTCCATCACCATTCTGCGACACCATTACATGAATGCCCCACCGCACATAATCGGGGTACTGGCTGGCATAGTGCTGTTTCAACTGCGGCAGCGAAGGTGCCGCTTCAAAGCTGCGGTAATGCGATAGCGACAGGCCGCCGCAAAGCGACGGGCCTATCTTCCAGCCACTTGGCTGCGCAGCCATCCGCATCATTTGCAGCTTGCATTTGGTAATGGGCTGTGCCGCATACAGGGCCGGGTACAGCGTTTCAAAATCGGCGCCGCTGCACACATAAATTTCATCGGCGCTGTACTCTTCCCGCGAGCACCGCACCGAGGGATACACCACCTCGGTAACCGTACGGTTCCAGTGAAATGTTACGCCATATTTTTCTTCGAGGTAAGAAGGCAAGGCAGCTATTGCCTGGCGGGGGTCCACCACCATCTCGTCGTGGCTGAGCAAACCCGCCATCAGCCCCTGGCGTACCACGGCACTGCTTTTCTCGCCACTCTCCTCCGCCGACAGCAGCCGGAGCCGGCGATTGCTTTTGGCGGCTTCGTAAAATTCTTCCATCACCTGTGCTTCCAGCTGAGTGTGAGCAAGGTGGAGCGAACCGGCGGCACTGTACCAGATGCCGGCTTCGGTGCATACCTCTTGCCAAACCTGCCGCGAAAACAAGGCTCTTTCCAGCAGCTTGCCTTCGGGCTGGCCAATAGGCCACACCATGCCAAAGTTGCGAACGGAGGCGCCCACCGCTTTTCCCGAACGTTCGAGTACCGTTACCTTGTAGCCTCTTTTTCCCAATGCCCTTGCCGTGGCCAGGCCTACGATGCCGGCACCAATTACAATTGCCGATCTAGCCATAATGCAATACGGATTTTTCCGGTTTAAACACGCTGTGCTTTCGCTTGAAATAAATAGCCGCCATCACGGTAACCACCACACCGAGGCTGGAAAGAGCAAGAATCAGTTGGATAAAAAACTGCGTCCACGAAAGCTGTATGTTCAGCACGTTTTTCATCACCAAAATGGCATTGCTGCCCAGGTAACCAAAGGAGTCGGCCACATAAATTAAAAAGCCTGCATTGCTCACATATTGAAAGGCGGCAATAAGGCGGTCGAACAGCATGGCATTGAACGGCACATAACCCATGTACAACCCAATACCCAGCCAGGACATCCACGCCAGGGGCGACAGGAACCCATTAGTGTACAGCACGGTGGTGCCCAGGCAAATCAGCAGCCCGGCTACAATGATGATATGGTTGACAAGAAGGGCCTGCAGGTTGCGGCGAATAAAAATGAGCATGCCCATTAAAAACAAGGTCACCAGCGAAGCCGGCAGCTCGGTGCGGGTGAAGATGGACGTATCGTTGCCCATGCCCATCTCTGCCCACATGTTAGCGGCAAAATTGCTGCGATAGTCGCGTATGATAGTCAGGATAATATAGCCAATCACCAGCAGCACCAGCCCTGGTAAAAATGTTTGCAAAAAGGCACGGCGTTCTTCCTTGCCCATCGGGTGGCGTTGGGTGCGCTGCCGAATGTCTTCGGCCGTGGGCGGCGGTGTTTTGTTCAGCAGCCAGGTAAAAAACAGCAGGGGCAAAAAGAAAAGGGCTCCGGTGGCAAACGGCATCCACCACTCGCTGACGCCGGCCTCCACCATTAGCCATTTACCGGCCGATTGGGTAAACCCGGAGGCAAAAATAAATGAGGCCGCCAGCACGGCGCCCAGCAGTTCGGTGGAGCGCCGCCCCTCGAGATAGCTAAACACCAAGCCGTAAATCACGCCCAGCGGAAAGCCGTTCAGCAGCAGGAAAATAATGTTGTAGGGTGGTGGTGTGATGGCGAAAAAAAGCAGCGCCAGCCAGCCGGCAGCTATAAATAAAACAATGATGCGAAACCGGTTTTCTGTATTGAGCTCACCAATAAACCGGATGCCATAAAATTTGCTCAACGTGTAACCGATGGTTTGCGACAGCACCAGCCAGACTTTATAATCGAGCTGGAGAAACGAAAAACCGGCATAGGTGGCGGCGGTAAACGGCTTGCGAAAGGCGTACATGCAGGTGTACACGCAAAAGGCCGACAGGGCCGCCAGCAGGAGCGATAGCCATTCTTTTTTAGTGTGCTGCAGGCTGTAAGGGTTCACTGACAAAGGCAACAATTTCGTTGAGGTGATGAATGAGCTGCGTGGGGCCGTGCTGCGACAGTTCTTCGGCGGTGGCAGCACCGGTGGTCACTGCTACAATATACTCACATCCGGCGTTGCGGCCTTCAAGAATGTCCACCACGGTATCCCCCACTTTCATCACGGCTGCATTGTTGCCGATGGCGAGACGGGCTTTTAGCGTGTTGATCATATCGGGGTGCGGACGGCCATTGGCCACTTCATCGCTGCCGATAAAGGCGTCCACCAGGCCCCTTTCCAGCCATTGAAAGCGGCTAACAATGGCACTGGCAATATCGCGGGAAAAACCGGTGTTGAGCCCCACCTTCACGCCGCGTTCTTTTAAAAAAAGAAAAAGGTCTTCGGCACCCGGCATTGGCCTCACCTCCGGTGAATAGTCATAAAAATCGAGCATCTCGCTCACAAAAGCAGCATGAATGGAATGGACCAAGGCTTCGCCGGCGCTTTCGCCCAATTGCTCCAGCACCATTGCTATCGCCACCGGTTTGTGATAACCCATCAGCGGATTCACATCCGCTTCGCTGATGTGAAGGTCGTGAAGCCGAAAGGCCTTTTGGAAAGCCTTTGCCACAAAGTTGTCGTCCACCACAGTGGTGCCGGCCATGTCGAAAACAGCGAGTTGAATCATACAAATTATTTTGTTTGAGTGAAAAGGAATTGGGAGCGGTATGGATCTGTGTTGGTTCTGTGTTTATGAATTTTCCAAATGCCGTACCGTCATTTCCTGGTACTTCTGCAGCGATGGCAGGACGAGGTTTGTTTCTTTTGCCTTATCATCCCATTCCCGCAGGCGAATAAACAGCAGATGGTCGGGGTTGGCTTCAAACGCTTTTGCCTCTTCTTCCGTCATGCGTCCTCCCTGGTGCGCCAGGGTCTGTTTGCTGGCATCGGAGAGTTTGTGGTAATAACCCGGATGTTTGAATGTGAGATAGCGCTTTGCCCCGACATGGCTTTGCACCAATTGACAAAGCCGCTCGGAAAAACCCTTCTCCCGCAAGTAATCCGCCCCCAGCTTTTCATGGTCCACCACGCCTACGCGGTCCATTTTCTCCACCGGTTGAACGAACTCGACCAGGTGACCGATGTCGTGAAAAAAAGCGGCTAAAATCACTTCCTCGTCATACCCTTCGTTTTCTGCCAGCAGCGCCGCTTGCAGCATGTGCTCTACCTGCGATACCGGCTCCCCAATGTAGTCGGCATCGCCGTGCTGCCGGTAAAGCAAAAAAACATCCGCGGCCACCTGTTGTGCGTTTGTATAAGACATACTCATAAGTCAACGGTAATGGAAATCCACGCACTGCGGCCCACGCCATTGATGCCCGAGCCGTGCGTCCGGTAATCCTTGTTGAACAAATTTTGCAGGCCCGTATTTACCTGCAGTTTCGCAAGGGTATAACCGGCATAGGCGTTCAGCACCTGCCAGCCCGGCGTGCCGCCTGCCGGAATGCGGTTGTCGTCCTTATCGCCCTGTGCCAGGCGGTCTTGTTTGGCAGCAAAGGTTGTCTCCACCGAAAAAAACCAGCGTTGTTTTTGCCAGGTGGCCATCGCCCGTCCGTTCAGCGGCGGCACGCGGCGCAACGGTTCGTTGCGGGTTTTGTTTTGCCCGTGGGCAGAAGAAAGGTTGCCATGAAGCGTAAGGAAGGCGGAAGGACTATACGTCACCGCCGCTTCCACACCGCGAATGGTGGCTTCCTCCACGTTTTCTTTGCGGTACACCGGGTAGCCGCTGATTACCTGCCCTTCGGTGCGGATGCGGGCAATCAGGTCCGACACTGCCATGGAATACGCCGCTACCGAAGCGGTGAGCTTTGCGCTGTTGTATTTGTAACCCGCTTCAAAGCTGTTCGATTTTTCAGGCTTTAGCGCCGCGGTGGGTACCTCGTACCGGAAGTCCACTATACCCAGCGTGCCCATATCGTCCACATTCGGCGCCCGGTAGCCGGAGTTGCAGGAAGCGTAAAGATGATGGCCGCCAAAAAGCTGGTAGAGCACAGCGGCATTGGCCACAACGGCCGCAGGCGTGATTTTCACAGACCCCAGCGTTGTATCGTTGATGCGAATGGAAAACAGGTTATATCGAAGACCGGCATCCACCGTCAGCTTTTGCCAGGCAAAGTGGTGCAGCGAAAACACCGAATAGTTGCCATAGCTGGCACCATCGGGGTACAAGCCGCGTTTGGCCTCCGTCCCATTGTTTCGCAGGTCTCTATCGCTGCGGGTGCTGCCCACTTTGTCCATATAAAGTTCAATGCCCGAACTGGCCGTCCAGAAGGGTGTTATCCGCGACTCGTTTTCAAGAGTAAGGCCGAGCGTTTGCACCTTGTCTTCTTCTCTCCGCAAGGTGCTGCTGCCAATTTTCCGGCTGTTGCGGCCTTCAAGGCTGTTTTGCAGCGAAAGGGTAACCTCCGTCCGATGCCAAAATCGCCGGCTGCTTTGCAGCCGCAGGCGGGCATAACTCAGCATCCGTTGCTGCGGGTCCATCTCATTGACGGCAAAACTTTCGAGCCGGATGCGATGGTACACGGGTACACTGCTTTGCCGCACCAGTTGGTTGGCCAACACCAGTTCCGCCTTTTCCTTCAGCCGCCATTTTGCCTTGATGTCATAAGCCCATTCATCGTAGCCGGAAGGCGACTGCCGGCCGGTGGTGTCGCCGCCGATAAGGTCACCAAAGTTTCTGCGGGTAACACCAGTGGCCAGGGCAAATCGCTGTGTGGCATACCGGCCTTCGCCCCGAATGGTTTTCTCCATACCGCCCGTCACCGCTTTGCCAATAAACCGGCCGTTGAAGGAAGGTTTATCGCTGAACTGCGGCTCTGTGGTCAGCAGTTGAATCACACCACCCATGGCATCGCTGCCGTATTGCACCGAGCCGGTGCCGCGGGCTACCTCCAGGCGGTTTATCGTGTAGGCATCTACGGTATTGAGGTATTGGTTGGGGCCATACCGGAAGGTGGAATTGTTCAGCCGGATGCCATCCACCAATACCAGCACCTGGTTGCCGGTAAGGCCGCGCAAAAACGGCGAGCCGCCGCCGTGATTGGTCTTTTGCACAAACACACCGTTGAGGCCTTGCAGCGCTTCCGGCATGGTGCGGGGCTGGCGGTGCAGCAGGTAAGGCTGCGTGACCACTTCCACCGCGTAAGGTGCCGTTCCCTTTTCCTGTTTCGACCGCCGGGTCACCATCACCAATTCTTCGAGGGCACTGCTTGCCGTATCCTGCTGCGCAAAACCGGAAACTGACACCACCAGGGTCATTATCCACAAAACCGGTTTTCTCATTTCTTTGCTTTTGATTGGGTTCTTTTTTTGTTTTCCGAGCGTTTCATTTTTCGGCTTTCTTTTTCCGCCCTCTCTTCTTCTTCGTCCTCCTCCTCTTCATCAGACACCCGCACAAAAGCACTGCGCCGGGGTGCCGGCATCACGGCCTCTTCGCCTTTCACGGCTTTCCATATCACTTCGCTAAAAGCCAGGTCGGGTATCTGGTCTTCTTTTGAAAAATCGAAGGTCTCGCTCAGGCGGGAGCTGGCCGTGGCCTTTACATTTTTTTCATCGAGGTTTACATTGGCCGGCACCGATTGAAACGGCGTGGCATTTGGTTGTGACGTAAAGCAACGCCAGAGCGGCTCGGCGGCGGCATCGTACTGGCTCATGGGCGGCAGGCCCAGAATAAGCTCCATGGTGCGCAGCATGGAAGAAGTGGAGTACATAGTGTGGTCCACGAAGCGGCGCTTGACCAGGCCGCCGGCCACATAAGCTGTGGTGCGGTGGGCATCCACGTGGTCGGGGCCGTTCTGCGCATCGTCTTCCACAATGAAAATGGCGGTTTGGTTCCAGATGGAGCTTTTGGAAAGATGCTCTACAAACAAGCCCACGGCCCAATCGTTGTCGGCCACATGGGCAAACGGTGTCGGCATGCCCAGGCGCTGGCCCTGGGTGTGATCGTTAATAAACCGCAGGGAGTTGAACTGCGGCACGGCGTTGTTGGCCAGCAGCGAATCAAATTCACGCCGCCATTGGTAAAAGCGGGTGGTGTCCCGCACCGATTCGTCCCAACTGGTGTAGTAAGGACAGAAATGGCCTTCGAGTACCGGGATGTTAGCCTTATAATCGTCGGCAAATTCGCCATAGGTGCGATAGCTGACGCCGGCCCGTTTGCAAAAGTCCCAAATAAATCCCCGTTTTGGATTGGCAATGGCCCGGTTGCCCTCGCCGGCGTAAGTGCCGCCGCGGCCCCCATAGCTGGTGGGCCAGGTTTTTTCCAGGTAGTCGGTGGCATAGGCGCCCAGGCTCCAGTTGTGGCCATCGGCGCTCACTTCGCCATCCACATAAAAATTATCCAGCAGCACAAACTCGCGGGCCAGCTTGTGCTGGTTGGGGGTGATTTTTTCGCCAAACAACACCAGGCTGGTGTCGCCGTTGCCTTCGGGCATATCGCCCAGTACCTGGTCGTAGGTGCGGTTTTCCTTTACCACGTAAAAAACATATTTGATGGGCGATGGGTCGCCTACTTTCATGGGAACAGGATTGCCTTTCTCGCCCTTCGACCACTGCTCTCTTTCCTTTGTGTACGGCGTGTTGGAATACACCTGCCGCGAATACGACGCCAGCCTTTTTTCCGATGGTTCGGGAATCACGGACAACGTGCCTTTAAAGAGGCCGCCAATGTACTGAATCTGGCTTTGGTGCCGGCGGTAATCGCCCTGCTGGTAATTTACTTCCTGGTCGCGGCGGGTGGGGTCGGGACCTTTGGCGTTGGGCATGGAGCGATAGCCTTTTCCGTTGCTCACAAAAATTCTTTTGCCAATGACTTTTACATTGGTGGGATACCAGCCGGTGGGAATAAAACCCTTGGACCGGCTGCTGCCCGTGCGGGCCACGTCGAACACTGCCAGGCAATTGTTGTCGGCATTGGCGATGTAGAGGGTTTTTTCATCGGCCGACAGCGCCAGCCCGTTGCTGGTAGAGCCGGAGGGCGCATCGGGATACAACGCCGCGTTGAGCACTTCCAGCACTTTGCGCTGCCGTGTATCAATCACCGATACGCTGTTGTCGTTGGCATTGGCCACGTATAGCAGGGTACCGGCCCTGTTGAGCAGCAGCTCGTTGGGGTTGTCGCCCACGCTAACCTGGTGCACCAGCTTTTGCTGCTCCGTATCATACACCAGCACTTTGTCGCCGCCCCAGAGCGAAATGTACAGCTCCTTTTGATTGGGCGAAAGAAGGCAGGTAAAGGCCTCGGCGCCCAACGCAAGCGGTGCGCCCACGGTTTTCGTGTGCAGGTCAACGGTATAAAGCGCATTGTCTTCTTTGGTGACAACATAAAGCCGGCCGCGGGCATCGGCCACCATGCCGGCCGGCGAAATTTTTTCGGGCCATTTTGCACCCAGCCGGATGGAATCCCGCAGCACAAGCCGGCGGCCGCCCACCACATTGAACTGCAGTATCCAGTTGTCGTTGCCGCCGGAGGCATAAAGCGTTTTTTCATCGGGGCTAAACGCCAGTCCATACCAGGATTTGGGCACCACCACCGAGTGCAGCAGCTTTTCGGTACCGGCATTTACCAATTGTACGCTTTGCACACTCTGGCCGTTGTTGGTTACGGCAAGCAATTTTTTTGAGGGAGAAACGGCCATGTTCAGCGGCAGGTCGCCCAGCGGCAACGAGCGGCCCGCCGGCGTCAGGCTCCAGCCGTTGGGAAGCCGCACCCGCTTACCGGCAGAGGGCTGGGCATGGGCCGATAAGAAAAAAACAAAAACGGAACAAAAGAGCAGGAAAGAATTTCGCATAGCGTGTTGGTTAAAGCATTCGGCACTCAATTTCGGCTTCCTTTATTGCTTCTTGTAATGATTCTTTCGCTGGTCGGCAGCATCATCCATTTCGGGTCCTTTTTCCACCTTGCGCCAGTCAATGGAGCGGTTGTATTTTTTCATCGCCACATCGGCGTCAAACACCCGCTTGTCGGGGTACACCAGGGTATAAGGGCGGAAATCGGGCTTCGCCGTAAAAAAATCATCCAGCAGAGATGCCGTCACATCGTATTGGTTCACATAGGGCACATTCAGCAGGTTATAAATCACTTTGAGGATAGAACCGAAGTTGGCATGCCGGTTAGATACAAAGCCCCGCTTTACATAAGGCCCCGCCATCATCAGCAGCGACCGGTGGGCATCTATGTGGTCCACGCCGCCCTGCGGGTCGTCTTCGGTGATGATGACCAGCATGTTCTTCCAATATTTCGTCCGCGATAAAAAATGCAGGATGCGCCCCAACGCCAAATCATTATCGGCCATGTAGGAGTGCAGGTAAGGATAACCGTCGCCGGGGCGGGGGCCGGCGCCATGGTCGTTGGGCACCTGCAGGGTAATCAATCGCGGCAGCTCTTCTTTTCCTTTCAGCCAGCGGCGGGTAAATTCTTCTTCAAACTGCTCCATGCGAAACTGGTCGGGAATGTTGGTGTTGTAGCCGGCATAGCTGTGCGAGGTGCGGCTCCACAGCGCCTTTTGCATAGGCACCATCACACCGTGTCCGGCGCCGGTGGCCGTGTCGAACCATTCTTCCCGCACATGGGCGGTTTCGTTGGCTTCGCCAAAATTGTAAAACGGAAGCTTTTTTCGCACCAGCGCTTCCCACAAGCCGCCAATTTCGGTGTAGTCTTCCGGGTCTATGCTGCCGGTACTGCCCGGAAAGCGGCGGCCCGGCGCTTTGGAAAACAGCTTTGCCGTTTTGCTGACGCTGCTGTTTGTTTCCACCCATTCGTTCGGTATGACGTCCACCATCCAGTGATGGCCGTGAATGGACGCATCGCTGTCGCAATAAAAATTATCGCTAAAAGCAAACTCACCGGCCAGCTTCTGGTGATTGGGCATGATGTCGGCGCCGGTCAGCCGCACCGAATCGTTCCGGTCTTTCACCGTTACACGAAGGCCAAAGCGGGCCAGCGACGAATCGCCCCTACCGGGCCTCATCTGCCCCAGCACTTCGTCGTAGGTGCGGTTTTCTTTGGTGATGTACACCACGTATTTGATAGGGCTTTGCCGCATGCCTGGCAGTGGCGGCAGGGGGTTGTCGCTCACCTTTGCCGGAACGGCCTGCAGGGTATTGGCCAAGGTTTGTTTGGTATAGCCGGCCAACGAAACCGCATCGGGCACCGGTATTTTTTGGAAAAGGGCCAATTGGATGTCGCCAACATAGGTTCCCTGCACCGGGGCCGTAAAGTTTTTGCCTCCATTAGGCCCTGCACCCAGGCCCCGACAGCTAATGACGTACAGTTCTTTCTCATCGCCGGAAAGCAGCACCCGTGCTGGTCCCCAGCCGGTGGGAATCAGGCCTTTGGTTTGGCCCGAAACGGCATCCACCACTGCTACGGCATTAAATCCCAACAGGGCCACGTACAGGGTTTTTTCATCCCGGCTCAAGGTAATGCCAAACGGCAGCAGGCCACGGTAGCGGTCGAGCCGCCTGTCCACCTTAATGGAAATGTGCGAAATGATTTTGCGGGAGCGGAAGTCAATCACCGAGATATTGTCGTTGGTAGCATTGGTAACGTAGGCATAGCGGCTGCCCACGGCGATAGAGTTGGGACTGGCGCCGCCCACCACCTCCGCATCTTCCACCATCTGCCCAATCTGGTGGCCGGTTTTGAATTTGTCCATAACGGTGTTGGTGGCAAGGTTGATGGTAAACACACTCATGGCATCGGGTGCCAGCGGGCTGCCTACGCCGGGAATCTCTTTGCCGTCAATGACGGTACCGTTGATGGAGGCCGGCGTATTGTCGCCATAGGGGTGGTGGTCAATCATCAGCCGGTTGTAGTTGGCCGAGTCCATGCCCTTCACTAACGGGTAGGCATATAGGCCCACGTTGGCCACAAAGGCCAGCTTCTTGTCGGGGCTTAGCGCCAGGCCGAAGGGCTGCCGGCCAACCGGTACCGACGCGGTTAGTTTTTTAGTGGCAAGGTCAATGCGCACCAGCCGGAAATTGGCCCGGTCCAGCACCAGCAATTCGCTGCGGCTTTCATTGAGCAAAAGGTCCGATGTAAAGCTGTCATCGTACAACTCGCCGCCAACCATTCCGTTGAGCGAGATGGAATCGAGCCTGCGCATGGCCGTTATGTCGTACAGAATCACCGCCCCGTTGTCGCCGCCGCTTAGATAAATGGTTTTTGAATCGGGCGAAAAGGCCACGCCCAGGAAGGAGCCGTTCGAGAGTGGCGACTGAATGCGGCCATCGTAAGAGGGCACACGGGTGTGTTGCAGCGAGGCGAGGTCAATGAGGGTAAAAACGCCGTTGTGCAGGGTGACGGCTTTTTTGCCGTCGGGCGAAAGGGCCATGCCAAAGGGGTCGTGGGTGATGCGGATGATTTGGCCTGCCGGCGTCACAAAGCGGCCGCTGGGCAAGATGGATACACCGCCTTCCTGGATGCGGCAGTACTCGTTACCGGCTGGCACGGTGAGCATGACCGGGGGCTTTTTTTGTGCGGCGGCAGCCAGCAAAGAAAGGCAGGAAAAAAGCGTAAAATGAAAACGTGGATTCAACATGCCGAAAAAAGGTTATGTAAAAAGAAGGTGAACCAAAAGGTAGCACCTTCTTTTGAGGTTAGGAACGTCAATATTTGGAATGCCTTTCAAAAATTTTGGTGGTTTCCAACCCACTCCTATTGAAATTTTTTTATGCGAAGTCACCATCGCCCCCCGGAATTACGGTAGGCTCTCTAACCAAATTATCCCTACCCAAAGGCTGGAGCGGTTCACATTTATTGTTGCTTTCCTCAGGCAGTCGCAAATTCCCCTTACAACTTCGCCGGCGTTCGGCGTGCCTCCAATCCCCCGTTGCAAAGGAGGAGGGCGGACGGGTTGACGTTGGGAGAGACAGCCAGGAGGATTTCGACTGCATAAACGGCCGGCGAGAAAACAAAAAAGGTGCAACCGCCTTTGCCTTTTCCGAACGGTTTCTATGAACTTTTTGCCCCTTTTTCAGCGCCTTTGCCACTGCCTACTGCTTACTCCCCTACTGCGCCACCCAAGGCCTTGTATTCAGGTCATCGGCGCCCTGCCGCTTCACGGCTTCCTGCCGGTTGGCACCATTGAGCGACTGCTCCGACAGCGGATAAATAAACCGCACGGGCACTTTGTTGTTGTTCAGGTTATCCGCTCCGGGCACAATCTCCGGCAGGCCGGTGCGGCGCCAGTCGAACCAGGCTTCGAGTCCGTTGAAGTAGAGGGCAATCCATTTCTGCAGGGCAATCTTCTGCAGCTTTTCGTCCATCGTTCCGGCATAAGCAACACCATCCTGCGCCAGGTAGGCCGTGGGCGCCGGAAGGTTGATGCCATACGAGGCTGGCACCACGTTGCTCCAATATAGAAAGTTGGCTGCGATGCCGTTTCCATAAAACGTAGCCGCATCTCCGGTAGTGATGTAGTTCTTTTCCCTTGCCTCTGCCAGAATAAACTGCAATTCAGCATACGTCATCAGCAGGGCCCGCGGTGCATCGGGCACGGGCGGTGCCTGGCCGGCATCGTTGCACACCAGGCAGGCAAAGGTGTAGCCCACCCGCGACACGCCTTGCGGGCCGCCGTTGTAGTTCAGCGCGGCCACATCGCCCAATCCATTGGGAATGCCCTGGATGACGGGATTACCGGCGGCAACAGAAGCTTGCGTAGGGCGACCAAAAACAGGCAGGCGGGGGTCATTCAATGCCTTGAGGCGGTCGCTGAAGGTTTTACTCAAGCGAAACTCGTCGAACGAGCCTACCCGTGAGCCATACAAGGGCCATTGGTTGGGGGCAGCCGCCAGGTACCGGAGTTCGGCGTTATCGGCGTTGGCGGTAAACACCGGATTGGTAGTAGGGTTGGAAACAATGGCCTGCATATCGGCCGCCACATTTTTCTTTTTGGAGATGCGCAGCAGGTACCGCAGGCGTAGCGAATTGGCCAGCCTTCGCCATTTGATGATAGCGCCGGTGCCGCCGCCGTAGAGGATGTCACCGGTGATGTTGGTGGTGCTTTGCGCCAGGATATCATTGGCCTTTTTCAGGTCGGCCAGGATGCCGTTGTAAATGTCTTCCTGCTTGTCATATTTGGGAGTGTAGATACCGCTGGTTTTACCACCGTTGGCTTCGGTGTAAGGAATATCGCCGTAAGCATCGGTGGCCATGGCAAACATCCAGGACTTGAGCACCAGCGCAATGCCGTGGTAGGCATTCTTCTCATCATTGCCCACCTGGTTCAGCATGTTGCGGATGTTGCGCATGTTGCCGTACACGCTGTTCCAGAAACCGTTTTGCTCACCCCAGAGGTAGCGGTCTTCGTTCACAAACTGGATTTTGGAATGGTGCTGCACCACGATGTTGCCAATGCCCCAGGCGGTGCCCACCTGTTCGTTCATCATGTTACGGATGACGCCCGAAAGCAGCAGGTCCGGCGTCACGGCATTGGGAATATTCCTGTTCGTGTTGACTTCTTCAAAGTCTTTGGTGCACGACTGTGCCAACGGCAGCAGGGCCAGGAGGCAAAGACTGTATATCAGCTTTTTCATTGTTTAAGAATTTGCAGTTTACTGTTTACGGTTTAGAGTTTAAAGCTTAGGTTGACGCCATAACTGCGGGTGGACGGAATGGCCATGTACTCGATGCCAGGCAGCGCCGTGCCGCCGGTGTACGACATAGTTTCCGGGTCAATGTGCGGCACTTTTGTCCACAGGAAAAGATTGCGGCCTACGAGTGTGACCACCGCACCGCGGAATGGCGTTCGTCCAAACCATTTGTCGGGCAGGGCATACCCTATCTGCGCTTCGCGAAGCTTTACAAACGAGGCGTCGTAAACCACGCCTTCGGCAATATTGCGGCCGCCGGTTAAGGCGGTATGCCATTCACGGGCCGTGCGTTTTACATCATTGGGAACAAACACACCGGGGCTCACCTGCCGCACTCCCTGGCCAATAACACCGTTACCGGGTTTACTTAAATCATACCCATCGGCACGGCCTTCCAGCGTTTCAATGATGATGCCGCCTTCGCGGCCCACGGTCTGTGTTTCGGAATATACCTCGCCACCTTCGCGGATGTCGAAGAGGAAACTTACCTGCAGGTTCTTGTATTGAAAGCGGTTGCTCACACCAGCCAGCCAGTCGGGATTATAGTTGCCCAGCTTTATGCGGTTGGTGGTGGGTACGGGACGGCCGTTGTTGAATACCATCTGGCCTACGTATTCGCCTTTCGGGTCGTAATACGGTGCGTTTGCATCAGTGTTCTGCACCCGGGCAAAGCCAATACCATACATGTCGCCCATACGTTCGCCTACTCTTGCTTCAATGCTCACGCGACGGCTGGCCATCACAAAATTGGTGAGGCCATCGGTCAGCTCAATTACCTTGCTGCGGTTGTAGGAGAAATTAACATTGGTGGTCCACTTGAAATTCTTCTTCTCTACCGGCACCAGGGTCAGCATGGCTTCCACGCCCCAATTTTTAATTAGTCCGGCATTGATGGATCGGCTGTTGTAACCGCTGGTGAGCGAAAGCGGAATATTCAGAATCTGGTTTTTGGTATTGCTTTGATAAAACGTGAGGTCCAGGCCAATACGGTTGCGGAAAAAACGAACATCGGTACCCACTTCAAACGCGGTGCTGATTTCAGGCTTCAGGCTCAGGTTGGCCAGGCGGTCGGTTTCGCCGTACACCTGCGCCCCGCCAAACGGTGTGCTGGGGTTGTAGGCCTGCGTAAAGGTAAAGGGGTCGGTATCGTTGCCCACCTGCGCCACACTGGCCCGCAGCTTGGCAAACGAAAACCATTTGGGCAGCGCCACCATATCGCTCACCACGGCACCAACGGCAGCAGACGAATAGAAGTACGAGTTGTCTTCCCGTCCAAATACTTTCAGGTTTTCGGGCAGCGTCAGGGCGCTGGACCAGTCGTTGCGGCCGGTCAGTTCCAGGAACAAATAATTTTTGTAACCCACCGATGCCGAGCCATAAAGGCTGTTGACCCGCTTGCCGACTCTCGACTG
Organism: uncultured Flavisolibacter sp.; assembly: GCA_965365435.1. Lineage (GTDB taxonomy): Bacteria > Bacteroidota > Bacteroidia > Chitinophagales > Chitinophagaceae > Flavisolibacter. The sequence goes on from CBDUBQ010000023.1 coordinate 83,353, forward strand.
TGCCACTTCCAGTGGAATGCGGGAATTGCTTAGGTTGTAGATGCCGGGAATGTTCAACTGGCCGGCGCTGGACTCGTCGAAGTTGGAGGTTTGGCGCAACTGGTTGCCGCCAAGCGAGGCACCCACGGAAAAGTTGCCGAAGGTACGGGCCGCCGAAAGCAGGAAGTCGGAGTTGCGCTCTTCGCTCACCAGCTTTACCTCACGGTACTGCCCAAACGGAAAACGCTGTGTGCTGAAGGCCCGGCGATATTCTCTGCGTTCGTTGCCCCAGTCGGTAGCGGTACGCAACTGGAGGTTCAGCCAGTCGGTGAAGTCGTACTTCAGAATCACGTTGCCGATAATGCGGTCCACGTACTGGCCGTTGGTGTTCTCAAAAACAGTGAGATAAGGATTATCGTGGTAGTTGTAGTTCCAGCTAAACTGCCGCTGGTTTTCAAGGCCCGGTTGCCAAAGGCGCTTCATGTCGCTCAATCTCACCGAACGGGGAAGCCAGCAGTTGAACAGGTACATGATGCTTTCGGTGCCGTAAGAGATGGACGGACGATTGCTGCTTTCGCTGCGGATATAGCTCACAAAGGTGCGGGCCGAAAATTTTGGTGTCAAGCGGTAGCCGCCGCTGACCGATACGGTGTTTCGTTTTAAATCGGTATTGGGTACAATGCCGGTTTGATCCAGGTTGGTGTAGGAAAGGCGGAAGTCGCCGGTGCCGTTGTTGCCGGTCAGCGCTACGTTGTTGGTGAGGGTACGGCCGGTTTCAAAAAAATTCTTCACGCCATCTTTGTCGGCTTCCCACAAAGTAGGTGTGATCACACTGCCTGCCGGTGCATTCAGGTCGCCACCGAGGAAGGGAATCGGCTGGCCGTTCAGTGTACGCGGCGAGTTAAACTGCGGATATAACTGGCCGCGAAAAGCCGGTCCCCAGCCTTCATCGGTGCCATCGGTGAGCCCGGCGCCGCCGCCATTGACAAACGCAAAATCGCCGCCATTACCGTTGCCCTGTCCGTACACATTCTGGTACTCCGGCAGGCGCAAAGCGGACTCCAGCGTGAAGTTACTGTTGACCTCTACGCCGATGCCTTTGCCCACCTTGCCAGATTTTGTTTTAATGACAATGACGCCATTGGCAGCCCGGGAGCCATAAAGCGCCGAAGCGGCAGGGCCTTTCAGTACCGTGAGTGATTCGATATCATCGGGGTTGATAAAGCCGGCGCCATTGCCAAAGTCCACTTCCAGGTTGCCGCGTCCCGACCCGCCGGTAATACCATTGGTGATGGGCACGCCATCTACCACGTAGAGCGGTTGGTTTTTGTTCAGGTCCACCGAACGTTCGCCGCGGATGGTTACCCTGGCCGAGCCACCAATGCCCGAGGGGCTTCCTACGACAGTAACGCCGGCAATCTTTCCGGCAAGCTGATTCACCACGTTGGTTTCCCTGGCGGTTGTCAGCGCTTCGCCTTTCAGGTCCTGTACGGCATAGCCCAGGCGCTTTGTTTCTTTTTTAATGCCGAGTGCCGTCACCACCACTTCGTTCATGTTGCGGCTGTCGTTTTTGAGCACTATCCGTGCAGCGCCGGCAGCGGGCATCTCCAGGGTTTCGTAACCCACAAACGACACCAGGAGCACATCATTCGGATCGGCCGTGATAGTGAACGTACCATCGGCTTTGGCGGAAGTTTGGGTAGAAGGTTTTCCTTTTACCTGAATGGTGGCGCCGGAGAGGGGTGTGCCGGCCTCGGACTCGATTTTTCCTTTCATGATCTGCTGCGCCATCAGCGGAAAGCCGAATGTGAGAAGGTAAATGCACAGCAGTAAAACATGCAGTCGTGAATAAGCGGACATAAAAACAGTTGGTCTCGTGAAGAAGATTGTTGACCCTGCAAAGCTTGGTGGTGAATGTTACGCCGGGTTGACCGGAAGGTTACCGAACGATTACTGTTATGTAACCGGAATGTTATGTGTTGAAACGGCGTTATTGAAGGACAGCGAATTAAAAGTTTGCCAGCTTAAACGGACGCAGAAAGTGGAGTTGTGATCGTTGCGCTTTCGGCTTCAGCCAGGAGGAGCGCCGTGTTTATAGAAGAATCGTTGCAAAAAAGGGTTCCGGAGCCTGTCCCGCCAAAAGCGGGAAGCCTCGTGTTCTACGCCAACGAAACACGCAGCTCCCCCGGAGCCAGTTTACCCCGCACTGAAGGCTACCAAAGCAAAATAATTGATTTGATAAGAGCAAGTTCTCCTGGTTAGGTAGATGGATGTAGAATAGCACAAAATAAAAAGAGTGAGCCGGCGCCCACTCTTTTCTATGCAAAAGGCAATTTGTTTCATTACACCATTCCTTTCAACTCCAACTGTTCGGTAAATACCTGGCCAAAACGGTCGGTGGCTTTTACCGTAATTTTTTTTGCTTCTTTTGAAGGCATGGCGTAAAACAAGTGGTCGGCCAGGGTAGGCTCCACAAACTTGTGTTTTTTCGGCAGCTCCGGCCCGGCGTATAATTCTGCGGCCCAGGGGTCAAGGCCTACACGTTGTTGCATGGCGCCTTTCGGCTTATCATCTTCCCACCATTCCACCTTCCAACCCTTGTCCCAGTTCCAAACGTTTGCCACCACTTCCTCCGGCTTTTCTTTCACCCTTCCCCGGTCGTAAATCCGCAACTGGTGTTCCTTTGCTTTGCCGGTGGCTTTGTAATACCATTTTACATCGCTGCCGTCCACTTCATACACGCCATAACCGCTTGGTGTACCGTCGCCGCAGATAGGGCCCGTCCACCAGGCGCCGCAAACGGTGCCGTGGTTGTGTTCTATCATGTTGCCTTCTTCCCAGCTTTCATTAAAGTGCGTGTGCCCCGACATAAAATGCACGTTATAGGGCGACAAAATTTTGTACAACTGCTTGCGGTTAGAGACCGTTCCGCCAAATCCTTCCGGCTTGTTATTGCGACGAACGGCACCCGTGTTGGTCGGAATATGCAGGCTCACCACTACGGTTGACCCGGGCGGCACCTGCGCCAAATCTTTCTCCAGCCACTTCAACTGGGCTTCGGTGAGATAGCCAATGTATTTTTTGGCGGTGCCGATGAAGAACACATCGTCCAACACCACGTAGTGTATTTTTCCACGGTTGAACGAATAATAGGTTGGGCCGAATTGCTGCTTGAAGGTTTGCGCCGACACCTCATCGGTGCGGGCATCGAGGTCCATATCGTGGTTGCCAATGACATTAAAAAACGGTACGCCGGTAGCGCCGAGGGCTTCTTTGTAATCGGCAAACAACTCAAACTTATCCCATACCAGGTCGCCGCAGCCAATGCCATGAAACAGGGTTCCGGCCGGGTACGACTGCACCAGGGCTTTCAGGTCGGGCACCGCTTCCGCTTTTAACTGTTCGCAGTCCTTTTTCGATATCATTTGCGTATCGGCCCAGACCACGAAGTTGTGTTTGGTATCGTCCTGTGCCAGTTTCTGCAAGGCAAAATCAGTATTGACAATCCCTTCTTTTTTGGTGATCGGTGCATAAAATTTTGCAATGCCATCCCTTACCGGAAAGGCATAACCTGCCGGCACACTGATGTAAACAAACTCCGCTTCCGGATGGCTTTTCAATTGGTATTTGCCGCCCTTATCCGTTACCACCACCGACCTACCATCGGTCACTGCAACACCGGCAATACCCTTACCGCCGGCTTGCACTTTTCCGGTCAGCAAAAATTCGCCTTCGGCCAACGGCTCACGTCCTGCGGCATGGGTCACCACAGCCGGAGTACCCAACCAGGCACCTGCAAAACCCAGGCTTCTTAAGAAATTTCTACGTTGCATAATTGACTGCTTCTTTACGATTGATTGATTTTTTCTATCCCTAATTATCCGTTTAACAATTCATACTCTCACCCCTAACTCCAAACTCCAAACTCCAAACCCCCTATTCGTCCCACCAAACCTTATTGCTGAAATTATCACCGCCCATGCGCTGCACGGCTGCGCTGTAATTAGTTGGGTTGTAGATACGCTGCTGCACCGGGTACATAAACCGGGCAGGCATTTCACCGTTGTTCAGCATACCAGGTCCTTTGGGCAACTGGGGCAAACCGGTACGGCGGTATTCAAACCATTGCTGGTAGTCGGTAAAAAACAGGGCATAGTATTTCTGTAACAGAATGCGGTCGAGCGTTTCGTTGTAGGCCGCATCGGCATCGGCAAAATAATCGGCCGGCATTACCGCACCCCATTGCTCAATAGCGGCTTTTACGCCTTTTTCATAGGCTGCTTTGGCATCGGCTTGTTTATTGTCGCGGAAAAAAACCTCGGACCTGATAAACTCCACTTCGCCATAGCTGAGCATCGGACAAATCATCGGCGCCGAAATGAGGGCCTGCACCAGGTTGGACGGAATAAAGTTGAATTGATTTTCGTTGCCGGTGTAGCCGGCCGGAATGCCTTTATAACCAATGTTGGCCGAGCCGGCGCTGTTGCGAGCCTGCGAAGCCCATTTGGCCCGGCGTGGGTCGTTCATGGCATTCAGGCTATCCAGGAAAAAAGCCGCCGCCGCACGGCCGGTGGTAAAATCCTGTGGCCGGCCCCAGGGCGAAATCAGCGGCGTGATGCCGGTGAGCTTTAGCACTGCACCCTGGTCGTTGGCGGTAAACACCGGATAAGTGGAAGGATTGTTGATGATGGTGCGCAACTGTTCCCAGGCATTCATTTCGGTACGGTTGCTCACCCTAAGCAACAGGCGCATGCGCAGCGAGTTGGTAAAGCGCTTCCAATTGCCAAGATTATTGCCATACAAAATATCGGTGCCATAGGTCATGGCTTTGGTGGTCACATAAAGCTTGTTGGCCGAATCAAGGTCGCTAAGAATTTTTGAATAAACTTCTTTTTGCGTATTGTACTTCGGCTGCAGAATGCCTTCTTCGGCACTAACGGCTTCGTCCATGGGCACATCGCCAAAACAATCGGTGAGGTTGGCATAGACCCAGGCATTCAGGGTCATGGCAATGGCAAGATAGTTGGGTTCGTTGGCGGTTACGGCCGCTCCTTTCATTTCCCTGATATTGTTCAGCCAGCGGTAGTAAGTGTTCCAGGTGCTGGCGCCGGTATTCTCTGTCAGGTCGTAGCGGTGAATGCCACCGGTAGGACTGGGAAAATTCAGCGCCACCTGCATTAAATCAAAGGTGACATCGTCGCTCTTTTGCATGTTGAAGGACGCTACTTCAAACAAGATGGGATTCAGCAGGGTGCCCGGACTGATGGTGGAGATGCGGTTTGGGTCGGTGTTGATTTCTTCAAAACCTTTGTCGCACGAAGAAAAAAGCACTGTTGCCGAAAGCAGGCAAATGGCAGGAATGATATGGAAAAAACGTTTCATTGTTTGCTTTTTTTGGGTTGATTAAAACTTCACCGTGAGGTTGGCACCAATGGTGCGGGTTGATGGCATCTGTCCCATTTCCACACCTGGCATAATGGAGGTGCCGTTAAGGGCCGCTGTTTCCGGGTCGAAGATGGGAAACGACGTAATCATCAGCAGGTCGCGGCCGTACAAGGCCAGCGAGGCGCCTTTAAAAAACTTGCCTAAGCGGCCCGCCGGCAAGGCATATTCCAGCCGGGCTTCCCGCAGCTTCAGGAACGATGCATCGAACGAATTCGATTCCACATTGGCGCGGCGGTAGTATTCGGCATAATACACATTGGGCAGCACTTTGGTGGTGTTGGGCACATACTTACCGGTACCGTCATCCACCACGCCATCACCGATAACATAACCTTGTTCCCGTCCCATCAGCGTGTGCTGCAGCTTGCCCTGCTCGCTCATTTTATGATGCGTTTGCGAGTAGATAATGCCGCCGTATTGTCCATCTACCAAAAAGCTGAAGCGGAAACCTTTGTAGCGAAACTCGTTTTGAATACCACCCCGCCAGGCCGGGTAAGCGCTGCCGATGTATTGCACATCGTTCGGCCGCAACGGCAGGCCGGCACTGTTGTAAATGATTTGGCCTTCGGGCGTACGCACAAAACCAAAGCCGTAAATATCGCCGGAGGTACCACCGATTCTTGTCTGCTGCGTGGCGTTGCCCCCTACGTTGATAACCAGAAAATCATTGGCAATGCCATTGGGCAACGAAAGCACCCGGTTATTGTTTTTCGACCAGGTAATGTCGGTGTTCCAGCTAAAGTTGCGGCCGCGGATGTTTTGTGTGTTCAGCACCACCTCCACACCGGTGTTGCGCACCTTGCCGCCGTTGATGACCATGCGGCTGTAGCCGGTGGTGCCATCCAACGGCACATCCAAAATCTGGTTCACGGTGAAGTTGCGGTAGTAAGTCAGGTCGGTGCGAACGCGGCCTTTAAAGAGGCGCAGTTCCAGGCCGGTTTCAAAAGAGGTCTGCTCTTCGGGTTGCAGGTGGTCGTTGAACAGGATAGTGGGCGCCGTGGCCGAACCGGCAAATTCGCTTTGCTCGTAATACTTGCGGGTCATGTAGGGCGACTTGGCATCGAAGCCGGCCTGCGCCACCGAGGCCCGCAGCTTGGCATACGAAAACACCGACGGCAATCTTACCAAATCACTCACGATAACGCTGGTGTTCACCGAAGGATAGAACATCGAGTTGCTATTCAGGGGCAGGGTGCTCCACCAATCCTGGCGGGCCGTTACATCCAAAAACAATTTGTCTTTGTAGCCAACTGCCGCGAGGCCGTAAAGGCTGTTTACTTTGCGATTGCCATCCCGCACCATCAGGGTAGGCGAAGCCAGGCCATTGGTAAGCTTGTACACATCCGGCACCACCAATCCATCCACATAGGCATTCAGTACCCGGTTTTTGGAGCTCATGGCATTGCCGCCGGCAGAGACTTTAACGTCGAAATCGGACAATACTTTGTCGTGATACGAAAAAAGAAAGTCGGTGTTGGATTCGAGAAAATTAATGTCCTGTTGCTTAAAATATCCATTGAGGAAATTGGCGGTGTTGAAAGGCCGGCGCATTTCGCGGCTTTCATTATTCATATTTAATCCGCCCCGCACCATCAGGTCAAAACGTTTTGAAAAATCATAGGTGAAGGACATCGTTCCGATAATGCTGTTGCTGTTTACCGAGTTGGTCATTTCATAAGCAATCAGGAAAGGATTATCAATGAACGAGCTGAAAGGATGCACCTGTTGGCGTTTTTCCTGCCCGCGTTTCCAGATGGGCCGGTACCAGTTCAGGTCAATGCTGGGATTTTGGAAGATCATAAAGTAGGCAATGGACTGGTTGTTGTAGCCAGTGCCCGGCAGGTTGTCGCTACGTTTATTGGTGTACGTAAGGCGGGTGTTTATTTTCAGCTTTTCCGAAATTTTGTAGTTGCCGCCGCCCTGCACCGTCAAACGTTCAAAACCGGTATTGGGCATAATCCATTCGTTTTTGGTATGGGTGATGGAGCCCCGCATGCTGCCCCGGTCGTTGCCGCCATCCAGCGCAATGCTGTTGGTCAGCGTCCAGCCGGTGCGCCAAAATCCCTTGATGTTGTTGCGGTAGGGCCGCCACAAGGTCCGTTCGGCCCCCTGCCCTTCCCGCTCCGGATCGTACTGATAATAATACTGGCCATTAAACTTCGGACCAAAGGCACTACTGGTGCCGCCGGTGCTGGCGCCATCGGCCGAAGCGCCATAGGAGTAATACAGTTCGCCGGCGCTGTTGCGGGCCGTGCCGGTTCCCTGACCGTACTCATACTGGTAGTCGGGCCATTTCAACACGGTATTGAAGCTGTAGTTGGAGTTGACGGTAACGCCAATGCCGTTGTTTCGCCGGCTGCCCGACTTCGTCGTAATCAGGATGGCACCCCCACCGGCACGGCTCCCGTAGAGGGCCGTAGCACCGGGGCCTTTTAACACCGAAATGCTTTCGATGTCATCGGGGTTGATGTCCTGGATGCCATTACCAAAGTCAACCGGAATATCATTGCCTTGTCCGGCGCCATAGGCATTGCCCACACCCGAACCCGTGCCACCGCTTTGGATGGGCACACCATCCACCACAATCAGGGCCTGGTTGCTTTCGGCATTTAACGAACCATCGCCCCGCAGCGTAATGCGGGTAGAATTGACAGGGCCCGAACCGGGAGAAACCAGGTTCAGTCCAGCCACTTTTCCCGACAGGGCATTGGACCAGTTATTGGAGCGGGCATCAGTGAGCTCCTGCCCTGCTATTTGCTGCGCCGCATAGCCCAGCGCCTTTTGCTCCCGTTTAATGCCCAGGGCCGTTACCACCACGTTGTTCATGGCAGCAACCGACTCTTTCATGGTCACGGTAAGGCTGGCCGGCTTAGCAGCGGCCACCACGTCGTTCAGCACCAGCGATTCAAAGCCAACAGAAGTAAATGTCAATGTATAAGTTTTTCCTGTCAGCAGGCTTTTCAGGTGAAACACGCCTTTTGCATTGGTAGTGGTAGTAGCCGCCATGTTGCCGCCCGAAGCTGCAACGACCGTTACACCCGATAAAAATTTGCCGGTTTCAGCCTGCACGCTGCCGGTGATTTCGCCGGAGGCTGACTGTGCCGTCATTTTTGTTTGAAATAAAAAAAGACAAAGGGCCGTCAGCCATAGCAAACGGGTGCTATGGAACGGTTGGTTCCTGTATTTCATATTCATTAATTGCAGTCTTACTCGGCGAAGCAAACAAGGGTTTGATAAGCGAAGGCATTGCTGCGTTTCGTACCGGTTAAGGTGTTGATGGATAAAGGATTGCTTCGACGGTGCGAAGATGGCCCGGCAATGTGATGGAATTGTAAACAACCAATTACCGAAATGTTAAGCAGTGCTGCATCAGCAATATAACCAGCTAACTTCAAGCCCTTTTCTTAACATGCATCTACATACGTAAAGACAGGTGCCCCGGTTATATTATTTGCCTGGCGGCGATGGGTGCATACCTTATCGTTATCTAAAAGCTGCTGCCATCGAATGCATATCCTGCCACGGGCATTTGTTACATGCTATACCTTGATGGGCGCCGACAACAAACATCATGGCCGGTTCGTGTTAGTTAGCCATCAGGTTAAGAAATTATGAACTCTCCCTGCGGCTGAACATCGCCCTGACCATCCCTTTATTTTTATAGCTCTTCAACATCTTCATTGCCTAAACCAAACCACACATGAAACAATTTCACACCATTTTCACTCGCCGTTGGTTGTATTACAACCTGCCGGCGCTGCTGCTGGTATTTTGCTGTTGCGCCGCCTTGGCAGGCGGGGCTCAGGTCAACCGCCCTTTCCTGAAAAAAGTCGGCGGCGCCACCAGCGCCAACGGGGCCGAGATTCCTGCCTTTGACCCCACCAGCAAACGCCTGTATGTGGTGGCCGGCTCCGTGGTGGAGTATTACACTGTTGGCAACACCGGTATGCTGCTGACGGGCGGCACACTGGCAAATGGTTTTACCCCACCCGCCGGTACCATTGCCATTCCCAACAGCGTTGCCATCAGCAACGGCATCCTGGCCGCTTCGTTTGCCATCGTTAACACTTCTACCAATGCCCAGCAGCCCGGCCGCGTAGCCTTTTACAATGCGCAAACCGGTGCCGTGCTTAACACTGTGATGGTGGGCTATCTGCCCGACATGGCCGCGTTCACACCCGACGGCAAAAAGCTGCTGACCGCAAACGAGGCAGAACCTAACGGTTACGGACGGCCGGATTCGTTCGACCCTGAAGGTTCCATCAGTATCATAGATATTTCTGCCGGCGTTGGCAATGCCACCGTGCAAACAGCCACCTTTACCGCGTTTAACAGCCAGGTGGGTGCCTTAAGGGAGAGCGGTGTGCGCATCTTTGGCCCGGGAGCCACCGTGGCTCAGGATCTGGAGCCGGAGTATATTGCGTTTTCGGCCGACGGCACCAAGGCCCTGGTGACCTTGCAGGAAAACAATGCACTGGCAACGGTTGATATTTCTTCGGCCACCGTACTATCCATCAAGCCCCTGGGTTTGAAAGACCACAGCAAGCCGACCGTTACCGGACTTCAAACCTTCCCCTTCGCTAACCTGCCATCCATTGGCACCACTTCGGCCGGGCAAACGGTTTCGCTGGGAGGCTTTTCGGGGCTGACCTTTGAAGGGTATGCGCCCAATGGCAACCTCAAATTCATTACCCATACCGACCGCGGACCAAACGGCGAGCCCACCGGCATCAACCGCCCGTTTTACCTGCCGCAGTTTACACCGGAAATTGTACGGTTTGAGCTGAACCGGTCCACCGGCCAGCTAACGCTGACGCAACGGCTGCCGCTCAAAAACAAGATGGGCGCACCGCTGACCGGCCTGCCCAATATCACCCTCGGCAGCAATGCCAACCTGGCTTACAACGATGAAGTGCCGGTGACCCTGAGAGACGAGGTCATCGCCCCGCTTGACCTTTTTGGCGCCGACCTGGAAGGCATTGCCGTGGCTCCAGACAAAACGTTTTGGATGGTGGATGAATACCGGCCGGCGATTTACCAGTTTGACCCGAACGGGAAATTAATTGACCGCTTTGTGCCAGCCGGCACGGCGGCGGCGGCCGGCCAGCCATCAGGCACCTTTGGCAAAGAGGAATTGCCGGCCGTACTGGCGCAGCGGCGCCAAAACCGTGGCTTTGAAGCGGTGGCGTACGATAACGGGAAGATCTATGCTTTTGTGCAAAGCCCCTTGCGCAACCCGGTTTCATTGTCCAATGCGGCACTGAATGCCATGCGCACCATCCGGGTGATTGAGTTTGATGCGGCCACGCGGAAAACCACCCGCCAGTTTTTGTATATCATGGACAATGCGGCCACGGCATCCGCGTCTAATACCCGTGCCGATAAAATCGGCGATGCCGTAGCGCTGGGCAACGGCGAGTTTTTGGTGATAGAACGCGACGACGACGCCGTTGACAGCGACCCGATGGCCGATATCCAAAAAAAGGTGTACCGCTTCAGCCTCGCCGGCGCTACGGATGTTTCGGCGTTCACGGGCCTTATCGGCGGCAAAAGCATTGACCAGATGACGGCGGCCGAATTGCAGGCGGCCGGCATCAACCCGCTGACCAAGTACCTGCATGTGGACCTGGCCACTGCCGGCTACAATACCGTAGAAAAAGTGGAAGGATTAACGATTGTTGACCGCAACACCATTGCTGTTATCAACGACAATGATTTTGGCGTAGCCGGCGCCCTGATAGACACGGAAACCGGCAGCTTTACGCCCGACGCTAATGCAGAAATTCCGGTGCTGGGCTTAATCAGCGTTCGCAACAACGGCCTCGACGCCAGCGACCGCGACCTGACCAACAATTCAGGCCGCATCAACATCCAGCACTGGCCGGTAATGGGCATGTACCAGCCCGATGCCATTGCTTCGTTTACGGTCGGCGGTCAAACGTATTACATCACGGCCAATGAAGGCGATGCGAGGGATTGGCCCGGCTTTGCCGAAGAAATCCGCGTGGGCGCAAATGGTTACGTACTTGACCCGCTGTTGTTTCCCAATGCATCGGTGCTGAAGCAAAACAACAACCTGGGACGGCTGCAGCTCACCAACGCCACCGGGCGGCTCAACAACGACAACACCATTGACCAGATACAGGCCTTTGGTGCACGTTCGTTCAGCATCTGGAATGCGGATGGCGCACTGGTGTACGATAGCGGCGACGAACTGGAACAGCTTACGGCCGCCTTTGTACCCACGCTGTTTAATTCGGAAGGAACCGCTAGCGGCTTTGACACCCGCAGCGACAACAAAGGCCCCGAGCCCGAGGGTGTGGCGGTAGGCGTTATCAACGGCGTTCCGTATGCGTTTGTGGGATTGGAACGTACCGGTGACATTGTTGTTTATGACCTAAGCAATCCGGCACAACCGCGTTTTGTGCAATACATCAATACACCCGAAGACATGGGCGTGGAAGGATTAATTTTTGTTGGGGCGGAAAACAGCCCCACCGGCAAACCTTTGGTGATAGCAACGGCGGAAGTAAGCCGTACCGTGTCGGTGTTTGAGGTGGATGTACAAAGCATCCAAACCTGGTACCGCGACCGCGACGGTGATGGTTTTGGTGACCCGAAGGCCAGCCTCACCAGCCCCGTGCAACCGGCCGGTTATGTAAGCAATAATTCCGATTGCAACGACTACCGCACTACTTACGAAGACAAGGACAACGATGGCTGGGGCAGCAGTGTGAAAGTGCCCTGCGGCAACCTTCTGCGCACCGGCGACTGCAACGACAACGACCGCACCGTGCACTCGTTGCAAATCGTTTACCGCGATGCGGACGGCGACAGTTACGGTGATGGTGCCTACCCCATCGCACTTTGCACCTACACACCCCCGGCCGGTTTTGTGCGCAACAGCATTGACTGCAACGACGGCGACAAAGCTGTGTATTGGCCAAAGTCTTATTACCGCGATGCCGATGGCGATGGCCTGGGTGATTTGAATAACAAAATTGCCTCGTGCACATCCGCACCGCCGGCGGGATATGTCGCCAACAGCCGCGATGCCGATGATCGTCCGGCAGCAACGCCACCTGTTGCTCTTCCAAGCCATCACCGGGAGGGGTTGATGGCAGCCGAAACAGGCGGCCTGGCACTCAATGCCTATCCTAACCCCACTACTGGTCAAACACAGATTCAATACACCATGCCGGCTGAAGCAAGAGTCACCATCCGTCTATACAATGCGCTTGGACAACAGGCTGGCGCCGTGTTTTCAGGCATGCGCACGGCCGGCCGCTATACACAGGTTTACGACCTGCAAAAGCTGCCGCAGGGTGTGTACATTTTCCAGATGATAGCCGTAACCGGCGGCGTGGAATACACACAAACGCTGAAGTTGGTGAAAACGAAGTAAGGTGTGCGTTCTTCTGAAAAGAGGCTGTCTCTCAGTTTTGAGACAGCCTCTTTTCTTTTTAGCGCATGCGAAAAAGTGAAGGGAATAAAAATTGGCTGTTGCCGGAACGAAGAGTAAAAGAGATTTTTCCGGTTGCACCTCACCAGGAGTCGTCTTGCACTTGGCAGAGCCCATTCTCCGTTGTGAACAAGGAGGATAAACAAACCTGATTTACCAATTCAGTATGGTCTCAGCGAAGTGTTGTTTCGTTCCGGCAGAGCCCGGACCGTGTGCAGGAAGCGCTGTGTTTGTCGTAAAATTGTTTGGTATGAGAAAAATACAAACCGATGATTTTTTTTGAAGCCCGGGTTTCACCAAACTATTCTCGCCTGGCCAAAAAAACCAGAAAATAGGAATACAACAATGCCAGGCAACAGACTGTTGCGAAAGATAAACACAAAGCTTATGTCCCTTTCACCAGTTGTTTCAGGTAAGCGCCGTAGCCGCTTTTCACGAGGGCTTCGGCTTGCTGCTGTAACTGTTCTTCGTTTATGTAGCCCATGCGGTAGGCCACCTCTTCTATGCAGCCGATCTTGGTGCCCTGCCGCTTTT
>CBDUBQ010000024.1:0-95928 GCA_965365435.1 uncultured Flavisolibacter sp.
GAGCATCTGACTGTTAATCAGAGGGTCTCAGGTTCAAGTCCTGAAGGGGGAGCTTTCAAGAGTGCTTAGCCTAAACATATTTTCCTCCTTAGCTCAGTTGGTTAGAGCATCTGACTGTTAATCAGAGGGTCTCAGGTTCAAGTCCTGAAGGGGGAGCAAAATAAAAGCCATTTAAATAGAATGGCTTTTATTCACTCTACTTTCCTTTTGCTGTAAGCATGTATTCACAAGGGTTAACACCTTTAAATGCTACAGATTTGATTTTTTTACCCAATGGCTGCAAAAGCAGCGAACCGAAAGTCTCCCCTTCTAGCTGACAAAGCGCCAAAGCATCGGTAAAAAAGAACTAGTAAATCTTTTACCGCATTTATCGCTCCACCTACCGCTGGAGATATCCGAAAGGCAAGCTGCGCATTGTAAAAGGTGTGAGCGAGGCCGAAACCCTCGATGAAAGCCGTGCTATCACCAGGGCTGACGAATTAAAAACTTGGTTAGCTCAAGAAGATGGGCTACGATCCCATCCGGGAAAAGCATGTCACACCCTTTGATCAAAGCCAGGCCATACTCCCGCAAACACCTTTTGTGGAAGCCCTGAAACCTGGCTTTACCAAAGCAGGCTACCTGACCCGCACCCCTGAGCACCTAAAATTGTACTGAAGTATTTCGAGAGAGGTGCCATTCAAGTGTGGCTCGACTATGTCCCTGTCTCAGAGATTCGGCCATCGCATATCCTGCTACTTTTGGATCAATGCGGCAAGCTTTTTCTGCCTCCGGGGAGAAGGCCGGTGTAAATGCAACAATAAAAATCTTGTTTTGTGCATGTTGTTCTTTTGAAAGCTTTGGTTTTAAAACAGCTTATGCCTGACCGTTTACTTAAAAAGTTTTTGTGCTACCGTTGACAGAAAAAGTTTACAATTCATCCAGGTATGTCCTCCATCTGAAATGAATGTTTCATGCTTTATCTTTTTTTCATCCAGCACCTTTAAATATTCCGAAATTACCGGGTACAACATGTCGTCCTTTCCCACTCCTATCCAAAACAACTTCAGCCTGCTATTGGTGAGTGAGGGATTGGCGAATGCAACGGCATTGTTGCGGTCAAATTCTTCTTTCAGCATACCGGGCGCAAAACCTGTCACCCATCTGAAAAGGTCAGGATTGTTCAGCCCCAAAAACAGCGAGGTGCCACCGCCTCCCGAAAAGCCAGCAATGGCCCTGTTGTCGTTGCCTGCCTTTACGCGGTAATTCTGTTCGACAAACGGAAGCAGGTGAAGAAGAAAATCTTTTTTGATTTCCTGCAGATTGTCCCAGTTGCGCAGGCTGCCGGATGCTTTGCTGATTTTTGGATAGGCACGGCCATACGGCATTACAATAATCATCGGAACCGCCTTGCCCTGAGCAATCAGGTTGTCCAGGATAATATTGGCACGGCCCACTTTCGTCCACGTTTCTTCCACGTCGGTTGTGCCATGAAGAAGATACAGCACCGGATATTTTTTCGAAGCGTCTTTTTCGTAGCCGGGAGGCGTATAAATGACCACCGGACGGATGCCCAGGTCGGGGGACGTGTAATAACGGTAAGCAACTGTGCCATGCGGTACGTTTTGAACCGTGTGTACCAGCGGGGTGTTGCCGGTAATTTCTACAAGGCTGGACTGGAAACCTTCGTTGGGGAAAATGGCGGTGTTTCCCGGGTCTGCCACATTCATTCCATCCACCACAAAATGATAAGGATACATATCCGGTTTTGCCGGACCAAGCGTTACACTCCAGACACCAGTCGTGTCTTTTATCATCGGCTTGTTGCCGCGTTCGAATTGCGTATTCAGTTTTACGTCTTTTGCCAACGGTGCATACAAACGGAACACAACCGTGTTGTCAGTATTCACCTGTGGCGAAATAAAAGAAGGAACACGGGGCGGCTGGCCCATGGCAGCACCCGACAGCCCAATGGCTGCTGTGAGCACCAGAGAACGCATGAGGTTGAAAATTTTCATAAATCTTTTTAAAAGAAATTTTTGAGAACAAAGAGTCCGTTGCCAGGTACGCAACCGCTAGGATATCCATTTATTTCTTTTCATCCACAGGAGCAAGGGCTCCATCCAGTCGGGCTGCCGAAAAATAAAGCCATGCCCTCCTTTCGGATAGATGTGCATTTCCACTTCGACTTTCTGGCGCCGCAAATGCTGAAAATATAAGAGGCTGTTGTCAACATCAACGGTTTTATCATCAGCAGCATGCGTAATGTACGCCGGTGGCGTATTCGCCGTCACCTGCAGTTCGTTCGAGTATTGGTCAATCAGCTCCTTCGATGGATTGGTTCCAAGCAAATTGCGCCGGGAGTCGTGGTGGGTTAAGCTGTCCTGCATGCTGATGACGGGGTACACCACAATCTGAAAATCGGGACGAAGGCTGGTATTGCCCCCATTTTCGATCACCGGATTTTGAAAATGCGTGGCAACGGTAGAAGCCAGGTGCCCACCGGCAGAAAACCCAATCACACCGACTTTGTTTTTATCCACGCCCCACCGGGCGGCGTTCTCCCGCACGAGTTTTATCGCCTGCTGTGCATCCTGCAAAGGGCCGGTGGTTTTGTTTACCATAATGGAGTCATCCGGCACCCGGTATTTCAGCACAAAGGCCGCAATGCCGTTCCTGGCAAATTGTTTGGCTGTGCCGATGCCTTCGCCCTGGTACACCACCACACCGTAACCGCCGCCGGGAATAACGACCACCGCAGTGCCGGACGCTTTTTCTCTTTCGGGAAGGTAAACCTCCAGCGTCGGCTTTGTTACGTTACGGAACATACCCGAGGCGAAGGTTTCATTTTTGCCCGATGTTTTTGCATTAGGGATTGCACCCGGATACAGTTCAACAATTTCCTGCGTCTTTGCAATCAATGAAAAGAGCAAGGCAACCATCAAACATGATTTGCTTGCCTTCATTTTTGGTATTTGAAAACTCAGTAATTCAGCTATCACGCTTATTGCTTTTAAATGTCCGTGCTATCAACGACGAAACCGAATTCTCTCCTTGCGGTCCGCAATGGAAGCTGATGAATAGTAGCTCTTCCAGTACATTTATTTTTATCCCGCCGGCTAATCTTTAAAAAACAGTGGCGCCATTTGGTAAAGACTGCGACGCCAGGTTTGAAACTCATGCGCTGTGCCCTGAGAAACATAGGTAGTAACGTTATACCCCGCTGCTTTCAAATCAGCTTCAACCTTTGGCAAACCATTCGCACCGTTTGTTTCTTTACTGCCGTAGCTGATAAAAATGTGTTTTGGCTTTGTTTTTCCCTGCAATTGAGTCGGGTTGTAGTTGCCGCCACTTAATAAACCCCAGTAACCAAAAACATCGGGTTTCGCTAAGGTTATCGTGTGTGTTTCAAATCCACCCATTGACAGTCCGGCCATAGCCCGGTTGTTTCTGTCAGTTTTCGTGCGGAAATGTGCATCAACATAAGGTATCAATTCCTCCAGCAAAACAGTCTGAAAAGCGCCTACGCCGGTAGGTTCGCCTGCGGTAACACCAGTTGTTACCACTCCCGCTGCACCCATACCGCCACCAGGAGGAGGCGTACGACGTACACTATCCGGACGGGCACCGCCAGCAGGAGCAGGAGGAGGACCGGCAGGACGGCGTCCTATCGGATTACCGGTATTGGTCATACCATACGTCATTACAACGATAAAAGGCTTTATTCTGCCTTCTGCAATCATATTATCCATAATCAGGTTAGCCTTGCCCTGAACACCCCATGACGTTTCATTTTCGCCCCAGCCGTGCTGCAGGTATAATACAGGATATTTCGTAGCCCCTTTTTCGTAACCGGGAGGTGTGTAAACGATGGCAACCTTTTGTAAGCCTGTGCTTTTTGAAGGGAAGATGATTTGCTGCATGTTGCCATGCGGAACATCTTTCAGCGCATAAATATCCTGGTCTTTCGCAGGTATTTCAATGCCGCTTTCCCAACGTTGAGAGCCGTAGAAAAAACCTGTTCCTGGATCATTAAAGGTGGCGCCATCCACGTTAACGCGGTAGTAGTGAAATCCTTCATCCATAGGTCCGGCGGTAGTGCCGATAAAATAACCACTATCCACTTTCGTAAGCCTTGTACCTCCCTGTCCACCCAGGCCAAGACTTACCCGCACACTATCGGCATTTGGCGCATAAATGCGAAACCGTGCATACCCCTGAGAATTGACCTGCGGATATGCCTGGAAGGGCTGGTTAAAAGAAGAAGGTTTAAAATCTTCGAGTGGTGCCGCGTTCGGTGTTTGCGATTGTGCCTGCGCAAAGCAGAAGCCGCCTGATAGTGCGGATGCTAAAAGAATAGCTGATGATTTAATGTTCATTGAAAGGCTTTTTAGATTTAGAATTGAAACCAGTGAATGACCTGACGCACCGGCTGCCCCTCTGGTATGCGATAACCAACATAGCGACAGGTAGCCAGGTTGTATTTACCAACAGTACAAGAAAAGCGTATGTTCGGTTCCCTTGTTCTTTCCGCTGACGAATAGCAATAAATTAAACCATTTTCTTTTGGTTGGGCCGGCTCTATTGTTGAAAACACTGCAACAAATGTTGTAGGATGTCACTTTGTTTTGATCGTGTCCGCCAGTGCTCAGTTGACCACGGCATTTTCAAGTAAACCAAAAAAATCTCCTTTAGAATGGTCAGCCAAACCGTCTCCTCACCGGTCAGCCCGCTTTTTTCAACCCGTTTCCGGATGCTCTCCTGTTCTTAATCCGAAATACCCGCATGGAATTATTATTGACAGCCACGAGCAGCCGCTTTTCGCCACCTGGCGCCGGCACCACGGCCATGTCTCTTACATCACCATCCACCAAAAACCCGCTTTCGGCAGGCGGCACGGATTGAAAGGTCTTATTCTTACCTCCCTTTAAAAAGCAGCCATAAGAGGCATCGTAGCGGCCGGTAACAACATCGGCGCCGTATTCGTTTCCCGCCAGCAACAGGTCAGGAAAACCATCCCCGTCGAAGTCATCGCAGACAATGGCATTGACGGGAGCAAATTGAGCTTCCACCGGAAGAGGGTGTTTCCGGAACTTCCCGCTGCCCAGGTTTTCGAGATAACAGCTGCGTGTCTCCTCGCATTGAAACCGGAGCAATCCTTCTTTTTTATCGCCGGGAAAAACGTCATCGAACGTAGCGTCTGCATAGTCTTTCGCCTGAAGAAATTGTTTCCGGATGGCAGGGACCTGGTCGGCAAACTGAGCCCGGCTGATGCCTGGATAAAGGCGCCGTTTTCCGTCTTTTCCTTTGATGTGGTAAAAAAACACCGGGTCCACGCTTCCGTTGCCATCCATGTCTTTGGCGTATAAAGCCATCGGCTGATCGGCGGATACACGGTAGGTGCAATTCAGGCCGAGGTTACCGGCAATTATATCGCTGTCGCCATCGCGGTCAATGTCTGCAATGGCCAGGCTTCGCCACATGCCGTTCATCTGCGTCAGGCCGGTTCCGGCCGTCATTTCTTCCAGTGTCCCCTTCCTGTTTTTAAAAATACGCACCGGCATCCAATCACCGGCAACCACCAGGTCCTGTAATTGGTCACCGTCAGCATCAAGCCAGGCCGACGAAGTGATCATTCCCGGCTTCTGCAGGGCCGGGCACACCGCTGCGGTAACATCCGAAAAAGATCCCTTGTTGTTTTGCAGCAAGAAACTTTTCGGAACCACCGGGTATTGAAAAGATACCCGCCCGCCGATAAACAAATCCGCATCACCGTCGCCATCGTAATCGCCGGCACTGACCGAACCGGCTATGGTCTTCACACTTGAAGGAATGGCATTTGCCTGCCAGGTAAAAATCCCTTTTCCGTCGTTCAGAAAAAGCCGTGGGCAGTACGCCGGATCGTCCGGCGGCCGCTGCACGTCGCCGGCTGTTAACAGCAGATCGGGGTCGCCATCACCGTCGGCATCAAAGAGGAGGCAATCCATGTCGTCAGTCACATTTGTATTTGTTGAAAGTGGCCTTCCGGAGAATTGCTCCTTGCCCTGCAGGTAAATCCGCCCCGAAAAGCCTCCGGCGCCACCCACAAAAAAATCGGCGATGCCATCGCTATTCAAATCGCCGGTTGCAAGGAAAGGGCCCATCTGCGAAAACTTTTGCGGCAACAGCCGTTGGTTGGCAAAATCATTATACTCATACTCGGCATGGCGGTATGAAATGCCTGCTGCTGCTGTGATGTCAGTAAAAAGAAACGCCGGATCGCCGGACGTTTTGCCGGCCCCAGGCGCGGCATTTTTTTGTAGTAGTATCAACGTAGTGTCGGCAACAGGGCTGGCCAACGTTTGTTTTTTCCCATTGGGCCATAGCACCACTAGCGAGTCAATCGTTGCCTCCCCTCCCAATCCAAAAAACAAATCCTGGTCAACGGACGAAAAATAGCCCCTGACCGGGTTTTGCTCTTCCATTTGCCTTTCACCATTGCGGTAAAGGCAAACCTTTGCACCAATGCCACGCCGGTTCGGCTCCTCGCCCTTCAGCACCAGCTTTAAAAAATGCGCTCTTGCAGGCCTGCCATTTTCTACCGTGTTGTTCACGAAAACGAAAGCCTCTTTGTTGATGTTGTTGACAACGAGATCAAGGTCGCCATCATTGTCGAGGTCTGCATGCGCCGCGCCGTTCGACAGCGACGGCTCATCAATACCGGCAGACGCAGATATATCCTGAAAAGAGTAGTCCCGGTTATTGGCGTACAAATAGTTCGGGAGTTCCACCTGTTTCAGACTGGCCAGTTTTTCTTTGATCTTTTTTTGCTGCTCCTTTTTGTCAGCAATGCTATTGAAGGCCTGGTGGCTGAATTCCAAAAAATCGGCATTGATAAAATCTCTTCCAACGCCATTCGTGATGTGCATGTCCTTCCAGCCGTCGTTGTTGTAGTCGGCCAGCAACACGCTCCAGCTCCAGTCGGTGGCGGAAACACCGGCCAACTGTCCTATTTCGCTAAAGAACGGCAGGGCCGTATCACCGTAATAACGGTTGCCGTTGTTTAATTGCAGCATGTTCCGCATAAAAGAAGGCTCGTACCCTTTAAAGCGTTCTGCCTGGTACCGTTCGTAGTTCATAAAGAAAAACGAGGTCTTTTTCCGGCTGTTGTCTTCCGGCAGCATGTCCAGCGTTACCACATCGGTAAGGCCGTCGTTGTTCAGGTCCGCTGCATCCACGCCCATGCTGGAGTAGCTCTGGTGCCCCATGGCTTTGCCGATGCAATTGGTAAAGGTGCCGTTTTGGTTGTTGAGCCATAGGTTGTCGTTCGACACAAAATCGTTGGCAACATACACATCGGGCCAGCCATCACCGTTAAAATCACTCACGGCTACACCCAGGCCGTATCCATCCTCTTTAATGCCGGCGGGAAGCGAAACATCAGTGTACACCGGATGGCCCAGTTGTGCCGAAACACCTTCATTGCGATAAAGCCGGTCAGCCGCCGGCGAACGGCCGGTTGTGTCGCGGGTCAGGATATTGTTTGCGTTGACGTTACTGTTGTTGAAGGAATAGTTGGCCAGGTACATATCCAGGTCGCCATCCCGGTCATAATCGAAAAACGCAGCCTGTGAAGAATAGCCCGTATCGGCTAATCCGTATTCAGCCGCCTTCTCCTTAAAAGAAAGATTCTGCTGATTGATGAAGAGCAGGTTTGCCGAACGCTGGAGAAGGTTTTTACCAAAGGTGCTTACATAAATGTCGTCGTAGCCGTCGTTGTTGATGTCAACGATGCTTACACCGGTGGCCCAAACACTGGTCGTCAAACCAGCCTTCTCCGTTCTGTCCTCGAACCGGTTGCCACCTTTGTTGATGTACAAGCGGCAGCTCACCTGGTTGGCCGAAAAAAAAATGTCTTTTAGCCCATCGTTGTTGAAATCGCCGATGCCGACACCTCCGCCCATGTACCCAAATTCGTTGATGATAGAAGTGGTGGAGTCCGTATCATAAACATCATTGCGAAAATCAATACCCGAAAGATCCGGGTCCAGGCGGGAAAAAAGCGTGGTGCTCTTCTTTGTTTGGCAACCGGCCAGAAAAAGCAACAGCAAGAGACCGGCAACGGCGAAAAAAGGTGGCTTTACCAACATCTGTGATCGTTTACGGCAGGCAAGTTACAGGAGACGTTTGTTCACACAGTTTACGAAAAAACAGAAGAAAGGACAGCGCAATGAAGAAAAAGCCATTACAGAGTGCAATGGCTTTTTCACTGAACGGTTTTTCGCTTTTACAAATTCGGGTTGGCCGATGTTTCGGCAAACGGTATGGGAAGCAGGTTCACCTGTCCGGGCTTTGGATCAGGAACGATGCTGGGATAGTAGCCTTTCTTCCGCCATCTCAGGATGTCCACGTTGCGCACTTCTTCGCCACCAAGTTCCACCATGCGTTCGTGCATCACCGCCCTGATGGCATCGTTCTTATTAGCGGCAGAAATGCTGACCATATTCACCGATGGGCGGGCACGCACCATGTTGATGTAATCCACGGCGGCCTGCACCGTGCCAACTTCGGCTTCGCATTCGGCCAGCATCAGCAGCACATCCGCATAACGGATAAGGCGCTGATTGATGCCGCCTGGCTGGAAGGTATTGTCGCTTTTGTAAATCAGCATGTACTTGCGCCAGCTTATCTTTCTTGTGGTACCGTTTACCACCGAGGCATTGCCGTTCTGATCGGCATCAGTCAGTACTTTAGTGCCATTCAGGTAGGTGTCGCCGGTCTGGTAAATGGACCTCCTGTACCGGGGGTCTTCCTGCTCAAATTCATTCAGGTATTTGTTGGACGGAATCAGGTTGCGCCAGGCAATGGGTGCATATTCCTGGTTGCGCACGGTGCTCACCGGCACCGCGGCACCGTCGCCGGTGCTGTAGCCGCCCCAGTTGAAGTTATTGTCGCCACGGTCGAAAAACACCACCTCGAAAATAGACTCCGAGTTAAATTCCGATTCTTCCAGGAAGTTGTTCAGGTATTCCGGAACCAAGCTGTAAAGATTGGCGTTAACTACCTGCAGTAAGGCTGTTTTGGCGGCTCCGTAATCGCCCCGTTGCATGTGCACCCTGCCCAACATGGCATTGGCTGCCCCCTTGGTGGCACGACCCCGGTTTGCATTGTCGTAACTGGCTGGCAGTTTTGCAACGGCATCGGTCAGGTCGCTCACAATCAGGGTATAGATGTCGGCTTCGGGCGATTTTCCTTTAAAGCCGGACGGGCTGGTCACCGGCTCGGTGTACAGCGGCACCGGGCCCCACTGCGATACCAGTTCGTAATAAGCCCATGCCCGCAAAAACCTGGCTTCGCCTACCACCCTGTCACGCAATGCCGCGTTGTCTGTCACGCCGGGTGCTTTCAGAATAACATTGTTGGCCCGGTTGATCATAATGTAAAGCGACCGCCATACATCCGTCATCACCGAATTGGATGTTGCCGGTGTGGGCTGCTCCAGTAGTTCACGCCGCGGTGCCTCTAACTGGCCACCGCCGGCTGCCATTTCATCGCTCCGCGTATCGTGCAAAAAGAACCATTCGCGGCCCACCAGGCCGGGTGCCCGCATGGCAGCATACACGGCATTGACACCGGCCTGTAATTCCGCAGCACTCCGGAAATAACTTTCTGTGGTTGGCCGGTTTTCGTCGGTTTGATCCAGCTTTCTGCTGCAGTGCGTAAAGCCCCACACGGCGCAGGAGAAAAGAAGGATGATTTTAATGCTATAACGTTTCATTTCTGTGTTTTTAGAGCAGAATAATTGTTTCAATTAAAAGTTTGCCTGAATACCCACCTGGAAGGATTTGGGCTGCGGATAAGTGGCATAATCAATGCCGTTGGTCAGTGAGGCGCCTGGCGTGCGGTTGCCCACTTCCGGATCATAGCCTTTGTACTTTGTGATGGTAAAAAGGTTTTGCGCCGAGGCATAAATCCGCAAGCTGCTCACTACACCCTTAGTAAGGCTCTGAAGCGAACCCGCAGGGAGGGTGTAGGCCAGGATAATGTTCCGCATCCGCATAAATGAACCGTCTTCGATCCAACGGGTGGAAGGCCGCACGTTTTGGTTTGGATCACCATTCACCGCTCTTGGCACGGTGGTATTGGTGTTGGTTGGGGTCCAGGCTTTCAACACTTCAGTGCTGGAGCCGAACAAACGCACCATGCCTTCGGAAATAATGCGGGAAGCATTAAATACTTTGTTGCCCTGCACGCCCTGGAAAAATACCGTCAGGTCAAAGTTTCTGAAACTGGCGCCGGCATTTAGCCCATAGGTAAACTTCGGCAAAAAGCTACCCAGAAATACCCGGTCGTTTTCGTCTATCAAACCGTCAGGCTTGCCATTGGGGCCGCTGATGTCCCTGAAGCGGATATCGCCGGGCGCCGTGGCTGCAGTTTGCCTTGGAGCCGACGACACTTCGGCAGCGGTTTGGAAAATGCCGTCCACAATCCATCCGTAAAACGATTGAATGGGCTGGCCTACCTGCGTGCGGGTAATATTGTAGGTACCAAAATCCTGGTTAGCGCCGGCTTCAATATTCGGTACGCTAGGGGCCAGTTTAACCACCTTGTTGCGGATGGCGCTGAGGTTTCCCTGTACGTTCCACCGGAAGGTGCTGCCCGACTGATTATAGCCCAGTTGCAATTCAAAACCTTTGTTTTCCATTTCGGCAATGTTTTGCAACACATTGCTGGTAGCATAGCCAAACGATGGCGGCACAGGGACATTGAGCAGCAGGTTGCCCGTGTTGCGCCGGAAGTATTCGGCCGATAAGGTGAGCCTGTTGCGGAACAGCCCAAGGTCAAGGCCAATGTTCAGTTGTTTTGTTTTTTCCCACTCCAGCTCAGTGTTTCCTAACCGGTTGATGGAAGAGCCGAAAGTAGTGCCGGAACCTGAATTGGTGTTATTAAACGGATACACCGCATTGTTGGCATCCACGGCCACCAGCCAGGGATAATTGCCCAGCACCGTGCCGCTTAAACCGGTAAGGCCATAACCGGCTCTTACTTTTAATTCCGAAATACTGGTGATGCTTCGCAAAAACTCTTCCTGGTCTATGCGCCAGCCCACCGATGCCGAAGGAAAGGTTGCCCATTTGCGGCCCGGCGCCCATACCGACAAGCCATCGCGGCGGGCTGCAATGCTCACAAGGTATTTACCGGCAAAGTCGTAGTTCACACGTCCCAGGATTGACATCAGGTAATTTCCTTCGCGCCTTGTCAACGCTCCGATATTGCTGGCATTTAGCAAGGTGCGAATTTGGTTGGATGGTTGCTGGCCCGACATCTGCTCTTGCAAAACCTCCTGCTCCTGCTGCTCGTACACAGCAATGACATTGACGTGGTGGCGGCCGAAATTTTTATCGAACGTGAGTTGTTCTGTAAACAGCTTCACCGTTGAAACGCCCCGGTTGTTGGTGATGGAAGCCACCGTGGCACTGGCACCGGCCACTGTTCCGCCGGATTCGAAGATTGGCGAGAAGCGGTAGTCGAGCCCATTGGCGTAATCAATGCCGAAGGTCGAGCGAAATTTCAGCCAACTGGTAAAATTGATATCGAGGTAAGCGGTGCCCAGAATCTTCATCGTCCGCCGTCTTCCCGGGTTCCGTAATTCTGCGTCCAGAATGGGATTGGTGGGATCCGACCCGTCGAAGCTGTTGTTGGCACTACGGTAGCCGCTGCTGGTAGTGGGGTCGTACACCGGCATGTAGGGCAACTGGCGGATCACATTTACCAGGTTGGTTCGGGCACCTTGTTCGTTGTTGTCGTACGACTGGTTGCCATGCGCCAGGTACAGGTTTTCACCGAAGGTGAAGATCCGGCTCAACTGGTGCTCCGAGTTAAAACGGAAGTTATAACGTTCGTAGCCAACCACCGGTGTGGTGCCCCGCTGCCTGAAGTACCCTGTAGAAGCATAAAAACGCGATGTTGCGTTGCCGCCGCTTAGCCCGATGTTGTGTTGGGTTATGGCTCCGTTGCGGAAGTAGGCATCCTGCCAGTCGGTATTGGTTTGCGCATAGGTCTGGGATGTGCTACTGTGTATAGGCTGGCTGAAATTAGCTTGCTGAAGGCGTGGTGGCAAGGTGCCGCCAGTCAGCTCGGTTGCGTATCGCACATATTGCTGTGTGTTCAGCAGGTCCAGTCGTTTTGTCACATAGGACGTGCCGACATAGGAATCGAGGCTTACACGAAGCCGGCTGTCCCTTTTGCCTTTTTTTGTTGTGATCATAATGACACCATTGGTAGCTCTTGAACCATAAATGGCCGCAGCACTGGCGTCTTTCAAAACGTCAACCGACTCGATGTCGCGGGTATCAATGATGGAAAGGTCACCGGTTGGAAAACCGTCAACCACGTACAAAGGATCCGAGGCAAAGGAGATGGAACTGATGCCCCGAATACGCACAATGGGTTCGGTGCCGGGGCTACCGTTGTTGGTTACCTGCACACCGGCCACGCGGCCCTGCAAAGCCTGCGATACGCTGGGCACCGGTAGCTCATTCAGGGTTTTCCCGTTCACATTAGAAATGGCGCCGGTCACCCGTGTTCTTCGTTGTGTGCCATACCCCACAACCACCACCTCATCCAGCCCTCCGGCGGTGGTTTGCATAGAAACGGAAATGTCGGAGCGGCCGGCCACACCCACCTCCAGTGGGCTGTACCCCACTGCTGAAATCACGATGGTGGCATTGGCAGGCGCGGTGATGGCAAAAGTACCGTCGCTGCCGGTTTGGGTGGCGTTGGTGGTGCCTTTTACCTGTACCGTTGCACCAACCACCGGCTGGTTATCGGCCTGATTGATAACCCGACCGGTAACCCGGTTTTGTGCAAAAAGGCTGGCGCATAATGATAGCGCCAGCACAAGCAAGCACAGAGCTTTTAAAGTGATACCTGTTTTTCGAAGCATAAGCAGAGCGTGTTTAAAATTGAAAAAATAGATTGACTGTATTGAGAAAAATCAGCGCAGTTTGCCGGCTACCGGCGGTGCATAGCCTCTCTGGCAAGCAAGTTCCGGTTCGGCTTTCCTGCTTTGGAAAGGAGACATTGCAGAAGAAAAAATCAGGGCGTGTTTGCGCAGCGCAAGGTCATTGATTTTAGCAGCCATAGCAAGTCGTTTGCGTTACAAATAGCGTTCTCCGAAACAGCAACTATCTGCTGAATTGATTCGTTATAAAACAAGCAATACCAGGGTATGAATTCGGGAAAGGATCCGCCGCCTTTTCATTTGGCGGAGACGTAAAACTTCTACAGAAAACCACTGGCGTTCAGCCAAGGCAAAAAACACAAACTCTCATTAAAACACGCAAGCGTTTACTGTGTAATCAACGGCACGGTTTGTCACTGCCAGCATTAAATCGCCAAAAAATATGTCTTTCAACTAACCATCGGAATTTATTTGGCAACGACAACATCCGTCTTCATCGGGGAATAGAAAAAAGCAACCTTTCGACTAAAATAACAAGAATTTTTGATTCGTGCAATTGATTGCAGAAACAAACTTCAATTAAAGCCATTTGTACTTGAAAATCAATTATGTAAACGATTGTGCAAAAAGAACCAAAAACGGCCCGAACCCGGTTTTGCCGTTGCCGGACAAACGCAGAATGCCGGCGACGCTGTACCATGGCAGACAACCTAAATTTTTCAATGAACCGGCATCGAAACTTTTGATGCAAACTGTACTTGCAAAGGCCCACCGCTCCCCCAGCTTCGAAACATCTTGCCACCGGCAAACACTGTTCACGCCACTACATTCACCAGCGTACCGATACCGTCAATGGTGATCCTGATCTCATCCCCGCTTTTCAGCGTAAAATCATGTTCGGGCACAATGCCGGTGCCGGTCATGATAAGGCAGCCCTGCGGGAACGTACATTCCCGGAACACGAATGATACTAGTTCCTCGGGAGTCCGTTTCATTTGGTTGAGGGCGACATTGCCTTCGAAAGCACTAGAACCGTTCCGGTTAATTTGAAGGCGAATGTTAGTGCTTTTATCCAGCGGCTGGTCGGTAACATAAATGCAGGGACCAATGGCCGCACAGGCATCGTAGGTTTTTGCCTGCGGCAGATAGAGCGGATTCTCCCCTTCTATGCTGCGGCTGCTCATGTCATTGCCGATGGTGTAACCCACAATCTTACCCGATGAGGTAACAACAAGGGTTAGTTCCGGCTCCGGTACATCCCAGGAGGAGTCTTTCCGGATTCTGACTTTCTGGTTGGGACCCACCACGCGGTGCGGCGTGGACTTAAAAAACACTTCGGGGCGCTCGGCTTCGTACACCCGGGCGTAAAAATCGCCTCCGCCGGCATCCTTGCTTTCCTCCTGCCGGCCAATTTTGCTGCGCAAATAGGTGACTCCGCAGGCCCATACTTCCTGGCTGCCAATGGGAGCCAGCGCACCATCCAGCGGGTCGTTTTCTACAGGCGACTGGCCGGCGGTAATCTTTTGCAGTTTTTGCAAAAGACTGTCGTCATTGATAAATTGGTCCCACGACTCTTCCTTCACCAAAAAAGATTTCCCTTCGTCTTCAATTAAAATTCCAGCTTCGGTTTTGTAAAGTTTCATATCACTTGGTTTGTGTTTACTTCCTCATTTGCAGGCGCAGCACCTGCGTGTTGTTGGTGATGTAAATTGTTTTTTCATCGGCCGAAAAAGCAACGTTCGACGTGGCCTGGGGCAGTCTGAGCATTCCCAATAACTTGCCCTGGCTGTTAAAAAAATATATTCCCCCGGGCCCCGAAGCATACACGTTGCCCTTTTTGTCAATTTTAAATCCATCCGGCAAACCCGGCAGCCTCTTGTCGTAGCCGGTGGCACTGTAGAATATCTTTCCGTTCACCAACGCATCACCCTTTACATCATACACGTACCAGTTTGGCTTTCGCGGGTCGCTGTTGGCAATGAGCAGCTTTTTTTCACCCGGAAAAAAGGCAATGCCGTTCGGCCTTGTGAGGCTGTCCAGGAGCAAAACCACCTCTCCATTGCTTTTTACTTTGTAAACACCGTTCCAGGTTATTTCCTTTGTCGGGTCGCTGTCGCCCCGCCCCGGCAGCCCATAGGGGGGATCGGTGAAATACAGCTCGCCTTTGCTATTGTAACAGGCATCATTGGGGCTGCTCAGGCGTTTGCCCTGGTGCTTATCTGCCAGGGTGATGAAGTTTGGCTGTGGCTGATCCAGCGGCGCCTCCATTCTTGCCATTCGCCTGTCGCCATGCTGGCATAGTACCAGCCGCCCGTCTTTATCCAGTACCAGGCCATTGCTGCCCATCTCACCGCCCCTCTCCATGGTGCCGGTATAGCCTGACGGTTTCAGGTAAAGTTCTTTTCCGTTTTGGGGCGTCCATTTAAAAATGGTATTCGTAGGCACATCGGAGAAAAGGAGCATACCCTGCTTTTCGAGCCATAGCGGCCCTTCGCTCCAGCGAAAGCCTTCAGCAATAATTTCAGCTGTTGCATTTGCCGAAACAAGCCGGTTGATAGCGCTGTCGTAGCGTTCAATTGTACCGATGGTTTTGTTTGCTGTTTGTGCCATACAATGTCCGGAAAGAAATAGAAAAACCGATAACAGGTGTTTCATGCTGGTAATTATGAAAAATTTGTTTTGTCCACGTAGTATGGTTAATGCAAATCTCTTGTGACCTCGCTTCCCGAGCCACCCCTCAGCACATCCATATCGGCGCCAAGGTGTGCCTGCTGTACATGGTCAATATAAAGCCTTGCATACCCCCTTGCAGCTACCGGCTCCGGCGCTCTCCAATGTGCTCTTCTGCCTTCCAGCTCCTCGTCGCTCACATCCAAGTGCAGGCGGCGGTGTTCCACATCCAGCTCTATCATGTCGCCGTTTTGCACCAACGCCAGCGTGCCGCCAACCGCCGATTCAGGCGCCACGTGCAGCACCACTGTTCCGGCAGCCGTGCCACTCATTCGGCCATCCGAAATGCGAATCATGTCTTTCACCCCTTTGCGCAACAATTTCTCCGGCAGGTCCACATTGCCTACTTCCGGCATGCCGGGGTAGCCCACCGGACCCACGCCCTTCAAAACAATGATGCAGCTTTCATCAATGTCCAGGCCGGGGTCATCAATTCTGGCATGGTAGTCTTCGATGGTTTCAAAAACAATGGCACGGCCCCGGTGTTTCATCAGTTCTTTGGTGGCAGCCGACGGTTTAATGACGGCTCCTTGCTGGCACAGATTGCCTTTCAATACAGCAATGCCAGCCTGTTCCTGCAACGGGTTTTCGATGGTGGCGATTACATCGTGGTTGTAACAAACAGGTGCCCCATTGTTTTCGCCAATGGTAAGCCCATTGACCGTAATGGCACCGTTGTGCAATAATTTCCTAAGCTCTTTCAGCACCACCGGAAGTCCTCCTGCGTAAAAGAAATCTTCCATCAGATACTTACCGGAAGGCTTCAGATTTACCAGCAGGGGAATCTTGCTGCCGATTGCATCAAAATCTTCCAGCTTCAGTTCCA
The DNA here is from genome assembly GCA_965365435.1 of uncultured Flavisolibacter sp. Lineage (GTDB taxonomy): Bacteria > Bacteroidota > Bacteroidia > Chitinophagales > Chitinophagaceae > Flavisolibacter. The sequence continues at coordinate 16,479 of CBDUBQ010000024.1, forward strand.
CGCCAATACGGCCGGCAATGGCGAGCAGATGCAGTATAAAATTGGTGGAGCCGCCAATGGCCGCATTTACGACAATGGCATTTTCGAAGGCCTGGCGGGTAAGTATTTTGGAAAGTCGCAGGTTTTCTTTCACCATTTCCACAATGCGCCTTCCCGATAATTGTGCCAGCACTTTTTTACGCGAGTCAACAGCCGGAATGGCCGCTGCGCCAGGCAGCGTTAAACCCAGGGCCTCCACCATACAGGCCATAGTGGAAGCAGTGCCCATGGTCATGCAATGACCGGCACTTCTTGCCACACCGATTTCGGCCTCTAATATGTCTTCTGCCGTGTAGTTTTCTACGAGGGTTTTTTCCTTCACCATCCAGTTAAACGAGCCTGAGCCCAGGCATTCGCCCTTGAAACGGCCGTTGAGCATGGGCCCGCCCGGCACCACCAGCGTGGGCAGGTCCACACTGCAGGCACCCATCAGGGTCGAGGGCGTTGTTTTATCACAACCGGTTAAAAGCACCACACCATCCAAAGGATTGGCCCGGATGGTTTCTTCGGTGTCCATGGCGGCCAGGTTTCGAAAAAGCATGGTGGTGGGACGCATGAGGGTTTCGCCCAGTGAGGTTACCGGAAACTCCAGTGGAAAGCCGCCGGCGTCAATCACGCCCCGTTTCACCACTTCGGCAAAATCCCGGAGGTGCCCGTTGCAGGGTGTCAGTTCGCTCCAGGTATTGCAAATACCAATCACCGGCCGCCCGTTGAAATAATCGTTTGGGTAACCCTGGTTGCGCAACCAGGACCGGTGTACAAAACCCATTTTGTCGCTTTTACCAAACCATTCGGCACTGCGCAGCCTGTTATTCAACATCGTATCGTCGGTAATGTTATTCATGTAAAGCCTATCCTGTTGTCATCCTCTGTTTAGGGAAAATGGTTTTTTCAAGAATTCGTCCGGGCAGGTTTAAAGTGACCCCCATGCCTTCTCTTTCATCATTACCTGTCTTTAAGCAAGGGACTTTTTTTTCAGAACTTAGGAAAAAGGAAAGCCCTCTTATCCAGCAATCAATCGTTCGCCCGGAATCGTTCACAAACAGTACGTGATAAAAGACCCCATGTAAAAACACAGGGTCTGTCTGCTATGCTTGAGACGCTACAATTGATCTCCGAAACGAGTTATTACCACCCGCCGGCCTTTTTGCAAAAGCAATAGCCCGGTAAACTTCCCTTAACGGTGAGCGGCTGGTTATCACTCCGGTAAAAAGAGTCATGAAATTGCTTGTTGTCACGATCGGTTAACCGATGTTTTTGTTTATTATTTTATGGCGATGATCGGCAAAATAGGCTGCGGCTGAAAGTTATTTTCAGGTGCGGCAAAGCCGCCGGCTATTTATCCCAAAAGACCGGTGTAAATAAATTGTCCTTGCCACCCATAGCCTGCACGGCATTCGTATAGTTCGCCCTGTTGTTCGACAGTTCATAATCCGGATAAGATAGTCTCTTGATAAAGCTGTTCGTGGGATTATTATAAGCGTTGGGGCTCAACGAGGGAAAGCCGCTTCGGCGGAAATTGGCCCATGCTTCAGCCCCGTCGGTGATAGAGGCCACCCAATATTGCGTATTGATCAGGCGAAGAGCATCCACAGCCCTGTATTCCACTGACGGGTGGGCAAGAAAGGCGTTTTTATCTGCTTCCGAAGTAGCCGAACCGCCCGGGTATTGGGCATATCTGTCCATGTCGGCTTTGATAGCATTTTCATAGAATGTTTTTGCGGCGGCATCGCCACCGGGAATCCATCCACGGTGAGCCGCCTCTGCCAAAAGCAGAGTGGTTTGACCGTACGTCAGCCAGTAGGACGGCGCTGTTTGCGACGCCACCACCCGAACATTCATTTGCGAATAGTTGAGGCCCCCCGACCGGATGCCCCGGTAGGGCGCCTTTTCGAGATCGGTACTGATGACGCCAACCGGAACACCAAATTGTTCGGCGATGTTGGTAACCGGACTGGGATCTCCCAGGGGGTTGTTCGGATTGGCAAACGACGCCACCAAAAACTTGCCTCTTGGATCATTCGTTTGCTTTAACTGATTGACGAAAGGTTCAGCGGCATAGTAGAAACGCGGATTGTTGTTGACCAGGCCGCCATTAGCCGGGTTGGTAAATAAGGTGCCGTCGTAAGTGACCCAGGCATTGTCAGCGTTTGACGTCATCACTCCGCCGTTAAACGCTTCCAATGCGATAGCGGCGGCTTTTGTGGCATTGCTTTCCGAATAACGCATGCCCAACCGGAGCAACAGCGAATTTCCCAATTTTTTCCATTTAGCCACCTGGGCGGCAGCCGTACCAGATGGACTGCGGCTATTTTTTCCGTAAAACAAATCTTCCGGCACGTAATCAGCGGCAGGGTTTAAGGCAGCAATGGCTTCGCGAAACTCTTTTTCCAGGTCGGCATAGATAGCTGCATCATCGTCGTATTTCGGATAGAATTTTCCCTCCAGATAGGCCTTGCCAGCTTCGAAGTAGGGAACATCACCGTACGAGTCCACTAAGCCCATAAATGCCTGCGCTTTCCATATCCGGATCATGCTGCGCAGGTTTACCCGGTTGCTTCCCTCCAGGAGGGCCAGGGCCTGCACCATATTTTTAATAGATCCGGGATACAGGGCATCCCACTTGCCGTTATTGAAGTTGTCAATGTCCTCATTGAAATTCGGTCCCAGCGTGGCCCCCGAGTTATAGGGATTGACAAAGTGCTGCACAATCGTATGTTCTGTTTCCCAGCCACTAATTTGGGTTCGTTGGGCACCCGCAAACAGCAGGCCCGGATCAATGTTGTTGATGCCGTAAGGATTTGTGTTTATTTCTTCAAAATCTTTGTCGCACCCGGCAAAAAGCAACACGGAGCAGGCCAGGATCAGTTTTTTGAATGTCTTAATCATAGCGTTAGAATTTGACATTTAAGTTGATAGTGTAGTTGCGGGTGGTTGGCAGCGACGCATTCTCATAGCCGCTTCTTACATCACCCGACGACTGAACGGCCTCCGGATCCAGACCGGGAAGATCTTTGTAGAGGATGGCCACGTTACGAACCGATGCAGACAAGGTTAACCCCTTAAAAAACCGCAGGTAAGACGAACGCTGCAGAAGGCTGGTAAGGTTGTACGCTACGGAGATGTTCCGCAGCTTTACAAAATCCGATTTAAAAATAAAGGGGTCGCCGATCTGCAGGTTTCTGTAATCGGCATAGAAACCTTGAAGGTCTGTCACCGTGTTGGTGTTGGGTGCTCCGGAACCCTGGTACACAGCAGGAAAATTGGCGTTGTTGATACCGGTTTCACCGTCTCTGCGGCCAACCAGCGACGCTTTGGACAAGCCTTGACGCAATAAGTTCAAAGCGGTAGAGGACAACACCGTTCCACCAAACTTGTAGTCAATAAAGACACCCAGTGACAAATTTTTGTAGGTGAAATTATTTGTCCAGCCGCCGGTGTACTTTGGAATGGAACTGCCGACGGGAACATAATCCGGCGACGCCAGCAAACGGCCGTCGGGCCTTACCACGATCTGGCCTTTATCATTTCTAAGATAGGTTCTCGTGTACAGTTGGTTCATGGGTAAACCTACCGTGTAGCGGATCTGCCCGAGAAACTCATTGCCGGTGGCGTTGAAATTGAGCAGCAGAAAATCATTGACACCGGGCGAGATAGCAAGCACTTTCGTGGCCAGGTATGTGTTGTTCCAGTTGGTCGTCCAGGAAAAATTGCTTCGTTGTATCGGCCGGCCTTCAATCGTTGTTTCCAGCCCTCTGTTCCGTAACGAACCCAGGTTTTCTTTAGAGGCGGTGTAGCCCGAAGTATTGGAAAGCGTGACATCAAGAACCTGGTCGGTGGTGACCTTGTCGAAAGCGGTAATGTCGAGGCTCAACCGGTTATTGAACAGCCTTGCTTCCAGGCCGACCTCTTTTTCCTCAACTTTAAAAGGTGTAAGCGCCGGGTTAGGCGATGTACCGCCAGAAATGGAGGCCGTTGGCTGGCCATTAAAGTTGTTTTGCGCAATGGTATAGGTCAGTAGCCCCTGGTAGGGTCCAACGCCCTGCTGGCTGCCTGTCTGTGCCCAGGAGGCCCTTAATTTGCCATAGGTGAGCCAGGTTACATTCCGCATCAGTTCCGAGAAAATAAAACTACCGGATACCGATGGATAGAACACACTGTTGTTGCCGGGATTATAAACGGAGAACCAATCCTGGCGGCCGGTCAGGTTTATATAAAGAAGATTATTGTACCCAAATTCCAGCAGTCCATAAAGCGAATTGACCCGGAACTGGCTGTAGCCGAAACTCTGGTTCCGCAGGTTGCCGTTGGCAATGGAGAACAAGTCGCGAATGAGAAAATTGCTTGAGTTCTGGTTGAAGTTCCTGTTCTCTACCTGCCATGTGTTGCCGCCAAAGCTTGCATCAACGGAAAACTTCCCAAACTCGCGGGAGCTACCGAGCAGGAAATCAGCATTGATGTCGGTTCCTTTTCCTTCCGATACGTTGTAAGCGCCTTTGTAGGTACCATCGGCATTGGTGAACAGGCTTGTTCCAATTCCACCCGGAACTTTCGACTCTGTGAAATCAACCGAATAGTCATAATTGTATCGTCCCTGAAGATACAGCCAGTTGGTGAGGTCATAGCGCAAAGTAGCTGTCGCAAGAATCCGGTCTCTTTTATTCACCCAGCTTTGCTGCACCTGATTGGCGTAATACGGGTTCAGCACCGTACCCTGGAATCCGGATGTTTGATTTTCTGTTCCTGTAGCCGGATCAATGGCGCTGTTTCGAAGCGCGGAGGTAGGAATGGAATTCGCCAACCGCGTAAAGAAGTTGACCGAACCGGCGCCCTGGGTACCCACTTGCGGCGGGTTAATTTGTTGCTCATTGGCCCAGTTAAGATTAACGGTTAGCCGGAGCCGTTTCGTAATGTTATGGTTCAGCCCAAGGTTGGCAATTTTTCGTTTGTATTCGTTTCTTGGCTCAATGCCCCTGGCATCTGTATTGGAAAGTGATACGCGGAAGCCACCATTGGGACCACCACCCGAAAAGGCTACGGTATTGGTGAAATTCGAGCCATTCTGCAGGTAGTCGAAGAGCCGGTCTTCATAAGCGCTGTAAGGCTGCATCGAACCGTCGAATATCGGTGTCATAGACCCATCCAGCCTCGCACCCCAGCCAAATTGCCCGGTACTTTTTGCATTGGCCACCGACGTTGGTTTTTGCCCGCCTTGCCCCTGGCCGTACATGGTTTGGAACTGGTCCATAAAGTTCAACGCCTGCTGCGAAGTATAGCTGGACGTTACTTCAACGCCTATACCCTGGTTTCTGCTACCGGTTTTAGTGTTGATGATGATGGCCCCGGCAGCGGCTCTCACGCCGTAAAGTGCCGAGGCGGTGGACCCTTTCAAAACAGTCATACTTTCTATGTCATCCGGATTGATGTTTAAGAGGTTGTCGCCGCGGTCGCGTTGCTGTCCGCCGCCATCTGCCGGCCTTGCTCCCTGATCAATGGGAAGTCCGTTAATAACAATCAGCGGCGCATTGTTCGTTCCGGCAAAACCAACCTGGCCGCGCAACCGTATTTGCGTGCTGGCGCCTGCGCCGGCGGCAGGGGGTGTGATGTTGAGGCCCGCTACTTTGCCCTCTAGCGACTCCATCGCGTTGGTCGTGCGGTTTGTCACCATTTCATCTGTTTTCACCGTAGTTGTTGCATAACCCAGCTTTTTGGAGGCCCGCCTGATGCCTAATGCAGTGACCACCACGCTCTCCATGTCGCGGTTATCGGCGGTCATCGTGATGTTCACCGACTGCTGCCCGTTCAGCCGCCGTTCCTGCGGGGCAAAACCAACCGCCGTGAAAACCAAAATATCGTTTCCGGATGCAGCAATACTAAACCTTCCGGCATCGTCGGTTAATGCCCTCCGTGAGGTGCCTTTTACGTTTACTGTTGCCTTGCCCACTGGCTTGTTTTCCGCATCGGTAACCGTACCTGTCACGTTTTGAGCATAAGCAGCAACCGTTGATAACAAGAATAAAATGAGGAAGAATGGCTTCTTCAGAATGGCAGGGGCCTGCCGGCATAATCTCTTCATAATAGCAAGATGTTTTTTGGTGAAATGCAGTCACGACAAAGCATAGCGTCCCTCACACAGCTATACAAAGTATCCGAACCTACCGGCAAAAAACTTCCAAAAAAACACACCGAAGGATATTGTACAAGCCGACGCATTTTTATCATTAATATCGTTGCGTAATCATTCACCATTACAGCAACCGGCGATTGCATGCACCAATACTTTTTGAAAAAGGACTGTCAAGAGCTTGATGCCTTCCCGCATATCAAGGAGTTTGCTTTCAAAAAAATCAACACCATTCAATTCGGTTCTTTGAAAAAAGAAGCCTGCCATTTCCTTCGCCTTTATTTCGTCATTGACGGCCGCTTCGACTGGATGATCAACGATCAACACCATATCCTTTATCCCGGCGACCTGGCCATTATTTTACCGGGCCAGCAGTTTGGAAGCGAAAAAGACCTGCTTGATATTGGAACCGTGACATGGCTTCACCTTGGCCTGGCACAACTGGACCAAAACGGAAAAATGGTGATGGGCCGTTGGAGCCGTCTTACCGAACAGGAATGCAACACCATTGGCAAGATCCTTTCGCTTAACAATAATCCTGTGCTTTCGAAGCTGAAAGATGCATCAACGCTGTTTCAGAGTATTTACAGCGAGTTTTCGCACCAGGAAATTGGGTACTGTGCCCGCATCAATCTGCTGCTTGATGAATTGTTCATTCAGATTGCAAGGCAGCTAACACAGCAGAACAACTCACGCCGCGACTTCCCACAAACGTTTCTGAAGCTGGAACAGTCGCTGCGGGAAAATCTTTCGCATCAATGGACCGTGGACGAAATGGCGGCGCTGGTTGGGCTAGGCATTACCGCGTTTTCCGAAAAAGTAAAAAGCTATACCGGTTTTTCGCCCCTGAACTATTTAATCAACATCCGAATTTCAGAAGCCATTAAGTTGCTGAAACGGCCCGATGTTCATGTGACGGACATTGCGCTGGAAGTCGGCTTTTATTCATCGCAACATTTTGCCACCACCTTCAAAAAACTCACCGGCTATACACCCAGTGAGTTCCGGAAAAAAAATCTACCAACCACCACCGATTAATTTTTGATAATGGAGTGCATTATTACCATCGAAATAGGAACAGGCGCCATCAGAGTGGCTGCGTTTGATTTAAACGGGGTGATCCTCGGATCATCCAAAGGCTCCTATCCTACCTTTCATGCAAAAACCGATTTCAGCGAACAGGATCCCGAGCAGATTTTTATCACCATGCTCTACATCCTGAAAAACTTTTTGAACGAGAAAATCCATCCCAGAGGATTCGAGGTAGTCAGCATCTGCTTCAACTCTGCTATGCACAGCGTGCTGCCGATTGATAAAAATGGCGTACCGCTTGGCAATGCCATCGTCTGGTCGGACAACCGGGCAAAAAAAGAGGCCAATGACCTGAAAAACTCCGAGTTGGGAAAGTCATTGTATAAAACCACGGGCACCCCGATTCACGCTATGTCGCCCCTTAATAAAATCGCCTGGATAAAAAACAATGACAAAGACCGGTTCTCGGCTTCCATGAAATTTTTATCCATAAAAACCTACATCATTCAGCAGCTCACCGGCGAATACGTGGTGGACTACAGCGTGGCGTCTGCTACCGGCATGCTGAATATCTATTCCCTCCAGTGGGAAGACAACGCCTTAAAGCATGCCGGCATAGACAGGGCCAAACTGGCCGATGTGGTTCCTGTTTTTTATTCGCCAAAAAAATTTAAAAAGGAATACCAGACCTCGCTTGGCTTGCACGACAAAGTAAGATTGGTGGTGGGTTCAAGCGATGGCTGCATGGCAACACTGGGCGCCGGCGTGTGGGACGACGGGAAAGCGACCGTGACGCTGGAAGAAAGCGGTGCGGTAAGAGTGGTTGGCAAAGAAGTGTTGCAGGATGAACAGCAACGCTTGTTTAACTATGTACTGACCGAAGGCCGCTATGTGTCGGGAGGGCCTACCAACAATGTGGGTTCTGTGTTTGAATGGTATGCAAAACAGTTTGGCGACTTTAGAAAAGCGTTCGATCTGGAAGACTGCATGGAGAACCTGATCAACGATGCTGCCAAGGTGCCGGCGGGTTCGGATGGCCTGATTTTTCTTCCGTACCTGCAGGGAGAAAGAGCGCCCATCTGGAATGCCAATGCCCGTGGCGTTTATTTTGGCTTGAACATTAAACACGAACAAAAACATTTCGTACGGGCTACCATCGAAGGGATCCTATACGCGTTTTACAACATTGGAAAAACACTGGAAGAACACCGGTCCTTCAAAAGTCTTTCCGCTAACGGAACCTTTGCCTCCTACCCGCTCTGGATGCAGATCATGGCAGATGTGTTCGACAAACCGGTGCATATCAAGCAGAATTCGGGACCGGACAGCGTGGCCTGCGGCGGTTTTTTAGTGAGTGCAACCGAATTAGGCATGTATAAAAGCTTGGATGATGCCGCCCAAAAAGTGAAACTAACAGACAGCTTTCAACCGCATGCGCAAAATCATTCTGTTTACATGAAGCACTACGCCATTTTCGAGCGGTTAAGCACAAAGCTCTTCGACGAATTTGAAGCCATTGCGGAACTGCAGCACAACAATTAATATACGATCCAGACTACTCAACTACATGCTATGAACAAAAAATCGGTTTACACAGTCCTGTACGCCGCGGCGGTCCTGCTTTTTGCCGCCTGGGGTTTTGTTACGCTGCAGCAAATGCACGAGTGGGGCGGCTGGCTGCTGATGCTGGCCTTGCTATGCTTAGCCATTGCTTTCAGGGGACATAAATTCCTGAAAGGTTTTTCTTACACCGTATTGATTTTCGCTGCGGTGAGTCTTTCCATGTATTATCCCAATTATTTTAAGAGCATAGGGAACTTTAACCTGAGCGGCCTGATTGTTCCGCTGCTGCAGCTCATCATGTTTGGCATGGGCACCGAACTTAGCCTGCAGGACTTTAAGCGGATTGTGCAAATGCCTAAGGGTGTCATTGTCGGTATCATCTGCCATTATACCATCATGCCGTTTATTGGATTTGGTGTGGCGCACCTCTTCAATTTTCCACCAGAAATTGCCGCCGGAATCATTTTGGTTGGTTGCTCACCCAGTGGCCTTGCCTCCAATGTGATGTGTTACCTCTCCAGGGGCAACCTGGCCCTGTCCGTTTCAGTCACTACCGTATCAACCCTGATGGCACCCCTGCTGACGCCCCTGCTGATGCAGTGGCTTGGCGGCAGTTTTATTTCCATCCATTTTCTCGACATGGTTTGGGAAATGGTGAAAATGGTGGTGTTGCCGGTGGCTGCCGGCATACTGGTACGCCACCTGCTGAAGGGACGCGTTGAGTGGCTGAACAAAGTTTTGCCCATCACGTCCATGGTTGGCATCGTGCTGATTCTGGTTATCATTATTGCCAAAGGAAGGGATGCCCTGCTGCAAGTAGGGGGATTGATTATCGTGGCCACGTTTATCCATAACACGCTTGGCTACCTGCTGGGTTACTGGTCGGGCAGGCTGCTGAAGTTTAATGAAAGGGACAGCCGTACCATTGCCCTGGAAGTGGGTATGCAGAACGCAGGCCTTGCGTCGGCGCTTGCCTCAAGAATCAGCACCAACCCCGCCGTGGCCCTGGCACCGGCCGTCTTCGGGCCACTTATGAACATCACCGGTTCACTGCTTTCGAGCTGGTGGCACGGCCGTATTCCAAAAGACGATGTACCCGCCCCGCAACCCTCTGCAGAAAAAGTGGAAGCCCTGAAAGCCGACCTCACCTGATGATTGCTATACGCTAAAAAAATCAAACTATATGGTCACAAAAAAATGCTTGTTCGTTGTTTTCGCACTCTTTGCAGCTTTAGGCCAACTGAAGGCGCAATACGTGCAGGCCAGCAAAGAAGAAATCATTGCACTTACACCCGATTGGAAAGGTGAACGCTTTCCCGATGGGCGTCCCAAAGTGCCGGATGATATTATCAGAAGAATGAAGCCTGTTACTATCGAGGAAGCGTGGGCTATCATCAGCAGCGCAGGTTACCGGTACCAAATTGCCGAAGGCTGGGGGCAGATCATCAATCCCGACAGTGTGTTGGTGGGCCGTGCCTACACCACCACATTCATGCCTGGCCGTCCCGATGTATGGAAGGCCATTGACTCTATGGGAAAGAAAGAAGGAAGGAGGGCGCAGAATGTTTGGGCCGTGGAGCAGTTGACAAAAGGCGATGTGTACGTTGCCGACCAGTTTGGCGCCAAAAGAAACGGGCCTACCATTGGCGACAGGGTAGGCACTGCCATTTACACCAAAACAGGTAATGGAATCGTGTATGACGGAGCACTCAGGGACGTGGAAGGCCTAAAAGAAATGGGTGGCTTCACTTCTTTTTTTACTAGCTACGATCCGTCTTACCACAATCCCGGAGGTGGCCCAAACAGGGATTTAACCACCATGATCGCAGGCATCAACAAGCCTACCCGAATTCATGGGGTTACCGTGATGCCGGGCGATGTGGTGTTGGGCAAATTGGGCGTGGTCATTTTCATTCCTCCGCATTTAGCTGAACGGGTGGTAAAAAGCTCGGAACTGGTTCGTCTGGAAGATATGTTTGGGCAACTCCGGATACGCCAGGGAAAATATACCGCCGGACAAATTGATGCCCGGTGGGCCGACGATATTCAAAAAGACTTTACCCAATGGCTGAAAGACAATGTGAACAAATTGCCGGTTGGCAGGGAACAGGTGCAGGAGATCATTAAGCAAAGAGAAAGCGCCAAAGAACAATCGAATACCTTTTAACGCCGGAAATTTTTCGGCCCTGGAACCGCTGTATTCAAACCATTTTTTAAGACCAATAAAACCCAATACAATGTCAACTTCAAGAAGATCCTTTTTATCCAAAGCCGGTCTGGCCGCTGCCATGGCACCACTTGCACCAATGGCCTCCTGGGGCCAGCCCCTGGAGCAGGCTGTTGATAAGCAGGTTAAATTTTCGGCTCCTTCTAATTTAAAAATCACCGAAATAAAATGCGGATATATCCGCGGCAGCCTTTTCGTAAAAATCTTTACCAACCAGGACATCTATGGCTTAGGCGAAGGCGTGGATGCAATTGGAGGAACGTATCATCTTGTTCAAAACATCGGCCGGCGATTGAGAGACCAAAATCCACTGAACATTCACCGGATATTTGAGGAGCTCCGCAGGGGGGCCCACTTTGGCGGTGGCCAATCAGGCATGTATGTGGCCGTGTTGTCGGCTATTGAAACGGCGTTGTGGGACATCACCGGCAAGGCGCTGAACCTTCCTGTTTATCAGTTGTTGGGCGGCAAGTTTCGCGACAGGGTGCGTGTCTATTGCGATACAGCCCTTTACCGGAACCGTTTTCCTTCGCCGAAGGATTTTGCCGATGCGGCAAAAGAAGCGATAAAAAACTGGAATTTCAACGCCCTGAAATTTGATATTGACTACGCTTCGGATCCCGACAAGTATGACCGGTACAACTGGACGGCCAGCCCCGGTGAAATATCGAGAATGTACAATCAACTGGCTGCGGTACGCGAAGCAGTAGGGCCTAAAATTGACATTTGTGTTGACATGCACGGACGCTACGATTACGTTACTGCGCAGGCAATTGCCAAAAAAGTGGAACCGTTGAACCTTACCTGGCTGGAAGAGCCGGTGCCGGCCGAGAACTTTGCCGCCTACAAGCAAATTGCCGGGGAAACCAATACCCCCATCGCCGGCGGCGAAAACGTATATCTCGGGTATGGATTTAAGCAACTGCTCGATAACGGCGTGGATATAATTATGCCGGATTTGCAGAAATGCGGTGGCCTGGGCGAAGGACAGCGTATCGCTAACCTGGCCAACATGTACTACATTCCTTTCTCTCCGCACATGGTGGCTTCCCTGCTGGGAGCAATGGCTTGTGCACACGTCTGTGTCACGGTACCTAATTTTCATCTGATGGAGTGGCAATCTTACTTCCACACGGAAAAAATGTTCAGGGAAATTGTCATATTCGACGAAGCAAACTGGGTAAAAGACAGCTTTATTTCCGTATCAGAGAAGCCAGGTATCGGCGTTGACCTGAACATAGAGGCTATGAAGAAATACGCAGCGCAGAACGTGCCGTTCTTTGTGTGACACAACTCCGCAATTATACCGGAAGATTAGTAATCAGCGCGGCACCGGTGGTTACTAATCTTAACCGGGCATAAAATTCAGAAAGTACAACGGACTGCCAATTATCCCGTTTACCGCTTCGGGCCGTAGATTTTAAACGGCGTTAATCTATTCACCTCCAACAAATCTTCTACAACATGAAGCCAACCATATTCCTGCTGCTGCTTACAACAGTGCTGCACACGTTTGGGCAATCGCTCAGCAAACGGGTTGTTCACAACAACCCGGCAAATTACCGGCAACTCAATGCCGTGCATGCCGGGGCCGGGCAAATGAAGTTCGCCGGGCTGATTGGCAGCCAGGCTTTAGCCACCAACCTGCTTTATCTACATGCCGGAGAGATTCCGGACAAAGGCGGCATCGGCCAGCATTTTCATCACACCATCGAGGAGATGTATGTCATCTTCGATGGCGAAGCCGAATTCACCGTCAATGGCCGCACTTCCAAAATAAAAGGGCCGGCCCTGGTGCCCTGCAAAATGGGTAATGCTCATGGCATCTACAACGGCAGCGGCAAAACGCTCAAGTGGCTGAATTTTGCCGTCAGCACCAACAAGGGACGGGGCGACAACTTTGACCTGGGTGATAACCGGGTGGGTGCAACGATGGACGCCATTCCGCAATTTGTGTCCGGCCAAATAAAGCGAGAATCACTAAAAGCAGGCAATGCTGCATACAGCGGCAATGGTGTGCTTTACCGCCGCATTTTTGGGCCGGATATTTTTTCTACCGCCTGGCATCATGTTGACCACGTGGTGGTTCCTGCCGGCAGCACGGCGGGCCCGCGAAAGCTGGAGGGCTTTGAAGAAGTGTATTACGTGGTAAGGGGTTCGGCAACCATCACGGTGCGCTCCGAATCTGCCGCCATTATAGCCGATGATGCTTTCTACGGCTCACTCGGCGAGGCCATCACACTCGCCAATACGGGCAAGGAAGAACTGGAGTTGCTGGTAATTGGCATTGCCGCTTCGAAGCAAAAAGACCCTAGCCGCCTGAACGCACCGGCCAAACCAAAAGCGATGGCTTTGCAAATGGATTTTGTAGTGCCCAAAGAAAACGCAGAAGCCTTTGAAAAAATGTACGCTTCCGTTTATGTGCCGGCCATGACCGTGCAGCAGGGTTACCTGAATTCGAGGCTGCTCCGGCTTTTCCCGGAAAACCTGGAAAAAGAAATCCAGGGAGAGGCCACTACGTATAACTACCAGCTCCAGATTTCGTTTGACACGGAAGAAAACCGGCGCAAATGGGTGGCGAGTGAACAACACAGGATTGCCTGGCCCGCAGCTTCCGGCCTGGCCAAAGAATTCAAGTGGCGTGGCTATGATGTAATGGGCGACGACATCAGGCAATAGCGTGTAGCCCATTGGCCACTCCTGTGCCGTTTAACGCTGTTCATCCCGAAACAGTGGAGTGGTGCAAAAAACTTTGTTGGTGGTTTTGAGCCATTCTGTGAGGGAAGAAGCCGGAATGAAGAATGCTGCAGAATGGCCGCAACCCATGGTGCCCGGAATCAGGATAAACCATATTCTTTCAACCCATACGTTTATGTTTTTGTAGGATCGTAAATCATCGGCAAAGCCAGGAACCGTTTATGAAAGTCAACACCTGTTCAATTACTGCTTTTGTGTTCTGCCTTACCGCCGCTTCGGCAAAAGCGCAGGACATGCTGCCCACCACATCGCTTGTGTATCCCGGCGTTGATGGCAAGTTGGTTTATGTGGCCGATAGTGTTGGCAATAAGATCCCTGATTTTTCCAACGCCGGTTACCGAGGTGGTGGTGTTCCGCTTCCGCATGTGCAGGCCAAAGCCGTTGTGTGGCCGGTACCGGGCAACAACGCTGAACGATTACAGGCTGTGATTGACAGCGTATCGGCCTTGCCGCCCGACGCTTCGGGCTTCAGGGGCGCCATTTTGCTGAAGATGGGACAATACCATCTTGAAAAGCCGCTCTATATAAAAGCATCCGGGGTGGTGCTGCGCGGCGAAGGCATGAACGATATCGGCACCATCCTGATTGGCAATACGCCGAAAGAACGGCCGGCACAAGGCCCCGGACGGGGCGGCCGGCCCGCACTCATCAACATTGCCGGCGAGGCGGGTGTAAAACCACAGGAAGACACCAAACAGGCCATTACCGACAACTATGTGCCGGTGGGTGCGGTCAGCTTTACGGTGGCATTGGCCAAAGCTTTCCGGAAAGGCGACCACGTCATCGTGCGGCGAATTGGCAATGCCGCCTGGATAAAAGAACTGGGCGAAGACAGCGCGACGGTAGGACGAAATCGCTGGCAACCGTTCAACATTCATTACGACAGGACCATTGTGGACATAAAAGGGAATATCGTAACCATTGACGCACCTATTTTTTGCGCTATAGAAGGTCGCTGGGGCGGCGGCGAACTGCTCAAATACACCGATGAGCGGATTGAGCAGACGGGCATTGAAAACCTGCGCGGCGTGTCCGAGTATGATCCTTCGGTGCGCACCCGGACGTATGGAAACATGGACCGGGACAAACTGGACCCCAAATACCAATACCGCGGTGAGGAGTATTTTTCCGACGAGAACCATTACTTTAATTTCATCAACATCAGCAACGCCAAAAATGTGTGGGTGCGGAACATCAGCGGCCTTCATTTCGGCAACAGCGTGGTGCAGAGCAATCCCGGCTCGAAATGGATAACCGTGCAGGATTGCGAGTCATGGGAGCCGGTTTCCATCCGCATGGGCGCCCGGCGTTTTACCTACCAGATGAACGGCCAGCTTTGTTTGGTGCAGCGGTGTTTTTCGCAGAAAGGAAGGCATTCCTTTGTGTTGCAGGGACCGGAGGCCAGCGGCAATGTTTTTTTCGACTGCAGGGCCGTCCATCCCTATTCTAGCAGCGAACCGCACAACCGGTGGGTGAACGGCGTTTTGTACGACAACGTAAAAGCGCCGCTCACGGCCCGCTACTGGGATTACATTATTGGCTGGGCCGGTGCGAATATTGTTTTCTGGAATTGCGAAGGCGATTTCTTAATTCAAAAACCGCCCACCGCGCAGAACTATTCGTTTGGGCATATTGGCGTGAATGCCGTTGTCTTCAATGCCGGTTTGCAGGACCTGACCAAACCCATCGGGCACGTGGAGGCGATGGATGCGCATGTGGCCCCCCGCAGCCTTTACCTGACACAGTTAAAGGAAAGACTTGGTATAAAAGCGGTGGAAAGTGTTGCCCGGGCAGCCGGTGCACGGGAATGAAATTATTTTGCGGACAACCTTTAAAAACAGACCAATACATGAAAGCAATTGTTTCTATTCTGTTCCTGTCGTTAAGCGTGGCATTGCGTCTTCCGGCAGTTGCACAAACAATCCCGAAAGAAGAATTGATTTTTCTGACCTCGGTGTGGAAAGGCGAACGGTTTGCCGACGGCCGCCCAAAGCTGCCTGATGACATCCTGGAAAGAGCCAAAAAGATTTACATTGATGATGCCTGGACGGTACTGAAGAATGAAGGTTACCTGAACCAATACGAAGGTTCCTGGAAATCGGTCAATGACATAACCCTCACTGGTCGTGCCGTAACGGCCATGTACCTGCCCAGCCGTCCCGATGTGGAAAAGGCCATCAAAGAACGGGGTGCCAGGCAGGGCCGGACGGGCAACACCAACTCCTGGCCGATTGACATTCTTACGAAAGGTGACCTTTATGTAGCCGATGCGTTTGGCAAAATCGGCGGCGGCAGCATCATGGGTGCCACCCTGGCCAATTCCATCTATGCCAAATCCGGTACCGGTGTGGTGTTCGACGGTGCCGCCAGGGACCTGCTTGAGATAAGGAACATCAAAGGCTTTAATGCATTTGTCCGTGATTTTCACCCTTCCTTTACCGAGGAGATGGTGCTCATGGGCCTCAACACGCCCATCCGGATGGGACAGGCAATGGTGCTGCCAGGCGACCTGGTGATTGCCACCATTGAAGGGGTGCTTTTTGTACCAGCGCACATGGCCGAGCAGGTCGTCAGCACGGCCGAATTTGTTATTCGTAAAGACCAGTTTGGCTTTGAGATGGTGCGTAACGGCCGCTACACCACCGGGCAGATTGACAGCCAGTGGAACGATGAAATCAAAACGGAATTTTTAAAGTGGCTGGAAGGCCATCCGGAACTGGGCAAGATGACCCGTGCCGAACTGGATAAGATGATGAGTAAACGAACCTGGTAACCGTCACACCATTTGCCCGCTTCCCAGGCCCGATCTGCCGCTCCTGCTGAAACCATTCTGTATGAAGAAACCTTTTCTGCTTTGTTCCTTTCTTATCGGTGTTTTTTTCGGGTTTTTGTCTGTGGCGTTGGGTCAGCCGGTAACCATTGTTTATAACAAAACGTCGCTTCAGGCAAGGTATGCGGCAGAACGCCTGGAGAAAGTACTTGTTCCAAAAGGCTACCTGTTGACTAATGCGAAGCCGGCAATTGTCATCACGCTTTCTACAAACATCAAACAACCCGGGAAAGAGGCTTACACCATTCGTGCCGGCGGCAGAAGGCTTACCGTAACAGGTGGTGATGACAGAGGGCTTATTTACGGCGCCATATCCCTTGCCGAAGAACTGCGGAACGGCACAAGGCTGGAGCGAATAAGATCGAGCAGTGAAAAGGCAAATTATGCGTTGCGGGCTATTAAGTTCGATTTGCCCTGGGACACCTATCGCCACAGCGATGCCCTTGATTTGCATTACGAAACCTGCCGGGATACAAGTTACTGGAAAGCCTTTCTGGACATGATGGTGGAGAACCGGCTGAATTCCCTCACCCTTTGGAACCTGCATCCCTACACCTTTATGATCAAGCCAAGAAATTTTCCGGAAGCCTCTTCGTTTACCGATGCCGAATTAAAAGAATGGCAAACCCTCTTTCGCGCCATTTTTCGCATGGCAAAAGAACGGGCACTCGACACCTACATTGTGCCGTTCAACATTTTCGTGAGTCCTGCGTTTTCCAAAGCACACAACGTGGCCATGGACAACCTGCACCACCACTTTTTTGTAAAGGGCGATACCTCCGAGCTGGTGAAGCGTTATACCCGTGAATGTGTGACGCAGATGCTGCAGGAATACCCGGAGATTACCGGCATGGGGCTGACGCTGGGCGAAGGAATGGCCGGTATGACACCGCAGGAAAGGGAGGAATGGATGAATCAAACCATCGTGAAAGGAATGGGACTGGTGGGCCGCAAACTAAAGCTCATTCACCGCATTCCTTTTTCCAGCACAACAGGTTCGCTTAGCACCACCAGCATCGAAACGGAAAAACTCACCCGGAAAGAGATAGAGGCGCAGGGACGGCTCTCCTTTCTTCAACCGCCCATTTATGCAGACCTGAAATACAACTGGTCGCATGCCCATTCCACGCCAAAACTGGTAAAGGTGCACGGCGGAAAACTGTACGACACCTATTTCAAGCCAAATCCAAAAACTTACAAGATCAATTGGACAGCCCGCAACGAAGATTTCTTTTGCCTCCGCTGGGGTGTGCCGGATTTTATTCGTTCACACATCGCCGCCAACAGCCAGAGTTATGTGGGCGGATACATGATTGGTTCGGAAACCTACATTCCGGCGAAAGATTATTTTACCCGGCCGGGTATCCCCGTCAACTGGCAGTATGCGTTTGAGCGGCAGTGGCTGTTTTACAAATTGTGGGGACGGTTGCTGTACAATCCGCAAACGCCGGATGCTGTGTTCCAGGCAGAATTCGATCACCGGTATGGCAAGGCAGGAAAAGATCTGCTGAAGGCTTTTTCCCTGGCCGGCAAAACGCCGTTGCGCCTCGGCTCTCTATTTGACTTTACCATGGACCTGACACTGTATTCCGAAGGCTTTATGGCACTGGACAGGGAAGTGCAACGGGTGGAATATATTTCGGTGGACCGTTTGATTCACCAGCCGGTTACCGACCCGGATTACGTTTCGGTGGCCGATTATGTGAAAGCAATCCATAACGGACGTTCGTTCGCTCAAAATAAAATAACTCCGCCGGTGCTGATTGACAGGCTTGAGCGGGATTGCAACGAAGCGCTCCGGTTGGTAAAAGACATCAACACCGCTGGAAGCAGCGCCTTGCCATTCGAAGTGGCGGATGTAAAGGCGTGGGCCTTTATGGGATTGCATTTTGCGGAAAAGCTGAAAGGGGCGGTAGCCCTGCAAACCTATCGCACACAGGGAGGTGAAGAAGCCCGGAAAAAAGCGGTGGCGAATTTGCAGAACGCACTAAAATACTGGGATAAAGTCATTGAAATAACCCGTCCGCTTTACAACGACATGCCCTTGGTTCACCTGAGCGAACAGGGCGGGGTGCGTTCCGAAGAAAATAAGCACCTGACCTTTCATTGGGAAAAACTTCGGCAAGCTGTAGCAAACGACATTGAAACAGCAACAAACGCAACCGTTGAGGATAGAAAATAAAAGGCGATGTGGTAAAAAACCGGTCGCAACCCTTTCCCGCATCTAAAAAGCTTCGGACAAAACGGGCTGGAGCCATAAAAACTACCTGATCGAAAAACCTCGCTATTTCAAATCAACCTTCCAATACCCGGCAATGGCTTTTATTTCTTTTTTCGTGAGATGCGTTACGGCTCCATGCTTCGGGCTTGCAAAATTTGTTGCTTTCATTACACCCTCATTAAACCGGCCAATATTTTTGAAGTTGATGAAGTCAGTGGTTTCGCTAAATCCCATGTTGCTGGGGCGCAAGCCATAAACGTCGTACATCAATACATAGGTGTCGGAACCAATTCTTTTAAAAACATTCGGCGCTTCGGTGGAAACTGTTTCCGGATCAATTCTTTTGCCGCCCGGCTTAAAATCGTCATTGATTTTATCCGAAGTGGCCTGCCATACCTTTGCATTGCCCACATAAAACATTTGATAGGTGTCGCCAACTTTTGTAATATCCGCATCTATACCGCCAATATTATTTATCCGCTTGGGTACTGTTTCAAGCCGGGTGAACTCATTGTTGGCATACGAATAATAAATGTTTGCCTCCTTGTTGTTATACCGTATGGTAAAGTACACCATCATCCTTTTTGCAATGGGGTCATAGATGGTTTGCGGCGCCCAGGAACAGTCAATATCGCCAAGTTCAGGAAACGCCTTATCCACCCGGAAATCGGAATGCGTCCAGTGAATCAGATCATACGACTTCATCAATACAAGCGCCCTGTTGTTGCCCCATCCATACGTTGCTACAGGACGTTGCCATGCACTGTCGCGGAAGCCAGCCCTTTGTCCGAATATATGAAGATCGGTCATGGCAAGATAGAATGCACCGTCGGGGCCACGGGCAATATGCGGATCACGAACCCCTTTCTGTTCGGCTAACTGCGAGCCAATGAACAAGGGTTGCCCGCCGTTAACATCAGTAAATGTGTATCCGTCTTTACTGATCGCAAAGTAGGCGGAATGTGTTGGGTCTTTGAAGTAAACCAACAGGTAGCCACCCAAATCTTTCTCTCTCAGTTTCGGAGTTTTTCTTGGTTTTTCCAGTGTTTGAACGATAAAAATTCCCGGGCGTTTAGCAGAATCGCTTGCTTGTGCAAACCCTTTATTCGATGCCATCGCCAGCCATGTGATGACGGCGATACTAAAAAAACAATAAGCCATATTTTTCAGTTGTAAGCAATGCTATAAAACCCATCTTTTACGTTGTCTGTTTACGATTCCTTCGCTGCCAATGAACCAGGAGAAAAGCAATGGTGGCAAATTACACAGCTATAGACAAACACTGAATACAGCCATTGAAAAAGCTGCTGTTCAAAAGCAGCAAACAACGAAAACGATACTTAGTGCACCCTGAAATTCCATTTGGAATTGTCGCTCAAAAAATCAAACTCCGCAAGTGTTGGCGTGCTGTCGCCTGACGAGACAAGCGCTAATTTTTTGCCCGAATCAGGAACCACCTTCGGCATGATGCGATAAGTTCCATCCGTTAGTTGGTCAATTCGCCACAATTGCTCGGGAGCGCCGGTGAATGCCGGCACCGTTACCACGTCGCCGCCGGCAGTTGCGGCCAGTGCCCGCCCGGTGCCGGCAATCACTATCTTGTAATACGGTCCGCCCAAATACCCGGTGGTATCGGGGGCATCGGTAACCGTCCACTTCTGGTGAGGACGTGACATGTAATCGCCGATGCGTGCAGCAATATTACCCGCGGGCCAGGACTTGCTTACCTCGGCCAATTCCTGGAAGGCAACGGGTTTTACCGGCTCGTTGTTGGCCTGCCCAAAGCGCATTCCGCCGGGCATGCGGGTAAGGTCCACCGCCAGCTCCAACGCATAACCTCTGCGCACCGATTCAATCTGGTAAGTGCCCTCTTTGAATTTTTCGCCGGCAACCGGCCAGCCGTCTTTCCATAGCACCGGCAGGATGCCCAACACGCTACGGCCGCCCTGCTGTAAATCGGCTTCGTAATGGAGCGACATTTTTTCGACGCCTTTCTCCAAAACCAGATGCCCGAAATGCCCGGGGCCAATCAGGCCGCCGCGGGTGGCCACCACCATCTTGCCGCCGCCTTCCAACATGCTTCTTCCCACATTGTCAATGTAAGGGCCTGTTATTTTTTTTGAACGGCCCACCACAACGTTGTAGGTGGAGTTGGGTCCGTCGCAACAACTGCCGTGCGTCGCCAGCAGGTAGTACCAACCGTCACGATAAACCAGTGTGGAAGCTTCACAGGTAATGGCGATATCCACAGGTTTATTTCCCGCTACCCGCTTTCCTGTTTTCGGGTCCAGTTCTACAAGGCGGATGAATCCAAAATAAGTACCGTAGGTAAGCCAGAGACGTCCCGTGGTGGGATCGAGCAGAACGCCGGGATCAATGGCGTCGTTTTCTTCATAACCATCCGAGGTGGCTACGACAACGGGGTCGGAATACTTAAAGTCGGGTGACTTCGGGTCCAGCGTTTTGTTCCACATAGTAAGGATGGCGCCTTTGTGGTTACCTGCACCGCCGGTGGCACCGTAGATCACAAGATAACGGTCACCGATTTTGATGGCATCGGGTGCAGCACCGCCGCCCGGCCTCACGCCACCACCCTGCCAAGTCCAGCCGTCTTCGGATATCAGCCCGCCGCCGCCCGTGCCGAAGGTGTAAAATTTGCCGTCGCATTCAACGATGGTTGACGGGTCGTGTATAAACGGTCTTCCGACCTGTGCGGCGACGGTTTGCGTAAAAAACATTGCCAACAACAGTGGCAGGCAGGGCTTTTTCACTTTTTTCATAACAAGTGCTATTTCGTAGCGAAACAAAATCTATTGGTAAGCGATGCTAAGGTTTTTTACCGGCGCACCTTTTTCATCCAGAAAACGAACGCAGAAATTGGCCATACCCGGACCGTTGATAACGGCCCCGCGAACGATATTCTTTCCTTTTTTGAGCGTTAACCGCTGCGAGGTCACGTTGTCCGCAATCATGTCACGATCGCCGGAAAGAATCATCGCCTCCTGTCCGTTCAGCCACCACATGCTCCCCGAATTGCAGCCGGCGCTCATCCGCACGTTTTTCATCTCTTCCGGGCTGTCTATCACCGTAACCAGCCAAACCAGTATGCCGTACCGGGGCTTGTCAAGGGCGTAGGTAAAATGGTATAAATTAAAGTTGAAGGTCTTGCTGTCCAACGCATGCCATTTGAGTTCCGCGTTACCCAGCTTTACCGTTTCGGCGTTTCTAGGAACGGCGGTGAAATCAGGGGAAAAATTATCGCCGGCAAAGGCTGCCCGCAGGTATGCGTCCGTGAGGATGTTGTTTCGGGTTATGTCCTTTTTGACGGGTTCGAGAACCAGCCAGCGTTGAATGAATCCCTTGGCGTCCGTCAGCTTTCTGGCAGATGAAGCGGGGGTGAAATGCCGGGTAAGCGTATGTGTGGTGTCGCTTGTGATGGGGATGGGCGGAAGCTGGTTTTGCCGGGGCGGCTGCGCCGGGGCTTGTGCGCAGGCGGTAATCACACCCAGTTGCCATGCAAACAAACCGGCAAGAGCGGTCGTTCGAAAAGCATATCGCTGTTTTGTGTTCATATCGTTTTCGTTTTTGTCAATTCCTTGTTTTATAGAGTACGCTGTTGCACAAAGCCGTTCAGGTAACCTTTCCTTAGCAACGAATGCGAGCTGTATGGCTTCAGGGATGCTGCAGGTAGTTTCATCAATAAACGCTTGTTCTCACCAACGCTGAAGAAAACCTGTGCATCGTAAGCCCAGGCTGCAACCTTCGGCAAGCGGCGGACGACAAGGCGTTGGGAATTTCAAAGACAGCTATCGTTTCTCATTCATTACAAATAGTTGACGAAACCTTCCATGTTGGTGCGGATTTTATACACCCTGCTGTAACTGACGATGTAAAGCGTTTTCATGTCGTTATCGCCAAAACACAAGCTGACGGGAAAAGAAGGAAGGTTAATCATCCCTACAAATTCGCCTTTGTTGTTGAAGATTTGTACGCCATAATAAGTCGCCACATAAAGATTACCCTGTTTGTCTATGACCATGCCGTCGGCGCTGGACGACCGTCCTTTCCGGTCGAGCACATTTTCAGTCAGGAACAGTTTGGCAAACTTCCGGCCGTTGCGGATGGTGCCGTCTGCAGCCACATCGTAAGCCCAAATAAAATTGTCCTTCTCGCTTTTCACCGGGTACCACCCTTCATCGTCGTAGCAGTTGTTGATGTAAAGCGTTTTTCCATCGGGTGACAGCACAATTCCATTGGGCATGGCAAACTCATTCGGCTGCGTCAGCCGTGTGATTTTTCCTTCCGCCGAAACATAATACACCGCCCGGCCGGGTTGCGACTTTTGCGGCTCCATTGTAAACTGCGGGTCGGTAAAATAAAAACCGCCTTTTGCATCGGTCACCACATCGTTCGGGCCGTCAATCCCTTTTCCTTCGAACTTGTCAGCCACCACCCGCACCACTTCTCCTTTTGTGGTCATCTCCACCACCCGGTGACCCATCATGTCGCAAACCAGCAGGTTGCCATTCCGGTAGGGATACAATCCGTTGGTTTGCATTTTGCCTGCCGAGATGTACCGGTACTTTCCATCCGGGTCCATCTCTACGGTCGAACTTTTTTTCGGGTCTGCGCCGAAATTCTGGTCGAAGTACATGTTGGAAAAATAGAGTTTGCCGTTCAGCCATTTCGGTCCTTCGCTAAAGGTGAGTCCCGGCGGTGTTTTGGAGCCGTCAACCACCAGTTCCGGTTTTGCACCTTCGGGAATGATGGCGTTGAACGCCGCCATCCGTGCTTTTTCTTTTGCCAGGTAATCGGCACGGGCCGGCCAGAAAATATCGAGGGCATCGCAACCCAGGTCGCCGATTTTTGCGCCATGCACCATGTTGGCCGGGATGCGCACCACGTCGTTTTGCTTCATCGCCTGCTCACCATCCAAAAGAATTTCATCGCAAGTCCCACGCAGGGCAAACATCATTTGCTCTTCGGGATGAATGTGGTTGGGAAAAACGGAATTCGGCTCCATCGAAATAAAACTTAGCTGTGTGTTTCTTCCCGAAATCAGTCGGGAAGCAGCGCCGTCCGCAAGTGCTGTCAGTTGCATATCGTACAAGTCGTAAACCCTGCCGGGAGCAACATTCGGTGCCTGCGCCGTTTCGACGTCATTTATTTTGTCAGGAAGATTTTTTACGCCGGCTTTTTGCAGATAATCGAGGCGCAGCGGACTGTAGGCTTCCAGCAAACGGGCACCCGAGGCACCGGCTGTGACAGCATTTTTTGTTCCTTTTTGGAGGTAAACAAAATCGGTTCTTGGCGTGCCGCTATGCGTACCATCCGGCGCTTCCCTTTTTTTCGAAATCATTGTTGTTGCCGAACCGTTGATGGACTGCTCGATGGAACCGTCCAGCACAAACACAAACCGGTCGGCCGGTAACACTTCTTCCGGAATTGTTGCGTTTGGCGCCAGGTGAAGAACAGTAATCATCGTGCCGCTTCCCCAGAAAAGTTTTGCATTGACACCCGGGTACAACACAACACTGTCCATCTTGTTGAGGCTTGTGACCTTCGCCGGCTCAAGGTTTGAAGGAATGGCTGATTCCGGCAGTCCGGAAAGCTCCCGCACGGTCAATTTGTTTTGTTTGATGAGCGCCTCGTTTTTCTCCTGCCAGCTTGCCCCGGTGCCCGAAGATGAATTGCACTGTGCCAGGCAGATACAGCCGATGGCAAGCAGCCCGTTAGCAACAAGGTTGTTTGTTCGTATAGCTCTCATAATTGCGCCTGGTTTATAATCCTTTGGGAAAAATAGTTATTTCACTACAGCTAACTGTACAGGATTTATCGGCGTATTATATTGAACGTTTGTTGCTACCGGTTCTTTTATTTTTAAGCTGTATTGCTTTATTATCCAACCAAAATTTGTTCAACATGAAAGTTTTACTCACGATTGCACTCCTTGTGGGCAGCCTCACCACGTTTGCACAAAACGCCATTGACGGAAACTGGAAAGGAACACGGGAAACACCCAATGGCACCTTTGAAGTCACCTACACCTTCAAGGTTGAAGGAAACAGCCTGAAAGGCACCTGGAAAACGCAGTTTGGCGAAGCAGCCCTGGAGAATGGAAAAGTTGACGGTAAAAAATTCACGTACAGCATTTCGTTCAATGACATGACCATCAACAGTACCGGGGAGCTGATTAATGACAACGAGATTGTTATAAAAAACGAAAGAGGTGAAATGAAATTAACCAAAGTAAAGTCCTGAACTTTTTTCGGAACTGTCTTTACCAGCCGGTTGTTGACAAACGCCGTTTGATAAAATCATCAGGGGGCTTTCCTCAAAATATTCATGAATACAAAAAATGCCGCGACTTGCAGAAAACCACTCCGTCGCGGCGCTTTCTTTTTCCAGTAAAGCTTGTGAATGTGCTACCACCGGTTTGATTTTTCATCGTTGCCGAACGCCGCCGCAACAACGCTTGCATGTACAGGATTTTTCGTCGGAATGTATTAGACATTTAGCGGAGGTGGTTCCCTTACTTTTATCTGCCTTGTTGTTGATTCAAACAGTTTTGCTCCATGATACCAAAAAGATTGCCTGCTAAAACTACCGGCGCCGTCGTTGGTTTGTTGTCGCTTTTTGTTTTTGCCACCTATCACCCTTTTTCGGAAGGGGAAACGCATTCGACCTGGAAGCAGTATGGCGGAGGGCCCGACCAATCGAAATTTTTCAATGCCGCGCAGATCACCAAAGAAAACGTAAGCCAGTTGAAGGTAGCCTGGGTTTATCCCACCATGGACTCCGCCTTTAATTTTTTCAGCCCCATTGTGGTGGACACCATCATGTACGTGATGGCAAAAAACGCTTCGCTGGTGGCGGTGCATGCGCAAACAGGAAGGGAACTCTGGATACATGCCAACCTGCAGGGCATCACCCGCCGGGGCATTAATTATTGGGAAAGCAAAGACCGGAAGGACCGGCGCCTTCTCTTTACTCTCAACAATACGTTGCAGGCCATTGATGCCCTCACCGGAAAATCCATCATGAGTTTTGGCACCGCCGGGTATGTGGACATGAGAAAAGGGCTTGACCGTGAGCCAACAACCATCCGGAGAATGCAGTCCATGATGCCGGGGGTTGTGTTTGAAGACCTTGTCATTATGGGCTCTGCTCCCGGCGAAGGCTATTTTTCTGCCCCCGGATACATAAGAGCTTATAATGTGGTGACGGGCAAGCTGGCCTGGACCTTTCATACCATTCCCCGCCCCGGTGAATTTGGCTATAATACCTGGCCGAAAAATGCGTACAAATATGTAGGTGGCACCAACGTTTGGAGCGAAATGTCGGTAGATGAGAAAAGAGGGATTGTTTATTTGCCGATTGGCTCGCCGACTTATGATTTTTATGGTGCCGACCGGGTGGGAAGCAACCTGTTTGGCAACTGCCTTGTTGCCCTGAATGCCCGCACCGGCAAGCGCCTCTGGCATTTTCAGACCGTGCACCACGACCTCTGGGATTATGACCTTGCTTCTGCACCGCAGCTCATTACCGTCAAGCGCAACGGCCAGCCAATTGATGCCGTGGCAGTGGCTACCAAGCACGGATTTATGTTTGTGTTTGACCGGGTGACCGGCAAACCCATTTTTCCGATTGAGGAAAAGCCGTTCCCGGCCAGCAAAATGCCCGGCGAAAAATCATGGCCCACACAACCCATCCCCACGGTGGTGCCAGGCTTTACACGGCATGCGGTCACAAAAGAAATGCTAAACCCCTATCTGCCCGAGGAAGAAAAGCAGAAATGGTACAAACGGATTGCTGCTGCCAGGTCCGGGCTTTTTGTTCCGCTATCCGATAAATACGAAACCATTGCTTTACCCGGCGCCCTCGGTGGCGTGAACTTCGGCAACACGGCTTCGGATCCCGGCAAAGGCATGGTGTATATTTTAACCCAGGAGTATCCGTCTGTTTATAAGCTGGAGCGAGTAAAAACGGCCCGTGAGCTGATGTCGAAAGATGAAGTGCAAAAAGCAAAAAACCTGATCGCCACAGCCTGCCGGTCGTGCCATGGCGAAAACCTGTCGGGCAGAGGTATTGCCCCGAATATTGTGAATGCGGGGCAACGCATGCCCCTGGAAGAATTTAAAACCATCCTGGCTGTTGGCCGCGGGCAGATGCCGGGCTTTGCCCATATAGACGAACAACGGGTGATTGCCGTGCACCGCTACCTCGGCGGCAGCCCTGTTACACGACCGGGTTTCGGCCCCCGAAGGCCGCAAACGAACAAACGTCCCGAAGGACCCGTTGTGGCATCCGGCGGTGCGCCAGTGAAGCCAGACGAAAAAACGTCTGCTCCGGCGACCGACTACCCCCCTGGTGTACCGCATCCGGCCAACCGCTATACCACCGATTATGGTACGGCATGGCCCAATCTGTTAGGCCCGCCCTGGGCCAGGGTCATTGCCTACGATTTGAACAGCGGAACCATCAAATGGCAACAACCGCTCGGTGAAGACTCGCTTGCCTCGAGCAAAGGCGACAAAACAACCGGCGCCGTCAACGGTTCGCAGCGGAAAGGAATCATCGTTACCTCCACAGGCGTATTGTTCTGCACCGGTAAGGGAGGGAAGCTGTATGCTTACGATGCGGACAACGGGAAGCTTTTGTGGGAAACAACCTTAAGCAACGAATCGAATGCACAGCCGATAATGTATGAGCTAAACGGCAAACAATACCTGGTGGTGAATGCGTCGAACAATTTTTCGAAAGACAGCTATGACCATTCCAAAAAACCGGGCGCACTGCCAAGAGGATACGTGGTGTATGCACTTCCGGAGTTGAAGTGAAGAATTGAAACAAGCATTCACCTGAAAGAACATTTCAGGTATTGGCGAAGGCGAGATATTCATTGAGCGTCCAGCCCGGTTTTGGCAATACCCTATTAGCAGAATACCCTTCCTTCGGGTGTATCACTTTAGCGTCTGTGTCCACCGAAGTTGGGTGTGTCCAGGAAGCGTTGGAACAAGGCAGGCTCTTTAGAAGGTTTGCTTTTGTGCGCCGGCTTTGTGTGCCTCCTAATGTGCCTGACTTGGTGCTGGGCTTACGCATTTTCAACAAGTGCAATTTCTTCTTCAGTCAAACCGTAAAGCTGATAAACAATTTCATTTATTCGTTGTTCGGCATAGTCAATGCGGTTTTGCAATTGGTCAACTTTACTATGAAGGGTTGCTTGCTGTTTTTGTTCATTCAGGTTTAAAAGTTGGTCAACAAGTTTATTCAAATGCAAGTCGCTTTCCTTGTCAATGTCTGCTATTGGAAATTGTAGTATATCTCTAATCATTATCTGAGGAAAAGTATCATCATCGCTTATTTGAAATTTTTTTCTAAAATACCATCCAATCAATAATGAATTAAGAATTGCCAAAATACTCTTGTAAGAATAGTTATTGTCTGTTATTTTCAAAACAAAAAGCAACGTGTTGCAATATGATGTCTCAGCAACATAAGTTGCGATGAGTGTTTTTCCTGTTATTTTTCTAATTAATATTTTTTGTCCTTCAAAGTTTTGAGGGTCTCTTGGTGCGGCAAGCCATGCACCATATTTTATCCAATTATTGTTTCTCCAAAGAAGTTCATATCTGCCAATATGCTTACCGTCAAAGAATGGAAGCCAAGATTTATCTTTTTTCTTGTCAGAAGTAAAAGGCTTTTCATCTCTTATCTTTTCTGTTTGAGGAGGCTTTCCTTTCCCAACTTCGTAAGTTTTGATACCTGAATACATTTCCGATATATCATTTATTTTCTTCTTTTGCTGTTCAATTTTTGAGATTAAACATTTCTCTGTTTTACCAGCTTGCAGGTTAAAAGCATTTTGTTCAATCCAATCTTCAATTTTTGTGGCAAATTCTTTTTGTGGATTTTCAATTGAACTAATTAGTTGCTTTTTTCCGAACGTTTTTACTTTTACCAATGAAGAATGATATTTTTTCGCCAAATGTGCTTTTTCAGTAATTACAACAATTGTATCCACTACAGCACCTGAAAAGACATTTGAAGGAAGCCCAACAATTTCATTTAGTTTAGAATTCTTTATAAGAAAGTCTCTGGCTGATTGTGTAAATCCCAAGTTTAAAAGTGTGTCTGGAATAATAAATCCTAACATCCCCTTTTCTTTCAGCAGATTTAACCCTTGTTCGATAAAAACTAAATAGCTTTCTACCCGCAAGACTGATGTGTTAAATTTGTTCTTGAAGTAGATTATTTCGGAAGCGGAAAATAAGGCGCCGTAAGGCGGATTACCTATCACACAATCAAAGCCGTTCTGCTTAAAAACTTCTGGAAATGCTTTTTTCCAATTGAAAGGCTTTATCTTTTTTTCTTCGCCAAAGTCCATTTCAGAACTGTAAAAGTCAATATCAATTAAGCTGTTGCCGTCTTTGATGTTGTTATCCAACGTCGGCAACACCCGTTCATGAAAAAGTTTTAGCTGCGTGGCAATGCTGGCTTCTGTTTCGCCTTCCATACATTTCAGCAACAGGGAAAGTTTGGTTACTTCAACTGCATTGGCGTCAAGGTCAACGCCAAAAATGTTGTTGAGCAAAATGCGTTTCTTTTCGGCTGTTGTCAGGTTGCCGTCCGGCGTCAAAGGATTGTCTTTACTGCCTTTGCTCGGCTTGCCGTTATTGGTGTAATAGTCTTTGTGGTATTGCAGCAGGTATTGGTAAGCTCCAATTAAAAAACTACCGCTTCCGCAAGCCGGGTCAACAATTCTTATTTTATTGATGTCTTTCGGCGCCTTGCCGTCAATGAGCTTTCCGACGGTGTTTTTTACAATGTAATCAACAATGTACTGCGGCGTGTAATAAACGCCACCCGCTTTCCTTACTTCGGGTTTTTCTTCAATAACGGCTCTGCCGTTTTTGGAAAGCGAAATGGTCTTTCCTAAAAACTGCTCGTAAGCACTGCCCAAAATCTCAACCGAAATAACAGAGAACTCATAAGGGCTGACAGGATAATACAGGTCGCTGATAATGCTTTTGATGATTTTGTTATCAATCTCAATGCTCCCGCTTACTTTGTCTTTGCTGAAATCAAAAAGCCCTGAATTGTATTTCTGGTCGGCTGTATGGAACTGCGCCAAAAGATTGTCGTAGTAGTTGCCGCTTTTAATCGTGTCCTGCAAGGTGCCGTAAGGTTCTACACTTCTGTCTTCGGCAATGCGTAAAAAGATAATGCGGTCAATGATGTGCTGAACCACAAAGTTCAGGCTGTCTTCGTCAATGTTGTTTCGTAAAGCAATGTTGTTAGCAAGGTAAGTTCTCCATGTGTCGAGGGAGTGGAGAAACTCGTAATCCACTGTCGCCGTCCCTTTCTTTTGCTTATCGCTTTGAATAAACTTGTCAAAGCTGCCTTTGAGCACTTTCTCTTTGCTGAACGTGTCCCAAATGAAATCAAACTCGGTGAGGTAGTTTTGATAGGTCAGGTATTTTATCCTTCCGTGACTGGCTTTGTCGGTTAAGTTGGGCTTTTTAGTGCAGTCGTAAATGGCAAACTCTTCAAAGTCGGTAATGATGCTGATGGGCAGCTTGGCACTCCAACCATAGCGGCGAACCTGGTAAGCAGGGGTTATTTCGTCTTTGATTAAAACACTTGGCTTTTTGGCCTCTACGAAAAAAAGCCGTTTCCCGCCCGATAAGCGAAAAGAATAGTCGGGTGCTTTGGTCGCTCCGCCAATTTTTATTTTGTCTTCGTGAATAACTTCCCTGTAGCTTTCCGCATACCCTTGTTCATTGTCAATGTCCCAACCCAACGATTTAAAGAACGGGTCAATAAAGTCACGCCGTGTCAGCGTTTCGTTGTACTCGGAACGTTTATAAAAAGCTTTCTGTTCGTCA
Organism: uncultured Flavisolibacter sp.; assembly: GCA_965365435.1. Classification (GTDB taxonomy): domain Bacteria; phylum Bacteroidota; class Bacteroidia; order Chitinophagales; family Chitinophagaceae; genus Flavisolibacter. The sequence continues at coordinate 47,160 of CBDUBQ010000024.1, forward strand.
AACCGCTCCACTAAGGAAGCTATTTTTTTATAGGCTTCGTCTTTTGAAATCATGGCTTGTAAGTGTCCGTTTTTAGGGGTGGCTATAAAGTTGTCACCCAACGGCTAATATATGTTTTCCTGTTGAGGTGTTGTCGGTGTGCGTTGGCAAATTTTGGCTCTTTTGCAAGATTGGCTTTTGTAGATTAGCTTTTGTGCCGCCTTGCAAATTTGCCAAAATATGCGTCGGCGGATGAGGTTCGCAGTCGCCACTTAAATAGCGAACGGATTGCCAATAGGGGTTTCTGGTAACAGCGTGTTGAAAGTCCAACTGTGCGATGTAAAAAGAGTGGAAAGCGATTCTCGATAAAATAAAGGCAGCGCCGGAAAACGGCTGGTCGGCTTTAGAGAAGAAATACAAACAAAAGTCAACCGCCGGTAGCGGTTGACTTTTGTTATCTTATCACGAAACAGTTGCCAGCTGCTGCACGGCATCCCTTGTAAACTCTCCGTTGAGCTTTCGCATGATACCGAGCGGATTTTCATCTTTCAATGCATCCGGCAAAAAATCCTGCGGGCAATCCTGGTAGCACAGCGGGCGCAAAAAGCGCTTGATGGCTTCTGTACCAACAGATGTAAAATGCGCAAAGGTCGTGGCCGGGAAAGGTCCGCCATGCATCATCGAATGAGACACTTCCACACCGGTGGGCACACCGTTGTAAATCACTCTTCCCACTTTCTCTGCTAAAACGTTGATGCAGGCCCGATACTGTCTTAAATCATCTGCAGTGCCCATTACCGTTCCCGTTAATTGTCCATGCAATGATTGCAACGCTGCATTTAAATCAGTTTGATTTTCGCAAATCACGACTAGTGAGGAAGGGCCAAAAACTTCGTTTTGCAAACCGCTGTTTTGAGTAAAATTTTTTGCCGTGGTTTGGGCCAGCAACGCACTGCCCTTGTAGTCATTGGTGCCGTCATCGCCAGTCCAAACCGTTTCTACCTCCTGCTGCAACAACAACTGTTGCCTTTCGGCGTAATAGGCCGCACAAATAGTTTTGTTCAGCATGGTTGCCGGAGGTACGCCCTGTAAAGCCTGTGCCAGCTTTTGAACGAACGTTTCCGTGGTTTCATCTTTTACAACAAACAATAAACCGGGATTGGTGCAAAACTGCCCAACGCCAAGCGTGATGGATGCGCTAAGCTGTGCAGCAACAGCATCAGCATCTTGCTTTAGTTTGTTTGGCAGGACCAATACAGGGTTGATACTACTCATTTCCGCGTAAACCGGAATGGGTTCTTCTCTTTCGTTAACCGATGCTTTGAGCAGGGCCATACCGCCGCGGAAAGAACCGGTAAAACCCACGGCCTTTATTTGCGGATGCTTTACCAGTTGTTGCCCAAGCAAAGAACCTTCGCCTACCAGCGAAGAAAAAACGCCATCGGGCATGTTGCATTTTTGCGCTGCACGAATAATGGCTGTCGCCACCACCTCATTTGTTCCCAAATGCGAACTGTGCGCTTTCACAACCACCGGGCAGCCTGCCGCCAGTGCGGAGGCGGTATCGCCACCGGCCGTGGAAAAGGCGAGCGGAAAATTACTGGCAGCAAAAACAGCAACGGGCCCAATAGGAAGCATCATTCGCCGCAGGTCCGAACGGGGCAAAGGCTTGCGTTCTGGCAATGCCGTATCAATGATGGCTTCCACATAAGAACCTTCCCGCAAAAGAGAAGCAAACAATTTCAATTGTCCAACGGTTCTACCCCGTTCATTGGTAATGCGGGCTTCCGGCAAGCCGGTTTCAAGGTGCGCCCTTTGGATCAAGACATCGCCCAGTTGCATGATTTCATCTGCAATGGAATCCAGAAATTCAGCCCTTTGGGCAAAAGATGTTTGCTTAAAAATCTCAAATGCCGCGGTTGCTTTTGAAATGGCCTCATCAATTTCCTGTCCGGTTGCCACAGAAAAGTCACCGGGCAATGCCTCTTTTTGTACCGTACTGAAAGCCTGTAATTTCTTTTCGCCTGCTGCTTTCTTTTCAAAACCAATAAAGTTGTATCCTGAAATCATGATCTGAGGGTTTAAAAATTTTAAAAAAATAATCAGTGTATCTCCCCGGGCATTCGGTGCCCGAAGTTCAAAAGCCAGTTGGCAATAGTTACTCCTCACACGTTACACAACGCTTCGCGAATTGCGAATGCAAGGGGTACAAAGTATTCAAACGGGCAATGAAAAAACTTCCAATAAAAGCCAGCGAAGGATTTTTAACAAGCGGTCTCCGTACAATGCCTGCTTAAACCGAAGTCATTTTGCAATGTATCCCGATAAAGAGCGACTTACCGGAAAAGATTCATTCCCTCAGCTACCAACGATCCGATTGGAAAGACGGGCAACCCCTGGCGGGAAGGTTCACTTTGTTTTTCCTCTACCGGCTCTCATTGGGTCATCCCTACTTCAGTTCCAGCATCACAACCGACTTTGCCGGCAGGTCCACCACCAGGTCAGCCCCTTGTTTTCTGGCACCGGAAAACGGCAGCACATGAATGTTATTGGGTTTTTCAAACGTGTTGATGTCGGTGAGCTTCTGGGAGCTTACAATGGAACCATTCACGCTTTGCCATTGCAAACCACGCAGACTGGTTTTCAGCGAAAGGCTCCTGGCCGGATCCAGGTTGACCAGCGTTATATGAATAGCACCCGTTGAGTCCTGCGACGCAGAAGCGTTCAGCGCCGGGATTTTTCCATCACCAAACGAATAGTCCGGACTGCTAAATTGAACCGGAAGATATTTTGCATCCTGGTGCACCTTGTACAAGTCAAACACATGATAGGTTGGCGTGAGCAGCATCTGTCTTCCTTTCGTCAGGATCAGGGCCTGCAACACATTGATAGATTGTGCCAGGTTGGCCACACGAACCCTGTCGCTGTGATTGTTGAAAATGTTGAGCGTTGTGCCGGCAATCAGGGCATCACGCAGGCTGTTTTGCTGGTACAAAAACCCGGGATTGGTGCCGGGTTCCACCTCCGTCCAAATGCCCCACTCATCAACCACCAATGCCACACGCTTTTCCTTGTCGTACTTGTCCATGATGGCGGAGTGTTTGGTCACCAGTTCTTCCATGCGCAAACAGTTTTTCATGGTGTTGAAATACTGCGCTTCATCGAACTGGGTAGCCGAACCTTTGGGCGGCCAGCCGTTGTTGGGCAAGGTATAGTAATGCAGGCTTAAACCCCACATGCGGCGTGGGCCTGCATTTTTCATCAGTGTTTCCGTCCAATGGTAATCATCGGTGTTGGCACCGCCGGCGATTTTCTTCAACGGTGCACCGGGATAGTTTCGGGCATAGGTTGCATAGCGCCGGTACTGGTCGGCGTAGAACTCGGCTGTCATTTCGCCGCCGCATCCCCAACTCTCATTTCCCACCCCCCAAAAGCTCACCTTCCACGGTTTTGCATGCCCGTTTTGGCGCCGCAGGTTGGCCATCGGGCTTACGCCGTCAAAGTTGAAATACTCCACCCATTTCGCCATTTCTTCCACGGTACCGCTGCCCACATTGGCCGAGATGTAAGGCTCACATTTCAGCAGTTCGCACAACTCCATGAATTCATGCGTACCAAAGCTGTTGTCTTCCGTTACGCCACCCCAGTTGGTGTTCACCATCTTGGGCCGTTTTGCTCTTGGACCGATGCCGTCACGCCAGTGATATTCATCGGCAAAGCAGCCGCCCGGCCAGCGGAGATTCGGAATTTTGATCTTCTTCAATGCTTCGACAATGTCCAATCGAATGCGATCCTTTTTTGCCACTTTCATGGTATCGGCTACCCAGAAACCATCGTAGATGCAGCGGCCCAGGTGTTCGGCAAAATGGCCGTAGATGTGCCGGCTGATGGTGTGCCCCCGGCCAGTGTCGGGAGCTAAGGAAAGGTCAATCTGCTGTGCTGAAACTGCAATGGACAAGGTCAGAAAAATCGCACTAAACAGAGGCTTCTTCAATCCGGTCATATTGTTTTTGTTTCTTGTTTGTGAGACGTGCTCTTTTTACAGCGATAAAATTATGAAGAACTGAAAATTAAGAAGAATCCGCTGTAGAAACAGCAGGCAAATGGGCTTGACTGTTCTATGAAAGAATTTACGTACCCGTCCCTCTTCCTATCTGTCAACCTGCAATCATTCAGTGTTTCGGCTACTCGTTGCAAAGGTTTTGTTCTCTTGCATAGCATTGCTATCAGCCCTTCACCCAACCTGTCCTCCTTCTTTCTCAGTCACCCATTTGTTAGGCCTATGATCCTACTAACTAAAAAAGCCAGGCTAGGAACCCGGGAGAGTAAAGGAATGAATTACTGATATGCGAAAGCGTCTGAAAAAAGGCTACACCTGTTACAGCAACTGCCTCAGTTCTATTAAAACAATTCGTTGCCAGTCCGGCGTGAGTTGTTTGGTTTAATTTTCCAGAAAGGCTTTTAATTCCAAAAACCAAACCTTGAACCACCAAAAACAATCCGGCGGTTCTGTAGATAATCGCCCTTGTTCAAACTGCCAGATGTGGGGTACGGCGATGAAGAAACCTGCGGACACTTTAAAAGCCATAGAATCGGTTTATTCCTTTTAAAGGGCAGATTGGGTGGTTGTGCTAACAGCACGAACTTTAGGGAGAAAAACGAATGGAGGGGGGGGTGATTTTGGGAAAATAACTACCGGTTATCCCGATCTTTTTTCTAAGTAAACCTTCCTTTTGAGCGGTTAACACAAACGTTAACTCTTCGGGCAAAAAGCCGGCGCTTGGGGCTCTTCTGAAAATGCAACAGCTTCATTGTGGCGTAGTTGAAAAACCAGAGTCTCCAACTTTCTGACTGTCAACCAGAGGATCTCAGGTTCAAATGCTGAAGGGCGAGCAAAGGTCACCGAGGGTGGCTTTTTTTCATTGGCACAACGAAAGGCCGACTTTTCTGCCACAAAATAAACTCCACCCCGGTAATACACATGCCCGCGAATGAGGTCATAGAAACCACGCTCACTGTTCCGTTCCGGCAGATGCAGTTTTATTATGGCGGCGTCAGTTGCAAAAAGCTGGTAAAAGGCCTGGGCAAAACAGGGAAAGGAGGCTTACCTTTCTTCGCCGGGCAATGTGTTCCGGCGTATTTTCCACCATTATCGCGATGGCATAAAGGGCTTTGTACGGTGGAAAGGCGAACTGGAAAGCGGTCTCACTTAGCAGGTTGATCTGCCGTTGAGGGTGCCTTCCGCCACCTCCTGTTTATCCCTGTCTGTTCCGGAAAATGGCGGACGTTCAGGCGTAACCGCCCTTTTGGTCCGCTTGCTGCAGCACCGCAATATGATTATAGATTTCCTGTATTTCCGAGTGAATGGCTTTCAATTCGTCGTGGGCCCGGCGGGCCTTCAGGGCGCCGGTAAAAGCTTTGTTCCGCTCCACCAAACGGGCTGAAAGGTCCAGCATCGTTTGTACTCTTGTTGGCTGTTGTAGCATGATCGAAATTCTGTAAAAAACTCTAAACAAATTTAGGGCCGCTTCGCCCGAAAGCTGGTTCGCAGGCGTGCAAAAGCAGGGCTGAGCAGCCCGGCAGAACCCACATTTGGCTGTTTGCGGAATCTCTTTCTCACTTCAAGGCAGCATCCACCACAGCCCTCAAATCCTGGTACAAGGCATGCCGGCCACGACTGCGCAGGTTGTAGGTAAGCAAAATGGCGCCATACTGGTTTTCGTTATCCACCCAGGGAAATGAGCCAAACAAGCCAGGGCTGCTGACCGATTTTGCCGCTTCGCCACCGGGCGGAGTTTCCATCACCCATTCGCCAAAACCATATCCGAAGCTGCCCGCTTCGGCTGGAGCATAAGCAACTTTCACGTCTTTTGTCACCCGGTTTACCTGCATGGCGGCTATGCTTTTTTGGCTTAGCAGGCGCTGCCCGTTAAAAACGCCTTTGTTCAAGATCATGGTCAGAAAGTTCAGATAATCGGCGGCTGTGCTGTAGGCGCCGCCGGCCGGCAAGGCTACCTTTGCTTTCCCAAAATCGGTTTGTTTCATTTGCAGCGGCCGGGCCACCCGTTCGGCAAAAAGAGCCTCAAAGCTTTTCCCGCTGATTTTTTCCAGCACCGCGCCGGCTATCTGCAATCCGGTGTTGCCATATCGAAAAACGGAGCCCGGAGCTCCTTCTACCGGCAGGTCCGCAATTTTTTCAATGGCTTCGTCCATCGTTGCCGTTTGCCGCATTTCGCCGATATTTTCGGACAGTGGCGGTGTTTGCAGCCCGGTAAGGTGCGACAGGCAGTGGCTGATCGTGATCTTTCCTTTACCACTCCTGGAAAGCGCCGGCAGCCATTGGCCTACCGTATCGGAAAGACGGAGGCGTCCCTCATCAACAAAAGTCATTACCAGTGCGGCACTCAGCCATTTGCTGCAACTGGCAACAGGCAGCCGTGTGGTGGCGGTTATGTCGCCGTCGGCCGGGCCGTTGGGTTGCCGCCGGCTCACCATACGACTGACGGCTTTTTGCCGCCGGCTCATTTCGTTAATGGCCCGGTGGTAGATCACCTTTCCATCTTTATAAATCAGTAGTACCGCCCGGCCGCCCATGTCGCCGGCATGGCCCGACAGCCATCTATCAATCATTGAAAAAGATTGGGCTTTTGCCGTGGGCCCAAAAACCATCAGCAAGCAATAGAAAACGAGTGAGGCAGGCAGAAAGGGTTTATTCATCGGACAGGTTTTACAGCGCCGGCAATTGGCTGCAGCAAAATAAATGCGGAACAGCCGATTTGCAAGAAGCAGCCGGCCGAACGCATCAAAGCTGTAATTTGGGCCAAACGCCGCTATGCAGAAAACACTCGCTTTTGTTACCGGTATTTTATTGGTGATGTCTTTGGCTGCACAAAGCAAAAGGGCCCGGGACATTGGCCTTCGTATAGGCGTTTTGCCAACCGGCCAGCAAAACAGCTTGACCGATGTAAGCGGTGTAAGGGTGGGACAGGTAACATTGGTCCGTGGCGACTCGGTACGCACGGGCGTCACCGCCATTCTGCCGCATGGCGGCAATCTTTTTCAGCAGAAAGTGCCTGCCGCTGTGTATGTGGGCAATGGCTTTGGAAAGCTGGCCGGTATCACGCAGGTGAGGGAGCTGGGCAATCTGGAAACGCCGGTAGTGCTCACCAATACGCTTAGCGTGGCCACCGCCATGGAGGCCGTTATTGATTACACCCTGCAGCAACCGGGCAATGAAATGGCGCAGTCGGTCAATGCCGTGGTGGGCGAAACCAATGATGGATACCTGAACGACATCCGCGGTCGCCACGTAAAAAAAAGCGAGGTGCGCCAGGCAATAGACAATGCCACTGTCGGCCCGGTGGCCGAAGGCAATGTTGGCGCAGGTACCGGCACTGTTTGTTTTGGCTTTAAGGGCGGCATCGGCACGGCCTCGCGAAAGCTGCCGGGCAAATTGGGTGGCTATACGGTGGGTGTGATTGTGCAAACCAATTTTGGCGGCGTACTGGAGGTTGATGGTGTTCCGGTGGGCGAAGAATGGAAGAAATTTTACCTGGCCGACCAATTGAACAATCCCGTTGACGGCTCTTGCATGATGGTTGTGGCCACCGATGCGCCGCTCGACAGCCGCAACCTGGAGCGCCTGGCCAAACGGGCCTTTCTGGGTTTGGCCAGAACCGGCGGCATTGCCTCCAACGGAAGCGGCGACTATGTGATCGCTTTTTCAACCGATCCGGCCCTTCGCATACCCCACAACAGCACCACACCCACACAAACGGTTACGCTGCTGCACAACGATGATGTTTCGCCGCTTTTTATGGCTGCCATTGAAGCTACTGATGAAGCCATTATCAATTCGTTGCTCATGGCTACCACAATGACCGGTAAAGACGGACGCCGGGTGGAGGCCTTGCCGGTGGACCAGCTGCTTTCTGTTCTTAAAAAATACCACCGCATTTCCAGGCTTTGATGCCAGGCGGGCGTCAATGATTGTCATTTCTGTAAGTTTATTCATCAACTCCCGTGTATGCGTTTTTCTTTTTCTCTCTTCTTCCTTCTTTTTTCCGCCCTGGCCATGGCCCAAGCCGGGCGTACAGCGATCGCTTACCACGAGCCGTTTTTTGCCGATCCTGACCGGATAAATAAAATCCGGAATGCCCTGCCCGTCATTGATAAATTGTACACAGACTATGCAGCCCGCATTCATTCGCCGGGCTTTGTCTATGGCGTAATTGCCGATGGCCGGTTAATCGGCACCGGCGAAACAGGCGTGCTGCAAACCGGAAACAAAACGCCTGCTACAACAAAATCGGTGTTTCGAATTGCTTCCATGTCGAAAAGCTTCACCGCCATGGCAATTTTACAATTACGGGATGCCGGCAAGCTCCACCTCGATGACCCGGTTTCGAAATACCTGCCGCAGTTTGCCAAACAAGCCTTTCCCGCCACCGATGCACCGGCCGTAACTGTTCGCCACCTGCTGACGCATGCCGCTGGTTTCCCCGAAGACAACCCCTGGGGCGACCGGCAACTGGCAAAAACCGATAGCGATCTGCTGGCCCTCCTCAACAAAGGCATTGCTTATTCCAATGTGCCCGGCGTGGCGTACGAATACAGCAATCTTGGTTTTGCCCTGCTGGGCCAAATCATTAAAAAACTAAGCGGCCTTTCCTACCAGCAATACATCAACCGGCACCTTCTGCAACCGCTGGGCATGACCAGCACCTATTGGGAATACTCGGCCGTGCCGCCGGGCAGCCTGGCAAAAGGTTACCGGTGGATCAACGGCCAATGGACCGAACAGGCCTTGCTGCACGACGGGGCCTGGGGCGCTATGGGTGGCCTGTTGACAACCATTGAGGATTTTGCAAAGTACATGGCACTGCATCTTTCGGCCTGGCCGCCCCGCAGCGAAAAAGAAAGCCCGGTGCTGAAGCGCAGCTCACTCCGCGAAATGCACCAGCCCTGGAATTTCAGTACACTGAATGCCCGGTACAGCTATGCATCGGGCCGCCCGTGTGCAATGGCTCTTGCTTACGGCTACGGACTGCGCTGGACAAAAGACTGTGATGGCCGCATGGCAGTGGGGCATAGCGGTGGCCTACCGGGTTTTGGCAGCAACTGGCAGGTGCTGCCCGAGTATGGCATCGGCGTGGTTTGCTTCAGCAATGTAACCTACGCTCCTACCACGGCCATTAACACGCAGGTACTGGATACGCTGGTAGCGATGGCCACCCTAAAGCCCCGGCGGGGCAAAGCATCTTCCATTCTGCTGCAGCGCCAGCGGCAGTTGCTGCCATTGCTTCCGCAGTGGAACGGCGCCGAAGCATCGGGCCTTTTTGCCGAAAATTTTTTTCAGGATTATTTTATCGAAACCCTGCGCAAAGAAGCTTCGGCGCTTTTTGATAAGGCGGGAAAGATAATACAGGTGGGCGAACTGGTGCCGGAGAACGGCCTTCGGGGAACGTTTGTTCTTACCGGCGAGAGAACAGATATTGAAATAAGCTTTACCCTGACGCCGGAAGCCGAGCCAAAGATTCAGGAATACCGCATCCGGGAGAAAAGCAAATACTGAGGCTGTTTTAAAAAGTCACACAATAAATGGCTGAATGAACCTCTTGCTTTTTAAGACCGATCAACGGTCGTTGCTCGCCATTGCGTTTGCCTTATTTTAACAATTGACTAAAGCGTTTCAGGTCGGCCAGTTCGGCCGATGAAAGAGGTTCATTGTTTTTATATTTCGCCTGCAGAAACAACACCCGCTTGTGCTGTGGGTATTTGGCAAGAATCGCTTCCATCAATTGTCCGGCCGATTCGTCTTTCTGATAAAGCGGAGTGCTTTCTTTCGGCGCTTCGGATTTGGTACGGTTGGGCATTTTATTAATGATAGCCTCAAGGGCGGCCAGTTTTCCCGGCGCCAGGTCTTTGATGCCTTGCGCTTTGCTAAAAAGTCCCTGCAGTTGCCCCTTGGTAAGCCATCCGCGGCTGATGTATTGCTTGTAAAGCGAAATAACAAACGACGACACCGGGTAGGCCAGGATACAGGCCTCCAGCACCTCGTTCACAATATCAATGCTTCCTTTTTTAGCTTCCATCAATGCCGCAAAGGTAGCGGGCGAAAGGCAGTTAGTTTACAGTTTACGGTTGCCCTTTTGCCGTTCTGCCGACAACTAAACGGCTGTATCTTGAAGGATTCATTGTTTACGTAAACTGTAAACCTTTAACCTTGAACTGACGTTACTTTGGCTGCGCCATCTTTTCCGGTGCACCGATTGTTTTCAGCAAGCCTACAAATGCAGTTTTCCAAACCAGGTTCATAAAACCGCCTTCGGGGTTTCGTTTATAATACGCTTCTTTCTTTTTGGCCTCGCCGGTCAGCCACCAGGGATTATCGTTCTTTATCACCAGCACATTGGCCAGCAGCGAAAACAACTTTCGTTTTTTCAGCTCCTGTTCGTCCGGAGCCTTCTTCATGATCGAGAGCTTCAGCTTGTCATAATGCACCAGCGCTTCGCCGCTGGCTTCGTTTTCGTTGCCCTTCATATTAATTGATACCGAATGAATCTCGCCGCGGTCAACCCGTATCAGCCCAAGCGGTTCGGCAATGGCGTTCATCAACGGCGCCTGAAAACTATCGAGCTTCAACTTTGCCGTAAAGTTTCCGGCACCGGGGTTTTTCATATCGAAAGTAAACGTTGTACTCACCGGCACTTCGCCCATCAGCAGGCCGGTACCTGTCACCACCATTGGTTTTTTGTTGGATTTTTTGTTGGTCACGTTGGCAAGCGTCATTTGCACCTTGTTTAAAACCACTGTACCGCTTTGTTTTGTTTTGGGATTGTATTCTTCGTACGAAAAATTGAGGTTGCGCATATTGATGGCGCCAATCTCGAGCTGCTTTGGCAGCTTCTGCAACAATTGGTTGGGAAAGTTTCCCATCTTGTTTGCGGGCGGCAGGGTGCGATCGAAAAAAACCGACAGCCTGCCACCGGTGGTTCGCACGTTAGCGGCGCTCATTTCCTCTGCATTTAAGGCCTCCCACCAGTCAATTCCGCTGATGGTAATGGCCGGAAATTGCAGGTCGTATTTTTCTTTGGCCACCTTTTGCCGGGACACAAAGGCCTCCTTACTCATGGGCGAGCGATAAGAAACGTTCTTCAACTCCACCCGGTGCCCGGTTGCGTTGATGTAGGCATCACCCACCTTCAGGGTGTACAGGCCGTTTTTAGAGGGCATGCTAAAGTCATGAAATTCGAGTTTGGCTTCTTTGGCAAATAAAAAGCGCCGCTGGTCGTTCCGGGTGGCATCGTTCAGTAAAATATCGGTCATCAGCACCGACACATTTTCCAGCTTTTTCTTACCGCCTTTCACTTTATCGTGCACCGTTATGCTACCGCCCTGTACCTGCAGTTTGGCTACGGCCAGCTTTTCCATTTGTTGCAAAAACCGTTGGGAGAAATCGCCATCACTGCTTTTTCGGCCGGCCTTGTACCGGTCAATTTCAATCACCGGGTTCACCAGTTTCACCAGTTTATAGTCCATGGTTTTGCTGGTGATGACGTCATCTATATTCACTCCTTCGATCAGCAAATCGTCGAACGAAATGGAAAGTACCTGTTGTGGCACCAGCCCTTTGCTTTTCAGCGTCTCCAGTACAGCGGCATCGGCACTAAGCTGCACATTGTGGAGGGCCACGGCAGAGGCCAGCACATCCAGTGTAAGGTCGCCCACCGCAAGATTGTAAAGGCCATTGGAACTGTTCTTCACCAACTGCTGTATTTTTTTTATCAGCAGGGGCCGCAGGTCCAGTGGCGATGTTTGGCTCACCGAATCGGTTTGCGCTTTTGCTTGTGCCGCCCCTGCTCCAGAAGGTTCCTTCGTCCCCGTCACCAGTTGACTGTCAGGGCCTCCTTTATTTGCCGTTTTGCTGGTTGTATCTTTTTCTGCCGCCATTTTTTGGTTAGCGGCGGATTGCCCGGCTCCCTCCTGCCCGCTTTGTGCCGTGGAGGTACGCAACCACACCTGTAGTGCCAGGTAGCCGCCGATCAGGAGCAAAGCCGGGATAAGGATCACCCAAAGGATTTTTTTCGACATGGCAATAGTTGGTTTCAAAAGCCAAGCCAAAGGAGACTTTTGAAGGCCTTGTTCAATCTGCAGCCGAAAAGATGCGGTGCAATAATTGAACAGTTTATCGCATGCGATCAGCAATTATAAAAACAGGTTTGGGCATACTGGCGGCAGCATCGGCTTTGGCATTGGCCGATGCCTGGTTCCTTGAAAAATATTTCTTCCAGGTAAAGCGGTTTTCTATTGGCCGGCGAAACAGCCACCACCGGGTGCGGATTCTGCTGCTGACCGACCTTCACTTTAAAAGGAAATTCTGGCCTTTTCACCAGCGGCTGTTGCGGAAGATCAATGCCTTGCGCCCCGACCTGATGCTGATCACCGGCGACCTGATTGACGAACACGGGATGCCCGGTCCGGCCCGGAAATTTATCAGCCGCCTGCGGCCGGACCTTCCCTGGCTGGCCATTCCGGGCAATCATGACAACAAAAACAAGGTGAGCCGGCAAACGCTGCGCAAACTGGTGGAGGCCGGCAGGGGGAAATTATTGGCCGACGATACCGTGCAACTGATGGTGAAAGGCACACCCTTTACCATCACCGGGCTTGATGATTTTATTGAAGGCGAAAGCAGCTTTGCCAACGCGGTGCGGAATGTGGGCAACCAACCCAACCATCTTTTACTCATTCACAGCCCGCTTCAGCAGGAAGGAGTGCTGGAAGAACTGCAGCGGATAAATGCAAAACGAAGCGATGGGGAAAAGCTGCAGATCAGCTACATTTTTGCCGGCCACACCCATGGCGGCCAGGTGCGGCTTCCGGGCTTTGTACCGGTGCTGCCCGAGGGAGCCGGCGGTTATGTAAATGGCTGGTACAACAGTTCGGCGCCTTATCTGTACGTTTCCAAAGGCTTTGGCACATCGGCAGTGCCTTTCCGCTTTGGCGCCCGGCCGGAGGTGACGGTGCTGGAATACGGGGCGTAAATGCGCCCATCTGCACATCCACCCACTTGCGGCCAAACGAGTGGATGGAGAACGGCTATTGGCAATGAGGAAACGGAGCCTGGTGGTAAAGGCCATGAGCAGCCGGCAGAAAAGCAATTGGATGAATCGGGGCAGTTGATTCGTTTCAAAAACGTTCCGCACCGGCTTTTCTGCAAAGCTCTCACTCAGGCTTTTCCCAGGGCAGGTAGGCCATATATTCAATATTACCCTTTACCAGTTTCGCCTCCACATATTCGTACGTAGAGGGGCGGTGCCGGAACTTACCACGCTCCACCACTTCCAGAAAACGATAGATGGTATCGTCATCGGGGAGCGGAAAGGCCAGGTGGCCCAGCGAGGTTTTTATTTTCAACATCAGTTTGGAGCTTTCGTTGAAGATGATGGTAACCCAGGCGTCAAAGGTAAAACGCAGCCCGTCCTGGCGCTTGAATACGGTACCGAATTGGGGACATTGGATGATCTCGACATGCATGCCACGAAAGTACCCGGCGGCGCCTTGCCGGTCAATGGCACTATTACTGAAATTTTTTGCAGGCTATACGTGGGCTTTTGGCTTTGTTTTAAAAGCAAAAACCCAAGCGGCGCAAGCGTAGTAGCGGGCAACCGGACGGCGGCTTTTGCGCAGCGAAACTTTTCGGCCGGCCCTACCGGAAACCGCCGTAGATACACAGTTTGCGGCACGCAGTTTTCACCCCGGGCCTTATCGTAAAGTTCTCCGGGCGGCCGGCGGGCCCAAAAATTCAGGCGCAGGGCTTCCTGCAAAATGGCCTAATTTCCGGCCTTTCCCTGCAGGGAGCCATAAGCGATATGAAAGAACCATCCCCCATCAGAACAGTAACGGTTACACGTTATGTAACGCCCTTACGGGAAGGCGGATCGTTGCCGGCGATTGTGGAAGCCGACGACGAATTTTTGTATGTACTGAAGTTTCGCGGCGCCGGCCAGGGCATCAAAGCATTGGTGGCCGAACTCATTGGCGGCGAAATTGCCCGCCTGCTTGGCCTGCGGGTGCCCGAAATTGTGTTGTCGGTAGTGGATCCCGCTTTTGGCCGTACCGAGCCCGATGAAGAAATACAAGACCTTTTAAAAGCCAGTGAAGGTTTGAACCTTGCGCTGCATTACCTCTCCGGCGCCATTACCTTCGATCCGGTGGTAACAAAAGCAGATGCACTGGAAGCTTCGCAGATTGTGTGGCTCGATGCCCTTTTGACCAATGTGGACCGCACGGCCCGCAACACCAACCTGCTGATGTGGCAAAAGGAACTATGGCTCATTGATCATGGAGCATCACTTTATTTTCATCATAGCTGGGAGGCCTGGAAAGAACAATCGGAGCGGCCCTTTGTGCAGATCAGGGATCATGTGCTGCTGCCCCGGGCCAGTGAGCTGACGGCGGTGGACGAAGCCTTCCGCGCCATCCTTACGCCGGAGCGCATCCGCACAATTTTATCGCTCATTCCCGACGACTGGATTCAAACTGATGCTTATCCGCGGCCCGGTGAAGTCCGTTCGGTGTACGAAGCGTTCCTCCTTAACCGTCTTATGCATTCTTCCATCTTTTTAAACGAAGCACAACATGCCCGGCAAACACTTATATGAATATGCCGTGATTCGGGTGGTGCCGCGGGTGGAGCGGGAAGAGTTTATCAACGTGGGTGTTGTGCTTTTCTGCAAGCAGCAGCGTTATTTAAAAACGGCTTTTCATGTAAACAACGACCGCCTGCTGGCGCTGTGTCCCCAACTGGACCTGGCCGAAGTGCAGGCTTACCTGGCTGCCTTTGAAAAAATAAGCCAGGGCGAAAAAACCGCCGGCCCCATTGCAGCACTCGACCTGCCCTCGCGTTTTCGCTGGCTCACTGCTACCCGCAGCACAGTGGTGCAGGCATCAAAAATTCATCCGGGCCTGACGGCCGATCTCGATGCTTTGCTTGAACGTTTGTTTCGGCAATTGGTTACCTAGTGAGTCGTCGGTAGCAAAGAGCAAGTGGCAGGTAGCGGGCAACCATAATGGGCATTTCGCCATTACATCTCTAACCGGTTTTGGCCAGGGGCGGTAACGCTTTTTATCTATGCCGTTTTTGACTTAATGACGATGGCGGCAAAAGATCAACATGACGGCACTACCGCACGGCTCTCTCCCCGTCACTAACCACTCGCTGCCCGCTCCCCTGTTAAAGAAATCTTCATTAACAATTGCTAACAAAAAGCGGGTAAGGTTTTGCACCGGCTGCAGCAGAACGGCCAAAAACAACGTTCCAACCATTTATGAAAAAACATCTATTCTCTTTCGCCTTTTTACTGCTTGGCGTGGCGGCTATGGCCCAATCGAAAATCGCTTTTGGCGTACGTGCCGGCGTTGTCAACGCCACCTTGCAGGGCGATGCCGTGCAAAGCTTTCAAAACATCATCACCAATACCGGCGGCGCTGTCACCACGCAAAACCGCACCGGCTTTTACGGCGGTGGTTTTGTTGCCATCCCTCTCTCCGAAAGCGTGTCCATTGAGCCCGGGTTGACCTACGCTCAAAAAGGTTACCAGCTCAGCGGAAAGTTCGGCATCAAAGGCACTGATATCATCGGCGGCCGTTCGCAATTGACATTAGGATATATTGAATTGCCGGTGCTGGCACGGGTGAATGTAAGCGGCCTGCAATTGTTTGCCGGTCCGCAGGTAGCCTACCTTTCCAATGCATCGTTGCGCACAACAGCCGGCGCCTTTGGCTTTAACCTGATCAACGACCGCCGCGATGTACGAACGGAATTCAACGACATTGACGTATCGCTTACCGGAGGTGTTGGCTATCAGTTTGGCAATGGGTTTCGCGTACAGGCGGCCTATGACCACGGCCTGTCGAGAATCAACTCGGGCCAGAGCATAGAGGCCTATAACCGGGCGGTGAAAGTGGGCATCGGTTTCCGGTTTTAAGAGCTTATTACACCGTCGCCAGCATGAGCTGTTTGTTTTAAACAAACGGCTCTTTTTTTTGGCAGGACAAAAGCAGTTGCGGCAAGCGGGCCTGGCCTTAAAAGCCAATTGATTTTTGCGGATAACTGCCTGAAAATGCGGGATAAAAGGCAAGGAGTTGCCGGGGATATGGTGTAACTTTAGAAGACACTAAATCAGCGGTTATGAATCAGCACATTATCTCCCGGGTGGCGATTTACATTCTTGCCTCTGTGATGTTTTATTTTGGTATTCGCCATTTGCTTTATCCCGATGTTCTTGTGGTTACGGTGCCCGAGTTTTTGCCTGGAGGCAAGTTTTGGGTTTACCTTACCGGTGTGGCGTTTATCCTGGCGGCCCTGTCATTCTTTATCAATGTGTGGGTGCGGGTATCGGCCTACCTGCTGGCCGTTTTGCTTTTCCTGATTGTCTTCACCATTCACCTGCCCAACTACCTGCAAACGGCGGATATGGCCTACCAGCAAATGGCACTGACCAACCTGCTGAAAGACGCAGCCCTGGCGGCCTTTGCCCTGTATATCGCCAGCAATGCCAGGCATCAGCGCATTTTAGAGGAACCCGATGTGGACGAACAACGCCACGTGATACCGATGGAGCCTACAACGGCCTGATGGTGGCTGAGTGGCCCAAAAGAAAAAGCCTGCAGCGCATGGCGGTGGCTCACCACCGGTGCTGCAGGCCCTGACTGTTTCTTCCGCATTTACGAACCCGGCATCATCACGGGCTCAACGGCCGCTTTTTTCACAGCCGGCGTTGCTATTTCGGCTAACCCATCGGGATGTTGGGCAGCCATTTTTTGCAACAGGTATTCGGATGCAAACGGCTTAGCAATAAAATCATCGGCACCAAATAACAGGGTGCGGGTTGTAGGGTAATACAGCGCCGACATCAGGATGACTTTTGTCAGCGATGCATTGGCGCTGTGCTTTATCTTCCAGCACAACTGCCGCCCATCTTCGCCACTCACGTTAATGTCAATCAGTACAATGTCGGGCTTAAAGAGCGACAAAACATATTCCGCTTCCGCCAGTGATACGGCCGACTCCACTTTGTATCCCTGTTGCTGAAGTTTCCGCTCCAGCAGCATCAGCAAATCAATATCATCGTCTATCACTAATACTCTCAGCGCATTCGTTACCATAACAAGGTGTTTTTTCTGTTTAACAATTCACTTGTCCCTAACGGCACAATGGGTTTTTCGCTTACGATACGGTGATTGATTTTTCGGAGGGAACGGATAGGAGAGGCTGACGAAGAACGTTTGCAACGCAGTGGTTGGAACAGCAATGTAAGGCATCAACCCTGCAGGCAAAGCAACATCAAACAACTGCTTCAAAGATACCCGGCGGCCACCTGCACCACAAGCGCAATTTTGCCCATTTACAGGCTGCATGATTTACGTATCCGGGCCGCTTTTTCTTCGCACAAATACGCAGGGAATTTCCGTATATCTACGAAGCTGGCACAGTCCGGCCCTGTGGCAGAACTGGCTGTTTATTTAGATCAGGAGGCCACTGTGCACAAATAAAATCTGGCGACCGGCACCGGCGGCAAGCCGCTACCGACGGCGCTTTTACCAGTTTGCAGCACCAGCCAAGCATTGTGCATAACTATTTTGCTTTTTGCTGTTTGCGGCTGTTGTTAATTTCCTTTTTCGTTACCCTTTGTTATGCCAAAACGAAAATCTCTGCAACGGGCCTACCTGTTCTGGACACTTAGCCTGTGCGGCCTTCTGGGCTTTCACCGGCTGTACCTGAACAAGCAAAAAACGGCGGTTGTATGGATGTTTACGCTGGGGCTATTGGGCTTTGGCGCCCTTGCTGATTTGCTTTTGCTGAAATGGTTAGTAAAACGCTACAACATGATTCAAAAACTGAAAGAACTGCAACACGATCTATTGGCCACCGAGCAATGGCGGGAAGAAATGGCCCGGCAACAACGGTACGAAGAAGCGGCTTATAACCGCGATAAAGAAAAACTTTTGCGCCGCGAAATGGCCCGCCTGCGCCTGAAGCTAAAGCTGGGTCGCGAGGTGGAAAGGGAGTGAAGCTCCGGACGGTGCAGCACCCGCCCCGCCGTAGCAAAAACAGCCCGGCGGCCAGATGTACCGGGACACCGGACGGATGAACTCCTGAACCCATGCCCCGTTGGTGGTTCGGTGGCACAGCAATTGTCGGTAAACGGAGAAACAGGATTTATGAAGAAAGAATACGTGATTGCTGCCGGTGCGGCTGTGGTTGGCGCCGCTGCATTTTTCTTTTTCAGAAGAAAAAAAACGCACACACCGGCATTGCCGCAAAAAGAAAACGAACGCCATCACCTGACCAATGCATTTGCCAGAGCCAAACAACTGGCCACGGGCCGGTAACGCAATTGGCCGGGTACTGGCTGCATTCCTTAACTGATGTGTATTGCCAGCTGCCCTTTAGCAGAAGCAGGTTAGTGAAACGCTACCGGGTTGAACAAAAGCCAGGAATAACGGCCTTTGGTGTAATTGCCAAAGGCTTTTTCTTTTGGTGATAGCCGGGCCAGTGGCTGCTGCCAGGCGCCAGGATTTTTTGCCGGCGTTGCATTATTGAGGATAACGCTGCCAATGGCAGCGGCAGCAGAAAAATTGAAAAAGCGCTGGTATGCTGGCTGAACGGCGATTGGGTACAAAGAGCGCCACCTTTTTCACCGGCTACCTTTTTTTTGCATGCAGGGTTTTATAAAAACAATAGAACGGCTATCTGATAAAAAACGGGTAAGCAAAGGATAGTGCAATGTGCCAAAATACACCATCATCTGAACCCGAGCTAACCCTGAGCAATATAAGAGTTTGATACACCTACCAGTGGTAAATCTATGCCCCCTCTCCGGCGAGATGATACAGTAAACAGGCGCCTAAAAAAACGTTCTGCCCGGCAATAGCTTCCCGGTCTGGCATCTTTTTCTATGCGTTGGTAACCGGCTTCTGGCCGGCATTAAAATCATGGAGTATGGAAAAGAATCAACACAAAAACAGCAGCAAGGCAGAAACCCTGCACAACACAGAAGCAACCGGCCTGCAGCCGGGACAGCAACTGCCCGCCGGGGCCGAAACCGGTGCCGATGCAACAGATTCCAAGGCCGGGGAGCCGGAACAACACAGCGAATCGAGCTTTCCAAAGAACGGTGAAACGATCGGTACACCCTGACTGGCAGCTTCCCCGGCAGGGTATTGTATTTGCACAAAAACTGCCGAACGTCTCACTTCCGGCGTTCGACCCCGACCATGGCTTCTGAACTGGTGAAACGCATTGCCCAGACCGGCCTCACCGCCAAAGGCATTGTGTATGTTTTACTTGGCCTTTTGGCATTTATGGCTGCTTTTGAACTGGGCGGCAAAGGAAACGACGATGCCACCCGCACGGGCGCCCTGCAGTTGATAAAGGATCTGCCGGCCGGAGCGGTGCTGCTATTGACAATAGCCGGCGGCCTGTTTTGTTATGTGATCTGGCGGGTAACGGAAGCCTTTCATACCAAGACCGATAAAAAGGGCTGGGGAAAACGGTTGCGGTATCTTTTCAGCGCACTGGTGTACCTTGCTTTTGCCGTCACGGCCATCCGCCTTGGGCTGGGCGAAAAAGAAGGCAGCGGCGACCGGAACCAGGCTGTTGCCGGCGAGTTGCTCTCCAAGCCCCTGGGGCAGGTGCTCACCGGCCTTGGTGGCCTGCTGCTGGTAGCGGTGGGCGCATGGCAAATTTATTATGGCCTGTCGGAAAAGTACCGCAAGCATGTACAGGGCCTTTCGTTGCACACCGAGCATTCCTCCCTCTTGTTACGTTCCGGAAAAATAGGGTATGTCAGCAGGGGCATTGTATGGCTGGTGATTGCCTTTCTGTTTCTGCGGGCGGCCGTTCATTCGGCGGCGTCGGAAGCAGGCGATACCGGGAAAGCGTTTCAGTTTATCGAATCGTCACCTTTGGGGTCGCCGCTTTTAGGCTTGCTGGGACTGGGTCTCATCGCCTATGGTGTTTTCAATTTTATCCGTGCCCGTTACGAACGGTTCCATTGAGGCGAGACGGGAGGCATGACCGGCGAAACCAATCTTTGGTCCGGCTCCGGACCCGGCTTCCTGCTAACGTTTTAGCCAGGCCCATTTGCGTCCCCATCTTACAGAGAAAAAGATGGCGGCAAAGGCCAACAGCCCCGCCAACCGGAGGTTTTGCTTAAGCCAGGCTCCACCGGCCTTCGTCGTCTTTAGTGTAGGAAAGCCCGTTGCTCATATGGTAAATTTCACGGCCGTTTTTAGGATGAATTGACACGCTCTGTTCATACACCCGGATGCCGTTGTTTTCTCGGGCCAGATAAATCAGCAGCGCATTCATGGTAGGCGGCACCTCGTGCAGCCATTGTTCATCGCTTTCTCTTACAAATGCCTGGCTCATATGTTTTCGTTTATAGTTTACGGTTTTCTATGCCTGTTTCTTGTGATGGCCGAAGGCGCCGCCCTATTTATTGACCGCCCATTTTTACACCAGCACTCGTTCTCCGGTTTCCATTGCTTTGTAAATCGCCTGCAAAATTTTAACGTCCTGCCGGCCTTCTTCGCCCGAAACCGGCGTAGGGCGCCCTTCTTTTATACAGCGGGCAAAATCGTCCATTTGACGGGCTTGCTGGTTTACTTCCGGAAAGGGCATTTTTCCCTCTGCTGTTGTGCCACGAATGCCGCGGTAACCGTAAGCCGGCGCCAGCTCCATCCATCCGTGTTCCGCTTCTACCCGCAAACGATTTTGTTTTTCGCTGTACGAGGAACTGCATTTCACCACCACTCCACCTGGCATTTCCATTTGCCAGGTGATGGCTTCTTCCACCGTATTGAATTTGTCCGGATGGCTTTTAAATCCTTCCTGCGCCGTTACAGCAATCGGCTCTTGCCCTGTGATATACCGGGCCGCCTGCACACAATAAATGCCCACATCCATCAATGGTCCGCCGCCGGCCAGTCCTTTATCAAGCCTCCATCCGCCCGAATCGGCAAGGCCATGCGTTGTTTCTATGAAAAGGATGTTGCCGAAAGTTTTTTGCCGGCTTATACGGATGAGTTCCTGATGATGCGGCTCAAAATGTAAGCGATAGCCGATAGAAAGCAGGGTGCCGGCTTCGCGACAGGCGGCGATCATACGGTCGCATTCCTCCACCGTCACCGCCATGGGTTTTTCGCAAATTACATGCTTGCCGGCACGGGCCGCCTTTACCACCCACTCGGCATGAAGGGCATTGGGCAGCACCACGTACACAATATCAATGTTGCTGTTATGGGCCATGTCGCCAAAGTTTTCGTAGGCGTAACAGGCATCATCGGCAAGATGGTAGTTTTGTTGCCATTGGGCCCGCTTTTGCGGGCTGCCGCTAACTACACCCGCCAGGCAGCAATGCGCTGTTTGCAGCAGCGCCGGCGCCAGCTCATCGGTGCTGTAGGTTCCCAGGCCCACAAGGACAATTCCTGACTTACCATCCTTCATATCCATGCATTCTCTTCAATACCTTTGTAAAAAATATGCCATTGCTAAAAGCAGCAGAATGGCCCTTCTATTTGCCTGTGGAAAGAAGCGCCGGAAACGCCGTAAAACGAGAGAAAACGGGAAGGCTGAAACAGTGGAAAAACAACAATCGCCCCGCTTTGTTCATTAACCGATAAAAGCAAACCGTTAGACTAATATTCACGTAGATGGGTTAAACGAAGTCCATTTTTGTTGTCTAATCACTTTGTAAGGAGAAACGAAAATGACAGACCGTATCTATACGTCCACCACCGAAATTGAAAGAGCCCGGGCCCTTTGGGAAAAGGGTATTCTGCTGGCCGAACGTACCGATGGTTTTTACACGCTGAAGTTGTATCAATTGCACGATATCTATGTGGAGGTAAAATGGCACACCCATTTTAATGTCGCTATGAAAGTCACAACCTTCAGCGACACCGGGAGGCTGGGCCCTTACCTGGAGGCTATTTCGCTGGATAACCTGTTTGGCCTGTAACCATCCTTAACCCCAATCACAAAAGCAACCATTACCGGTTGCTTTTGTGATTTTAAGGCGGGCCATCCGTTTTTGTTTTCTGTTTCTTCGGCTGTTAGTGAACAGCTTTTTTCTCCAGTTGCGGGTAGCTGATGCCTAACTGCTCCAGGTAGGTCTTGTACTTCGATGGATCGTAATAATATTTCTGCAGTTGTGGCCGGAACTGGTCCTGCGTTTTCTGGTTAAGGTGAACGGCCGGTGCGGTAGCGTTATCAATGAAGGGAACATACTTTGTGTCCTTTGTTTGCACCCTGCGGAAATAGTCCCAGCCATCAGCAATGATCTTTGGATTGGTGAGCATGTCGAGCAGGGAGGCCGCCACCACTTTTGTTCCGGCCACAACGCCTTTGTGGGCAATGGGGGTGGCCATGGCAATGGCATCGGCCCAGCTATGACCCGGTGTGCCCGGAATATTGGACGGAAACCGGAGCACAACCGTCGGCACGTTCCAGGCAATATCGGCAATATCGTCGCTGCCGGCGCCCCACGAAAACTGCACCGGCCCAGCCAGTGTATCGAGCCGGGTGGCAAGGCCGTCAATGGGCTCGCCACGCTGTGTTTTTTTTGGGGCATTCACCAACTTTTGCACCGCACGGGCCAGTTGCTGGTCGGCCGAGTCCCAGGCGGGCAGGCCCACTGTTGTAATGTTTTTATGCACGGCTTCGGCAATGGCTTTGTTGAAGTGTCCCGGCCAGGCCGTACCCAGCAACCGGTGGGTGACGGTGGTGCCGGTCATGGCAGCCACCGACTTTGCATACAGCAAAGCTTCGTCGTACATGGCTTTAATGTCGTCGTAGGTACGTTCCCGCAGGTAGTACCAAACGGTGGCCCGTGAGGGCACCACGTTGGGCTGGTCGCCACCGTCGGTGATGACGTAATGCGAACGCTGGGTGGGCTTCAGGTGTTCCCGCTTAAAGTTCCAGGCAATGTCCATCAGTTCCACTGCATCCAGTGCACTTTTGCCCCGCCAGGGCGATCCGGCGGCGTGTGCGGCACTACCTTCGAACGTAAACTCCACCGACACCAGCCCGTTGTTGCCGGCATCGCCCCACGATACGCCCATGTTGTTGGCCACGTGGGTAAAAATGCAGGCATCCACATTTTTAAAATAACCATCGCGGATATACCAGGCCTTTGTGCCTACCAACTCTTCGGCCACACCGGGCCAAATGACCAGTGTGCCCGAAAGGCCTTCCCGTTCCATCAGCTTTTTGGTTTCGATGGCGGAAAGAATCACCAGCGGCAATCCGGAATTGTGGCCTTCGCCATGGCCAGGTGCATCGGCTACAATCGGTTCTTTGTAAGCCACGCCGGGCTTTTGCGACGCTTTGGGAATGCAGTCAATATCGCTGCCCAGGGCTATCACAGGTTTGCCGGTACCCCAGCGGGCCATCCAGGCGGTGGGAATGCCGCCGATGCCCATCTCCACGGCAAAGCCGTTCTTACGCAGAATATCGGTGAGGTAAGCGGAGGTTTCCTTTTCCTGGAAACCAAGCTCCGAGTAGCTGAACACCATGTCCACCATCTCCTGGGCCATTTTGGCTTTTGCGTCCAGGGCTTGCATGACCTCCCTTTTCCATTTTTCAGTTTTTACCGCCAGTGTATTTTTTTGGGCGGAAAGATGAAGGGAAAAGAGTGCAAAAAACAAGGTTGCAGAAATTTTCAGCCAATTCATTTCACGGTTTTTGATAACCGGAAAATACAGAAAGGCCGCAAACTCCCGGCAGCTTATTTGAAGAAACAGCCAGGGGCAGCTTTGTGCAGAAAGGCTTTTTCCCCTCCCCTACTTTTGCCGCTATGAAAACCTGGGCAGATCAGCTATTTGAATTTTACGCCTCCTTAAAGCCCGCACAAAAGCTGCCCGGTGATGTGCAGTGGCTTTATCCGCAGCAGCACAGCGACGTGCTGATGGTTGTAAAACGTTTTCTGGATAAATATTTCAACGATACCGGCGAACGCCGGCTTTTGCTGGGCATTAATCCCGGCCGCTTTGGCGCCGGCATTACCGGTGTTAATTTTACCGCGGCCAAACAGCTTACCGAAGAATGTGGCATTGAGCATCCCTTCGGCAGCCGCTCCGAACTTTCGGCCGAGTTTATCTATGCGATGATCCGGGCCTACGGCGGACCGGAATTATTTTACCAACACTATTTTATCGGGTCGGTTTGCCCGCTGGGTTTTGTAAAGGCCGGTAAAAACATCAATTACTACGACGACCGCCAACTGCAGCAGGCGGTGGAGCCCTTTATCATTGAAAGCATTGAAAAACAGTTGGCCATGCCAGTGCGGCGCGACCGCTGCCTGTGCATTGGCGGCGATAAAAACTTCACTTATCTCGCAGGGCTGAATGCCCGCTTCGGCTGGTTTAAGGAAGTGGTGCCGCTGCCGCACCCCCGTTTTATTATGCAGTACCGCCGCAAAGAAATTGAGCCGTTCATCCAACAATATTTGGACGCATTTCAAAAGAAATAATACCTTCGCCTTTCTTCAATTTTCGTTTTATGAAGCGCTAAGCTGCCCATCAAGGCAAATCCATCTTCAAGGCTTCCAGCCTTCTCACTGCATTTATTTACTTCCATCAAAACCATTCTTGTTTATGTCGCAGGTTGTGACGCAAAACAAAGTCGCTAAGGCTTTCTACCTCTTCGTTCGTGCCGTAAAAGGCGAGCAGCAGGATTATACCACCGGCAGCTTACGCAAAGCCATTTTTCTGCTGGCCATTCCCATGATTATTGAAATGGGCATGGAAAGCGTGTTTGCCCTTGTTGATCTGTTCTTCGTGAGCAAGCTGGGAAAACATGCCGTATCTACCGTGGGCCTTACCGAATCGGTACTCACCATTATTTATTCCATTGCCATTGGCGTAAGCATGGCGGCTACGGCCATGGTAGCTCGCCGCATTGGCGAAAAAAACGAAGCCGGTGCTGCTTCGGCGGCCATGCAAAGCATTTGGCTGGGCATTGCCATTATCCTGGCGTTCAGCATTGCCGGCGTTGTCTATGCCGGCGACATATTGCGCCTGATGGGTGCCGAGCCGGCCACCGTGGCCATGGGCACCACCTACACCCGCATTATGATGGGCAGCAGCACCGCCATTATGCTACTGTTTTTGATCAATGGCATTTTCCGTGGTGCCGGCGATGCCTCCATCGCCATGCGCAGCCTTACGCTGGCCAATGGCTTTAATATTGTTCTTTGTCCCATTCTGATCAATGGCCTGGGCCCCATACCGGCCTTTGGACTTACCGGAGCGGCACTGGCTACCTCCATCGGCCGCAGCATTGGCGTATTGTACCAGTTGTACCACCTGTTCAATGGCAAGAGTGTGGTGAAGCTGACGATGGCATCGTTAAAAGCGGAATGGGCCGTTATCCGGTCGCTGGTCAACATTGCCTGGCCGGCTACGTTTCAGTTTATCATTGCTTCGTGCAGTTGGATTTTTTTGGCCCAACTGGTGGCCGAAACCGGACAAAGCGCCGCATCGGCAGGGTACCAAACGGCCATTCGCATCATCATGTTTTTTCTGCTGCCGGCCTGGGGTATCAGCAATGCCGCCGCTACACTGGTGGGCCAAAACCTTGGTGCCAAGGACTTTTTGCGGGCCGAGCAGTCGGTAATGCAAACGGCAAAATTCAACGCCTATTTTATGGGAACGGTATCGCTTCTTTTTTTGCTAGCACCGGGGTTTATTGTGGGCTTGTTTACCGCACAGGAAGAGGTAAAGGCGTATGCCATTGCCGCCCTCCGCATCATCAGCACCGGCTATATTTTTTACGGTGTGGGAATGGTGCTGGTGAACGCCTTTAACGGTGCCGGCGATACCCGTACGCCAACGGTGATCAATGTGTTTTGTTTTTGGCTGTTTCAGTTGCCGCTGGCCTACCTGCTGGCAAAGTATTTTGCTTTGGGGCCAACCGGTGTTTTTATAGCCATTCCGGTGGCCGAAACGGCCATTACGATTACGGCATTTGTTTTTTTTAAGAAGGGGCGTTGGAAGAAGGTGCAAATCTGAAACAGCGACCTTTTTACAGCCGAAAAGAAAAGGGGCATTTTTGTAAAACCAAAAGGGCTGTCTCTATTTATTAGACAGCCCTTTTGTTTATAAAATTCTCAGCGGCTTACAACACAACCAGGCGGGTGGTCAGCGTTTCGCCGTTGCGGACCACGGTAGCCACATACGTGCCGCCACGGGGCAGTTGCACCGTTTTGCGGCCGCCACTGAGTTTTCCGCTTTCAAGCAGGCGGCCAGCCATATCGCTGATGGTGAAAAGTTCCGCATCGCCACCTTTCAATAACAGCGTACACGATCCGTTCTGATGGTTCATCCAGGTAAAGGCGCCTGCCGGCTGAAAGTTGACCGCACAAACGGCGCTTTGCTGCGCACGGCCATCCAGGTCTATCTGCCGGATGCGATAATAGCCGGTGCCGGGCAGCGGCTGCATGTCGGTGAACGAATAAACGCCGGCCTTGCCTGCTGCAGGTACCGTAGCAATAGCGCTGAACGAAGAACCATCGCTGCTGCGTTCCACAGAAAAAAGGCGGCTGTTCTGTTCAAATGCAGTCTCCCATTGCAGCACTACGGCGCTTCCTTTTTTAGTGGCCGTAAAGCCGGCCCAGCGTACCGGGAGCACCATCATGGTGTGCGATGTATAATTGGAGCTGCCGCTGCTAAGGCTGAAATTGGAAAGTGTACCATGAAGGTTATTGCCGCTCTGGTCAATTAATTCTGTCAGTCCGGTATTGACGTTTCCGGCAATACCCTGGTTGAAACTGTATTGCGCCAGCAGTCCGGGTTCGCTGCCGGTAAGGCTAACGTCTTTTTGAGCCGCAATTTCAAGCGCCGTACGTTGGGTGTTCCAGATGCGCACTTCGTCTATTTCGCCATTGTAAAATTCATTGTCGGTTACGGCCAGCACGGGGTTTTTATCAGCCCCGGGAATGCCGTCCCAGAATTCTTCATATTCCTGCGAAGCGTCCTTCGCCACACCAATCGTCAGGGGCTGCCCGGTGATATTGCTGAAAGCCGATCCGGATTGCCCAACATGCTGTCCATTGATGTAAAACAACGTGTTCGTACCATCACAAACAAAGGCCACGTGATACCAGGTTCCGGGAACAAATGGATACGACACTGTTCTATATGAGTCTTGATTCCACAGGCCGATGGTTCCAAGCATTGTATTGATATGGAAGCTAAACCGGGTGCCTTGCTCGCCGCGTACGGCAATGATACAGCCGTTGTGCTCTATAATACCCGGTTTTATCCAGCATTCCACTGTGCCGGTGGTCAGGTCGAGTTTTGGGTTGGGCGATACCACTACCTGATCATCTATGCCATCAAAATGAAGGGCATTGCCACTGCCCTGCACCGGCGAAGTTGTCCAAACCGGACCATTCGTCAGGGTGCCGTTAAGGCCGGTTTGTGCCGTGCTGTTCTGCGCTGTCGTGCCGGAACCTTCGTTAAATGAGTAGGCAGCAATAAGACCACTGGTATTTACCGCTGGCACTTTGTACATTCCCAGCTTTATCTCCAATGCCGTGCGGTTAACGCTCCACAGGCGCACTTCGTCAATGCTGCCGCTGAACGGCCGTGCCGGCGTCGCCGACCACTCGCCAATACGGAAATTACAGGCCGGGTTGGCTACGCCGGTGGTGTTGATATTGCCAACGTGGTTCAGGTTGCCTACGCTGGCGCCATTCACATACAGCCGCATGGATTCTTTGGTACCGTTCCAGGAAAAAGCAATATGATACCAGGTGCCTGTTTTTAAATTGGACATGGGATACGTGATAAAGCTAGCATTAGAACCATTATACATGGCATACACCGCTAGATTACCACCAAACTGCAACAGCTCAAGACCGGCGCTGCTGACAGACTTACTTAAAATTTCGCGGTCGCCCGACAGCGAATTGAACTTCACCCAGCACTCCATGGTGCGGATAGAGGAAGCGGAAACCGCCGCGGTGTTGCCGCAGTTGATGTAATCATTGATGCCATCGAAGGTGATGCCGGAGTTCTGCGCTTTTGCGGCCGTCATGGCCAGCAGCAACCCTCCTAACAGGTAGTGTTTCTTCATAGATATATAGGTTTTAAAAGTTGATGACAGAAAAAAAACGGCGTTCGGGACTGATGCGGCAAATGGGGTGCAGACGGGAAAAAGAATGGCACACAACGGCGTGTCCGGTATTCATAGCGTTAGATATTGGTTATGGTATTCCTGAACGGCCTAAAAGCACCGTTCGGTTTGTTGCAGCAAACATAACAAGATGACCTTCAACATGCAACAAGCAGCCTCTTGTTTTTCCAACTTATTTTTCCGCGTAAGGGAAAACCGGTAGAGAAGATGAAAAGAAAGGCCTTTTGCTTCTATTGTCCGTTGCCGTAAAACGTAATTTAGCGGTACCACCTATTTTGTACTAAATAAATTTTCACGAACAGGAAATGGGTGGGTAATCGGGCACTGTCTGAAGCTGGCCATTGTTTGTTTGCCGGCAATAAGGTTTACCTTTCTTATACACTGTATCGCTGTTTAGAATGTTGGTTATTTGATTGGATGAATTGCTGCGTTTATCGCAAATATCTCTTACTAAAATCTAGTGATTCATTGGTCAAGCCGGCCATAAAAAAGCCGTATTGAATGCGGAAGCAAAGAAGCCGTTTTTATTTATGAAACCCCGCCGCTTTACCACCATCAATTAGCCCTAGGCACAAACAACAACAGTGTGGTGGTACGTTGTTACATTCTTTGTTGGCATATTATAGATTGGAAGAAAACCGCCATTGCCGCCTTTGCTTTACACAGGCACACTGCCATTGATTGGGGTTAGATGACGATCAGCAAAACCGGTGCTCCTGGAGGTAAAACAACCACAATTCTTTAACGTAGATATCCTTTTGGTGCCGGTAGTATTTCGTAATTTCGCTCTGCGATTGAAAATTAGCCCCTTCAGCTTGGTTTTCCGACCGTTAGATAATATTTTCACCGCCGCATCGTTATCCAATTTACACACCGAAAAACCCCCATCAGTAGTGAAAAAAATTCTTTTGCCGGCATCTGTAGCGTGCCTGTTAACCGCTCTGATTGTTCTCCCGTCGTTGAAGGCAAAAAGTAACAAAGCGGTTGTAAAAAGCGTTTCTGTTGTCAATGAAGAAGCTGGCACCAATGCCGTTTCTGCAATGGAGGCAGCAGCCACTTTGCTGTACGATAGCCTGAAGCTGAGTATGCTGGGATTGCCGGAAAACGTGATGCAATTGGCTTACAAAGGTCAGCAGTACATGGAAGAAAAGAACCTGTTGAGCCGCGACGGCATCGTAGCCATCTGTGACTTTAGCCAGTCATCGAAGAAAAAGCGCCTTTATATCATTGATACAAAAAACTACAAAGTGTTATTGAACACGTATGTAGCTCATGGTAAAAATACCGGCCTCGACCAGGCACAGCGTTTTTCCAATATTCCGGAGTCGCTGCAAAGCAGTCTTGGATTTTACGTAACAAAAAATACCTATATCGGCAAGCATGGCCTTTCCCTGCGCTTAGCCGGCGTGGAGCGTGGCTTTAATGACAAGGCCGAAGAAAGAGCCGTCGTAATTCACGGTGCCGAATACATTGGCGATCATCGTCTCTCCTCTCCATACATGGGTCGTAGCTTTGGATGCCCTGCCGTACCACAGGAACAATCCGAGAAAGTGATCAACCTGCTGAAGAACGGCACTTGTTTGTTTATCTATCATCCCTCTAAACAGTATTTGCACGGATCAAAAATACTAAACGGCTGATTTTGGACGCAAACAAGGATGGATGAACAAAGCCCGCCGTACCCTATGGCCGGGCTTTTGTTTTTTTTGAAGGTGATGACGTTGCAACCGCTTCGTTGAAACACCTGACTAACGTAGAAAAATATACGTTTCGCTTTGCCAGTGTTGAATACCCTTGAATTTCGGCTAATTGAATCCGGCACGCCAGCCTATGAGGAAATGGTGGCCATTCGAATGACAGTGCTGCCCGGCCTGCCAACCATTTTTGCACCGGGCAGCGCCATGCCGGGTTGCT
The DNA here is from genome assembly GCA_965365435.1 of uncultured Flavisolibacter sp. GTDB lineage: Bacteria > Bacteroidota > Bacteroidia > Chitinophagales > Chitinophagaceae > Flavisolibacter. The sequence goes on from CBDUBQ010000024.1 coordinate 77,263, forward strand.
TTTTGTGAGCCGGAAATTATGGCAGCAAGATGCCGGCCGAAACCGCAAAAAGCGGGGCCGGAAATACCCCGTCATCAGCCGGTGGCAAATGCGGTTTTCGCCTCTGAAAACGGGCGGGAACAGGGAGCCGGAACGGCGGTTTTTTTCAGGGGGAAAAACTCTTTTGGTCACATCAGACAGATAGGCGTAATTTAGTATGCATAAATCAGTTCTTACGACCTTTTAAATTCTAAACATTATGGCAAAAGCTTCTAAAAAAGCAGCAACAAAAAAAACAGCCGCGAAAAAGGCTCCTGCGAAAAAAGCGGCAACAAAATCAGCCGCCGGCAAAGCCGCCGCCCCTAAAAAAGCAGCCGCAAAAAAAGCATCCGGACGCAAACCCAACGCCGCCTTTATGGCGCCCCTGCAGCCCGATGAAACACTGGCCGCTGTGGTAGGCAGCAAACCGCTACCGCGTACCGAGATCGTGAAAAAAGTATGGGATCATATTAAAAAGGCGGGCCTTCAGGACAAAGAGAACAGGCGCATGATCAACGCCGACGACAAAACCAGGCCGCTCTTCGGCAAAGCGCAGATCTCGATGTTTGATCTGGCGAAGATTGTCAACAACCACATTAAAAAATAAATTACTCGCAGGGTTCTTTCCAAAAGAACCCTGCGGTTTTTTTACCCTTTCTGTATTAATGCAAGGCCCCGCTTGCGCCGGCCCGTTTTATCTTTCCCTCACACATCCCCCATTTTTTTGCCGCACCGTTTTTTGGTGTGATTCAGCAGGCAAAAAAGCCTTTCGTTTTAGCGAAAGGCTTGCGGGCTAATAATTTTGTTTTGGACGTCGTTAGTAGCCTTCAAAGGATAGAATTGGCTTATCAGAACACGGATTGCTGTATAGGCTTTTAACAGGGTTGGATACGGCTTTCGAAGGAATGGATGGTCTTTTGGCTTTTTCCGGAATTGGATTGGTCGGTTAACTCACAGGATCAGAGGCTGTGGCTTTTCATTGTATTGGATCAGTTGGTCTGCTCACCGGATTGGACTCGGCTTTTTCAGTAGATCTGGATTCGGTGTCGGCGTTTCTGCCTTTCTACACTTATATACGCGGCACGGCACGGAAGCGTTGGGAAAAGAAAAATTTTTTTTGGAAAAATGTTTTTCAACTGCATGCCAAATGCCCTATCGGGCCAGTCTCAAGCCCCGAAATGATTGAAAAACAGCAAGTTGCTTATACAAGTGCGCCATTCTGCTTTCACAAGAAAATTTGGCAAGCCACCTGGCTACCCTTCTTCTTTGTGCAATCAGAAGTTATCGGCCCGGGCAGCAGTATTTTCCGTCGGGGGATAGAACAGCAAACGGATGTTTGCCCGTGCGGCAGGCCTTAATGCGTGGAGCTTTTGCCGGCCTACCGGCCTATTCATTATCCAACCCTGTAGAGACTGGCTAGCCGGGCCCGGCGCCTAAGTTCATTATTTTTTCATACCCGCTATTGCAGTTTTGCGATCCTTTTTATTTAATTTCGACCGCCGGCAAATGGCCCACCCAATCCACACAAAACCATCTATAACCTATGCAAAAGATACTGTACTTTGAGCTGGCTACTGCTATGAAAGACAGGTCGAAACCGTTTCAAATCATTATCCTGTGCCTGCTTTCTTTTTCCCTCACAGTCATCTTCATCGGATCGCTCTCCCGCTTGACAGGTTATGATACTGCCCTACAACAGGGCGCCAAACCCGGCAGCGCCAACGCAATGGTAAAGCTGATGGCTACACCGTCCGGACAGGTGTCCGCCTTTAAAAAATAAAACCCTCCGGAGAGGGTTCTATCGCAACAAATTTTGCTTCGTTGCTACAGGGTGAAAAAAGTTTTCTTTTTAAGGTAACGGATTCACTGATTCAAAGGGTGCTATTCTCTTATAATTGTTTTCTTTTCCACCACCCGGTCAGTTCCCCGACCGCCAAGCAAAGCCACCAGCAACACAATAAATACAAGGGCGCCCACTACCCACAACCAGGGAAAACCTCCGGCGCTATCGCTGGCTTTGTTGATGTCTACATTAATATCTGCACCGCCGCCATTCTGGGCCATGGCCAAAATGCTTGTGAAAGCACACACCAGCAAAAGATAGATTCGTTTCATAAAAGGTATTTTACACAAACCGGAAAAAAGACCGTGCCAGATTAACGAAAAACCTATGGTGTGGGGGCGCACCGGACCGGCCGGCGAGCGAACAGCTTTTACGTTTGGCCACTGCCCGGCTTTGTTACTGCTTCATTTTCATAGCCAAAAGCAAGCCCGGGCGTGATGCTTTCATCGGCGGCAAATGGCAGCGGGCAAACAATTTGTAGGTTTTCCTGCAATGGATATCAACAACGCTTTGGAACTGATTCAGAGAAAGCTTTATGCCTGGATGCGTGAATTTATCCGCATGTTACCCAATCTGCTGCTGGCGGTGCTGGTACTGGTGGTGGGCATATACCTCTCGAAAATAATTGGCCGGTTTGCCCGCAAAACGTTTGGCCGCCTGTCGCACGGCGCTTCTATCACCAATCTTTTTGGCTCTTTTGTACAGCTCACCTGCATCGGCATCACAATTTTTGTTGCCCTTAGCATACTCCAACTCGACAAAGCCCTGACATCGTTGCTGGCCGGCGCCGGCATTGCCGGTTTGGCCTTTGCATTTGCCTTTCAGGATATTGCCGCCAATTTTATGTCGGGCATTCTCATTACCATTCGCCGGCCGCTGAGAGTGGGCGATGTAGTGAAGATTAAAGATTATATGGGCAAAGTACATACGGTGAACCTGCGTGACACGGTGGTGCAAACGTTTCAGGGGCAGATGGTCATTATCCCCAACAAAGAAGTGTTGCAAAATCCCATTGAAAACTTTTCGCTGCTGGGCAAGCGGCGAATGGATTTGACGGTAGGAGTATCGTATGGCGAGGATTTGGAGAGAGTAAAAGAGCTGACGCTAAACGCGGTTGCCGGCATCCCCGGCTTATCGCCAACCGACAAAACCACTTTCTTTTTTGAAGCGTTTGCCGATAGCTCTATCAATTTTTCGCTGCGCATATGGGCGGCCACGCCCGAACAGCCCGATTACCTTCGGGTGCGCAGCGAAGCCGTGATGCGCATAAAAAAAGCATTTGATGAAAATGGCGTTGTCATTCCTTTCCCTATCCGAACGCTGGATTTTGGCATTAAAGGAGGGCAGGCGCTTAGCGACGTGCCCCTGTCGGTCACCGGCACCAACGGCCAAAAAAAGGAAGATGAAAAGGAAGAAACACCCGGGCCCGCACCGGCGGAAAACACCTGACCGCCCGGGCGATTATTTTACACCTTCTTGGCTGAGGTGTCAATAAAAACAGCGCCGGCCATTGCCGGATGCCTGCCGCATTTTATAGATCAAAAGAGTTTGTGTTACCGGTTTTATATTTGTTTAAAGGGTTGTACCGGACAACAGTGGCAGAAAACAAATGAGCCGCTTTATTCCGCAAGCCTTGTTTAACGATAGTTATGGAGAATACCTTTCAAGCACCCGTCATCAAAAAGCGGCGAAGGTTCGGGAAATACCTTTTTCTTTTTTCCCTTGTACTGCTGGCCGTGCTGGCTATTTTCATTTGGTGGAACTACTACTATACCTACAGCGATGGGAACCGCTACGGCCTGCTTCAAAAATTTTCGCGGCGCGGAAACCTGTTCAAAACCTACGAAGGTGAGCTGATTTTGAGCAGTGTGAGGGGCAACCTGAATGTGCCCATCGCATCCGAAAAATTCTTTTTCACGGTAACCGATGAGGCCGTAGCCAAAAAAATGGGGGAACTGCAGGGCCGCGGTATCACCATTCATTACGAGGAGAAAAAAAGGGCAGCCTTCTGGCGCGGCGACAGCCCTTACATTGTTGACAGCGTGAGGGCCGAACCACAGTAAAGATCCCGGGCCGCAAACTTCTTAACACAGTTTGGCACCTGTTTTTCTCCATTAACGGCAAGCAATCTTCTGTTCCATGAAAAATACGGTTATCGTTCTTCTTGTTCTTTTGCTGCTAAACGCCTGCAGTAAGCCCGCCAGTCCCGAATACCTGGGGTACGAAAACTTCCGGCTGGAACAGGCGGGCTTAAAGAACAATATTGTTTCTACCCGGGTAAAACTGTACAATCCCAACAACTATCCCTTACAATTAAAGTCGGCCAGTATTGATGTATATATCAACAACGATTACCTGGGGCATTCCTCGGTGGACACGCTGATTATCCTGCCGAAAAAAGACACCTCGTTTGTGCCGCTACGCCTGACGGCATCGGCCAAAGATCTGCTCAACAGCAGCCTTAAAGTATGGCTGAACCCGGAGGTGAAAGTGCGGATAAAAGGATCGGCCAAAGCTGGCCGCGGTGGTTTTTTTATCAATGTGCCTATTGATTATGAAGGCATGCAAAAGATAGAATTGTAGAGGGTTGAGTAAACGGCTATGGAAGGCCGGGTGCACCTATCAGGTTTTTCAGTTAAAAAAAAACTTCAACCATCATCTGCTGGTTGAAGCTTTTTTGTTGTTTTCAGTGTTCCATGGGCAATACCGGCAGCCGGTTGCTGACCCGCCGATAGCTGGTATTCGATGCTAAAACCGGCCGCCCAGCACCTTGCCCAGCAAGCCGCCGGTGCTGCGCATACCCCGGCCGCCGCTCAGCATGCCAATGAGCGAGCCCAGCCCACCGCCACCGCCTCCCAACATACCACCTAAGCCACCGCCGCCAAGCATTCCGCCCAATCCGCCACCAAGCATACCTCCCAAACCACCACCTAAACCACCGCGGCCACGCGACATCATGCGGCCAAGAATCAGGGGTGCTGCAATAGCCAGTACGCCCTTCATCAGGCTGCCCGTATTAATGCCGGCACCTTGCAGTTTTTCCTGCAGTCCGCCACCAAAAAAAGCCTGCGGCTGAGGGGCGCCCTGGCCTGCCGCCGGCGCCGGTACCGGTTGCTGCGACACTTCGTTGAGCAGGGAATACTGTTGCTGGTTCACGCCGAGGTATTGACTGATTTTATGAACCGTTTGCTCTTCTGCTTCGGAGTATTCGTTGTCGGCTTTGGCAAAGGCCATCAGGTCGGTAACCAGGGAAAACCGAAGCTCACTGTTTTTCAGCACATCCAAACAGCGGTTGAGTTCCTCGCCCGAAAGCCCTGTAGCGGCCTGGCGCACGGCATCGGTTTGCTGGGCCGAAAGTTGGGCGGCCGCGCAAAGTTGCTCCATGTATTCTATTTCGTCGGCCGTAGCCTGCCGGTCGGCCGTAGCCAGCGAGGCAATAGCGCCGAGATAAGCACCTTTCTCCATGTCGCTGTAGCCTTCGAGGATGGTCGTTGATTCTTCCATGATTTTTTTAATTGAATGTATGAAAAAACAAGGCTACCGGGAGCCTGTTGTCTTCCTTTCCATTACACCCACTTGTTCATAATCGCCAGCACAATCAGCACCGCCACAATAAAAAGAAACAGGGTAAACTTTCCTTCGGCCGAAATTTTTCCTTTTGCCATACTCTGCCATAGCAAGTTTTATTCCCTTTTCTGTGGTGTCTTTGCCCTGCCGTATCTTTCGCACATGGTGCGGAGTGTAGCTTTTCTTTACTTTTTGCTTTGCCTGCAGCCGCTTGGTGCGCAGCCAAAAACCGACAGCCTGCTGGCGCAGATTTTATGGGCCAACCCACAGCCCCTGCTGCAAAAGGTATGTCAAAGCCCCGCCACCTACCGCCTGCAGATTATTTATACGCAGATCAATCGAGACAACAAAAACAAGCCCTCGTTTACCAACTATTATTTTCATTACGATCCCGACCTGTATTTTAATCCCGCTTCGATGGTGAAAATGCCGCTGGCTTTTTTGGCTATGGAGAAGCTGCAATTGCTGCGTAAAAAAGGCATCAACCGCAACACGACCATCGGGTTCGATAGCAGCGAGGCCTGGCAACGACCGCTGCACCGCGACACATCGGCCGCCAATGGCTTGCCAACGATCGGCCATTTCATTAAGCGAGCTTTTTTGATATCCGAGAATGATCCCTACAACCGGCTTTACCAGTTTTTGGGCCAGGGCGAAATCAATCGCAACCTGCACCGGAAGGGGTACCCCGATGTGCGCATCACCCGGCAATTTTTGGGATTGACACCAGAACAAAACCGGTACACCAATGCCGTGCGTTTTTTGGATGAAGGCGGAAAAACGATCTATCGGCAACCGCCTGCTTACAATAAAGACTCCTTCGATTTCAGCCGCACCATTAAGCTGGGCAAGGCTTACTGGAACAGGAATGATAGTGTCATCAATGAACCCTTTGATTTTACTCAACACAACAACCTTTCGCTGGCGAGTATGCAGCGCCTGTTACAGTCGGTATTGTTTCCAAAATCGGTATCCAAAAAACAGCGATTCGACTTCGCCGAAGATGACCGGAAGTTTTTGCTGCAGTACCTGTCGCAGTACCCGTCCGAAACACCCGATCCCAAATATGACACCACCGAATTTTACGACAGTTATGTGAAGTTCTTTTTTCGCGACAGCACCCATCGTATGCCGCCCGGTGTACGGGTGTTTAATAAAGTGGGATGGGCTTATGGCTTTTTAACCGACGTATCCTATGTGGCTGATTTTGCCAATGGCGTGGAGTATATGTTGGCAGCTACCATTTATGTCAATAGCGATGAAGTGCTGAACGATGGCAAGTATGAATACACTTCCATTGGCTGGCCCTTTTTTTATCAACTTGGCCAAACAATTTACCGCTACGAGTCGAAGCGGGAAAAAAATCGCAGGCCAGACCTTTCTGATTTTCAAATCACCTATGAGCGGCGTGACCCGGCGGATAAGCGGCCATCGTTGAAGGAAGTGGATAATTAACCGGCAACAGGACTGCAGCCGGCGTAGGGACACGCCGTGGCGTGTCCGCAATTACAACTATCGCAACTACACCCGCCTGCCAGGTTTTCTAAAGACGGTCGCTATCAATCATTTAACGAGCGGACACGCCACGGTGTGTCCCTACTGTCGTTTCCCAGGTTTGGGCGATGCTATTTCGTCGCGTCGTGCCCCCAGTTTTTCAGCGAATAGTGCCACCGCGTTTCCGACACGTCGCCGCTGGGCTTTTGCGCTTTGTGGCGGCTGATATAGCTGATAACCTTTTGCATGTGCCCGTAATCGCTGTCTGTAAGATCAGCCTTATTTTTATGTTTGATAGCGATGATCTTTTCGCCCGATTTGTGCCCGATGGATTCGCCGTCGCCGCTGTTCTGCCCCACCGATTTCGACTCTTCCGTTTCCAGCCACTTTTCTATCTCCGAAGGGCTCATGTTCACCAATTCCCGGAACTCTTTGTAAATCTCATCATGCTCTTTCATAACGGTGTTTTTGTACCAAACCATCGCCCGCAAAAAAGGTTTAGCGCCGGGGTTGCTGCATCAATTATTTTTTCTTGTTGCCAAGGTGGTTATCGAAAATGAAGGCGGCCGCTGTTTATCAAAATCGCTGCTGCTTCCTAGCAGAGCTACCGATAAAAATCAGCCATCAGCAACAGCTATTGGCCAGCAGCGAAAAGCCCGCAGCTTTCTTCAGGGCACAGCATTTGAATCGGTGCCCGCATGCAGCATTCTTCGCTTTACAAGGGCACCGACGATGGCTTTATTCATGTACATGGCGCACGGGAGCATAACCTCAAAAATGTAAGCCTGCAAATCCCGCGGGATGCGCTGGTGGTGTTTACCGGTGTTTCCGGATCGGGTAAATCCTCGCTGGCCTTTGGCACTTTGTATGCCGAGGCGCAGCGCCGTTACCTCGAGTCGGTGTCGCCCTATGCCCGCCGGCTGTTTCACCAGATGCCGGTGCCGGTGGTTGACGGCATTGATGGCCTGCCGCCTGCAGTAGCCCTGCAACAACAACGTGGCGGCACCTCCACCCGCTCATCGGTAGGGTCGGTAACAACGCTGAGCAACCTGCTGCGCATGCTGTATTCAAGGGCCGGCAACTATCCCAAAGGACAGGGCATTATTTACGCCGAAGCCTTTTCGCCCAACACGCCCGAAGGGGCCTGTACCAACTGTCATGGGCTTGGCCGTGTGTACGAAGCCACCGAAGCTTCGATGGTGCCTGATCCAAACCTCACCATCCGCGAACGGGCCATTGCCGCCTGGCCAATAGCCTGGGGCGGACAAAACCTCCGCGACATTCTTATTACGCTTGGTTACGACGTGGACAAGCCCTGGAAAGAACTGCCCAAAAAAGACCGCGACTGGATTCTTTTTACCGATGAGCAGCCACAGGTGCCGGTGTATCCCGGCTTTACGCACGAAGAAATAAAACGGGCCATACGGCAAAAAATGGAGCCGGGGTATATGGGCACCTTCAGCTCTGCACGGTGCAACCTGTTTTACACCTTTGCCAATACCCAAAGCACCCTGATGAAAAAACGGGTGCAGCAGTATATGATCAGCAGCGAGTGCCCGGTATGTAAGGGCAAGCGATTGCGGCCGGAATCTCTTTCAGTGAAATTTGCGGACCTGGATATCGCCGACATGTCGCGGCAACCCCTGAAAAAGCTGCAACAAATTTTTGAGCCTTATGCAAAAGGTACCGCAGCAGCCCTTGCGCAACATGCCAAAGAGCAGCATGAAGAAAAAAGCATTGTAGCGCAACGTATAGCCGAAGACCTGGTGGCGCGGCTAAACGTATTGCTTGACCTTGGCCTCGGCTACCTGACATTGGAGCGCAGCACGCCCACCCTGTCGCCCGGCGAATTGCAACGCCTGCGGCTGGCCACGCAGGTGCGCAGCAATTTGTTTGGTGTGGTGTATGTGCTGGACGAGCCATCGGCGGGTTTGCACCCATCCGATACCGAAGCCCTGCTAAGGGCCCTGGAACGGCTGAAGGCATCGGGCAATTCGCTGTTTGTAGTGGAGCATGAACTGGATGTGATCCGCGCCGCCGATTGGGTGGTGGATGTAGGCCCTGCCGCCGGCGAAAAAGGCGGCGAAATTTTGTACAGCGGGCCGCTGGATGGCTTGCAAAAAGTAAAAGCCTCCAAAACAGCAAAGCATGTTTTTACCAGCGGCCACCAACCCCAAACCCCAAACGCCCAACACCAAACCCGCCAGGCTTCCGGTTGGCTCAAACTTGCCGGCGTTACCCGCAACAACCTGCACCATCTCGATGCCGCTTTTCCGCTGGGTGTGATGACGGCCGTTACCGGGATTTCGGGTTCGGGCAAATCGAGCCTGGTGAGCCAGGTGTTGGTGGAACTGGTAGCGGAGAATCTGGGACATGATTTGCCAGTGGAAGAAGAAGACGGCGAGCCTTTACAACCGGAGCAGGTGCAAACCACAGGCGGCAAAATCGTTGCCGGTATGGAAAGCATTAAACGAATGGTAAGGGTGGATCAAAAACCGATCGGCCGCACGCCGCGGTCGAACCTGGCGACTTACACGGGCTTGTTTGACGGTGTGCGAAAGCTGTTTGCCTCTACTAAACTGGCCCGCAGCCGGCGGTACGATGCCGGCCGGTTTTCGTTCAACGTAGGGAAAGGACGTTGTGAGAACTGCGAGGGCGAAGGTTTTGTGATGGTGGAATTGCTTTTTCTGCCCAGCGTGTATGCGCCCTGCCCGGTGTGCGGCGGTACCCGGTACAATGCAAAAACATTAGAAGTCACTTACCGCGACAAAAACATCGCCGATGTTTTACGGATGACGGTTGACGAGGCCCTTGCTTTTTTTGAAGAAGACTCAACTATCAGTCGGGCGCTGCAAATGCTGCACGAGGTAGGCCTTGGTTATTTGCGATTGGGCCAGCCCGCCACAGAACTGTCGGGTGGTGAGGCGCAACGTATTAAGCTGGCCACCGAACTGCAGCGCCTCGGTAAAGGAAACACTTTGTATGTGTTGGACGAACCGACCACCGGCTTGCATCCTTCCGATGTAGAAAAACTGGTAGTGCAACTCAACCGTTTGGTTGACGCAGGCAATACAGTCATTGTGGTAGAACACGACATGGATGTAATTGTACAAAGCGATTGGGTGATAGATATTGGTCCCGGTGCCGGTGAAGAGGGCGGACGGATTGTGGCGCAGGGAAGGCCAGAGGAGGTGGCGAGGGTGAAGGAGAGTAAGACCGCGGGGTATTTGGAGAGGAGGATGCGGGGTGGGAATAGCTAAGCGACTTCGTTTCGCAAAAGATGTTCGACAATAAGGAATTTGCAAAAGCAGAAGTGTATTGGCGACGTTACACTTGAAAAGGCGAATAGCAGGTTATTAAGATCAGGCGGTGGTTTTTTGAATATTACGAATTGAAGGTTATAAATTTATGTGTTAGCCGCAACAGCCGAACTAAATGCAATTTGCAAGGTTTATAGAAAAGGAATTGTCAGATGATGATATTGTAAGGATTAGGCCTTATATGAAGAAGGCTGAAAAACTCTCTGCAACAAACGAGGAAGAAGCGTATTTGTTTGGCATTCTTTTGAGGAAAGCCGTTTCAGTTGGCAAACTTCATAAGACGGTTGAGGAAAGAGTTCATGATGCTGTAAAAGGTTCAATACAGCAAATCTATTACGAGCAACAAGAAAAGCCTCAGTTTGAAGATTGGTCTGCATTAACCTTCTTCTTGTCAATCTTCGGCTTTATTGGTATTGTATGCGGAATTTACATGCTTATAGAAAATAGCTATGTTATTTCATTTCATTCAACTTATCTGGTGCAGATTATTAGAGGAGGTGGCTATGCAGTAATTTTCGGGCTTGTCCTGTTATTGGGTGGTATCGCCAAAGGCAGACAAGAAATGGTGCGTAAGAAGTTACTACGCCAATCGTAAAGGGAAATGCGGATAGTCGAGTAGGCTGCTTTACCGCTTATAGGCAACGAGTTGCACCTCTCACAGCATTCCAGACGGGTCGTGGTAAACTCCCGAACGGATCTCGTACACGGAAGTTCGTTACATATAGCTGCAACCCCGTTATCCGTAGTGTTCTTCAAACCCAAAGCTTGCTGGCTTTCGCCTGTGACGAGGGCCCACCAAAGGCACTCGTCTTTAGAATTACTCCGAAATGCCTATCCTTCCAAACCAAACGTTTTTAGAAACCATCCGGAGCTATGAACCGGGAGTGGCGGTAAGCGAAAGCCTAACAGTTCTGTATCGTCGGTAATCAGGAAAACGCAATTGTTTTGCACGGCAAGGTCGAAGAGATTGTTGTCTTTTGGGTCGGGGCTTAAGCGATAAACGGCGCTTTCAACAGCCGGCAAGGCAATCTTCCGGATAAATTCGAGCAACAGCGCAGCGGCTTTTTCCTTCATCCATCCGTTCTCTACTACGGCATCAAAAATTTCTGACAGCAGGTAGTTGTTGACAATCGGCAAAAAGTTGTAGGCTACAAAACGGTCAAGCAGTGGCGCAATATCACGGGAGCGGGCATACTTAATCCAGACATTGGCGTCAATAATGATCCTTTACATGACTTAGCCCTTGTACCGGGCCTTTTGAATGGCGTTTACAATGTCTTCTTCCGTTGTGCTGTCGAAATCGGCAGCTGCTACGATGGCCGTTACCGGTCCGCCGAACCGCTCACCCGACAATACATTTATAACCTCTGCCCGGTACAGTGATAAACCTGATCGAGCTGTCGTCGCTCAATTTTTTGCGCAACTTCGACACCAATACGTCAACATTTCGGCTGATCACCACTACGCCTTCGTCTTCCCAAAGCTCTTTCATCAGCTTTTCCCGTTCCACCGTCTGATTGATATTTTCGGCAAATATTTTCAGTGCCTTTGCTTCTTTTTCCGAGAGCACAATATCACTCTCCTCCGATCGAAGAACGTTGCTGTCCGGATAAAGGCGAAAGATTCCTAACTGCAGGTGATCATCATGATCCGGAACCGGCTCTTTTTCTTCTTTTTTGCGAAACTTTTTCTTTTGATAAAGACCGGCAAAAAGCAAAGGAATAAGCAGCAGGGCCAGCCAAACCGGATTGAACCGGCTCCCTTCCAGAAATTCAACTTCAATAACATAACAGCCAACATCCAGGGTGCGGCCCCGGCAAGGAGTTAAATCGCCGGCAGGGCCATTTACTTCGAAGGCAAAAACAGCTTCGTTTTGGTCACACTGCTGCAGGCTCACAACTAAATTTTCGGCCAGCCCGGCCTTTTCAAATTTTCGTTGAACCAGATTGATGAGCGTATCTGAAATAAACCTGAAATCGTTTTGAAAGGATATCCGATAGGTATGTTCGCTTAATTTTTTAACCGGCAGCACCCTCGATGACGAATCGTTTGCCGAAAGCAAAAGCTGATGTCCCAAATCACGCAAGACAACTTCTACATGCTTTTCAGGCATCTCGTCCTTTTTGCTGGCAAATGCAACAGCAGCAATTAAGATCACCGTTGTTATGATAGAGCAACCAACCAAGAGTATTGGCTTCATACCTGCAAAATAGTTTATTACCCCTCAATATGGCCGTTTTACAGGCATTTTACGGGTCTTTTACATCTTTTTACGCCTAAAAAGCATCGGCCCAGTTGGCGCCGGATAGCTTTGTTTTATTGTTTCACCAATACATTTTTTGCCATGAAAATCTATCCGCTTTCTCTCTTCCTTTCTTTTTTATTCCCCTCTTGTAAACAGGCCGCAGAATTTCAACAGGAACGCCTTCTGCCGGTTTGGCAACCAGAACAGCAACTGGCAACCGCCAAAATCGCCGATATTGTTTTTGCTTCCGCCGACGGCGGACAAACCTGGCAGGACGTCAGCGCCGGGGTGCCGATACCGGTGGATGCCGGCTTTGGTGGTGGCAAAGATGACAATGGCCTTTCCCTCACGGCAGGAAATGGGAGCTATCGCGGCAAACGAAATGCAAATTTTCCTTTTTGGAACAAAGAGATCAATGGAAAAACCTGGAACCGAACCCAAACTGGAGGCGGAAGCAAATGGGTGGAGTCAGGAGGAGTTGTGTTAGCCACATGCAACCGGGGCATCATGCGGTCGGTTGATGACGGTAAAAACTGGGAGCCGGTGATTAGTGAGGGCGGTGTGGGCATTGATGTCGCCCGCATTGAAGGCGGGTTTGCCGCCATCACCTATAGTTCGGAAGCAAAATCCCGGAGAGTGCGAACATCTTACGATGGTGGCAAAACCTGGCAGGCCATTGATGCCGGTCTTCCGCCGAGTATGATGATTTCCTCAGTTGTCCAGGTGGATGATTTTTTCTTTTGCGGGCATCCGGACGGCATCTACCGATCAGAGGATAAAGGAAAAACATGGCAATTGATCTTTCCTTCGCTGGAAGGAAAAGTTTTTAATTTGAAGGTTACAGGAAAGGTGATTTATGCCGTTCCCAGTGCCGGAGGCTGTTGAAGCAGGTGCAGGGTTGCTTTGTTTCTACAGGCAAACAGGTCCGGAAGTGCAGGATAAATAGCGATGAAAAAATTCGAAAACCATTCACTCTGTTCTTCCTGCCAGTGATGCTCTGCTCCTATTTACAAAGCCGAATAAATCCGGCTGAAAAACATCTCTTTGGAAAACAGCATCCACCCATTATCTAAATAAAACTCAAAAATTATGAAAAAGCTTACGTATGCGCTGATCCTACCGCTGGTGGTGATAGGCGGACTCGTATTTGCCAACCGGGGACTCGACAACAAACCTCCGAAAAAACCAATGCCTAAGCCGATTCCTGCTGCTGAAAGGGCTGCAGCATTAACAGAGTGGGAAGCTACAGCAGAGGGAATAAAGTTTAAAAAATGGGAGGCGTCGCCGGCAGGCAGAAAAGTGTATAGCAGCGAGGAGAAAATAAGGCAGCACATCGGTGGCTTTACTAATATGGAGGCGGTTGTCACTTCTCTTTCCCTTCCGCCAGGCTCGCGGTTAGGTTTTGGGGTGATGGTGAGGATCAATGGCGACGACTATATTCTGGCTAATGGGCCGGCAAAGCCGAATGAATGGGAGCAGCTGGCCAGCCTGAAAGTGGCCGACAAAATAATCATCAGAAGCCATGCTGTTTCGCATGCGCCCAAGTATGCCTATCCAATTATATCCATCAACTATGTGGAACGGGATGGTAAAAGACTTTACCAACGTGTTGCCCGCAAAGGCGGGTGCTAAGTGGCTTTTTGAATTAGATGAAGCAGAAATACGGCCGACGGAGGAGGTATAAAGAAATGCGTTGTTGCACCCGTTGGCGGTGATGCCAACGGGTGCAACAAACTAGAGAAGACTGTCTATTCTTTATCCAGCTTACTAATCGCTGCCATTCTGCCGCTTATACAAGCGATACCTCGCATTAATCCTTTTCCGTTTCCAAAACACCAACATGCCCGTCAAAAACACAACCACCGCATTGAGCTGAAAAGCGCTGGCAATGCCTATCCGCTCGGTCAAATAACCAATCCAGAAATTGCCCACCGGCGCCATGCCCAAAAACATCAGGATGTAGAGGCTCATCACCCGGCCGCGGAATTCCTGCTTCACCATGCCCTGCACCATCGTGTTCATCATGGAAGCCTGCGAAAGAAGGCCCAGCCCAATGAGGAATAACAGCAGCAGTGCAATGGTAAAATTGCCCGTAAGGCTAAACAGGGCCAGGCTAATGGCAAACAAACTGCTACCGCCAATGATAAAAATAAGCGGCGATACTTTGCCGCCTCTTGATCCAACAAGGTAGGTGGCCAGTAAAGCGCCGGCACCTGTTGCCATGTACAAATACCCAAGCCCCTTCGCATCCAGCCCGTACGTTTCCCGGGCAATTACCGGCATAATAGTAGCGTACGACCAACCGAAGATGGATACCATTCCCACAAAAACAAGCAGCACCCGTATAACGGGATGGGTGAATGAATAACGGATGCCTTCACTGATAGCTGCCAGCGGGTGTTGCAACCTGGCTGCCGGCTGCTCCCGAATCTGCACAAACCGCAGCGCCACCAGCACGGCAATGTAGCTGAGGCCGTTGGCAATAAAAGCACCACCAATGCCCGCCCCCGCAATCAGCAGCCCGGCCAGACCGGGACCAATAACACGGGCGGCATTGAAGATGCCGGAGTTTAGTGCAATGGCCGAGGGAAGGTGAGCTTTCTGTACCAGTTCCGGCACCAGTGCCTGCCGGGCCGGGGCATCCACTGCGTTAACTGTCCCCATCAGGAAGGCGATGGTTCCAATTACCGGTACGGTAGCCAGTCCGTTGATGGTAATGACCCCAAGCGCCAGGGCCAGGAGCATGCTGGCCGATTGGGTGAAATACAGAATGCGCTTTTTTGAAAAGCGGTCCACCACTACGCCGCCAAACAGGGAAAAAAGCAGGGAAGGCGCTGTGGCAAGGGCGGCCACCAATCCAATAAGGAAAGGCGACGACGTCAATTGCAGCACCAGCCAACCCTGCGCCACTATCTGCAGCCAGGTGCCGATAAGGGAAAAAAATTGTCCGAAAAAATAGATGCGGTAGTTCCGGCTCTGCAGGGCCGGGAAGGCCTTTAATGGTCCGGCCCCTTCTGCTTTTTCTTTTACAGCTACGCCCGGGCTTCCGTTTGCCAGCAATTGCTCTTCTGCCACGCGGGGGATTCTTCTGTTCATGCGTGCAACAATCTATCAACTATTACGCCGGCATAAACCGCCCCCGGCGGCTCACTGGCAGCATGTGTAACGATGACAGTGCTGACAAATGCAGAGAAGGTTTCATTGGTTGGCCAACCGATGATACGTTGCCAACAGATCTTTTTTTACCTTCAGCCAAACCAACCTCCATGTTACTGACAACAACCAACACCATCGAAGGAAAACCCATCCGGCAATACCTCGGCATTGTAACGGCCGAAGCCATCATTGGCGCCAACATCGTTAAAGATATTTTTGCCGGCATACGTGATATTGTAGGTGGCCGCAGCGGCACGTACGAAAAAGTAATTGAAGAGGCCCGGATGAATGCCCTGCACGAACTGGAGCAAAAAGCGGCCTACATGGGCGCCGATGCAGTAGTGGCCATTGACCTTGATTTTGAAACCATCGGCGCCAACGGCAGCATGCTGATGGTAGTGGCCACCGGCACCGCCGTGAAAATATAACCGACGTCTTCATCTAACAAACAGTATAGCAAAACCTGTACATGAATAAAGACATTCAGGCCTACAACAACGCACAGGCAACCGGTGATGCCGAAATCTGCCACCGGCTTGCTGCTGTCATCAACGAAAATCTCCCGGAAGCAGAAAGCAAGAACTGGCACCGGCACCCGGTGTGGTTTCTCGAGGGCAATCCGGTGGTGGGTTACAGCAAATTGAAAGACAGTGTACGCCTTTTGTTCTGGAGTGGCCAATCGTTTGACGAAGCCGGATTGCAAAATGAAGGCAGCTTCAAAGCCGCCGAAGCCCGGTATCGTTCCATAGAAGAAGTGGATGCAGATGCCTTGCAACGCTGGCTGCAAAAAGCAAGGGATATTCAGTGGGATTATAAAAACATTGTAAAACGGAAAGGGGTGTTGGAGCGATTAAGGTGACAGTTTTGAAAATTTATTTCACCCTGGATTTTCCATGGCAAAAACCATCCATACATTTTTCGGGTACCGCTCCATCTTCCTCTTTAAATTTATGTCTCAGGCCGTTAGCGCCTGTTCTCTTATCACTCACGCCTAAATGTTTCTGTATGAAAAAAACAGTCCTGGCCCTGTTCTTTGCAGGTATAGTTGCTCTTGTGCAAGCACAGAATTTTGAAGTGCTTACCAAAAAGCCGGTAGCCGGAGGGGTGGTTACCATCGAGTACATGCCCCGCAACACGGTGCTGCAGGGGCACAACGATTTTGAGGCCATTGCCTACCTGATGGAAGGCGGAGAGCCGCGGGCCAAAAGCGTTTTGCTGAAACAGCAGGGCGGATTATTTAAAGGAAGCGTAAAGACCAACGATTCCACCAAAGCGGTTTTCTTTTTGTTTGCAAAAGACGAGCTGCGGGATAATAACAAGGACGAGGGCTATTTTACGCCGCTGTACACCAAAAAAGGAGAACTGGTGCCGGGCGCCCAGTTGGCTATCGGCAATGGTTTTGCTATATACTCCTTCTACCTCGACCTGAAGCGCAACAAAGAAAAAGCGGTGGAATGGATGGGAAAAGAATTCAGCTCGGCCACCGCCCCTGCCAGATTTCGCAAAGACTATTTCCAGTACCTCGGCCTTTCGGGTACAGCGCCCGACAAGGCTCAATTGAAAGATGAGCTGGACAAGCTAGTGGCCGGTCAAAAAGCCAGCGAGGCCGAGCTGATGGATGCCAATGGCCTTTACCAGCGCTTTTTAGAAAACAAAGAAAAAGGCAGCGAAATCACGGCCCAGATAAAAGAACGTTTTCCGAATGGTGCCTGGCGCCTCCGCGAAGTTTCGGAAGCTTTTCGTAAAGCCAAAACAATGGCCGATAAAGAAAAGGTTTTTGAAGGTTTGGCGGCTTTGGGCCCGGTGAAAAAAGAAGACCAGGGTGCGATTGATTATATGGCCGGACAACTGGCGCGGATGGCAGCCGACTCCGGTAACTACGGGGCCATGAAGAAATACATTGACGTGATGGCGGGTTCGGCAAAAGCCGCTGCGCTCAATAGCATTGCCTGGAAAATGTCGGGCGAAGGCCTTAGCAGAAAGCCGGTGAACGTGGACATAGGCCTGCAACTCTCCGAACGTTCGATGGAGTTGGTGAGCCAGGAAATGCGGGAAATGAAAAGTAAGTATCCGTCAATGACGGAGACCGAGTACCGCAAAAACCTGCAAAACACCTTTTACTCCTACAACGATACCTACGGCGTATTGCTGTACCAAAAGGGCGACTATGTGGCTGCTTATGCCGCAGTGAAAAAATCGGTGGACCACTTTAAGCGGAAGAACAACAACATCAACGAAAACTTTGCCGCCATTACGGAAAAGGTAAAGGGCCCGGAAGAAGCGCAGGCCCAACTGGAAACGTTCCTGGAAGAAGGCAAGTACACGCCGGCCATGAAGGAGCAGTTGAAAAAGATCTACCTAGGCCACAACCACACCGAGGCGCAATGGATGGCCTACCTTGGCAATCTCGAGGAAGCTGCTTACAACAAGCTGAAAGCTGAGCTGATGAAAAAAATCATTAACCAGCCGGCGCCGCAGTTTGCCCTTAAAAACATAGAAGGCCAGCCCGTGGCGCTTTCGTCATTGAAAGGAAAAGTGGTGGTGATTGATTTTTGGGCCACCTGGTGCGGGCCCTGCATTGCTTCTTTCCCGGGCATGCAAAAGGCGGTAAACCGTTTCAAAAACAATCCCGATGTGGTGTTCCTGTTTATTGATACCTGGGAAAATGATTCGAACCGGGTGCAGAAGGTTACGGATTTTATTGCCAGGAACAAATACAGCTTCAACGTGCTGTACGACGAAGCCAAGGCGAAAACCGGCAATGATTTTAAGGTGATCGAAGATTACAAAGTTGATGGCATTCCCACCAAATTTGTCATTGACCGCAACAACAACATCCGCTTTAAAAGTGTGGGCTACAACGGCAACCCCGAGGCCACTTTTAACGAAGTAACCGCGATGGTGGATATTGCCGCGGCCGAAAGTGGCGCCACCATTAAGAAAGCATTCTGACAAACCCCCTACAAACAAAAAAGAGGCTGTCTCAAAAGTAGGCAGCCTTTTTTTATTTTCAGTTTTTGGGG
>CBDUBQ010000025.1:0-94336 GCA_965365435.1 uncultured Flavisolibacter sp.
GGCAGGGCTGTGCTTAAGATTAAACAGGAGGGCCTGCTGGCCGGAATGGATGTAGCTGAAAAAATTTTCCGATACAAAGCACCCGGCTGCCGCTTCACCCGCCATAAATCCGATGGCGACGAAATGAAGCCCGGTGAAACTGCCTTTGAGGTGGAAACCTTTGTCCATACCATCTTGCAGCTCGAAAGGCTGGTGCTGAACTGTATGCAGCGCATGAGCGGCATTGCCACGCAAACAAAGCTTTACACCGACAAGCTGAAAGGCTATAGGACAAAGTTGCTCGATACCCGGAAAACGACGCCCAATTTTCGCCTGCTGGAAAAGGAGGCGGTTCGCATTGGCGGCGGCGTAAATCATCGCTTTGG
This sequence comes from uncultured Flavisolibacter sp., assembly GCA_965365435.1. GTDB lineage: Bacteria > Bacteroidota > Bacteroidia > Chitinophagales > Chitinophagaceae > Flavisolibacter. Next base: position 366 of record CBDUBQ010000025.1, read on the forward strand.
ATTGTTCGATATGATTATGCTGAAAGACAACCATATTGACTATAGCGGCGGATTGGAAGCGGCGATTGAAAGGGCCTGGGCTTATGTGCAAGCTTACCGGCCCGATTTAAAAATAGAGGTGGAAACTAGGAGCCTGGACGACGTAAAAAAGGTGCTGGCTATCGGAAAGGGAAAGGTATTGCGGGTGATGCTGGATAATTTCGGCCCGGCGCAGGTAAAAGAAGCGGTTGATTTGATTGGCGAAGAATTTGAAACAGAAGCCAGCGGCGGGATTAATTTAGACACGATTGAATCCTACGCCGCCGTCGGGGTTGACTTTGTAAGCGTGGGCGGATTGATTCACCAGGCGAGGAGTTTGGATTTGAGTTTGAAAGCGGTGATTGTCTGAACCGCGATTTGTTAATGTTTGGGAGGCCGAAGATTTTACTTTAACTACCAGTGATGAGCAAAAAAAATAAAAGCGATAAAAACGGGTTTGTGTACAGCACCGATCCGAATTTTCAGTTTCAACACGCGGAAGAACCGGCGGCTGAAACACTTGCTCCGGCCCAGCAGAAATTAAAAGTGCGGTTAGATACAAAGCAGCGGGCCGGCAAAGCCGTGACGCTCGTAGAAGGCTTTGTCGGCACGGAAGACGATCTGCAAACGCTTGGAAAGGCACTGAAAAATCATTGCGGCACCGGTGGCTCTGCGAAGGATGGTGAAATCATTGTGCAAGGCGACCAACGTGATAAAGTGTTGCAGTGGCTACTAAAGGCAGGGTATAAAAATACAAAACGGATAGGATGATTAGCCTTGTGGTGATAAACCTGTTCGTACTATTTTGGCTTGGGGCTTCGGTTCACTTTATCCGGAACCGCCAAAAAGACGCAAGGGGAGCATTAGTAGCTCCCCTTGTTTCGTTATTCTTTGCGCTTCTTTTCTTCGCCTATCTTCTGCTCATTGAATTTATGATCTATTCCGGCATCCAATGTTAACCTGCCCATTGACTATTGCCCCTGCGCCAGGCTATAGCTGCGCTTATCGCCCCACATATTCAGCACTTCCATGGATGCGATCTTAAAATCGCCGCTGAGGCTTGCATACAGTCCCAGAATATCCTGCTGGTTCAGCGCCTGGTCATTAATAGATTCAAACCGGGCATTAAAAAGATTCACCAGGTTGGTGTACTTCGATCCGGTGGGCCACACCTGCGTGCCGCGGTTGCTGACGTTAATTAGCTTAAACTTGGTGCCGCCGTGGTGAAGGCAGCGTTCGGCCACCACCTCCGGCTGCTGGTCGCATTCGATAAACATATCAACGCCAACAATCTTTTCCTGTTCCGGTTCCGGCGTCACCATCATGGAGTTGTGCTGCAGTTTAAATGGCGCCGGCGTGCCCGGATGATTGGGCGTGATGGGTTTGGCGCCCTGCTCCGGCATTTTACCAAAATTCGCAATGATGGCATCGGCAAAATCGGCTGTATTCAGTGCCGGTTTATTGCGGTCGCCAAAATCTCCCGTTCGCACTCCCTGCTCCAGCGTGTAAAGCAGGGCGTTTTCAATGACAGCGGCATTTTCCATCAGGCCAACGTGGCGCAGCAAACCCAGGCCACTTAGCAGCAAGGCAGTTGGATTGGCAATGCCTTTTCCGGCAATATCGGGAGCGGTGCCGTGCACGGCTTCGAAAATGGAAATAAAGTCGCCGATGTTGGCCGAAGGAGCAAAGCCCAAACCGCCCACCAGGCCGGCACATAAATCGGAAATGATATCACCCTGCAGGTTAGTCAGCACAATTACGTCAAAAATATTTGGCCTTACCACCAATTGCATGGCCAGGTCATCCACAATCTTATCATCGGCCTGCAGGTCGGGGTATTCTTTGGCTACTTCGTAAAACACTTCCAGGAAAAGGCCATCGGTAAGCTTCATGATGTTGGCCTTGTGCCCGCAGGTAATACGTTTGGCGCCGGTTTTCCGGGCCATTTCAAAGGCGTACCGGATCACCTGCAGGCTGCCGGGCCGGGTAATAAAGCGCCGGCTCAGTGCCACGTCCTGTGTAATCATGTGCTCTATGCCGCCGTACGTGTCTTCAATATTTTCGCGAACAATTGTGAGGTCAATAGGAATCCCGGCTTTGCTAAACACCGTATCTACACCATGCAGGGTTTTAAACGTCCGGTTATTGGCGTAGGTATTCCAGGTTTTGCGGGCGGTGACGTTTACGCTTTTTACACCTTTGCCTTTTGGCGTTTCCATTGGGCCTTTGAACAGCAGCCCCAGCTCTTCGATGGTTTGTTGCGCCGCCGGCGTCATGCCATTGCTGAAGCCTTTGTCAAACACCCATTTGCCCATATCCACATATTCGTACTGCAAGTCCACACCATTGCTGTCAAAAATGCGCAGAACTGCATCCATGATTTCCGGTCCGATACCATCGCCTTTGGCTACTGCTATTTTCATATTGAACTATTTGAGGTTAAGTTGCCGCAAAAATACTCCGGAGCAACGCGTGAATTCCACAAAAAAATAAGCCTGTTATTTATGGCAACAACTTTGTTTTACATTTAGCAAAAATCGTATCGTATGGTCAGCATGATTTCGGAAGGCGTTAAGGTGAGCGTGGAAACATTTTATCAGCAGGACTATTCCAATCCGTTGCAATCAGAATTTATGTTTGCTTACCGTATAACTATTGAGAACCACAATTCGTTCCCGGTAAAACTACACAGCCGCCACTGGCATATTTTCGACTCCGATGGCAGCTTTCGCGAAGTGGAAGGCGAAGGCGTAGTGGGCATGCAACCGATGATTTCGCCCGGCGAAGAATACCAGTATGTCAGCGGATGCAACCTGCATACAGAAATGGGACGGATGCATGGTTCTTACCTGATGGAGAACCTTCATACCAAAGAGCTGTTTGATGTCAACATTCCGGCGTTTGAGATGGTAACGCCCTTTAAATATAACTGACGTTTGTCGGCACCGACTCTACCGGTTTGCCAAACGGATCAGGACTGACGAAAACGAACAGGAGACGCAATCTGCCAGGGTTGCGTTTTTTTTTGCCCATAGCCGAAACCTTCGCCACCGTCACTCCTGTAGCGTTTCGCCAGAAAATGTTAACAGATCGGATTCATTCGTTTTTTTCAATTGCAGCGGCTTTCTTTGCGCCATGTTGGCAAAGATTTCCTTGTTTAAGCGCCTTGCACCGGTATGGCTGCTGATCATTTCCGTACTTTTTTTCCTTCCCGGTTCGGCTCTGCCCAACGATGGTCTTTTTGGCATTCCTCACTTTGATAAATATGTGCATTTTGGCTTTTTCGCCTTGCTGGTCTTTTTATGGCGGTTTTATTTCCATCCTTCGGTGCGGTTTACCTATCTGCTTCTTTTGCTGGCATTTGGCTACGGGCTGGGAGTGGAGCTGATTCAACATTATCTCATCGTTAACCGGTCGTTTGATTTGGGCGACGTGCTGGCCGACATGCTTGGCACAATTGCCGGCCTTACGTTTTGGACAAGGGTATATAAAAAAAATAGACCCCTGTAGAAACAGGGGTCGCAACCAAAACTAACTGCTTATGAGAAAATTGACTGCTTTATGTGAGAAGAACTATCTTATAATTAGCAAAGATGTTGCCAATGTTTATTTTCGATTTGTTAACGGTTTCTAAAAACCTTTTTGCCTTTTTATACCGTTTTAAAAGATCTACTTATTACTTACAAAAATATGTACCAAAAAGGCAATTCTATGTTGCCACATTGTAAAATTCCCGATTTCTAATGTCCTTTTAATTGCAAGTGGCGTTCTACCATGATTTAGTCGTCCGGCATGCAAACAGGCAACTGCCACAGGGTGAAAATAAATCCCCAACTGACACCACAATTAGTTCTGCTTTGCCATTTTCTCCGCATTTTCTGCAAATTGCAAGGCATCAATCAGTTCATCAATAACACCATTTAACACTTCCGGAAGGTTGTAAAGCGTAAGCCCTATGCGGTGATCGGTAACACGGCCCTGCGGAAAATTGTATGTGCGGATTTTGGCGCTGCGGTCGCCGGTGCTCACCAGGCTTTTCCGGTGGCGGGCAATTTCTTCTTCCTGCTTGCGCACCTGCTCTTCGTACAGGCGGGTACGCAGCATGTTCATGGCTTTTTCGCGGTTGCCCAACTGGCTGCGTTCGGTTTGGCAAACCACTACCGTACCTGTTGGGATGTGCGTCAACATCACCTTTGTTTCCACTTTGTTTACGTTTTGGCCGCCGGCGCCACCGCTGCGGGCCGTTTCCATCTTCACATCGCTTTCCTTTAGCTCAAAGTCAATTTCCTCGGCCTCGGGCATCACCGCTACGGTAGCCGCGCTGGTGTGCACCCGTCCGCTGGTTTCGGTATCGGGCACCCGTTGCACCCGGTGCACACCGCTTTCAAATTTCAGTATGCCATACACCTCGTCGCCCACTACCTCTATTTGCACTTCCTTGTAGCCGCCTACGGTGCCTTCGGTTTCGGAAAGAATGCTGGTCTTCCATCCCCTGCGCTCACAATAGCGGATGTACATGCGGGCAAGATCGCCGGCAAACAGGCTGGCCTCATCGCCGCCGGTGCCGGCCCGTATTTCCAGAATGGCGTTTTTATCGTCCTGCGGATCTTTGGGGATCAGCATTTGCCGGATGCCGTTTTCGGCTATCTGCAGCGCCTCTTCGGCCGCGGGCATTTCGCTTTTGGCCAGTTCCCGCATTTCTTCGTCGGTGCCGTTCAGGGCTTCGCGGTAAAAGACCACATCGTCCAGTTGCTTCTTGTAACCGGCATAGGCCAGAACAATTTTTTCAAGGCTTCGGTATTCTTTTGAAAGTTGCCCGAATTTTTTATTGTCGGCAATGATTTCCGGATTGGTCAGCGCCACCCCAAGATCATCGAACCGGGCTTTAATGGCATCGAGTTTATCGAGCATAGGTAAAATTTGGAAACCGCAAATGTAGCGGGGATTGGTTGATTAGTTGATTGGTTGATTCGTTGGATCGTTGATTGGTTGACGGGTTGACGGGCGGTCAGGAGGCACGGCGCCGGAAAATCGGCGGTAACCATCGGGTTTGGATGATCCGGGGTGTATTTTAGGTGCGGCTATGTACCAGAAAGTTTCGGCATTTCAACTGTTCGATGGCTATCGCATCCGCGAGGAAGTGGCGCTGATCCTGCACGCCAACGGAACGGTGGAAGACCTGGTGCCGCTGGCCGAGGCCGGCGATAATGTTCAGTTTTTCGATGGCCTTCTTTTACCCGGTTTTGTCAACTGCCACTGCCACCTGGAGCTGAGCCATATGAAGGGAAAGATTCCGGAGGGCACCGGCCTGGTGGATTTTGTGTTTAAAGTGGTGACCGAACGCAGTGCCGGCGAAGAGGAAATTTTGGATGCCATTGCTGCGGCCGAAGAGGCAATGAAAGCTGCGGGCATCGTGGCGGTAGGCGATATTTGTAACAATCCGCTTTCGCTGCCGCAAAAGGAAAAAGGCAACCTTCGGTACTACAATTTTATAGAAGCCAGCGGCTGGCTGCCGGCACTAGCTCACACACGGTTCGATAGAGCAAAGGCGGTTTACGATCTCTTCGTTAACGCAGCGGTTCAACCCCAGACCCCAATTCCCAAACTCCAAGACCCCACCTGTTCTATTGTTCCGCATGCGCCGTATTCCGTTTCGGCCGAATTGTGGCAGGCTATACAACCTTTTTTTGCCGGCAGGGTGGTGTCCATCCACAACCAGGAAACACGGTTCGAAGATGAATTTTTCAGGGTTGGCAGCGGCGATTTTCAGCGTATGTACCAGTTGATGAAGATTGACAACAGCCATCACCTGCCAACCGAAAAAAGCAGCCTGCAATCTTTTTTCGGAAAATTAAAGGAGGCGGAAAAGATAGTCCTTGTACACAACACCTTCACCACCGAAGAAGATGTGCAATTTGTGAATCTTGAATCGCAGATCGTGCATACGGAGTTTATCCAGCACCAAACCCTAAAAGCCAAACGCCAAACCTTTTTTTGTCTTTGCGTAAACGCCAATCAATACATAGAAGGGGCCCTGCCGCCGGTGGAAATGCTGCGCAGAAACGGCTGCAACATTGTGTTGGGCACCGATAGCCTGGCCAGCAACTGGAGCCTCAATATTGCTGATGAGATTAAAACCATCCGGAAACATTTTCCAGCCATTCCGCTGGAAGAAGTGTTAGGCTGGGCCACCATTAACGGTGCTAAGGCATTGGGCTTCGATGATTTTTTGGGCAGTTTTGAAAAAGGAAAAAAGCCGGGGGTGGCACTCTTTAACGAGTCATCTAACAGCGCTATGGCCCTGCCTTTATTTTAGCAGCTCCTTTTCCATTTGCTTGAGCGATGATTTTCCGAACACGTCCTCCAGGTAAAGTGTTTCATCGTCCAGGTTGAGAAAAAACCAGTGGTCAAATTCCCTGTTTTCGGCCCCTTTGAGAAAAGCGGCTCCCAGCAGGCCGGTTTGAGGCGCATAGTCACCAAAGCCGGGCCGGCCTGCCAGTTCGCTTCGCGACAGGTAAGAACGGAAATAAAAACCTTTGTCGCTGGCAAACAGCGGATGTAATTCATTGCGGAAAACAACAAAAAACTTCTTGCCGTTGCACACCCCCCAGCTGTTGGATAAGTCCACCTCACTTCCGTTCGCTTCCCGAACGGCCGTTACCCTGTCTTTTTCATGTCAAACTGCACATTGGTCAGCGATGGTGCGTTGCGCTTAAATTCCTGAAAGGTTTTGTACACACCCGGGCGCAGAAGGCTGTCGGTGAACAGCGGGAGTTGAAACCGCTTTCGGATGCCATCTTCAACGGCAGTCACCGAAAAAGCCGGCCCCTGGCTTTGCCAGCTTTGCCCTGCCAGTGCTTTTTGCAGCATCAATGCCATGAGTTCGTTTCGGAGACACCTGAACACATCCGGTTTCAAAATGCGGTCGTCGGGTATTTTTTCCAGCAACAGGTTGTCATAAGAGAAAATCCGCTTCAACTGGTTATGGTGCCGGGAAAAGGCGGAGAGCGACAAGCGAAGCAGGATCTCCGGCTCCAGTTGCCGGTTGAGGCTATTGAACAGGCGGTCGGTCACCCGGAATTGTTTTATTAGCAATACCAGCGTGTCGTTGCTTGCCGGCTGCAGTTGCACCATCCGCTGCAGTAGCAGGGGCAGGTAGCGATGAAGCGAGTCGGGAAAAGAGGCCAGTGCCTGCACGTGTTTGATACGGCTGGCATTGGCACGGGTAATGTCGCTGATGCAGCCAATATTACTGCGGTCGAAGCGGACATCCATCACCTGCACTGCCGAAAACGGAATCGTGAGCGAAGGAGCGATGTCCACATCCGAAAGATCGAGCGTGACCGAAGGCAGGTGCTGGGCCCTGCCGAAAAAAGGCAGGAACAAAAGGATAAGCAGTTGTTTCATCCCGCCAATATATGCTAACTCATCACTTCCCGCAACACCGGCAGCGTTCGCAGGCTGCCAAATTCCGGTACATGAAAGGCATAGTACTGCTCAATAGCGTGGGTAATGCGGCGGCGCATATCCTGATTCAAAAAAATCTGCTCCAGTTCCTGCGGCTGCATAATCTTCAATATCTCCGAAACGGCTGCTGCTTCGCGGTCGAGAAGGTAAAACTGGTGTGCGGGTTGAACCTCCGTGAACTGCCCTTCCTGCAGGTCGAGGTAGTGTTTTTCTTCAGAGTATTCATCGCTCACCCGGAAGCCGAAAAACACTGCCAGGTGCAGGGCAAAAAACAGCGGGAAGTTGCCCGTAACGGCATCGTTGGCCACATCCAGGTGGTGCAGCGCATCTTCAATAAAGTAAAAAAGCTCCGGGTTCGATTCGGGCTGCTTCAGGCATTTGCCCAGCAGCTCCACCATAAAAAGCGCCACGGCGTTTTTGCGCACATCCGATAAAATATGCTGGTATAAAAAGTCCCACCGGTACTCCCGCAGGCGTTGCAGCTTATTGAAATCGTTGTGGTAAGCCACCATTTCCAGAATGGCCGCCGGCTGAAAAAAGGTGGCCTTCGCCCCGCCTTTTTTGCTGGCCGTGCGTACGCCGTTAACCAGGTAAGATTTCAGGCCGAATAATTCGGTGTACATCGTTACAATCAGCGAGGTTTCGCCATATTTCACCGAGCGGAGAACAATGCCTTTTGTTTTTTGAATCATGCGTGATTTAGTTCACAAGTTTACTTGTTCACAGGTTTACAAGGTAAGCGTAAATAGTGGCAATGCTGTTTGTAAAAGCGATAGAGTATTCTTAAAAAAGCCGGCTAAAAAATTCAAAAAAAATGGCTGCCTTTCGGACATCAACTCGTGAACCTGTGAACAAGTAAACCCGTAAACTTTTCACTTTACCAGCACGATCTTTCCCACTACTTTTTCGCCCTTGAAATTATCCACCGCCAGCACCAGGTAAACGCCGGTGGAAGCCTTTCCGCCGCGGTAATCCCTTCCGTCCCAAACAGCCTGTCCGCCCAGCGACCGGGTTTGAAACACCAGGCGCCCATTGGGCTCGGTAATTTTGACAATGCTGTTTTCGGGCAGGCCCCTGATACCGATAGTGCCGGTATAGCCGGGCGGCACGGGGTTGGGAAACACTAGTACATTATTTTTTGTTTCGCCAGCTTCGGTGGCGCCGCCGCGGAAAGACAGCAAGCCTTTTGCCGTGGCGACAAAAATCTCGCCGGTGCCGCCATCAGTGGCAAGCTGCTTTACATCGTTGCTGAACAGCGGGCTGTTGGTTTCGGTATAATTGGCCAGCACTTTATCGCCATCGGCGCTTACCAGCCACAGGCCACTGGCAGTAGCCACCCATTTGCGGTTGGCGCCATCCACGGCAATGCTCCGCACCTCCTGCCCCCGAAACAAAAACGAAGCAAAGGCACCCTCACTGATAACCGGCAAAACAGCTTCGCAGCCGGTGCCGAACACATCCTGCGGGCACTGAAAAACGGCGATTCCGTTGGCCGTTCCCACCCATATAAATCCATTTTTGTCTTTGGCCAGGCAAAAGACTTCGTTGGAGGGAAGATTGCCGGTACCGGCGCCCGTTTTCAGGAGCCGCCAGCGGTCGTCGCCATTATCTTCAAAACGGCCGTGGTCAAACACCAGGAGCCCGTTGCCAAGCGGTGCCTGTATCCATTTTTGCCCGCCGTCGTCAATAACAATTTGCGCCACGGCGTTTTCGAACAGGGTGAACGGCGCCGAAAACGATTGCCACCCACCATCGGCTTTCAGCACCTGCACCTGACGCGGCGAACCGAAATTGGCGATCCAAAGATTGTTTTCCGTGTCAAAAGCCAGCCCCGCCACCCGGTAGCTGGTAGGGTCGCCAACGGTGGGCCCAATAGGAGAGGATTGCTTGAAAATAGTTGGCTGCCCGCCGTTTTGAAAATGCACCAGGCCACCGCCAAACGAACCCGCCCAGGCCGAGTTGTCACGCGGGTCAATGGCCACGGTGATCATATCCAGCACCGAATCGAGTCGCTGGTTTGTATAAAGGTTGTAGGCCGTCCATTGGTCTTTTTCGGCCCGGAACACGCCGCTCGGGTTATACTGGTAATTCCAGTTGGTGTTTACGGCGCCGGCGGCGGCCCAAAGCACACCGTTACGCACCGCCATTTCGCCCAACACAATATTTTGCGGCGAGGGCAACTTGTAGTTTTCATAACTGTTTCCGCTAACATGGACCAGGCTTTCTGCCGCATCGGCCACCCAGTAATCGCTACCAATAGCCACCGCTTTTTGCGGCGCCGGCAAAGCCCCGGCACGCTGAATAATTTGCTGCACCGCACCGGCATCGTTCAATACAACCACCTGCGCCGGTCCATTGCCCGCTGCCTGCGACACCAGCAGGCGGTTTCCCGACACCTGCATTGAAACCACCGACGAACCGTTGGTGAAAAATAGCTGCCAGGCATTGCCGTTTTCTACAAACAGCGAGTCGTTTTGCAGCACAACGGCTTTGTTGTTGAAAGAAGCTACCGCCCTTGCGGCGGCAGCGGCCAGGCCCGCCGTTCCCGACAGGTTTTGCCAGGCCCGGAAGTCGGCCGGATTGGACGTATTGACAGGAGCCCGCTTCAGTCCCTGGTCGGTAGCGGCATAAAACGCCGATGCCGTGCGGGCAAAGCCGTTGGTTTTTACATAGCCGCCGGCATCGCCAATAGCCCAGGAATCCCGGATCTCGTATTTTTCGGCATCCAGCACAATCACACCCAGGCCGGTGGCCAGGTAGCAACGGCTGCCATCGGGGTAAATCTGGTAAATGTTTTTGTTGCCGGCAATAGCCGACCGTTTCAGGCCCGGTATGTTCCGTATGCCGCTGCTTGTTACCACATCCAGGTTACTGTTGCCGTAAGCGATGAAAAGCTTGCCGGCGGCGCCATCGTAAGCAATGGTGCTGATGCCGGTTTCGGCCAGGCCCGACACTTTGCTGTAGCGGGTGATTTCGGCTGTTTCCACATCTACGCTAAAGAGGCTGAGTGGCGTAGCGGCATACACCGTTTTACCGGAAGTTGCCAGGTCAATGGCTACCTGGTAGGGAAGGTGCTCCCGCCATTGGCCCAAAGAAGGAAGACTGTTTTGCCCAAACGCACAAAAAGGGGCCAGCAAAAAAAGAAGGAACCTTGCCACCGGTCAAAACTAAGCGAAAGCAGCCTCATTTTGCGGCTGCGCCGGCCGGCCACCGGCACTGCGGGAGAAGCTGGCCCTGAACTGCCCGGCGCCTGGCTAACGGCGCATCAAAAAATCTTATTTTTATATGGCTTACTGCCAGCGCAGTAGCGGAAACAGTAAACCATGGCCGGAACCATCTATCACCAGCTTTCCGATCTGAAGAGCCGCATTTCTTTTGCGCCCCTCCTGCGGCTGTGGAAAGAAGTGAGCGAAAACAGCGATGCTGCGGCCGCAAGGATTTGTGCCGATTTGCACCACCGGTTTTCGGCTGTTCCGGCCTTGTTACAACCTACCACCGACTATGCCTCGCTATCGCCTTATCAGCCGCTGATTGATGAGGCTCTGACCACCATCTTTCCGGCCGGCTTTAGCCAGCAGGCCGAGTTGTACGCGGTGGCCATGCCTTTCTTTTCAAAGACGCTGTATGCTTCCTCTTTTTTTCGCAAGACTTATCTCGACGAGCAGGAAAATTTCAAGCTGCCGCTCGACCCGAAAGTGGCCGACAATATCGCCATTGCCAAAGTAAACCTGGCTTACAAACTGATCCTGAAAAAATGGTACGGCGTGGACCTGATCGGCGGCAATGCCTTCATTTGTTCGTACCCCGAACGCGAACAAAACATACACAACTATTTTGAGCTGGAGTGGGATCCGCGGTTCATTGATATTTCCACCGACCTGGAGCTGCCGCAGCTTTCCGATGAATTTTTGTTGCGCTGCCACCGGGCCGCCGACCTGGCCAACTATCCCGAGCTGGCCACGCTGCTGCCCCTCAGCCGCTTTGCGTTTGAAGGGCTGGTGATCACCCGCATCAGCGAAGTATCGGAACGCGAAACGGTGAGCACCATCCGGAATATTTTGCAGAAAGACAACAGCCTGGAGAACCTGCCGTTGCTTCGTGAACTGGAACAGCAGCTTCGCTACCTTTTGCGCCGGCAGGAAGCCGAAATTGGCTTTCTTGCGTTTTACGATGCCGATACAGAAGTGGAACTGCCCACGGTAAACTTCTCCAGCATTTTGCTGAGGCACCTGCGCAAACCGGCCGAGATCGTTAGCTTTTGCCATGACCTGAAAGCAGAATTGCAGCAGTGTCCCAATTGGTTTTGGCAGGCAAAGGAGAGCCCCGAGCCTGATACAGCCGCCACCCCGGCGGAAGGCCTGCCGCTGCAAAAGCAACTGCAGAAAGGCGGCTGGAAGAGTGCCCTTATCACCGCCTTGTACCACGATGAAAAGATCATTGGCTGCCTGGAGATTGTGACCCGCGAGGGTAAGCCGGTGGCCAAGTCAACGCTCATCCGCATTGAGCATGTGCGGGAAGTTTTGGAAACCGCCTTGCAGCAATACCGCCAGCAGGTGCAGAACCGCATTACCGGCCTGGTTAAGGAGCATTTCACGGCCGTGCAATCGTCGGTGGAATGGAAGTTCAACAACGCAGCCATTCGCTATCTTTTGCGACAGCACCGCGGACAGGCGGCAAAGATGACATCGGTGATTTTTGAGCAGGTGTTCCCGCTTTACGGCGTCATTGACATTCGCAACTCTACCGGCGAGCGAAACCGGGCCATCCAGCAGGACCTGTTGCTGCAACTGCAGCAGGCTTATACGCTGCTGGAGGAGGTGCAAAAACAGGTTTATTACCCGCTGCTGCAGGAAGTGATGTCACGCATCGGGCAGTACCGGAATGCCGTGTCGGGCTTTTTGTTTGCCGCCGACGAGCAGGTGGTGCAACAATTTTTGCGTACCGAGGTAGAAGAGCTTATGCGTTACCTGGCCGGTGCGGCACCGGGCTTCCGGCCGCTGTTGAACGCTTACCTGGAAAAGACCGAAAACGCCACGCAGCTATTTAACGAAAGCCGCCGTCGTTTCGAGGATAGTGTTACCCGCATCAATACGGCCATCGTGGAATTCCTGGCCGAAGAGCAGGAACGTATGCAGAAGGTTTACCCGCATTATTTCGAACGGTTTGTTACCGATGGCGTAGATTTTAATTTATACATCGGCCAGTCCATTTCGCCGGCAAAAGCGTTTCACCCGGTGCATTTAAAGAACCTGCGGTTGTGGCAACTGCATTTCCTGGCCAGCGCAGCCAGGCGGGTGCAGCGGCTAAGCGGCAGCCTTTATTTGCCCCTGCAAACAACGCAACTGGTGCTGGTGTATAACGAGCCCATTTCCATCCGTTTTCGCAATGCCGAACGGAAGTTTGACGTGGACGGTGTGCATCATGCCCGGTACGAAGTCATAAAAAAGCGCATAGACAAGGCGCATGTAAAAGGCACCGCCGAACGGCTGACCCAACCCGGCACCATCGCCATTGTGTACTCGCAGGAAGAAGAAGCCAGGGAGTACCTGCAATATATTGACTACCTGAAAGGACAGGGCCTGGTCACCGGCGTCACCGAATTTCTGGAGGTGGAAGAATTGCAATCGGTCAGCGGGCTAAAGGCGCTGCGGGTGGCAGTTTTGCCCGATGGGCACAAAGGTGAAGCCGTGGTAAAAAAAGAGTCCGTGATGAATAAGTAGGTGTATTGATTCGCTATCGTTCTGGGGCTTACTACAGTATCAGTATTCCGTGATCCTGCGGCCTAAGCCCATGTTCTAAAGTAAAAATTATATTTTAATGCCTGGCCCTTGTACCGCAGCCGCTATTGCACTCAAGCCCATGTTGTAGGCTAGCGGCATTGGTCTTGGTGCAGCTTTGATGCCCCACGTGGGGTCTCTGGGAGCATTGGCAAGCCACAAAGGGGCTTAGCGTTTAGCTTTGTGTCAGGCGTTGTGCGCCGCCTTAGGCCTGTTTGTCGGCTTGGTGTGTTGGTAGTTATTTGTGCATAAACGGGTATAATTGATGGAGGGACAGGAACTAAGTTTGCTATAATGAATTGTAGTAATATTCTAAGTTTTTTAGCATTTTGCGATTGTTGGTTTAAATTTTGAGTAACTCTATTAGGGCAGATGAATTATATTGAATTGATAAACAACACCTTAGTCCCAAGCATCACTGAAGAAGCTGTTGTTTTGGATTTGTTTGCCGGGTGCGGGGGATTGTCTCTTGGATTTGAGGCTGCGGGTTTTAGGACCATTGGCTTTGAAATGAATCCAGATGCCGCTGCAACTTATCGTAGAAATTTACAAGGTGAGTGCTTTGTTGAAAAGCTCACCTTAGATACTCAATATCCAGACGTACAAATTATAATCGGCGGCCCTCCTTGCCAACCATTTAGCGTTGGTGGAAATCAAAATGGTATTCATGATTCTCGTAACGGCTTTCCAATTTTCATCGAAGCAGTTAGAAGATTGAGGCCCCGGATATTTCTGTTCGAGAATGTCCGTGGACTTTTATACTCTAACAAATGGTATCTTGAACTAATTATAGAAGAATTGAGAGGCTTAGGTTATTTTATTGATCATCAACTGTTGAATGCCGTCAATTTTGGAGTTCCTCAAAATCGTGAACGACTTTTTGTTGTTGGTCATAATTCAGAGTTTAGTTTTCCGGTCAAAGAAAGTAAAAAGCATACTGTGAGTGATGCAATAAACGACTTAATGCAGACAATTCCTGCTGAAAGCAAATTTCTTACGACCGCACAGGATACTTATATCGCCAATTATGAAAAGGCATCAAAGTGCATAAACCCTAGAGACTTGTATCCTGATAGACCCGCTCGAACCTTGACATGTCGTAATTTATCTGCTGCCACCGGAGATATGCATCGTGTCAAATTGCCGGATGGTCGTCGAAGAAGGATTTTAGTTAGAGAAGCAGCTCGCCTTCAAAGCTTTCCAGATGCATTCAATTTTGTTGGCGCCGAGACAAGCCAGTTTTATCAGATCGGAAATGCTGTTCCGCCATTACTCGCCTATAAGATGGCTGTATCAATTAAAAATTGTTATCACAAAAGGCCGGTTAATGCCGGCCAGCTTTCTTTAGCTTTGCCGGGCTGATTTTTATGCGAGATTATCTTTCACATTCACAGAAGTCTGAGAACACAAAACGGTTAATCAACGAAGCCCTCGATATTTTGCATAGTGTTGGGATACCCTTTTCTGGTAAACGGGAGCGTGGCCTTGAAAATATGGCGATGGCTTTCCTAGCAGTTGCAGGCGTAACGAGATCATGGCGCGAAGCAAAAGGGCAGAATGAACACAGGCATTTAAAAACTAGAGAAATCATTAGGTTTATCAATGATAATTATGAAGAGAATATATCATCTGGTTCGTACGACGATGTAAGACGAAAGCATTTGAAACTTCTCGTGCTTGCTGACTTAGTACTTAATAGCGCTGACAATCCAAGTGCTGCACAAAACGACCCGACACGAGGTTATACAATTAGTGCAGACTTCAAAAGTTTGCTAATGTATTATAATACGGAGGAGTGGGATATTAAGCTTAAGCTTTTTATTAAAAACAGGCCCTCTTTACAGGAAATTCTGAAAAGGAAAAGGGACCTTCCAAAAGTGAGAGTTACACTCCCAGGCGGTCACATACTTGACTTTTCACAAGGAGGCCATAATCAGCTTCAAAGAGAAATTATTGAAGAATTTCTGCCAAGGTATGGTTACGGCTGCGAAGTTTTATATGTAGGTGATGCAGCAGACAAATACCTAATAAGACAGGACGATAAGTTAAAGGAGCTTGGCTTTTTTGAGCTTACTCATGATTCACTGCCAGACATTGTAGCTTATAACGCTGAAAAGAATTGGCTTTATTTAATAGAAGCTTTTTATACTTCGGGGCCAATGAGCGAGGAAAGGATTTTGGAACTGCAAAAGGCTTTAAAAGATTGTAAAGCTGATTTAATCTTCGTAACTGCCTTTACCTCAAAAAAGGACTTCCGGCAAAGCGTTGCAGATATTGGCTGGGAAAGTGAAGTTTGGACTGCCGACAATCCTGATCATCTTGTTCATTTTAATGGGGGCAAGTTTCTCGGCCCACACAAGACAAATAAGTAGACATACTTTCAATTATGACTTTGTAAAATCTTATTCATAATCCGAACTAAAGTTTTATCTGCATGATTTCCTTTAAGCTGACATTCCCAAATAGTAAAAACCTTCCATCCGAGTTTTTTCAATTCTTTTTTTATTTCTGAGTCTTTGGCGGTATTCTTTTGAATCTTTGGGATCCAGTACTCTTTTCGGGATTCCGGCATTCTGAAGTATTTGCAATGACTGTGTCCATGCCAAAAGCAGCCGTTCACAAGCACAATTGATCTAAATTTTTTTAAAACTATGTCCGGTTTTCCAGGCAACGTCTTTTGATGTAAGCGAAAGCGTAAGCCTTGCGAAAAGAGAAAACGCCTAACGAGCAATTCAGGCTTGGTATCCTTTGCCCGAATTTTGCTCATTACCTCGCTTCTCTTCTCTTTTGTGAACACGTCAGCCATTGTAATGAAGGTACCAAATGGCGTCAGCAAAATTTTGGCTTTTTTGAAGTTTGGCTTCGTATCATAGTTATGTGCGCCTGCAAATGTGCCAAAATGTGTATTGGCAAAGAGGCGTGGGGCATTAAAGGTTAGCGATATGTCGCCTGTTTACTTGCCAAAGCTCAATAGCGTTCCTGTTGCCGCTTGACTACAACGGTGGTGATGGAGCAGCGTAAGGTCTTTTTCCCCTAAATAGCCCCTCAATAAAAACACGGCGTCATTGCGGTAAATGGAATTGTCGGTTTTTACCGCTTCATCTGGCTGTGCAGTCATCGTCAACCGCTCGGCATTCCTACAAAACCTTCTTTGCGCCTCTTTGTTGCTTTCACCAATGGCTTTGCCGAAGCATTTTCGTTTAACACTTAGCTTTACGGCTTTTAAACCAAAAGCCCGATGTGGAAATCCATTGCCGTAGCCGTACTCCGTTTCAGGTACCTGTTGCTTTTGCTCCTGCTGCTGCTGACGGTTTTTTTCGGGTATCATGCCAGCAAAGTGCGGCTGGGCTATGAGTTTTCCAGGGCCATTCCCACCGATAATCCAAAATATCTTTCGTTTGAACGGTTTAAAAAAACCTTTGGCGACAACGGCGGCCTGTTGGTGATAGCAGCGCAAACCGACCGCTTTTTTGACTCTGCTTTTTTTAATGACTTCCGGCTTTTGCAGCGCCAGATAAAGGGCATCAGGGGCATGGAAGGCATTTTGTCGGTGCCGGCGGCTGTCAACTTAGTACGGCAGCAAACATCGGAAAAGCTGCAGGCCGTGCCGGTTTTTCCCGACACGGTGCTGACACAGGCGCAAATTGACAGCGGGCGCACGGTTTTTTACAGCCTGCCTTTTTACCGCGGCCTGCTGTACAACCCGCAAACGTCCAGCTATATGATGGCGGTAACCGTCAACAACCAGTTGTTCAATTCGCCGGAACGGACGGCAATTATTTCAAACCTTCTTTCGCACACCACGGCATTTGAGAAAAAGCATAACCTGCCGTTGCGCATGAGCGGCCTGCCGCTGATCCGCACCATTTTATCGGACCGCATCAAGGCCGAAATGAAGTACTTCCTCATTGGCTCGCTGGTGCTGTCGGCGCTGATCCTGCTCCTGTTTTTTCGTTCTTTCAGCGCCATGCTGCTGTCGCTGGCGGTGGTGGGCATTGGCGTGGTGTGGAGCGTGGGTTTTCTGCACCTGCTGGGCTACAAAATTTCGTTGCTTACCGCCCTTATTCCGCCGCTGGTGATTGTCATTGGCATTCCCAACTGCATCTACTTTCTGAACAAATACCACACAAGCTATCTCGAAAGCAACAACCGGAAAGAGGCGATTATAAACATGATCAGCAAGATGGGCGTGGTGACCCTGTTCTGCAACATCACGGCCGCCATTGGCTTTGCCGTGTTTGCCCTAACCCGCAGCGCTGTATTGAAGGAGTTTGGCGCTGTGGCCGGTACCAACATTTTTCTCCTGTTCTTTATTTCGCTTTTTCTACTGCCGCCGGTGCTGAGCCTTTTGCCGCTGCCAAAAGAACGGCATATGCAGTACCTGCATAACCGCCGCCTGAAGCGGTGGCTGGCGGGGATAGAACGCTGGTCGCTCAATCATCGCAAGCTCATATTTGGCGTAACGGGCGTGGTGCTGCTGCTGTCGGTGGCCGGCATCACCCGCCTGCGCAGCGTGGGTTATATTGTGGATGATGTGCCAAAGGGCGATAAGATTTACACTGACCTGAAATTCTTTGAAGAAAACTTTGGTGGCGTGATGCCGCTGGAGGTGGTGATTGATACAAAACGGCGGCAGGGTGTGACCCGCAACCTCCAGAACCTGGTAAAGATGGATTCGCTGGTGCAATACCTGTCGGCAAGAGAAGACCTTGGAAAGGCGCTGACGCTTACCGAAGGATTGAAATTTGCAAAGCAGGCCTTTTTCGAGGGCGACAGCACCTTTTATAGCATGCCCGGCGAAAACGACCTCCTTGCGTTGCGCCCTTACCTGCAGCAAAATGCCGATACCGCCACAAAAGACAGCTCCGCCGGTGCTAAAGGCTTCAGCCGCCTTACTTCCTCGTTTATGGACAGCGACCGGCAGCAGGCCCGTATATCGGTAACCATGAAAGATGTGGGATCGGAAAAGCTGCCCGAAGTATTGGAAAGCATACAGGCAAGGGCCGAGGAAATCTTCAACCGCGACAGCATCGAAGCTCTTTCGGCAACCACGGCTACCAAAGAAGAAAACAAGGGCGACTCGCTTTGGGGTAAACGGAAGGTGGATATTGAACTGACCGGTGGCTCGGTGACTTTTCTGGAAGGCTCCCGCTTTATCATCAATGGCCTTCGCGAAAGCATTTTATGGGCTTTTCTACTCATTGCCCTGTGCATGCTTTACCTTTTCCGGTCGCTGCGCATTTTGCTTTGTTCGCTCATTCCCAACCTTATTCCGCTGATCATTACCGCCGGCATTATGGGCTGGGCCGGCGTGCCGCTAAAGCCTTCTACGGTTTTGATCTTCAGCGTGGCCCTCGGCATTGCCATAGATATCACCATCCGGTTTTTGGTCAACTACAAGCAGCAATTGGCCGGCAACAACGCCGATGTGCAAAAAACCGTCATCGAAACGGTTTATTCCACTGGTGTCAGCATTTTTTATACCTCTGTTGTTTTAACGGCCGGCTTTGTGATCTTTTGCTTCAGCGGCTTTGGCGGCACGCAGGCCCTGGGCTGGCTGACTTCCGTTACACTGGTTACCGCCACCTTCGCCAATCTTGTGCTGCTGCCGGCGTTGCTGCTGGCCTTTTTCCGCAAAAAAGCGTTGTAAACCCAAGCAAATCAGCGATCTGAAAAAAGAAGCAGCATTTCTTAACGATTATTTGTCTTTGTTGTTTCTAAGCCTAAATTCGCACCTCTCAAAATCCAGCCATCCTTTGTAAAGCCGATCGTTTTTGCTTTAATTCTAAAACATAAAACAGAAAGGCACATGAGAAAACTGTTATTTCTGGGCATCGTTCTGATGCTCACCGGGCTCGTTACGTGGGCCCAGCGTACCGTTACCGGCAAGGTAACCGATGCCAACGGTGTGGCTGTTGCCGGCGCATCCGTTCAGGTAAAGGGCACCAATGTAGGTACTGTTTCCCGCGAAGACGGTACGTTTTCAATTAACGTACCTGCCACCGGCCGGACATTGGTGATTTCGGCCATTGGCCAGGCATCACAGGAAATTGGTATCAGCAATCAAACCAGCATCAACGTAAGACTGCAGACCGGTGCTCAGCAAAGCATGCAGGAAGTAGTGGTAGTGGGGTACGGTACCCAACGCCGCCAGGACCTCACCGGCAGCGTTGCGCAGGTGAGTGGTTCCAAACTGCGTGATCAGCCGATCCAGACTTTTGAGCAAGGCTTATCCGGAAGGGCTGTGGGCGTGAACATCAACATTCCCAACGGCGTTTTGAATAATCCGCCGGTGATCCGGGTACGCGGTGTGAACTCGATTTCGTTGAGTTCTTTCCCGCTGGTAGTTGTAGATGGAATTCCGGTATTTACAGGCAACACCGGCAACACTGCCGGCAACAACGTGCTGGGCGACATTAATCCGGCCGACATTGAAAGTATCGAGATTTTGAAAGACGCCTCCGCGGCTGCCATTTATGGCTCCCGTGCCGGCGCCGGTGTGTTACTGGTTACCACCAAAAAAGGCCGTCAGGGCCGCGCCAGGGTAAGCTACGAAACCTGGGCGGGTTATACCAAGGCATACAATCTTATTCCCGTACTGAATGCACAGGAATATACCGACCTTAAAAACGAGGGCCTGGTAAACCTGGGTACTCCTCCCAACGGTACTTCCGTGGGTTTTCGTACCATGACGATGAATGGCAACCTGGTTGACACCGATTGGTATGATTATGTGTACCGCACCGGCTTTTCGCACAACCACGTGTTGAACGTAAGCGGCGCCAACGATCGCACCAGCTATTATTTTTCGGTGGGCTACAACCGCTCGGAAGGTATGCTGCGCCGCAATAATCTTGAGCGCATTACCGGTACGTTCAACGTTGACCAAACGGTGAATGACTGGCTGAAAGTGGGTGCAAAAATGAACTACTCCACTAACGTAAGTGAAGGCCAGAACTCGGGTTCTTTTGGTGGTGCGTTCTCCATTGCCGGTGCGGGCCGTTTGCCCCTGGTGCTGGCCCCCAATGTACCTGCCTTTAATGCCGATGGCAGCTACAACATCAACCGGGCTACCAACGCCGTGGGCATTGGTGCCAACCTCACTACTGTGCCGGGCTATTACAATGCGGCTATGATCATTGATCTGAACCGTTTTTATTCCCGTAACAACCGGGTACTGCCCAGCGTGTATGCCGAAGTGAAACTGTTGAGAGATCTGCGTTTCCGCAGCGTGTATGGCCTGGATTACTTGTTGACAGAGAACTCTGACTATCGCAATGCCATCCATGGCGATGGGGTGCAGTTTTTGGGTGCTGCCCAGGCAACTTTGCAGCGCTACCGCCGCACCAACTGGCAAAATATTCTTACCTACGAAACCCGTATCAACGAAACACAGAGCCTGAACGTGCTGCTTGGAGCCGAGCAACAATACAGCCGTTCTTCGGGTTTTGGTGTTGACCGCCGCAACCAGAGCGATCCGTTTTTCACGCAGCCGCAAGGTGGCTTTACCGGCATCGTGCCTCTTGGTGAATTTCTTGGCGAAAACTTCCTGCAATCTTATTTCGGCCGTATCAACTACGACTACAAAAAGAAATACCTGGTTTCCTTAAATGCCAGAAGAGACGGTTATTCGGCTTTTGCACAGAAGTGGGGTAATTTCTATGGTGGTTCACTTGGTTGGGCTATTTCGGAAGAAGAGTTCTGGAAAAGCAGCTCCATCAGCAACACCATTAGTTCGCTGCGCCTCCGCGGCAGCTATGGCCAGGTAGGAAACTTCCAGGGTATCGGTGATTTTGTATCGCTTTCAACATTTAGCTCCGGACTGTATGGTGCACAACCAACAATTTTCTTTAGCAATGCCGGTAACTCCACATTGACCTGGGAGAAAAGCAATAAGCTGGATGTAGGCATTGTGGGCGGGCTGTTCAACAACCGCCTGAACCTGGAACTGACCTATTATAAATCCGACATCAATGACCTGATCCTCAATGAGCCGCAGGCTCCCTCAAGAGGTGTTCCGGGCAATGCCATTGCCGCTAATGTCGGTAGCATGACCAACTCTGGTTTTGAATTTTCACTGGGCGGGTCCATCATCGCCAAGCGTGATTTTAGCTGGTCGGCCAACTTCAACATTGCTACGCAAAAAAATGTGGTGAACACATTGGCCAACAACAATGCTGACATCCTGGTAGCTACCGCCGGCCTTGAGTCTGTTTCCATGATCCGCGTGGGCGAATCAATCGGCAGCTTTTATCTTGTAGAAACCAAAGGAATCAATCCCGCCAACGGCCAACGCGTTTTTGTACAACTGTTGAAAGATGCAGCCGGCAAGGTTATCGGCCAGCAGGACGTCCAATACAACCATGCGGCAGCCTCTAATGCCCGCTGGACAAAGGTTTCTGACGGTACGGCGGTAAGAGCGGTAAGCCAGGCGGCCGATGGCCAGCTTTTTGGCCCTGCCCTGCCGAAGTGGTTTGGTGGCTTCGATAATACCTTCCGCTGGAAAGGCATTGACCTCAACTTCCTGATGTACTTCAGCGGCGGCAATTTCGTTTACAACGGTACCAAAGCCGGCCTGCACGATAACCGTAACTGGAACAATGCAAAAGACGCCCTGGACCGCTGGACGAAGCCGGGTGACAATGCCAAGTGGCCGAAAGTTGTTTTCAACGATAACATTTCCAACGGCTCTGGCCTGCCCATTTCGAATAATGTGGAAAAGGGTGATTTCGTGAAAATGCGCAACATAACGCTGGGTTACAGCCTGCCGGCTTCCATTGCCCAAAAAGCAAAGCTGAACAACGTACGTATTTATGTGGCGGCATTCAATGCCCTTACGTTCACTTCGTACGAAGGCTTCGATCCGGAAATCCAGACCAATGGTAATAGCAACGATGCGCCAAGCGTTGACAGAAACTCTACGCCTTTGTCTCGCACCATCAACTTTGGTCTGCAGATAGGTTTCTAATTATTAATTCAAACAGAATGAAGAACAACATGAAGTATAAAATATTAATCCTGTTGGCGGTCGTTGGTATTGTGTCGTGCCGGAAGGATAAATTATCGCCGATTCCGCAGACTTCCATCTCGGACGTTGTGGCCTTTGAAACACCGGAAAGGGCGCTGCAAACTGTAAACGGCATGTATGCCGCCGTGAAGACCGGGCAATTTTATGGTGGCCGCTACCCTGTGTATCACGAAATCCGGGGCGAGGATTTCAACAACAGAACCAACAATGGCGTCACCGGTTTTCAAACCTACAATTATACGGTAACGCCCAACCTGAACGAAGTGAATAACCTGTGGGCGGCCGCCTACACCGCGTTGAACCGCATTAATGTGGTCATTGACGGTGTGCAGAAATCGTCCCTGTCTGATGCCATTAAGGCGCAGTACATTGCCGAAGGCCGCTTCCTGCGTGGATTGACTTTTTACTCTCTCGTGGTTTTGTATGCCCGTCCTTACTGGGATGGAAATGGCGACAAGCCCGGTATTATCCTGTACACCGAGCCGCAAACAACGCTTGGCAACAATAACAAAGCACGGGCTACCGTTGGCGAAACATACACGCAGATACTGGCCGATCTGACGGCTGCCGAACAGAACCTGCCGGCTACTTACAGCGCAGCAACCGATAATCTGTACCGGGCGCATAAAAATGCAGCAATTGCTCTTAAAACAAGGGTGTATCTGTCTATGCGCCGGTATCAGGATGTGATTACGGAGGCGAATAAAATCGTTTCGGTAGCACCGCCGTTTACCTCTACCTCCGGTGTTCCGCATGCGCTGGCGGCCAACATTGTGCAGGTGTTCCGGCCCGGCACCACATCGGAGAATATCTTTTCTTTTCCGTTTACCGAGCTTGATTTGCCGGGTACCCAAAACAGCCTGAATCAGTATTACAGCCCCAGCGGCGCGCCGGATAAAGGAAACGGCGATTATGCCTTAAATACTACGGCTAACGGTATTGTGTCGAGCACAGCCTGGCCGGCTACGGATGCCCGCAGAGCGTTCAACATTGATAAGAGCGGACAAACCTGGCTGCGCAAGTGGACGGAAAATACAGACAATGTTCCCGTTATCCGGTATGCCGAAGTGCTGCTGAACCTGGCCGAGGCGCTGGCCCGTACCAATGGCCTGGACACAAGAGCCATTGCTTTGTTGAATGCCGTGAGACAACGTTCGGATGCTACCGCCATACTGGCGCCGCTCACCGCCACCGATCTTATTGATGCTATTCTTTTGGAAAGAAGGATTGAACTGCTTGGCGAAGGATTCCGCTCCATTGATCTGCTGCGACTGGGCCTGCCCCTGCCCTCCAAGCCGGGTGTCGCCACAACAGTGGCTCCCTCCGACGCTCAGTACATCTGGGCAATTCCGAATAACGAGTTGCTGGTAAACAAATCGGCCGTTCAAAACCCGCTTTATTAAACAACATCTGCTTTGGTAGATTTTTTGAAGGGGCTGTCGAAAGACCGCCCCTTCTTTTTTATTGGCTACTGTGGGGTTTAGCTGCCAAATACGACAAACCTGGTCGAGCTGCCTATAGCGTGGGGCTTGACAAAACCCCCATTTTTTTTACTGGCACCGCCACCCCATAGCCAAATGATTAACAATTCAACTTTTTGCGCTATGTGAATAACGCTGCCGCACCAGCCGTGCGACAGCTTTTTTATCTGATCAAAATGAAAAAGAACGCATTAGAAAAATGCGTGGTGCAACTTTAATGGCCGGGCTTCAACTCATTGAAATGCAGTCAATTCTTGCTTGCCGTTTTCGGTTGCATGAACAACTTATTTAATTTAAAGTATTGACAGAGAGTGTGATGCGAGCCCAGCTGTGAAAAATTTTTTTTAACAGTGGTGCAACGTTTTGTGTGTAAAAAGCGCCTTAATCCTTGCCGCTGGTGTAAATTCGCGGCTCTTTTACAGAAACGGTTTTCACGAAAACAAAAACAAAAACATGAGAAGATTTCTAATGCTTATGCTGGGCATGCTGCTATTTAGTCTGCAGCTCCTGGCACAAAACCGGACGGTTACCGGTAGAGTAACAGATGCGAATGGAGTACCGGTTCCGGGGGCTTCCATTCAGGTGAAAGGCACCAGTGTGGGTGTCGTAACAAAGGATGATGGCACGTTCGCCATTTCTGTTCCGGCTAACGGACGTACCCTCACCGTTTCTGCAGTGGGTCAGGCCACCCAGGAACTAACCATCGGTTCGCAAAACACTATTAATGTAACACTCCAGGCCGGAAACCAGCAAAGTATGCAGGAGGTAGTGGTGGTAGGTTACACAGCCACTACAAGGCAGGCTTTCACTGGTACAGCCAAGGTTGTATCGGGCGAAGAACTGAGTAACAAAAACGTTTCCAACGTTTCGCAGGCCCTGGCCGGTGAAGTTTCCGGTGTACGGGTTATCAATCCATCCGGTCAGCCTGGCACATCTGCCACCATCCGCATCCGCGGTATCGGCTCGGTAAACGGTAACCGCGATCCGCTGTACGTGGTGGACGGTGTACCATACACCGGCTTTATCAGCTCTATCAACCCGAACGACATTGCTTCGATGACGGTGTTGAAAGACGCTGCGGCCACTTCAATCTATGGTTCAAGGGGCGCCAATGGCGTTATTGTCATCACCACCAGAAACGGTCGGGGCCGCTCTTCATTTATTGAGGCAGATGCCCGGTACGGCACCAACATCGCTCTGTTGCCCCGTTATCAGGTGTTAGAGTCGCCCGAAGAATTTATTGCGCTGGGTTGGGAAGCTTTGTATAACCAGGGTGTTGCTGTTAACAATGCCAACCCTACCAACTACGCTAACGTCCGGTTGTTTTCTTCGGCCGGTATTGATCCCCGTAATAATATCTGGAACGCAGCCAATGGTGCGGCCCTGATTGACCCGGCTACCAGAATGGTAAGAGCCGGTGTTACAAGAAAGTATGATCCTGAAGATTGGGAAGATTTTGCTTTCCAGAATTCTATCCGGCGGGAAGCCAATATCCGCCTGGGTGGCGGCGATGCCCGTACCAACTATTACACATCGTTTGGTTACTTGAAAGACGAGGGATATTCTATCAACTCCGATTTCCGTCGTTTAAATGCCCGTATCAACTTAAACCATGAGGTGAAATCCTGGCTGACGTCGGCGTTCAATATCAACTACGCCAATACCATCACCAACAACAACGGACAGGAATCCAACTCTAACAGCGTTTTTTGGTTTGTTGATAACATGCCTCCCATTTACCCGCTGTTTATGCGTGATGCAAGCGGCAACAAAATCCCCGATCCTATTTATGGTGGCTTCCGCTACGACTATGGTGAAACCGGCCGTAAGTTCGGATCGCTGACAAACGCCATTGCCGATGCGACCTTCAATACGCTGCGGGCCAACCGCAATGAAATCACCGGTAACACGTCGCTCACCGTTAAATTCACCAAAGACCTTTCGCTGGAAAACAGGCTCGGTGTGCAGTACTACAACGACGCTTATGTAAACCGGGTGAATAAATTTTATGGATCGGCTGCTTCGCAAAATGGTTCGATCTTCCAGCGCGGACGCGAAATGATCAACACTAACCTGTTGAACATGCTTCGTTATGTAAAGCGCTTTGGCGACCACAGTGCCGAGGTATTGGCAGCGCATGAAGCCACAAACTACAAATGGACGCAGCGGACCGCTTCTGGTTTCAATCTGGTTGATAACAACAGCCTCGAGTTGAGCAATGCGATTGTCATTGACCCAACCGCCAACTCTTATACAGACAGAAATAAGCTGGAAAGCTATTTTGCCCAGTTGAACTATGATTTCAACCGCACTTATTATGTTTCGGGTACGCTGCGGAGAGATGGTTCTTCCCGCTTTTTGCCTGGCAGAAGATGGGGTACATTCGGTTCCGTTGGCTTGGGCTGGGTATTGACGAATGAAAGCTTCATGCGCAACCTGGGCCCTGTTAATTATGTTAAGCTGAAAGCCAGCTACGGTATCCTCGGCGATCAGCAGGGACTTGGGTTTTATCCCGGCTACAGCCGCATTGACATTGGTAACCTGAACAACCAACCTTCATTTGCTCCGCCAGTTCCGGGTAACCCTGATCTGACCTGGGAAACAGCGAAAATGTTCCAGACCGGGGTTGAATTCCGCGTAGGTACTTTCCTGACGGGTAATGTGGACTATTACATCAAGAATACAGACAACCTGATTTTTGAAAGAAGAGTGGGTCCATCCAGCGGTTTTGCACTGATCCAGGTGAATGATGGCCAGCTGCGCAACAAGGGTGTTGAATTTGATCTTGCCTTTCATATCCTGAAGAAGCAAAATTATTTCCTCGACTTAGGCATCAACGGTGAGCATTTCACCAACAGGATCACAAAAATGCCGTTGGATCCTTCAACAGGAAAAGACAAGGTGATTGACGTGCAAGGCAACTTTGCCTGGTCGGAAGGTCATTCCATTTTTGATTTTTATGTTCGCAACTTTGCCGGCGTTGACCCTGCCGACGGTCGCAGCACCTGGACTGTTTATTACAACGATTTAAACGGCAATGGTGCCTTTAATACAGGCGAGCAGGTTTCTAACCTGGAGCAGTATTACAGCGAAAACCCCGACAAGAGAGGCAGCCTGTTGATTGGAACCACCAAAACCTACGCACAGGCTACCCAGTACTACAATGGAAAATCGGCCCTGCCAAAAGTTAGAGGCGGCTTTAACCTGAATGGTGGCTGGAAAGGTCTTGAGCTTTCTGCGACCTTGCTGTACAGCTTTGGTGGTTATGGTTACGATGCGGCCTACGCCGGATTGATGGGTAACGGCCTTATCGGTGGCAACAACTGGCATGTGGATATCCGCAACAGGTGGCAAAAAGCCGGTGATGTGACTGATGTACCCCGCCTTTCGAACAATGCTGATCCTAACGTAGCCAGTGCTTCTTCCCGGTTTATTACAAAAGCCAACTACCTGGCGTTGAATAACGTTCGGCTTGGCTATACCCTGCCTTCGAGCCTGGTGCAAAAAACGGGTGTTATCGAGTCAGCGTCCCTGTTTGTTTCGGGTGATAACCTGTGGCTGCATTCTGCCCGCAATGGATTTAATCCGTCAACGGCCGAAGCCGGCGGCTCCGACACCTATAGGTATTCGCCCTTGTCAACGATAACTGTTGGCTTAAGAGCAAGATTCTAATTCAATAAAGAAAAAAGTATGAAAGCAAACTATATAGTGTCTTTTGCCCTTGCCGGTTCGGCATTGCTGGCAGGATGTAAAAAAGATTTTCTGGACGCACAGCCAACACAGTTTACTACGCCCGAGCAACTGGCCGGTGCGGCGGCACAGGATCCCAACCTGCTGAACGGTAGCATTACCGGTTTGTACACCACTATGTTCAGCACCGGTGTGGGCGGCTCTACCGGTCACGATGATTTTGGCCAGAAAGGGATTGACATTTATACAGACATGTTGCAATCCGACATGGTACTGGGCGCCCTTAACTACGGCTGGTACGGACCAGTAGCACGACTTCAGGCAACTGTTGACTTTACCCGGATTGAGTCGTACGTGCCCTGGCGTTATTACTACAGGCAGGTGTTTGGTGCCAATTCCATCATTGACGTGTTGGGTGGCAACGATGTAACGCCAACTGATCCGGTGAATAAAGCCACCATGGGTCAGGCGAAGGCTATGCGTGCCTATGCCTACTTCTATCTTTCGCAACTCTATGCAAAAGAGTACGGTAACGGCACCGAAAAAATCTTACCGCTTTATAAATCAAGCAAAGAGATTAACCTGCCAAAAAGTACCGCAAAGGACGTGTGGGACCTGATGGTTTCTGACCTTACCACCGCTGTTACATTGCTGAATGGCTTTACCAGGGCAAGCAAGGATCAGATAGATCAGAATGTGGCAAAAGGCTTGCTGGCCTATGTACTGGCTGCAAGGGGTACCCAACAGGACTGGGCACAGGTGGAAACCCTGACGCAGCAAATCATGGATTCTTATCCAAAAACAACTGCCGCGCAGGCATTGGGAGGTTTCAATAACGTTGCTACGCCAAGCTGGATGTGGGGTGTTGACATTACCCTGGCCCAAGGACTGGATTTGGTTTCCTGGTGGGGCCAGGTGGATCTTTTCACCTACAGTTATGCCTGGGCAGGTGATCCAAAAACAATTGATCAGGATTTGTACGGTGCCATTAAAGCAGATGACATCCGGAAAGGCCAGTTTGATCAGCCAAACGGCGGATATGAATCAGATCCGCAATCTATTGCCAACGGTTATGCCGATGGCGATATGGATTACATGCCCATCAATAAATTCTATGCACCGGAACGCATTATCGGCGGTCAGCGGCAATTGACGACCGATATGATCTATATGCGTGCCGATGAATTTTACCTGTTGAATGCAGAAGCAAAGGCCCGCCAGAATAAAGACGGTGAGGCAAGAACGGTACTGTCGAACTACCTGTCTGACAGAATCGCTGATCGGACTTACATCAATAGTCTTAGCGGTCAGGCATTGCTCAACGAAATCTACCTGCAAACAAGAATCGAACTTTGGGGCGAAGGAAAAGCGTACATGGCTATGAAGCGCAACAAGGCTAATGTTATCCGGGGTGCCAACCACCTGTTTGAAGATGGTGTAACCATCCCTTACAACGATCCGCGATTGACGTTTGTGATTCCGCAAGCAGAAGTGTTGAACAATCCGAATCTTAATCAATAAAGGACAGTATCGTTCATTAAGCACGAAAAAAAAACAGGGCGTTAAGCCCTGTTTTTTTATTGCCATAAAAGCAACGCTTATATTGCGTTTTGTCGCAGCGTTGCACGATTTTGCTCACGGCGCACGTCTTCGTCATTGATGGGATATGGCGATGTGATGGCATTTATTGCCAGATTAGGCTATACTTATGGTACGGAACAGCTTTATGGCAACCTGTGATATTTCTACTACGGATTTTGCTCTGTCCGAAAACGGTATTCACCTTTTACGCAGCGGCTACAATTACAAAACCATCGCCTGGCACAGTATCGAAAGCGCCCTCATAAAACGCGGGCCCCAAATCAATAATCCTTTTCTCAGCTTTGCTGCCGGATCGGCGCTGGCTGTTTTTGCTTTGGCCAAGGCGGCATCGCTGTACAACGATTTTACTGATCCTGCTGTTAGGCGGGTTTATATAGAGGCGATTCTTTTGCCACTATTGCCGGCCATGATCGGGCTCTATTCTATCTACACCTGTTTCAGCAAAGGGCCGGTTTTGCAGGTAAGGGCAAAGGGAGCAGTCTATCAATTCCATTTGCGGGAAGTAGCAACCCAAGAACGGATGGAGCAACTAAAAAATGTCCTTAACCATAAGCTGGCGCCACGTTTTTCTGTGCAGGACGGATTTTGAAAAGACGGCCCGTTTCTCATTAAAAAAGCAGCCGGCATGACCGGCTGCTTTTTTAAAGGATGAAAGAGAATTTATTTTATCACTTGTCTCAGCGTTTGCACCAGCCCTTCGCCGTGCAGGTTTTCGGCAACAATATTACCCTGCGGATCTACCAGCACATTGTACGGAATAGCCTGCACGCCATAAAGCGTCGCCGCCGCATTGTTCCAAAACTGCAGGTCGCTTACCTGCGTCCAGGTAAGGCCATCCTTTTCAATAGCTTTTTGCCAGGCGTCTTTGCTTTGATCGAGCGACACGCCCAGCACTGTAAAATTTTTGTTCTTGAATTCGTTGTAGGCTCTCACCACATTCGGATTGTCGAGGCGGCAAGGCTGGCACCACGAGGCCCAAAAGTCAACCAGCACATACTTTCCTTTGAACTGCGACAGCGAAACCGGTTTGCCGTTCACATCGGGCTGGGTAAAATCGGCCGCTTTGTTCGACGGCAGGTTTTTCTTTACCGATTGCAGGCCGGTATGCTGCGGAAATTTTGCGGCAGCATTGTTTACCACGCCGGCCAGCTCGGTGCGGCTGAAGCCTTTGATGCCAAGGTTGTTGGCGGTGTTTTGATACGAGCCAATGGCATAAAGGCTTAAAATGGGACTGCCGGCCTTTTCTAAAAAATCCTGGGTGTATTGCTTTAAGCCGGCGGCTGTGCTTTCAAGACCAAAATACGCAGCCGACACCAAACTGTCGGGCGCCGACGCTTTGCGCAGGCTGTCCACCCGGCCGCCCTGCGTAAAGATCTGCATGCCTTTTTCGTACATGGTTTTGTCGAAGGCAATAAGGGCCCTGCTGGCCGGCGAATTTTCCACCGTGTACGGCTCGGTGGTATTATTGAGGTCAGCCGTCACCTTTACCTTGTCGGCATCGTTGATAAAAAACGCAAACGGCACCACCTTGTCCTGCAGGCGCAGTTGATACAGACCTTCTTCCTTGCTTTTTGCCTTCAGTGCAAACCGGCCCTCTTTCACGTCGGCCGAGTCGAGGGTAGTAGGACGGCCGTTGGGGGTAGCCTCCTCCAGGTAAATTAGTTTGGCCGTGGCATTTTTCACCATGCCCTCTACGGCCACCGTGCGGCCACTTTCTTTTTGCTGGCAGGAAATGGCTCCCAGGGCCAGCGCTATTGCCATGTATTTCTTCATGCTGTTTACTTCAGTTTTTCCAGTATTTTTTGGGTTACTTCCTCGGCGTTTGCTTTTCCTTTCGACAGCTTCATTACTTCGCCCACAAATAAACTCAACAAACCTTTCTTACCCTTCTTATAAGCTGTTATTTTTTCGGCGTGTTTCGTTAAAGAAGCGTCAATGAAAACATCCACTTCGCTGCCCGACTGCACCTGCAGGCCTTCTGCCTGTATATACTCCTCAATGTCGGCTCCCGGATTGTTAAGAAGATGCGTAAACAATTTTTGCGAAGCAATGCCATAACTCACGGTGCCTTCTTCAATCAGCCCGATAAGCTTAGCGACGGCCGGTGGCGCTACCGGAAACGAATCCAGGGAGCCGTCGGCTTCGGCCAGTGCGTTTTTTACCGGGCCAATTACCCAGTTGGCGGCGGCTTTATAGTTGGCGGTTTCTTTGCTCACCGCAAAAAAATAATCCGCCAGCTCCGTGTCCTCCGCCAGCAGCGTTGCATCGTATTCGGGCAGGCTGTAGTGGGTCAACAACTGCTGCCTGATGGCCGATGGCAGGGGTGGCATGCTTTGCCGGATGGCTTCTATTTCTTCGTTGGAAATAACAAACGGCGGCAGGTCGGGCTCGGGAAAATAACGATAGTCGTCTTCGTCTTCTTTTGTGCGAATCACGTAAGTGGTAAAGGTTTCGTCGTTGAGGCCCTTGGTTTGCTGAAGGATCGGTTCGCCCCTTCGGTGTTTTTCAATCAGCGTGGCCGATTCGGCCTCGATAGCCTTTTTGATGTAGCGGATGGAGTTTAGGTTTTTGATCTCCACCTTGGTGCCCAGTGCTGTTTCGCCTTTGGGCCGCACCGAAATATTGACGTCGCAACGCAGGCTTCCTTCTTCCATATTGCCATCACAAACCCCCAAGTGGCGTACCAGTTTGCGCAGCGTGGTTACATAGGCGGCGGCTTCGTCGGCGCTGTGCAGGTCGGGCTCGGTTACGATCTCCAGCAGGGGCGTGCCGGCCCGGTTAAAGTCAAGCTGCGTGTAAGCGGCTTCGCCATCGTGGATGCTTTTGCCGGCGTCTTCTTCTATGTGAATCCGGTTTAGGCGCACCTCCCGTTTTTCTTTTCCAACGGTGATGGGCACCACGCCGCCTTTGCAAATGGGCGTGGTGTGCTGCGAAATCTGGTAGCCTTTCGGCAGGTCGGGATAAAAATAATTCTTACGGGCAAAATAATTTTGCTGCACGATCTGCGATTGCGTGGCCAGGCCAAGTGTAATGGCCAGCCGGATAGCCTCTCTGTTCAGCACCGGGAGCGTACCGGGGTGGGCCAGCGAAACGGCGCTAACCTGCGTGTTGGGTTCTTTGCCGAAAAGGATCGTGTCGCCGCAGAAGAGCTTTGTTTTCGTCAGCAGTTGCGCATGTACCTCCAGGCCAATCACCACTTCGTATTCAGCGGCTTTTTCCATAGTAACAAAAATAGGCGGAAAGCAAGTTGGCGGCAGAACCCCTCATGACGGAACAAAAGAAATTCTTTTAAAGGACAATGCAGCATTTGCTATTGAAAATGGTCTTTGTTGACAGAAAGGTAGATGCTGAAATAAGCTCCTGGCTTATTTTTAGCGCCTTTTTATTACATCTCAAATATTTAAACCGAGCAAAAACATGAGAAGATTTCTACTGCTCGTGCTTGGCCTGTGCGTATTTGCCACACAGGTATTGGCACAAAACCGGACGATCTCCGGTAAAGTAACCACTGAGCAAGGTATTCCCATTCCGAACGCCTCTGTTCTAATTAAAGGCACAACTCTTGGAACCACTACCAATAGCGAAGGCAGCTTCTCGCTGCTGGTTCCTGCCAATGCGCAGACAGTAATTATTTCTTCGGTCGGCTACACCGACCGGGAGTTTTCCATTCGTAACCAAAACACCATCACGGTGGCGTTGAACAATAACCAGCAGAGTATGAATGAGGTTGTTGTGGTTGCCTATGGCACACAACGGCGGGAAGCGCTGACTGGTTCAGTAGGAACAATTAAGGCAGCCGATATTGAAAAACGGCCGGTAACCAATGTGGTGCAAGCCATTGAAGGCGCTATTCCGGGTGTGATTACCACCACCGGAAGCGGGCAGCCAGGTGCCGGTCTGTCAATCCGGGTGCGTGGTTTTGGTTCCATCAACGCCAGCCAGGATCCTTTGTTTGTAGTTGACGGCGTTCCTTATGTGGGCGGTACGTCAAACATCAACCCTGATGATGTGGAAAGCATCACCGTACTAAAGGATGCCTCTTCCACGGCGCTGTACGGCTCCAGGGCGGCCAATGGTGTCGTTGTGATTACCACCAAGAGAGGCCGCAAAGGCCGCAACAACGTATCGGTACGCTTGGCCCAGGGTTTTGCCAGCCGTGGCCTGCCGGAGTACGAGCGGATTGATGCCTTCCAATACTATCCCATCATGTGGGAATCGTACCGCAACTCGCTGCAGTATCCGCTGTCCGGCACGGGCATCTCCCGGGATTCTGCCAGCCGCGTTGCATCGGGACTTACCAACCGGACGGGCATTGCCGACCTGCTAGTGTACAATCCGTTCAATGTTGCCAGGAATAATATTGTGGGGGTGAACGGCCAGCTTAATCCGAATGCGCAACTCATTTATGCCGATGACCTTGACTGGA
The DNA here is from genome assembly GCA_965365435.1 of uncultured Flavisolibacter sp. GTDB lineage: Bacteria > Bacteroidota > Bacteroidia > Chitinophagales > Chitinophagaceae > Flavisolibacter. The sequence goes on from CBDUBQ010000025.1 coordinate 33,855, forward strand.
ACCGTGAACTGGTAAGAAGAGGAAACCGCCGGGATGCGAATATTAACTTCAGCGGCGGCGCCGAAAAGTCGGATTATCTGTTGTCTCTTGGCTACCTGCGGCAGGATGGCTTTACTAAAAGAACCGACTTTGAGCGATACACCGCCCGTCTGAATGTGAATGTACAGCCACTAACCTGGCTGCGCACCGGGCTGAATATCTCCGGTAATTTCTCCAAGTCAAGTTTTGCCAATGAAGGCGGCGCCATTGCCAACCCCTTCAACTTTTCCCGTACCATAGGCCCGATTTATCCGTTCTATGCCCACAACATGCAAACCGGCGCTTATGTGCTGGACGATAAGGGCAATCGCATCTGGGACCTGGGCAATTTTGGCAGTACACCATTGGGTACAGCCAACGGCATCGGCAACCGCCCTGGTACGTCTTCGGGCCGTCATGCCACAGCTGAGATTTTCCTGAACGAAGACTCGTACAGAAGAACCTTCGCCGCTGCCCGTTCCACCACAGAAATCACCTTCCTGCGCAACTTTAAGTTCACCAACAACCTGGCGGTGGATATTCAAAGCCAAACCGATATCGGCTACGAAAACACCTTGGTGGGTGACGGCGCTCCGGCTGGCCGCAGCAGCCGTGCGGTCGGTACCAACACCGGCTTTACGGCCAATCAACTGTTGAACTACAACGGCAGTTTTAACCGCCACCGCGTGGATGTGTTGGTGGGTCACGAAAGCTTCAACCAATACATCACCGATCTGAACGGCTTTAAGCAAGGCCAGTCGCTGACCGGTAACACAGAGTTGGGCAACTTCACTACAATCAACTCCCTTGGTTCGTCTGTTGACCGCTACCGCATCGAAAGCTATTTCTCGCGGTTCAACTACGACTTCGGCAGCCGGTATTATGTTTCGGCCAGCCTGCGTCGCGACGGCAATTCACGCTTCTCGCCGCAGTCCCGCTGGGGTACCTTTTGGTCAGTGGGTGGTGGCTGGAACCTGGAGAAAGAAGCATTTATGGCTAATGTGGGTTGGGTAAATGCGTTGAAGCTGAGGAGTTCTTACGGTGTGGTAGGTGTCGCAGACGGCATTAGTTACTACGCCTACCAGGGACTGTATGTTTTTGCCAACAATGGCAACGAGCCGGGCATTGTTCAAAGCCAAACCGCCTTCCTGAACCGAGAGCTGACTTGGGAAAAGAACACGCAGTTTGATATAGGTGTGGACTTTTCGTTGTTCCGGAATCGCCTGAGCGGTAGCATCGAGTACTTTAACCGCGGTTCGGAAGACCTCCTGTTTGCGGTGCCACAACCCCTTTCCAGCGGCGCTTTGTCCACCAACCAGAACACCGCCACTATGGTGAACCGCGGCTTTGAATTGCGTTTAAGCGGTGACATTGTCCGTAACCGCAATTTCGTGTACAACACCGGCATCAACCTGTCCACGGTCACCAACGAGATTACCAAAATGCCGGCAACGGTTCCCAACTTTATTACCGGAACGAAGAAGTATGAAGTGGGATCTTCGATTTTTGACTACTGGCTGCGGACGTATTACGGTGTTGACCCAGCCGACGGCGCTGCCCTGTTCTTAGCGCAAAACACCGCGGCTTCAGCCTCCACCCGCTACATCAAAAACAAAAACGGCGGTATTGATACCGTGACCACTTCTATCAACAATGGCAAGTTTGAATATGCCGGGTCGGCTATTCCTGACCTGTACGGCAGCTTTACGCAGTCGTTCACGTACAAAGCTTTTACATTGACTGGTTTGTTCACTTTCCAAATCGGCGGCCTCACCTACGATGCCAACTACCAGGGTCTGATGTCTGTTGGTGGCTATGGTGTAGCTAAGCATGTTGACATTTTGAAAAGGTGGCAGAACCCTGGTGATGTAACCGATGTGCCCCGCATGGACAATGGCCGTACTGCCGACTTCAATGCGCAATCATCCCGTTGGTTAACCAATGCGTCATACCTGAACATTCGCACCCTGAACCTGGCTTACAGCCTGCCTCAGAGCTGGATTTCCAAGATTAGAGCCGCGAATGCGCAAGTGTATCTCAGCGCCGAGAACGTGGCCTTCTTCTCCAAAAGAAAAGGCATGAACAACCAGAACGCATTCTCTGGTGTAACCGACAGCTCTTATCCGCCTGCCCGTATTTTGACGGCCGGAATTACCTTAAACCTTTAATTGATTTTACCATGTTTAATAAAAGCAGATTTCTAATGTTTGTCCTGGGGGTGATGCTGCTATCGTCCTGCAAGAAAAACTTTCTGGAAACTTATCCGACAACTGCCGTTTCGGCTTCGGACGCGGTAGCGAGCACACAGAACGCTTACGCCGCCTTGAATGGTATTCACCGTATTTTGTACACGCAATACGATAACCAGCCGGAAGGTGGTGAAGGTGCGGCGATGGTGATTCGTGACCTGATGGGGGAAGATATGATTTACACCAACCCTGGCGGCCGCACGGACTTTATCGGTTTTATCCAGTACATCAGCCACCGGAATGTGAACTCTGGTAACATGCGCTTTATGTTCCGGATGTATTACCGCGTTATTGCCAATGCCAACGTTCTGATCCAGGGAATTGACGCTGCATCGGGCCCGGAAAGCGATAAGAAAATCATTAAGGGACAGGCCTTGACTTACCGTGCATGGGCTCACTTTCAGGCAGTGCAGCTTTGGGGTGAGCGTTTTGCCGCAGGGTCGCCTAATGACCAATTGGGTGTTCCCCTGTTGCTGACCAACACATTGGAAGGGCAGCCCCGGGCATCGGTGGCACAGGTTTATGCCCAAATTAATAAGGATCTTGATGACGCCATCGCACTGTTGGCTGGCTACAACCGTGCAGGAAGTGCCGCCAAATCGAACCTGAATATAAACGTGGCGAAAGGCATTAAGGCTAGAGTGGCGCTAACCCAGCAAAACTGGACGGTGGCAGCGCAAAATGCACGGGAGGCAAGACAGGGTTTCAGCCTAATGTCGAACGCACAATACCGCGAAGGGTTTAATAAAATTGACAATCCGGAGTGGATCTGGGGCAGCCGGCAGATTTCCGACCACAATACATTTTTCTGGTCTTACTTCGCCAGCATGGGCGCCAACTTCAATGGAACTAACACCCGTACGCAGCCAAAAGCCATTAACGCCAATTTGTATACCATGATTCCGGAAACCGACGTGCGCAGAGAGATGTGGGACCTTACCGGTGCTGGTGTACCAATTCCGCCCGGCGGGCTGCGCATTCCGTATCAAAACAAGAAGTTCCTCGCCGAAGGGCCTTCGAGCAGCATCGGTGATGTGCCTTACATGCGTGCCGCCGAAATGTTTCTGATAGAAGCGGAGGCTTTGGCACGTGGCGGACAGGATGCGGCCGCACAGGATGCCTTGTTTACATTGGTAAAGAACCGCAATGCGTCTTATGTCAAGTCAACCAACACAGGGCAGGCGCTGATTGATGAAATCATGTTTAACCGCCGTATTGAGTTGTGGGGCGAGGGATTCCGCTTCACGGACCTGAAACGCCTGAACCAACCGCTGATTCGTACCGGCATTCCAAACCATAATCCTACGATTTCGCAGGTAATGGAAGTGCCTGCCGGTGATAAGCTGTGGGTATGGTTGTTCCACCAGGATGAAATCAATACCAATCCACAGCTTGTTCAGAATCCATTATAAGCTGTGAATAGTTAAAAAATAAGTTAACCGGTTTTTAGTGAGAACCGACTGCCTCAGGTGGTCGGTTTTTTTAATGTACGTCCGTGCATGTTCGCATGACAAAGGCAAGGAGGGCCGCTGATCGCTGTAGAGTTGTATGCCCTCCCGGGCCAACGGCACCCTGCTATCTTCGGTCAACTATATATAGCTTGGTTTGGTAGTAGACCAGCGCTAAAAAAAAAACTACGTATGCACAGTATAAAAGAGCTGCCCAATGGGTAGCTCTTTTATTTTTAGTTCTTCGCCATTCCCGACTATATTCGCCGCTTTTTAAAAACCTTTAAACACCAAAACGTGCGAATTTTACTGACTGCTTTTTTTCTTCTGCAGGTAGGCGGCTTGTTTGCGCAGAGCAAATTTGAGCCGGGTTACTTTATGACCAAAGGGGGCACCCGCGTTGATTGTTTGATCCGCAATTTCGACAAACGCAAGAATCCGGATGATTTCCAGTATCGCCTATCCGCTACCGATGAAATAAAAACCATCGTTCCGGATTCATTGCTTTCGTTCGAGATATTGAACACCGTACACAAATATGTTCGGCATACGGTAAAAATCGAGCGTTCCACCGCCGACGAAGCAAGGCCGGTTATGTTAAGCGAAATCGTTTTCCGCGACGAAACCCTCTTTCTTCGGCAACTGGTAAACGGGAGCGCCTCTTTGCTGATGTATGCCAGCGACGGTGGGGTTGAAAAATTTTTTTACCAGCTAAAGGGCGGTAAACCGGAGCCGCTAACCTACTATGTCTATCTGAATGAGGAAAAACGGATGGCGGAGAACACCACCTTCAAGCAGCAACTCTGGAATACGCTTCAATGTAGTTCGTTAGCGATGAACGATTTTGAAAACCTGTTTTACAATGAATCGCAGCTTGTCAAGCTGTTTGTAAAATATAACCGCTGCAAAGACGCTGATTTTGTTCACAAAAACGCGAAAGCCGGTCGTACTATCACACGTTTGTACCTTCTGGCCGGTATCAATTCCGCCACATTGCAAACAAAAAACACTGGGTTGTCCAGTGCCCCGTCCAATGGTGGTTCAGGCCGCCTTGCCACTGAGTTCAGCCGGTCCTCCCAAAGCCTCACGCCGGTGTTTGGCCTTGCATTTCGGTTTGAGCCGCCCTACAACCAACGCCGGTATGCATTCGTGTTTGAGCCGACTTTTCAGGTGAATAAAGCGACACTACGTAGCCTGAACATGTCAACCGGAGCGGCCTTGCAGCAGTCGGTGACGTATCCGCACATTTCGCTACCCTTTGGCCTGCAGTATGCGCTCGTGCAAAACACCACCGCGCAATTAAACGTAAAAGCCACAGCGGCCTATTATCTTGTGCTGAACCCAGCTAAGGTGTACGGAACTGATCCGTATTGGAAAGCAATTGGCCTGAAACAGGAAGGGTTGAATCCAATTCCGGGGTTGAATTTCGGGTTCAACTATACCCATCAGAATAAGATCAGCATTGAAGCATTTTATCAGCTCAGCAAAATGGTGTTGAATACAAAGAACTGGGAGGCCAGGTTTGTAAATTCGGTGAACGTCATGGCCGGCTATAAGCTTTGGTAAGTATCGGAAGCAGACGGCGCTTGAAGAAAGCCTATCGTTCTTCTCAAAAAAATACAAAAGGCCCCCACTTTCAGTGCGGGGCCTTTTGCCGGCAGGCGCCTGCTGGTTTTTTTAAACAAACGATGGGGCCGTGCAGCTAGGTTTGTCCCGGGTGGTTTGCTGTTGCCTGAACAAGCCTAAAAAAGCCCTGCCTAAAAAGACAGGGCTAACGAAAGACTGCACAATGAAACAAGATGAATGGTAAGTTGAAAACTGGTCTTCATTGACCACTCGCAGCTCACAAATCCACTGTCTTTATTTTTTTCGGAATTCTCACTTCTATGGTTTGTGTTTTACCGTCGCGTAGCACCTGCATCCGCACCGAATTCTGGTCCTTTTTTTCTTTGATCAGCTTCGAAATTTCATCGGTACTGTTCACGGCTTTGTCATCCACCTGCAAAATCACATCGCCTTCTTTGATGCCGGCTTTTTCTGCAGTGCCTTCATCCACGTCAGTTACTTTTACGCCTTTGCCATCGTCGGTATCCTGCACTACCATACCCAGGCGGGGGCTGCGGGGGGCAGTGGTATAGACGTTGCCAGGCACGCCGGCCATGGCACGGTCAATTCTGCCGCGAACCATCTGGTCGGCAAACACCCGCGGAGCCGTCAGCGTATTGACGTTTACGCCCTTCCAGCGACCAAGATCGGCCGAAACCTTTTGTTCTTTGCCGTCGCGGAGGAAGGTGATGCTGACTTTGTCGCCAGGCTTGTGAGAGCGAACCGCATCGGTGACGTCTTCGGTGGCTTCAATGCGGCGGCTGTCTATTTTGGTAATCACGTCGCCTTTTTTCAGGCCGGCCTTTTCGGCAGCGCTTTCTTTCGACACCGACTGAATTTCCGCGCCTTTGTCGTGCCCGTCGGTAACCACGCCAAGCATGGCCCGGTTGGAGTCAACACGGAAGAGCGAAGGCTGCATGCCGTTGAAATCAAAATTAAAATCGTTGCCCTGGCCAAACGCAATGGCGCCGTTTGCTCTCATGTTGTTCACCCGCACGTTTATATCTTTCAGGTCGGCGGCGTCTTTACCATTGATCTTCACTTTGTCGCCGTCAATTTCAATCACGGTTTTTCCGCCTTCATCGCCGGTACGGGTGATTACAATCTGCTGGCGCTTTGGTTTGTCGGTTGCTTTAGCTTTGTCGTCCTGCGCAAACAAGGCCACCGGGGCAGCACAAAACAGTAAGGCTGCCACCATCCATTTCGTTAGGAATTGCTGTTTCATAAGCTGAATTATCTTTTAAATATTTAACTACGTTTTGTTTCGTAGATCAAATATAGGGTGGTTTTCCTGAATTACGAAAGACTTCGCAAATGCGAAAATGGTGAACGGTTTAAAGGGCCGCTTTAACGGCTGCAATGACCTGCCGGAGGTTACCGGTTTCTTGTCCGCCCGCTGTGGCCAGGGTTTTTTGCCCACCGCCGCCGCCTTTGATCAACGGGGCCACCGTTTGTTTTATCAGCGCAGAAGCGTCCAATCCTTTTTCGGCCGCCAGGGCTTCGTCAAAAAGCAGCACCACGGCGGCTTTGCCGGCGATAGCACTGGCCAGGGCAATGGCCGGGCGGGACAAACTGCTTTTCAGGTCGAACGCCAGTTTTTTCAAGGCATCGGCACTGCTTACTTCCACCACGTCGCCAATAAACTGTGCGCCATTGATAGCTTCTGCCTTTTGCAACAGCCCATCGCGAAGCGTACGAAGCTGTGCGGATTCAAAGCTTTCCAGCGATTTTTTCAGCGCCGCATTTTCATCATACAGTGCTGCGATGGCTTTATTGATGTCTTTTGGATTTTTCAGCGCTTCGCGGATATTTTTTACCAGCTCAAACTGCTCCACAATGTATTGTTCTGCCGCCAGCCCGCTGATGGCTTCGATACGGCGAACGCCGGCCGCTACGGCCGCTTCGGATTTTATCTTAAAGAACCCCAGCTCGCCGGTGGCGCCAACGTGGGTGCCGCCACAGAGTTCGATAGAGTATGCCGGGTCAATCGTCACCACCCGGACAAGGTCGCCGTACTTTTCGCCGAACAAGGCCATGGCCCCGCTTTGCACCGCTTCTTCTTTGGGCACCGTGCGAATGATCACGGGAATGTTTTTGCGGATTTTTTCGTTCACCAGCCTTTCCACCTCGCCAATTTCGGCATCCGTCAGTTTGCTGAAATGCGAAAAGTCGAAGCGCAGGTAGTCGGCAGCCACCAACGACCCCTTTTGTGCCACATGCGTACCCAGTACTTTGCGCAGGGCAGCATGCAACAAATGTGTGGCACTGTGATGGATGGCGGTGGAATGTCTTTTTCCGGCATCCACTTTCGCTATCACTTCTCCGGCAAAAGAGGAGGGAAGCTTTTCGGCAAAATGAATGATCAGGTCATTCTCCTTCTTCGTATCAACAATTGCCAATTGCTCGTTGTCAATTACTAACTGACCGGTATCGCCCACCTGCCCGCCGCTTTCGGCATAAAAAGGTGTTCGGTCCAGCACTATCTGGTAGGCTTCTTTGCCTTTGGCTTTTACTTTTCTGTATTTTAAGATGCTGGCCTTTGCTTCCAGCGAATCGTAGCCAATAAATTCATTACTGGTTCCTTCGTTCACTATCACCCAGTCTTCGGTGTCAATGGCAGTAGCGGCACGGGAGCGGTCTTTTTGCTTTTGCATTTCGGCAGTAAAGGCTAGTTCATCCACCGTCAGACCTTTTTCGGTTAAGATCAACCGGGTGAGGTCGAGCGGAAAGCCATAAGTGTCGTACAGTTCAAACGCTTCTTTTCCCGATACCACACCGGATGCATTGGCAACAATATCTTCTATGCGACGCAGCCCTTTTTCCAGCGTGCGCAAAAACGCTTCTTCCTCCTCGCGGATCACTTTTGCCACAAAAGATTCCTGCTGTTTCAGCTCCGGAAACACGTGTTCGAATTGCGTGGCAATCACCGGCAACAGTTGATGCAGCAGCGGCTGTTGGTAAGACAGGTAAGAATAGTAATAGCGAACGGCCCTCCGCAGAATTCGTCTGATTACATAGCCAGCGCCTGTATTGGATGGCAGTTGTCCATCGGCAATGGTAAAGGCTATGGCGCGGATATGGTCGGCCAGTACCCGAAAGGCTATGTCGCTCTTCGTATCGCCGAAGTTGTATTTCTGGCCGGTTATTTTTTCAATAGCCGAAATGGTTCCGGTGAAAACATCTGTATCGTAATTCGATGTTTTGTTTTGAATAACTCTTACCAGGCGTTCGAAGCCCATGCCCGTGTCCACGTGTTTTGCCGGTAATTGCTGCAGGCTTCCGTCTTTCAGGCGGTTGAATTGAATGAATACATTATTCCAGATTTCGATCACCTGCGGATGATCGGTATTCACCAGGGTTTTGCCGTCCACGTTTTGCCGTTCGTCATCAGGACGGGTATCCACATGTATTTCGGTGCAGGGACCGCAAGGGCCGGTATCGCCCATCTCCCAAAAATTGTCTTTCTTGTTGCCCAGCAAAATGCGGTCTTCGGCAATCCATTTTTTCCACTCAGCCGCAGCTTCGTCATCTTTGGGCAAGCCCTCTTTTTCGTCGCCTTCGAAGATGGTTACGTAGAGCCGGTCTTTGGGAATCTTGAGTACGGCGGTCAGCAGCTCCCAGCTCCATTCAATGGCTTCCTTTTTAAAGTAATCGCCAAAGCTCCAGTTGCCCAGCATTTCGAACATGGTGTGGTGATAGGTATCCACGCCCACTTCTTCCAGGTCGTTGTGCTTGCCGCTCACCCGCAGGCATTTTTGGGTATCAGCAATGCGGGAAAAGGGCGCCGGCCTGTTGCCCAGGAAATAATCCTTGAACTGGTTCATTCCGGCATTTGTGAACATGAGGGTAGGATCGTTCTTTACCACAATGGGGGCAGACGGCACAATCTGATGGGCTTTGGAGCGAAAGAAGTCCAGAAAGGCACTGCGTATCTCGGCACTGGTCATTACAATTAAGATGGTTTTTTGCTGATTATAGGCTTATTTTGTCGCTCCCTGTTTTTCAGGGGAGAGCAAAGGTAAGGAGACGTGTATCGTGAAACGTCAATCGTGAATTTCGGTTTACGCTGACCCGGTCATTCTGTTGGCAGCCCGCATTGGTAGGCTTTTATTCACGCTTCACGATTGACGTTTCACGTTTGTTGCCGTCATGAAAAAAATCAAGTATTACTATAACACCCATACGCTTCGCTATGAAAAGCTCATTACGCCGCTGCGGGTAAAGTTGCTGCGGGTGTTTGGGTTTATGGCGGCAGCGTTTGTCACCGCGGTGCTCATTGCTTACTTCGCTTTCCGCTTTATTGGTTCGCCCTACGAAAAGCAGCTCCGCGCCGAAAACGAAAAACTGGAGTATGCCCTCCAAAAGCTGAACGAACAGGTGCGGGCCATAGATCAGCAAATGGCCACATTGGAAAAACGCGACAATGATGTGTATCGCAGCATTTTTGAGGCGCAGCCAGTGCCCGACAGCATTCGCTCCCTGCAAGCCGAAAAAGAAAAGGAAATTGCCAAGGTGGAAGGCCTGCCGGAGTCGAGGCTGATCTCTTCGGTTGATACCACCATTCGACGCCTGAAAGCCCGGATAGAAGCACAGAAAAAATCGTACAGGGAACTGGTTCATTTGGTGGAGAACAAAGAAGCCCTGCTGGCCGCCACGCCGGCTATTCAACCCGTCAGCAACCAGGACCTCAACCGCATTGCATCGGGGTTTGGCTACCGCATTGATCCGGTTTATAAAACAATCAAGCTGCACGCCGGGCTAGATTTTGCCGCGCCGCAGGGAACCCCTATCTACGCCACGGCCGATGGGGTAGTGCGAACCTCCGGCTTTAGCGATGGCGGCTACGGTAATCATGTGGTAATCAATCATGGTTATGGCTACCAAACGCTTTATGGCCATATGGTGCGCATTAAAGTGCGGCCGGGGCAGCGGGTTAAGCGGGGCGAGGTGATCGGCTATGTGGGCAACACGGGCAAATCCACCGGCCCGCACTGCCATTACGAGGTACATAAAAACGCACAAAAGCTCGATCCTGTTTATTTTTTCTACAACGACCTGAGCCCGCAACAATTTGACCAGTTGCTGAAACAGGCCAGTGCCTCGAACCAAAGCCTGGACTGATGAATATTGAACAGGCGAACAAGGAACATCGTTTATCGAAGTAAGAAAAGCCTGAAGTCAGCCCCGATCAAGAAACAAGTGTCGCGGAGGTTAGATAACCCCAAACCCCAAACTCCAAACCCCAAACTCCCTTCCCATGCCTGCCACCGTTTATCTTATTCCAACTGTATTATCTGAAGGCGAAACCGGTTGCCTGCCTGCTTACCTTCTTGAGGCAGTGAAGGAATGCCCGGTATTTTTTGTGGAGAACGAACGCACGGCCAGGCGTTACCTGAAGTTGCTGTGGAAAGAGATGGTGATTGATGACCATGAGTGGTACAACATGAAAGAAATAACGGCCGGCGTGTCGGCTGCTTTTCAGCAAAAAATAAACGAAGGAAAAACGATTGGCATCATCAGCGAAGCCGGCTGTCCCGGCGTGGCCGATCCGGGGCAGGCCCTGGTAGCCCTTGCCCAGCAAAAGGGAGCGGTGGTAAAACCGCTGGTGGGCCCCAACTCCATTCTGCTGGCGCTGATGGCCAGCGGCATGAACGGACAGCGTTTTCAATTTGCCGGCTACCTGCCAATTGACGCAGGCGAACGGGTAAGAGCCATTAAACAATTAGAGGCCGAATCAAAACAAAAGAACTGCACACAGATTTTTATTGAAACGCCCTACCGCAACAATCAACTGCTGGAAACATTAGTAAAGACCTGCCAGCCGCAAACACAGATTTGCGTAGCCGCCGACCTTACCAGCCCTGCCGAACTGGTGCAGACAAAAACGGCGCAGCAATGGAAGGGAAACCTGCCCCAACTGCACAAGCGGCCGGTGATTTTTTTGTTGTATGCTTCGGTGTAATAAAAAGGTCTTTAAAATTGCAGTGATGAGGTTATGGTGCAACGGCCCGTTTGTAAGCGTTACAGGGGTAGCTGCACTATGAATTCAACGCCTTCCCCTTCTTCCGTCTTTACCAGCAATTCTCCACCATGGCCGCGGATTACAATATCATAACTGAGAGATAAGCCTAACCCGGTTCCTTCACCGGCAGGCTTCGTTGTAAAAAATGGTTGGTAGATCTTTCCAAGAATCTTTTGCGGAATGCCCTCCCCGTTGTCCTTTACAAGAATGGTTAGATGATTGTTTTGGTGTTTGGTCGCAACGACCATTTCCGGATGATAGGCTTCCCGCAGCCGGTTCTTCTTTTTTTGCATTGAATAAAACGCATTGGTGTATAAATTAACGAAGACACGGCCAAGGTCCTGTGGATACACTTCTATTTTTTCCAGGGAGAGATCAAACTCTGTGCTCAATTCTGCTTCGAAGCCTCTGTACTTCGCTTTTATACTTTGATAGGTAAGTTGCAGATATTCAAAAACGAGTTGATTAATATCAGTCAGTTCTTTTGTCGTGGAACTCACGGTGGCGTGTTGCAGCATACCTTTAACAATGGCTTCCGCTCTTTTTCCGTGGTGCGTAACTTTTGCCAGGTTTTCTTTCACCGCTTTCGAAAGTGGCAGTGCTTCTTCCCAACTTTGCTGAGTTATTTCCTTCTCCAGGTCTTCTAAGAGCTCAGTGCTGATTTCGGAAAAATTGTTGACAAAATTGAGCGGATTTTGTATTTCGTGGGCAATGCCGGCTGCCATTTCGCCAAGCGATGCCAGCTTTTCTTTTTGCACCAATTGCAGTTGGGTAGCTTTCAGTTGGTTCAGCGAAGTTTGGAGTGCTTCTTTTTGCTGCTGCAGTTCCCTTGTTCTATCCGCCACCTTCTGCTCTAATTGGGTATTCTGCTCCGTGAGCAATTGCTGCTGCTCCTCGTGCAGCGAGTGCAGCTCTTTATGATACTGAAGCTTGCGCCGCTGGCTGCTGATAAACGCAATCAGAAACGAGGTAAACAGCAGCACCATGGCCGAAATTCCGATGATGACTCTATGTTCTATGGTTAGGTCGAGGAGATACATAAAATGCAATGGCAATAAAAAAACTAAACAGGATGTAGGCAATGTTGTGCACGTTCCAGATGGTTCCGGCGAGTTGGTAGTCTGCTTCCACGTTTGACTTCGCCAATGCGCCATAAAAAAGAAATACAAAAAAGTTAATTACCACATACACGCATAGCCCGGTGGTAATCCAAAAATGGGGTCCGCTGGCAAGGTCATCCTTTTCGTCTTTCAGGTGAGAGAGGTAGTACAACAGGCAAAAGATCAGCAGAAAATAGGCTTCTGCTGTCAACAGGTCGCTGCTGATAAGGTCTTTGTAAAAAAAGTTTTCGCGAGAGAGAAAATTTAATATAACGAGAAAGAAAAAAGCAGGCGGCAACAGGTTAACAATTTTTGCATAATAAGCGGGTTTCAGCCAAATAAAAAAGCAGGCAAAACAGCCAAAGCGAACCACCGAATGAAGGTTGTAAAACGGCGGGTTGTACTGCAGCCATGGTGGCAAGTACTCATAGTATTCGGCAATAACGTCGCAAGCAATATTGATGGTCAGGGCCACCCATAAATACACGATTACCGGTTTAAGGTAGGCCGGCTGGTGGCGGTTGGCGAACCACGCCGCCAACGGTATCAACAGGGCCCATACCTCCGACCAGTTCAATAGAGTTTGCAAAACATCAACCATGGCCGTTTATTCAAGTCTGCGAGGCGGCGATGGGTTGGCTTCGCCAATCTTCGTTGGAGGCATTAATACTTGCTTTTCTGCACGGGGCATTTCATCTGATCTTTTCAAATCATAGATAATATAGCTTTCCCGTATTGAACCTTCGTTGACAAGTCGTGGCACAAACCAGATAACCTCCCAGCCATCGTTATTGGCTTCAGCTTGCGGGTCATATAACTTATCTTTCAAAATTTTTGTGGTGGCAGGGTCTAACTGCAAATCACCTAGAAACGTTCTGCCTGCCGGTATAACCGTTTCTTTTTTGTTACTAATTCTTAATATGGCTGTATCACTATAGCGAAAATCCTCGTTTTTTAGTTTACTGGGAAAGCCAGCTAAACGCAAGCGTCCTCCATTATCCAAAAAAAACTGAAATGTTGCTTTTTGAATATCTGGATGGCCAATGAATTTTTTTAGCTGCTGATGCCCTTTTTCGTTCAGAATATAAAGAATGTACAGATTGTCGCTTGGCGCAAATGCCGCTTCGTCAGCGGATGAATTCGCCTGGATAGCCGCCATTATTTTTGGCTTCGATTCGTTCTGACTTCCGTCACAGGAAGCTTGTGTCATGGCAAAGCTGATTAGCAGAAAACAAAGGATAGCGCACCAATAATTTCTAAAGAAAGCAGTAGTTGTAAAGTGAACCATTGGACTTGCTTTTAGGGTTTAATCTTTAAAAAGCTAAAGAGGTGGTATCCAAGTTATAAAAAAAAATTTAATGCAATGGTCAATAAATTTGTAACTGATTTCTTATTACGTCGCTGCAAACGCAGCTAAAAAGGATAGCCCCTCCTGAAAAATAGTTTTTTAGCCCTTCTGACCCTTTACGGAGACAGGGGGGTATATTTGCGCCGCAATCAGCTATTTATGGTAGATGTTATTTTAGGCCTGCAATGGGGCGATGAAGGCAAAGGAAAGATCGTTGATTACTTTGCCTCGCAGTACGATATTATAGCCCGCTTTCAGGGTGGCCCCAACGCTGGTCATACCTTGTACGTAAACGATCAAAAAATTGTACTTCACCAGATACCTTCCGGTGTGTTTCATGAGCAAACCGTCAACCTTATTGGCAACGGTGTGGTGCTCGACCCGGTGACCCTGCGCAAGGAAGCCGAAAAAGTGGCGGCCTTCGGCGTTGACTTGAAGAAGAACCTTTTTATTGCCGAACGCACCCATCTTATTTTACCCACACACCGGGCACTTGACAAGGCCGCCGAACTGTCGAAAGGCGAAGGAAAAATCGGCTCTACACTCAAGGGCATCAGCCCCGCTTACATGGACAAAACGGGGCGCAACGGCCTGCGGGTGGGCGACCTGTTGCACAAGAGCTTTACCACGCAATACATCAAGCTGCGGCTGAAGCACCAGAAGCTGCTCGACAACTACAACTTCAACGAAGACATTACCGCCTGGGAAGAGGAGTTTTTCGAAGCTATTGAGTTTCTCAAATCACTCAATATTGTCAACGGCGAATACTTTATCAACAACAAGATCCGCGAAGGTAAAAAAGTGCTGGCCGAAGGCGCCCAGGGCAGTATGCTGGATATTGATTTCGGTACGTTTCCGTTTGTTACCTCCAGCAACACCATCTCGGCGGGTGTGTGCAATGGGCTTGGCGTGGCACCGCAAACCATCCGGGAAGTGATAGGCGTGAGCAAAGCCTACTGCACCCGGGTAGGCAGTGGCCCGTTCCCCACCGAACTGGAAGACGAAACCGGCGAAAAGCTGCGCAAAGTGGGCAACGAATTCGGCGCTACTACCGGGCGTCCGCGCCGCTGCGGATGGATGGACCTGGTGGCCCTGCATTATGCCTGCATGCTCAACGGCTGTACGCAGATTGTGATGACAAAAGCCGATGTACTGGATGCGTTTGAAGAATTGCAGGTGTGCACCGCTTACCAGGTCAATGGTAAGGAAACCGCAGAAATTCCCTTTCAAATGACACACAGCACTATTGCGCCCGTGTATCAATCGCTCAAGGGGTGGAACACCGATAGTTCAATGGTGAAAGAACTGGCCCATTTGCCAGCCGAAATGAAAGCCTATGTGGCCTTCCTGAACCAGTCGTTGCCCTGCGATGTAAAGTTCATTTCCAACGGCCCGGGAAGGGATCAGATTGTAAAGATCTGACCAGAAAAAAAAATTCTGAAAATTTGGCTATTTGATTCTCTTAGATAAATTTTACACCGCTAATTACGAACAGCTATGGCAGAATTATTAGTTGAAGACATCATCTCCCGAACCACATTGACCGATGCGCTGGTGGCGCAGGCAAAGGGCCGGTCGCCCAAAAAGAAAGCGGAAGAAGAGGATGACCTGGACGACGAAGACGCAGCACCAAAGAAAGGAAAAAGCAAGTCGGACGATGACGACGACGAGGATATGGAAGACGACGAGGCGGCGGCGGAAGAAGATGATGACAACTGGGACCCGGATTTTGAGGAGTTTGATGTGCCAAAGTCGCGAAAGGGCAAGGGCAAAGCCGACGAAGAAGAAGAGGAAGATTTTAAGATCGAGGAGGAAGAAGACTTCAGCGATATGGACCCCTTCACTGGCGGTGGCGGCAGTGGATTTGATGACGATGACGACGATTATTAAAGTTGAATGCATAAAGCCCTGAAGTGCTGCACCTTTCCCATTGCCGATGCTTCAGGCTTCAAGAAAAAAGTGTTGAGCTGGCTTCGGCCGTTCAGCACTTTTTGTTTTTTAGACAACCAGCAATACAAGACCGGTCCGCATGCGGCGGAACTGCTGGTGGGAGCCGGCGTAAGGGAAGAAACGGGCGCTGGTGATCTTGGTCAGGCCGATGCTTTTTTTGAAAAAGAAGCCTGGCTGTTTGGCCATCTTTCTTACCTGCTGAAAGAGCAATTGCACGGGCTGCCAAACAATAAAAAAGACCCGGTGGGCTTTCTGCCTTTTCATTTTTTTTCGCCGCAGATAGTGCTTCAGCTCAATGGCACTGTTTTAACCGTGTATGCAAACGACCCCAGGGCGGTTTTTGACCAGCTTACTGGAGCAGCGCAACCGGGGCCGCCATCGGTTCGCAGGCCTGTAGCGGTTCGGCCGGTTTTGACAAAAGAAGAATATATCCGCTGCATACAATCCTTGCAGGCTCACATCTTGCGCGGCGACTGCTATGAGATCAACTTTTGCCACGAATTTTTTGCCACCGGTGTGCAACTCGATCCGCCGGAGATATTTCAGCACCTGATGCAGGTGTCGCCCAACCCGTTTTCGGCTTTTTACCGCCACCACGAAAAATACCTCCTTTGCGCCAGCCCCGAACGTTTTTTGGCCCGGAAGGGAAACCGCCTGGTTTCGCAGCCGATTAAAGGCACTATGCAGCGCAATCACACCAGCACCGCCGAAGACGAAAAGCTGAAAAAAGACCTGCAGTTTAGCCCAAAAGAGCAGGCTGAAAATGTGATGATCGTTGACCTTGTTCGCAACGACCTGACCCGCGTCTGCAAGCCCGCCTCCGTTCAGGTGGACGAGCTTTTTGGAGTTTATACCTTTCCGCAGGTGCACCAACTGATTTCCACCATCAGCGGTGAGCAAAAGGAACATATCCCATTTTCGGAAATATTGAACGCCACTTTTCCAATGGGGTCTATGACCGGTGCGCCAAAAAGAAGAGTGATGCAGTTAATTGATGAATACGAACCCTCGGCCAGGGGTATTTTTTCGGGCTCGGTTGGTTATAAAGCACCGAACGGCGATTTTGATTTTAATGTGGTGATCCGCAGCCTGATGTATAACCAGGCGAAGGAGTACCTTTCGTACCAGGTCGGTTCGGGCATTACCTTTTACAGCGACGCGGAAAAGGAATGGGAAGAATGTATGTTAAAGGCAGAGGCAATGCGGAAGGTGCTCCTGTTGTAGTTTTTTGAACCACAAAGCCGCAAAGGCAGAAAGAAACACAAAGGTTAGTTTACAGGGTTGCGCACCATCCGTTGTGCGGGAATATCCTGCTGCCTTTCATACCAAACCGCCATGAAGGTGCGCTTGTTGTTTCAGCCGACGCTGTAGGCGTCGAATAGCTGTCGAAAGGAACTGGCAGCGACAACGCGACTTCTTCAGCGGTCGAACAGCGACGATTTAACGGCGGGTTAGTATGGCACCAACCACCCGAAAAAAATACCTCAAATAGCTCTGCACCCTTCCGTGGATGACCTATACAGCTTGATAGCAGTTGGGTATCAAACACTTTTCTTCGTGAATTGTTGTGTCCTTTGCGCCTTCGTGGTTCCAAAAAAAAATGCTGACAAAATTCATTGCCAGCACTTTCTCCTTAGGTGAAAATTTCTTTCTTAGCTTTTGATAGTGCCCAACAGCATACCAACGGATTGCTGCAGGATCTGAATTTTGTTTTCCCTGAACTGCGACATCTTTTCTGCCGGCAGCCGCAGATCGTAATTTCCTCTGGCGGAAAGCTGCTTATCGAAGTTAGGATTGAGCTTACTGAACTCAGCAGCATTCATCTGTAAAATCTGAGTAATGGCCCGGGAGTAATACTTACCCGAAATATTTTGTACCGATAACGTATTGTTATCCGCTACTATTGGAGCCAAGGTCATGTCGTTGAGCATGGTGGCTGTTTCGTCTTTGGTAAGCGTGGTCAGCCCGCCTTCGCCCTCCATAATGTAATGGGTGGCAATAAACTTCTTTACATGATTGCGGCTTTCGGCCGGCAAGTGATATTGCAGGTTCCAAAAATTGCGGCTGCCGCTTTTCCTGATGGCCGTATTCACCTTGCCGGGGCCTCCGTTGTAAGCGGCAATCACCAGCAGCCAGTCTTCGTACAGATCGTACAGGTAAGCGAGGTAACGGGCGGCCGCGTAGGTGCTTTTAAAATAATCGCGGCGCTCGTCCACCTTTCCATTCACCCGTAAGCCCAGGCCGCGGGCCGTTTCGGGCATCAACTGCCAGGGACCGCCGGCCCCTTTCACCGAGGTGGCAGTGGATTTCAGCTCCGATTCAATAACGGCCAGGTACTTCAGCTCCGTGGGGAGATTGCGTTTTTCAAGCGCCGATTCAATAATATTGAAGTAACGCTTGCCGGTAATTTTCAAGGCCATCAGGTCGTCACCTTCGGTGTCCATGTAATCCTGAATAAAAGCAACGGCTTTTGGGTTCAATTTGCCAAGGCTGAAGTGGCTTTCGGTAGATGGTGTTTCGAAAAGATCTTTAAAGCCAAGTTTAGGATCTGTTTTCAAAAGGCCGGTGTCGGTGGTATCGCTCGTAGTGGTTGCTTTGCCAAGGGGCGAAGCGGCTGCGTAATCCTTGATGAGAAAAGACACAAGAATGGTAGCCAACAATAAAAGTTTGTTCATCACAATCTTTTTTAAAGGGTTTTCCTAAAACACACGGGGACCTTACTCTCTCTTATTGTTGCATCAACAGATGCGAAAAGCGTTGCAAAGATACCTCATTCTGAGGAGAGGAGAGGACTTGAAGACCAAAAGGAAGGTTAGAGGAATGTTTAAAAACAGGCAATGATAAGGCCGGTACGCCTGTCAGATTGGCAAAAACGGTAAAGATATCGCCCATATACATCGCCAGTTTATCCGTATTTTTTTCGCCGGAGCGGTAGGCAACGGAAGGCGCATTTGGAGCAATTATAAAATCGAATTCATTGAAGATCAAGGTTGTTTGCTGTTGGAGCAAGCGGCGTACCTGCTGGGCCTTTTGGTAGTAAGCATCGTAGTAGCCCGAACTCAGGACAAAAGTGCCGAGCATGATGCGGCGCTTGACTTCGCTGCCGAAGCCATTTTTACGATTTTGTTGATAAAAACCGGCAAGTTCTTGATTTGCCTCATGCCGATTTGGGCCATAACGCACCCCGTCGTAGCGGGAAAGGTTACTCGACGCCTCGGCTGTGGTGAGAATGTAGTAGGTGGGAACAATGTATTCTGTGAGCGAAAAACCGACCGGCTCAACTGTATGGCCAGCCTCCTTCAGCCGGTTGATCTGCTGCTGGATAGCGGCTGAAATTTCAGGATCTATAGACGGATGATTCACCCATTCCGGAAAATAAGCCACGCGAAATTTTTTGTCTTCCGCCTCCGGCGTTTCAAAATTGAGTGTTTGCTGAATGACTGTGCTGTCCCAGTCATCGGGTCCGGCCATCACTGAAAGCACGGCCGTGGCGTCGGTGACAGAGTTGGCCAGTACACCAATTACGTCGAACGAGGAGGCATAGGCAATAAGGCCATGACGCGAAACCCGGCCGTATGCCGGCTTCAGGCCTACCACACCACAGAAATCTGCCGGGAGGCGCACCGACCCCCCGGTATCGCTGCCGAGGGCCACCATGCACAAGCCCGCCTTAACAGCGGCGGCGCTTCCGCCCGATGAGCCCCCCGGCACCCGCGAAGCATCGTCCGGGTGAACAACGGGCCCGTAAAAAGAATTTTCGTTGGTGGAACCCATACCAAACTCATCGCAATTTTGGCGGCCAATGATAATGGCGCCCTCGGCCAAAAGCCGCTCCACGGCAGTGGCTGAGTAGAGCGAGGTAAAATCTTGAAGAATAGCCGAAGCAGCGGAAAACTGGTGGCCTTTGTAGCAGATATTGTCTTTCAGGCCAACAACAACGCCATGAAGCTTTCCCTTTCGTTCCAGGCCATCCAGCTCAATTGCCCGGGCGAGTGCTTCCTCCGCAAATACTTCTACAAACGCATTCAGCCGCGAGGCCTCAATGCGGGAAAGAAAATGCCGTACCGCCTGTTCGCAGGTGGTACGGCCGTTATGAAGTTCAGCGTGATATTGTTCAATGGAAGTAAAGGAGAACAATTCCGTGGCTCGTCGTTAGTAAAGAGATCAGGATTGAGAGGGAGTGCTGGTGGTCGTTGCGGACGTGGTGGCCGCACGATCTTTATCGGAAATGCCTTCTTCGATCTCTCTCTTCACGGTGTTTTTTGCATCGTTGAACTCGCGAACGCCACGTCCCAGTCCCCGCATCAGTTCAGGAATTTTTTTGCCGCCAAACAGCAGCAGAACAATAACCAGGATGATCAAAATCTCATTAAAACCTAAGGGGCCCATAGTAGGAGTTTAAGAATGAACGAATGGTGGACAAAGGTACCTGAAAAACAGGTTTCGGCGTAGCCATTTTCGGCCGAAACAAAAAAGCGTCTTACCAAGGGCAAGACGCTTCCATATACGGTTAAATAGTTTAGGCAGTTTTTGCGGCCACGGCTCTCTTTTTTTCCTGGATACGTGCCGACTTGCCGCTGCGCTCACGCTGGTAAAACAGCTTGGCACGGCGTACACGGCCCGATTTGTTCAGCACCACCGACTCAATGTTAGGCGAAAAGAAAGGGAATAAACGCTCTACGCCAATGCCATCGGAAATTTTGCGAACGGTAAACGTAGCGGTAGCGCCTTCGCCCTGCAATTTGATGACATCGCCGCGGAACGACTGGATACGCTCTTTGTTTCCTTCGATAATTCTATAGTTTACGGTAACATTGTCACCGGCTTTGAATTTGGGCAAGCTCTTTTTATTGGTCAACTGCTCGTGTACAAAAGCAACAGCGGGGTTCATGATTGAAAATTTTGGACGGCGAAGGTAGGGGAGAAGGAGGAAAGCGCCAAGTGTTTTTTGAGCTGTGAGCTGTGAGCAATGAGCTTTGAGCTTTTTTTAGCATTCTTTTCAAACGTTAAGCTTATTTCTAAATGCAATGAGCATTTTTTCCTCTTCATCAAGTGCCTGAAGCAATTCCAGCTGAAGTTGAACCTCTCCAAACAGCACTTCGCGGGCAATCAACAGTTGGGTTTCCAACTCAAAACAAGAACCCAACGAAATTTCAAGAAATCTGCAATAGTCTTTATCGCTGGTGCGGCTACTTCCTTCAGCAACATTAGACGGAATTGAAACTGCAGCCCTTGTCATTTGCGAAACAAGGCCAAATTTTTCGTCCTTCGGCAAAGTAGCCGCAAATTGATAAGTCTTGACGGCGACGTCAAATCCCTTTTGCCAAACCTTCAGCTGTTTAAAATTTTTCATTTTTCAGGTAAAATAGTGCTGGCAAACCCGTTTTCAAAACAAAAAAGCTAACAAGCCGTTAGCTCATTAGCTTTTGATATTTCGTATTCAGGGCTCAAAGCTCACAGCTCGCGGCTCACAGCTTCTCTACCTCGCTACATTCACCGCTCTTTTTTCCCGTATCACGGTTACTTTGATCTGTCCCGGGTAGGTCATTTCGGTTTGTATCTTCTGGGCAATGTCGAACGACAGGCGCTCGCTTTCGTTATCGGTTACTTTATCCGCTTCCACAATCACTCTAAGTTCGCGGCCGGCCTGTATGGCGTATGCTTTTTCCACACCGGTGTAGGCCTGCGCCAGGTTTTCAAGGTCTTTGATGCGCTGCAGGTATTGCTGCATGATTTCGCGGCGGGCACCGGGCCTTGCACCCGAAATGGCGTCGCAGGCCTGGATGATGGGCGAAATGACATATTGCATTTCCATTTCGTCGTGGTGAGCGCCGATGGCGTTCACCACCGCCGGATTCTCCCCGTATTTTTCAGCCAGCTTGGCGCCCAGCAGGGCGTGGCTCAGTTCTGTTTCCTCGTCGGGTACCTTGCCGATGTCGTGCAGCAGGCCGGCCCGTTTGGCCAGCTTTGGATTCAGTCCCAATTCGGCGGCCATGATACCACACAAATTAGCCACCTCGCGGCTGTGCATCAGCAGGTTTTGGCCGTATGAGGAGCGAAACCGCATTTTGCCCACCAGGCGTACCAGCTCCTTATGCAGGCCATGAACGCCCAGTTCAATCACGGTGCGTTCGCCGATCTCAAGAATTTGCTCTTCCAGTTGACGTTTGGTTTTTTCCACCACCTCTTCAATACGGGCAGGGTGAATACGGCCGTCGGTGACCAGGCGCTGCAAGCTAAGGCGGGCAATTTCGCGGCGCAGTGGATCGAAGCAGGACAGAATGATGGCTTCGGGGGTGTCGTCCACAATCAGGTCCACACCGGTAGCCGCCTCAATAGCGCGGATGTTCCGGCCTTCGCGGCCAATGATCTGGCCTTTGATCTCGTCGCTCTCGAGGTTAAAGACGGTAATGGCGTTTTCAATCGCCTGTTCGGCCGCTGTGCGCTGGATGGACTGGATAATAATTTTGCGGGCTTCCTTGTTGGCTTTTTGCTTTGCCTCGTCAATGATCTCCTGCTGCAGGCCAATGGCCTGCGAGTGGGCTTCCTGCTTCAGGCTTTCCACCAGTTGCGCTTTGGCTTCGTCGGCCGTAAGGTTGGCCAGCTTTTCCAGGCGGCGGGTATGCTCTTCCTGGTGTTTATCCAGCTCGGCCTGCCTTGCGTTCACCACGTCAAGCTGGCGGCCGAGGTTTTCTTTAAGCACGTTATTTTCTTTGATCTGCCGTTCCAGTTGCTCTGTTTTCTGGTTCAGCGTCTGCTCCTTCTGCCGGATGCGTCCCTCGCTTTCGCTAATCTTGCGGGTGCGTTCCAGCACGTCTTTGTCATGATCGGCTTTAAGCTGTACAAACCTTTCTTTGGCGGCCACCTCTTTTTCCTTCCGCACCGTTTCGGCTCTCAGTTCGGCCTCTCTAATGAGGTTTTGGGCATGCAGTTCGGCTTCTTCGAGTTTTTTCTTATTGTCTTTGGCAAAGATGAATTTACCCGCCACGATGCCAATAACAAGGGCAACGACGACGGCAATGAGGACTATGCTGAGTTCCATTCATTAATTGTTTAAATGTGCATTATGAAAAAAAGCAAATCGTTTTGCATTCCGACAGCGGGTCTGAAAGGCACAGATTTGTCAGGATGGCGAAGATAGAGAAAGGGAGTGGATTTTAAATAATTCAGGATGAGTGCGGTAAGCTGGAAAAGAAATTGCAGGCACACGCTAAATGAGCAGCGCCGGCATTGAACATCATCCCTTTGCACCCTTTCTTCCGGCCCGGGTTTCCGGGCTGATTCTCGGATCATTTCCCGGAAAAGAACAAAGCCGTGGCAGCCTTGGCGACGATGCCTGGTTTTATGGTGCCCCGCTCAACCAGTTTTGGCGCATCATGGCATTGGCCTATGGCCGGGAGCTGAACACCAAAAAAGAAAAACAGCAATTGCTGGAGGAAGCCCGGCTGGGTATCACGGATATTTTTCAATCGGTGATCCGCACCCTGGGCAACAACCTTGACGAGAACCTGGAAGTCGTTAGCTACAACTGGGAAGCAATTGAACAGATCCTTCGCGCCAGCCGGCCAATGGTCTTTTGCACCAGCCGGTATGTAGAAAAAGAATTCAGAAAGCGGTTTCCGGCCTACCCGGCGGTGGATGTGCTGCCTTCGCCCTCACCACGTTATTTTAAACTGACTGTTGAACAGAAAGCGGCGATTTACCGCCAAAAACTGCCGAAGCTTGCCTTTGAATAAACGGGCAAAGGGTAGAAGGTGTCGCCCTGTTTTCGGTTAAGTCATTTCCTGGTGGGTAAATAAAAGCAGCAATTACCGCCTCACCGGTTTATTGCTTTCGTTCTATCGTTGCTCACCCAGTGCCCCGTCAATCATTTTTTCCAGCGTTTGCAACCGGCTACTGACGTTGTCTATGTCTATCTGGTTGGAGATGGCAGCGTTTTGCTCGGTAGCAAACCACACCAGCACCATGGCAATGTAATCCTGCATGTCTTTGCCGGCAAAGGCGGTCTTAAACTCAACGATCTTGTCGTTGATGGTCTTCATGGTTTTGCGTACCACTTCTTCATCTTTCGGCTGTATGCGTACGCGGTAGGTGCGGTCGCCGATAACGAGGTTGGTGGGGATGAGTTCGTTCATAAAAAGGCTGTTAGCGATAAGCTTTTAGGTGTTAGGTAAAGAAAAGCTCCCGGCTAATCGCTAAAGGCGAACGGCTAACCGCTTTCCGCTTTTATTCACTCAAACAGGCTATCGCCTTGTCTATTTCTTTTATGTATTGATTCAGTTTTCGCTCAAAGGTTTTTTTGTCGGTTTCCGACATTTCACCGGCCACCAGTTTCAACACAGATACCTGTTGCTGCAATTCATCCACACGCCCCTGCATGGCCTGTTCCCGTTTTTGGGCCGCATCCAACTCCTCCCGCAGCTTTTCGGTTTCCCGCTGCAGGCGCAGATGCCGCTGCAGTAGCTGCTGCAGCTTTTCGGTAAGGGCGGTAAACTGTTCGTCAACGGTCATTACTTACGAATTTCGGCACCAATGTTCCGCTCCAGCGTGCTGATGATCTTATTCATCCAGCCATCAATTTCTTTATCGGTAAGGGTTTTTTCTTCATCCAGAAACGTAACGTTGACGGCCAGCGATTTTTTGTCCTTTCCCAATTTCTCGCTTTCGAAAATATCAAAGAGGCGAACGTCCTGCAGTTGCTGGATACGCAACTTTTTTATTTGATCCGGAATCTCGGCGTAAGCCATGCTTTTCGGTACCACCATGGCCAGGTCTCTCTCCACCGGCGGAAATTTCGATATCTCTTTAAATTGTACCCGGCCGCCGGCCTTCTGCATCAAGGCATCCCAATCCAGATCGGCAAAAACCACTGGCTGTTTGATATCGAAGCGGGCAGCCAGCATTTTTTTCACCAAACCAATTTCGCCCAATTTTTCTTTCCCGATAAAAGCTGATAAGGCAGTATCAAAATTTTTGTTTTCCTGCCCGGTAAACGTAACTCCTTTTGTGTTCAGCGCCGCAAACAGCGATTGGGCTACGCCTTTCAGGTGAAAGATGTCGGCGGCAGTTCCTTTGCCTTTCCAGTTGTTTTCGGTGAGCTGGCCCGTGGCATACAGGCAAAGATGATTGACCTCGGTGTACTGACCCACGCCACCGGTGCTGTAGGTTTTACCAAATTCAAACAAACGGAGGTTATGGTTCTTGCGGTTGTGGTTAAAAGCAATGACCTCCAGCGCCGTGTGCAGCATCGAAGGCCGGAGCATGTTCAGTTCGCTGCTCAGGTTGTTCAGCAGCTTTACCGAACCCTGAAGTTCTTCTTCTGTAAAATAGGCGGAGTTGGTGATGGAATTGGTGAGCATCTCGGTAAAACCGGCGCCGGTAAGCAGGGCCGAAGCTTTCTCTTTCAGGCGCTCACTTTTGTCGTCTTCTTCCACCGATGGTGTAATGGTGATGGCGGTTGGAATGTCAATACTGTCCAAGCCATCAATCCGTAAAATTTCTTCCACCACATCGGCCGGCAGGCTAACGTCGGGTTTGTGATACGGCACCTGAAGTACAATGGCATCAGCATCGTCCTTCACCACTTTAAACTGCAGGCTTTCCAAAATGGCCCGGACGGTTTCGGGGCGGTAATGTTTCCCGCTCAACCGGCGCAGATAAGCGTAAGACAGGCTCACTTCCTTCTTTTCTTCCTGCACCGGGTAAACATCGGTTATTTGTGACGCCACATGGGCGCCGGCCAGCTCTTGGATCAGCATGGCCGCCCTTTTCAAAACGGAGACAGCGTTCGAAATGTCCACACCTTTTTCAAACCGGGTGGCAGCGTCGGTACGCAGGCCATGACGGAACGATGTTTTGCGAATAAACGTTGGATTGAACCAGGCGCTTTCGAGGAAAATATTCGTTGTGTTTTCGGTAACGCCGCTGTGCAGGCCGCCAAACACACCACCAATACACAGGGGCGAAGCTTCGTCGCAGATCATGAGGTCTTCGGCACTTAACTTCCGCTCTTTTTCGTCGAGGGTGACGAATGGCGTGCCTTCCGGCAGTGTTTTCACAACCACTTTTTGGCCACCAATCCGGTCGTAGTCGAAGGCATGCAAAGGTTGGCCGGTTTCGTGCTGAATGTAATTGGTGATGTCAACAATATTATTGATAGGGCGGAGGCCGATGGCTTTTAGCCGCTCCTGCATCCAGGCCGGCGACGGCCCCACTTTAACGCCCGCAAGGCATACGCCGGAATAACGCCGGCAGGCCTCACTGTTTTCAAGGGCAACGGTAATGTGCAGCGACTCTTCGTCCACGGCAAAGTTTACCGCGGGAATCACTGGTTTTGCCGCCACCTGGTGGTGGTGCGCCAGGTAGGCGCACACATCTCTCGCCACACCCCAATGGCTCATAGCATCCATACGGTTTGGCGTGAGGCCAATTTCGTACACCACATCGCTGAATGGCTGAAAGTAGTCGGCAGCCGTTGTGCCCACCGGCGCTTCGCCGGGCAACACCATAATACCGGCATGCGAGTGACCAAGGCCAATTTCGTCTTCGGCGCAGATCATGCCATGGCTCTCCACACCACGAATTTTGGCCACCTTCATCGTTAGCGGTTCGCCGGTGGTAGGATAGATGGTTGTGCCAACGGTGGCCACTACCACTTTTTGTCCTTTGGCTACATTCGGTGCCCCGCAAACAATCTGCAGGGGCTCGCCGCCAACGCTCACCTTGGTCACCTTTAATTTATCGGCATTGGGATGCTGCTCTACCTCCAGCACTTCGCCAAGCAAAAGCCCCTGAAGTCCGCCTTTTACTTCTTCAAACGGTTCCATTTTTTCCACTTCCAATCCTACCGAGGTCAGGATGTGGGAAAGGCGTTCCGGTTCAATCTTCACAGGCAGGTATTCGCTCAGCCAATTATAAGAAATGGTCATTGATACGCAGATTTTAAGAAGGGGGCAAAGATAAAGGACAGGGCGGGAGTTTGGCGTGTTGGCGCCTCGCCGGCCGGCCGATGAAACGAAGTACCGCCAGCCGACGGCTTTGCGGCAAACAAAATTTATGCACACATGCGGGTGTTCAACTCATCCCGATTTTGGGATTTCGGCCAGGCCTTGAAAACAACTGTTGAACCGCTTTTGGTACCAAAAAACAAGGCGCTTTTTTTGCCCACAAAAACTTGTTAACAACCGGCCGAAAGCTGGGCAAAAAAATTCATTTTTGTGTAAAGCATTGCATCCGGCGTGGATAGGCGGGGTATTTGTGTGAATAACAGGTGAAGAGTATTGTGGATTAATTTAGCTGTTATTGTTCAGTTACCTCAATTTTTTAACCGCCTATATTCGTTGGCTGACTTCGGGAAACGTACGGATAACAATCCACCATCATAAAGTTTAAGGCTGTACAAATCCGCGGGTCATTGATGTATCATCAATGCTAAAACTAGTCGTATGGATTTAACTAACCTTAACCGGGACAAAAAACGAGGCCGCAAAACTCCGCTCGATCTCAGCACCATGGTGTATGGCAAAGTGCCGCCGCAGGCCAGGGACCTGGAAGAGGCAGTGCTGGGCGCCATTATGCTCGAAAAAGGTGCCTTTGATACGGTAGCCGAAATTCTTAAATCAGAATGTTTTTACGTGGATGCGCATCAGCGCATTTTCCGCGCCATGAAAAGCCTGTCGAACAAAAGCCAGCCAATTGACATGCTCACCGTGGTGGAAGAACTGCGGTTTAACGAAGAGTTGGATATTGTAGGCGGGCCCTACTACGTCACAAAGCTGACTAACGCCGTTACCTCCTCGGCACACATTGAGGCGCACTCCCGTATCATTCTTCAAAAATTTATTCAGCGGGAGCTGATCCGCATTTCGGGCGAGATTATTTCCGATGCATACGAAGACAGCACCGACGTGTTTGACCTGCTGGACGATGCCGAAAGTAAAATTTACCAGGTAACGTCGGAGCACCTGCGCAACAGTGTAGAAACGATAGACACGGTGCTGGTGAAAACCATTCAGCGCATTGAAGACATGCGCAACCGGAACGAAGAAATTACCGGCGTGCCCAGTGGCTTTCAGCACCTCGACAAAATTACCTACGGCTGGCAAAGCACCGACCTGATTATCCTGGCGGCCCGTCCCTCAGTGGGTAAAACGGCTTTTGCCCTCAACCTGGCCCGCAATGCCGCTTTGCACCCAACCAAGCCAACGCCGGTTGCGGTGTTTTCGCTGGAGATGAGTGCGGCCCAGTTGGTACAGCGGATTCTATCGGCCGAAAGTGAGATCATGCTGGAGAAAATTGCCCGCGGCAAGATGGAAGACTACGAAATGGAGCAATTGTACAAGAAAGGTATCCAGCGCCTGGCCGATGCCAAACTTTTTATTGACGATACGGCATCGCTCAACATTTTTGAGCTGCGGGCCAAATGCCGCCGCCTGAAAAATGCGCACAACATTGGCCTTATCATCATTGACTACCTGCAGCTCATGAGCGGTGTGGGCGAAGGCCGCAACACTAACCGGGAGCAGGAAATCTCCAATATTTCGCGAAGCTTAAAAGGCCTGGCAAAAGAGCTGCAGGTGCCGGTGATTGCCCTGTCGCAGCTAAGCCGCGAAGTGGAAAAGCGGAAAGACGGCAACAAGATGCCCCAGCTTTCGGACCTGCGTGAATCGGGCGCTATTGAGCAGGATGCGGACATGGTGTGCTTTATCTACCGCCCCGAATACCACGAGATCAATCAAAACGAAATGGGCGAAAGTGTAAAAGGCGAAACCCACCTGCGTATCGCCAAACACCGGAACGGTTCGCTCGAAAACCTGAAGTTCCGGGCCCGCCTGGAGATACAGAAATTTTTTGAAGACGGTGGCGATGATTTTGGGGGTGGCTTTAGCATGCCGCCCAACTGGAAGCCCGTCACAGATTCAGAGGGTCCCAGGCTGTATATTCAAACCGGTAGTAAAATGAATGATCTGCCCGACGACGATGAGCCTTTTTAAAAGCTAAGCGATAAAAAAGTAGAAAAGGAGGGGGAAAGAGAAATACAAAACTCTTTTGCCTCCTTTTTTCTTTGTAAAGACAGACCGTACGGAAAATATGCCTCTTCGCTTAGTTTCGTAGTATGGCACTGCCGTATTTTTTTGTGAGGGATTTGCATCAGGCATCCGTTCAGTTAGATGAAGACACGTCAAAGCACATGATCGGTGTGCTGCGGATGCAAACTGGCGAAGAGGTGCTATTGACCGATGGAAAAGGAAGCAAGGCAAGAGCTACTATCGTTGACGATAACCGCAAGCGTTGTGTGGTGCAAATAACTTCGGCCGAAAGAGAGGCGGAGAAGACTTGCCGGGTAAGCATCGGTATTTCCATCATTAAAAATGCATCCCGCTTCGAGTGGTTTCTGGAAAAAGCAACTGAGATCGGTGTCAGCGAAATCGTACCGCTCCTTTGCGATAGAACCGAAAAAGAAAAATTCCGTTACGAGCGGATGAACGGAATTTTGGTGAGTGCCATGCTGCAGTCGCAGCAGGCCTGGCTGCCCCTGTTGCACCCACCAACAGCCTACCCCACCGTTGTGAAGCAGGCTTCTGCCGAAGGCAAGCTCATTGCGCATTGCCTGCCCGGACAAAAGCAGCAACTCTCATCGGTCGGCCGCCAACAGTCATCGCTTATGCTCATTGGGCCCGAAGGTGATTTTACACCCAAAGAAATTAGCCTGGCGCTGGAGAGCGGCTTTGTGCCGGTGGCCCTGGGAAACACCCGCCTGCGAACGGAAACCGCAGGTTTGGTGGCCGCCACTCTGCTCCTGAATGCAGGGTAAATACCGCCCGCATAAGGGGCAGGCTTTGCCGGTGCGAAGCAGCACTTTGGTGATACCGTACTGGATTGGCGAAAAAGGAATTATAGTCCTTTTGAGATGTTCTTTACAATCGAAGGGCCTTCGTAGATAAAGCCCGTCCAAACCTCTATGAGCGATGCACCGGCAGCTAATTTATCGTTTGCGTCCTGCGCAGTAAAAATGCCGCCGGAGCCTATTACCGGCAGCCGGCCATTCGTCTTCTTATGAATATACCGAACAATCTCCGTACTCTTTTCTTTCAGCGGCCCGCCGCTTACACCGCCGGCACCCATAGCAGCAACTTCCGAAGCGTCTGTACCCAGTTCCTGGCGGCTGATGGTGGTATTGGTGGCCACCAGTCCATCCAGATGAATTTCGTGTGCCAGGTCAAGTACATCGTCTATTTGCTCCGGCGTAAGGTCCGGGGCAATTTTTAGAAGAATAGGCCTTTGCACAGAGAAGGTTTTGTTTATGCCCTGCAGGTGCGTCAGTATCGTTCGCAGCGAATCTTTCTCTTGCAATTCCCGCAGTCCCGGCGTGTTGGGCGAACTGACATTCACCACAAAAAAATCAACATACGGATGCAGGGCCCGAAAGCAGATCTCGTAATCTTTCCAAGCTTCGTCGTTGGGTGTGGTTTTGTTCTTTCCAATATTGCCGCCAATAAGAAGGTTTAATGTTCCGGTCCCTTCCGCTCCAACTCCTGCACTCCAAACCCCGAATTTTTTCCGCCATTCCTTTAGCCTGCCGGCCACTGCCTGCACGCCATCGTTATTAAAGCCCATACGATTAATCAGGGCTTTGTCTTTCGGCAGCCGGAACAGGCGTGGCTTTTCATTGCCAGCCTGCGGACGCGGCGTTACGGTTCCAATTTCAACAAACCCAAAACCCAGTGTTTCCAGCGCACGCAGGTAACGGGCATTTTTGTCAAAGCCGGCTCCAAGGCCAACGCGGTTTTTGAACGGCAGGCCAAAAAGCGAAAATGAACTTTCGGCGGGTGGACGGAACTGTTGGCGCAGCACTCTCCGAATGGGCCCGATAGCACATAATAAAGCTAAACTGTCCATTGCCAGGTAGTGCGCCGTTTCGGCCGGCAGCAGAAAGAAGAATTTTCGCAAAAACTGGTACATGCGCCGCGAAGATAAAGGCCAAAAGAGTTTGCCGGTTTTGCATTGAAAAGAGTAAACTTGTCAAAATACCGGTCATGAAAAAGCTAACCATTTTGCTTTTGTCTTTTTGTATGCTAACTGCCCATGCACAAAAGAGCACCGATGCTAAACTAAACAGCCGCCTCCAGGCCTACCTGGAAGCCACCCGGCAACTCGATTTTGAAAAAGTGATGGATTTTATGCACCCACGCCTCTTCGCCATTGCGCCCCGGCAACAACTGGTTAAAACCATGGAGCAGGCATTTAATAATCCACAACTGAAAATCCGGTTCGACAGTATGGCGGTGGTGGCCATTAGCCCGGCCTTTCAATACGAAAAAGGCACCTACCGTAAGATTGATTATTACATGCAAATGACACTCAGCCTGGATGCATCGCAAGACTTGCGGAAGAAGGAGTTGTCCTCGGCAATGCAGCAATCGTTTGCCAAAGCTTTTCCCGGCAAGCGGGTAAGGGTGGATACGGTGAACAATTCCATACTCGTCACCGGAAACGATTTGTTGTTTGCTATTAAAGGAGCCGGTGCTGCCGAATGGCTGTTTTTAGGCTACGAAAAAAATAATCCGCAGCTTTTAGAGCGGCTTTACCCGCAAGCGGTACGGCGGCATTTTAAGGTATTGTAATAAGGTTGTTGATGCAACTATTCGATTTTCGGTTTATCTTTCCGTATAAAATTTCCGTATGCAAGAAGCCTATATCGTAGCCGGCTTTAGAACGGCTGTAGGAAAAGCCAAGCGTGGCGGTTTCCGGTTTTATCGGCCCGATGATTTGGCCATTGAGGTTATTAAAGGACTACTGGCCACGGTGCCTCAGCTCGATACCAAATGGGTGGACGATGTGATTGTGGGCAATGCCGTACCGGAGGCCGAACAAGGCCTGCAAGTGGGACGCATTATTGCCGCAAGGGCACTTGGTTTTGAAGTGCCGGGTATGACGGTAAACCGCTACTGCGCTTCCGGCCTGGAAACCATCGCCATTGCTACCGCCAAAATCCGCATGGGCATGGCCGACTGCATGGTGGCGGGTGGTACCGAAAGCATGAGCCTTGTGCCCACCGCCGGATGGAAAACCGTGCCCGCTTATTCTATTGCCAAAGAAGAACCGGATTACTACCTGAGCATGGGCCTCACGGCCGAAGCGGTAGCCAAAGAATACGGCGTTGGCCGCGAAGCGCAGGATGAATTTGCTTTTCAATCGCATCAAAAAGCGTTGAAGGCTATTGAGGCTGGCCACTTTAAGGAAGGCATTTTGCCCATTGAAGTGGAACAGGTGTACCTGAACGAAAAAGGAAAAAAGGCCACCCGGAAATATACCGTTGATACTGACGAAGGTCCCCGTGCTGATACCTCGGCCGAAGCCCTGGCCAAACTGAAACCAGTGTTTGCCGCCGGCGGCACCGTCACGGCCGGCAACTCCTCACAAACGTCCGACGGTGCGGCTTTTGTGCTGGTGATGAGCGAACGGTT
The DNA here is from genome assembly GCA_965365435.1 of uncultured Flavisolibacter sp. Taxonomy (GTDB): domain Bacteria; phylum Bacteroidota; class Bacteroidia; order Chitinophagales; family Chitinophagaceae; genus Flavisolibacter. The sequence continues at coordinate 66,061 of CBDUBQ010000025.1, forward strand.
GGTGAAAGAACTGGGCGTGCAGCCGATTGGCCGTTTAGTGGCCTGCGCATCGGCCGGCGTGCATCCGAGGATTATGGGCATTGGACCGGTGGCCGCCATTCCAAAAGTGCTGCAGCAGGCCAATATGAGCCTGGGCCAGATTGACCTGGTGGAACTGAACGAAGCATTTGCTTCACAGGCCATTGCCGTTATCCGGGAGGCCGGCCTGAACCCCGAAACGGTAAATGTGAACGGTGGCGCCATTGCCCTTGGCCACCCCCTGGGCTGCACCGGCGCCAAGCTATCCATTCAAAACCTGAGCGACCTGAAACGGACCGGAAAAAAATACGGCATGGTGACGGCCTGTGTCGGTGGCGGGCAGGGAATTGCCGGCATTATTGAACGCTTGTAAACGCATGGCGGTGGTGGGCTGTACCGGGCCCGGCATTTTTTTGGTGGCGGACAAACCGTCACCAATTTTTTTGCGTAGATTATTACGGAATTTTTTTATATTCGTTTAGCCACCAACCACAACTATATGAGCAACGCCACCACGACTGCTACCGCTCCTACTATTCTGTACATAGATGACGACAGCGATGACTGCCTGATTTTGAAATCTTCGCTGGACGACACGGGTAGCCGCACCAACCTCATTTGTGCTAGCGACGGCGAGGAGGCCGTGCGAGTTTTAGATGCAATGCCTGCGGCAAGCCTGCCCAACCTCATTGTACTTGACCTGAACATGCCCCGCTGGGACGGGCGGCAAACATTGCGGTACCTCAAATCGCAGCCGCGCCTGGCCTCCATTCCGGTGGTGGTGCTGTCAACCTCCGAAAGCAAATCGGAAAAAGATGCCTGCGCCAGTCTGGGTGCCGCTTCTTATTTTAAAAAGCCTTTTCATTACGACGGTTACAAATCAATTATCAGCGACTTCGACCGATACATGAATGCCTCATTCCGGTGAACAAACTGGTGTTATACGCCGACGACGACGCGGATGACAGAGCCTGGGCCAGCGAAGCCTGCCAGGCTTTGCAAGCCCGTTTCCTGCTGCATTTTGTAGAAAATGGCCGGCAGGTATTGGACTACCTTAACGGCCGCACTCCCGACACCCTTCCTTCCCTGATTATTCTGGACTTGAATATGCCGCAGCTCGACGGCCGGCGCACCCTGCAACTGCTGAAAGAAGATCCAATCTACCGGCCTATCCCGGTGGCTATTGTTTCCACTTCGTCGAACCGGCTCGACCGCGAAGTTTGCGAGCGCCTCGGCGCCTCGCTTTTTCTGGTGAAGCCTAACTCGCACCAGCGTTGGCGGCAGGTGATAGAAGAACTGGCCCCTTTGGCGGGATAGCTTATTTCCGCCACCTGCTATCAGTTTGCCGCAATTGCCGGGCGCAAACGAAAATTTTTTGCGCCATCCGGATACGATAGCGAAACACCCCGCCTTTGAGCTGCTGCTCAGTCTTATACCCAACCGCTTTCAAGATGTGTTGGCGCTCCACTGAAGGGTGCAGCGCTGTTTGCGGTATTCTTTTCGTGTAGTGCGAGTCATACGAAGCCACCGTTAGATCGTCGCTGTTCGACTCCGAACGGAGTCGGGGTACTTTGTACATCTGCTTTGCTACAGAATTCGACGCGTACTGCATCGGTTGAAACAACGAGCGCACCTTGGTGGCGGGTTGGTATTGTAATGAGCCTTGCGCCGCAGGTGCTTTATCAGGTTGGGCTGGCCAATGAGAGAAACAAACAGGATTGCCTCAATTGCGACCGGTTGGCGCTCCGGTTTTTGACCATTGGCCAAAGCCGGTGATGGGTACATCCAAGTTGTTAAACGACCATCAGTAGCAAACCGCCGGGGCAAAGCATGCCATCGGCGCATGCCTGGGTTCTGGTTTACCAATACTTTAGAGGTTGGCCTGCCGACTGGCAGTGGTTGATAGGCTAAAAAGTTGATTAGGTTGTTCGCCACCAATGTTATGTCGGCTACTTTTTAACCGGTTGGCTTACCTACGCCTTCACTGTTCATGCATTCCACCAATCAACCCGCTAACTCTTTTGCTTTTGCAGCCGGTTTCCGCTCGCCAATCTGCTGCCGCCACATAGCGTAATACAGCCCTTTTTCTTCCAGCAGGCTTTCGTGCGTGCCGGTTTCAATCACCAGGCCTCGCTCCAATACATAAATCCGGTCGGCGTGCATAATAGTGGAAAGCCGGTGGGCAATAAGGATTGTTATTTGATTTTGCAGCGATGACACATGGCGAATGGTTTTGCCAATTTCTTCTTCAGTGAGCGAATCGAGGGCGGATGTAGCTTCATCGAAAATGAGAAGGGCCGGCTTACGAATGAGTGCCCGGGCAATGGACAGGCGTTGTTTTTCACCACCCGATAACTTCAGTCCGCCTTCGCCAATCATGGTGTCAATGCCTTTTTCGGCACGCTGCAAAAGGTTTTGGCACGAGGCTTTATGCAGCGCATCCAGCAGGTCTTCCTCGCTGGCCTGTGGATTTACAAACAGGAGGTTTTCTTTTATCGTACCGCTGAAGAGTTGCGTGTCTTGCGTTACAAAGCCAATCTGCCGCCGCAGATCATCGAACAAGATGCTGTTCTCATCAATGCCATTGTAAAATACGTTTCCCTCCTGCGGACGGTACAGGCCAACCAGGAGCTTCATTAGCGTTGTTTTTCCCGAGCCCGAGGGGCCAACAAAAGCAATGGTTTCGCCCTTGGTTGTTTGAAAAGAAATGTTATCAATGGCCTTGTGCTGTGCGGTTTGATGCCGGAAGGAAACCTTGCGGAATTCCAGTGTTTGCACATTGCCTAAGTGCTTTGCCTGTGCCGGTTCGGCCTCGGGCTTTTTCTGCATCAGGTTTTGAAAATTACCCAGCGAGGCTTCGGCTTCGCGGTAGCTTAGAATAATGTTGCCGATCTCCTGCAGGGGGCCGAAGACAAAAAAGGAAAAGAACTGCATGGTGGTCATTTCGCCCGGCGTAAGCTGCCCCTGGTATACCACCCACAAAAGCATAAAAAGGATCACCTGGCGCAGAGTATTCACGAAGGTTCCCTGCACAAAAGAAATGCTGCGGATACGCTTGACCTTGGTCAGTTCCAACCCTAAAATCTTGTAGGTGTTTTTGTTCAGGCGCTCCACTTCCTGCCCGGTGAGCCCCAGGCTTTTCACCAGCTCTATGTTGCGGAGCGATTCGGTGGTGGTACCGGCCAGCGAGGTGGTTTGCGACACGATGGTTTTCTGGATGGTTTTTACCTTTTTGCTCAGCAGGTTGGAAATAACAATGAGCAGGGCAATACCGCCAAAATAAATAAAGGGCAACGACCAGTGAATCCGTGCGGCAAAAACCGCTACAAACACAATACCCACAATAACGGTGAAGAGCACATTCACAAAAGAGTTCATGAACCGCTCGGTATCGGTTCTTACTTTTTGCAAAATGCTCAGCGTTTCGCCGCTGCGCTGGTCTTCAAATTCCTGGTAGGGCAGCCGCATCGCATGCTTTAAACCATCGGTAAAAACCTTTGCCCCGAATTTTTGCTGAATGACATTTAAAAAATAGTCCTGAAAGTTTTTGGAAATACGGCTGATCATAGCCACGCCAATGGAGGCACCCAGTAAAATCAGCACCGGCTGGGCAAAGCTCCAGAAGAAGGTGGGGTAGGCCGCTTTGTTGGTGGTATAGCGGGCTGTGAGGTCTATGATGCGGCCGAAGATGATGGGATCAATAAGCGAAAAACCGATGTTCATGGCGGCGAGGAAAAGCACCAGAAACACCAGTCCTTTGTAAGGCTTGAGATACGTAAACAAGATCTTCATTCTGTAAAGCTAAGGGCTAAAGCCGTTTTTCATAGGCGGCTATCTTCCAGCGTTTGCCGCTTAGCTGGCGCCAAAAGCGCCGCAAAAAAGGCAGGTCTTCCCAGGCGTCTTTGTCGTGCTGAATGGCCATGGCATCGAGGTGGTGCAGCTTTTTTACCAGGTTAGGGATGCTTTCTTCGGCATGTAGTGTAAAAAAGGTTTTCAGCAGTTGCCGGAACTCTTTCAGGTTCCAGTAATGGGCCACTTGCTGCCCGGCCGTTTTCACCGTACCGTTTTTTTGCAGGCAGTAACTAAAGGCAAACTGTTCGGCAATGTGCTTTGGAAACTGTTGATACACGGCATCGGTGAGCGCCAGCACATCATGAAGAATTTCCTTGTGGCGGCTGCTGAGCCCTACCACGCCTGCGTTGAACATTTTCAGGCTTTTGCTAAACTGCAGGGTTTTGTGGTTAAAGTTGACGGAGGTGGCAGCAAGAAAACGCTCCCATTTGCCAAAGGTGGGATTGTCATTTTTATCAATCCGCCCTTCGTATTCATGCATATAAAAGGCGCCGGCGGCAATGTCTTTAAACACCGGTTGAACCGGTGCGGTGAGGTAGGTATCGGTATCGCAATAAAGCACATTGCCTTCGTAGCGGAAAAAGAAATGGAGCAGCATTTCAATCTTTACCCGGTGTACAAAATTGATGGACCCTCGCCATTTTTGAATAGAGTAAGGCTCCAGCTTTTGCAGGGTCAGGTTGCGCAAATAAGGCGTAAAATCGGCAAACTGTTCTGGCGCATCGGTATATACTGCAATGGCCATATCGGCGGGGGGCGTAAGGTTGTAAACCTGCAGGTATTTCAGCAGCGAGTACCGGCATTCGTTGATAAAATCGCTGCCGCCGTAGGCCTGGTAAAGAATCCAGTTTTGCATGCGTGGAAAAGGTGCTTAGTGGTTGAGATACGATACAGATTCAGTGCCAACCTGGTAAAGTTGGTTGATCAATTTGGGCTGAATAATATAAGCGGCCACTACCTCGTTGGTGGCGGCATGCGCCAGCAGGTTGTCGGCCACATACGACAGCGGTGTTTGCAGCGCCAGCAGTTTTTGCGCCCCCGAAAAGGTAAGGCCATAGGCATGCGTGCAGTCGTGGTAACCGGCCTTCCACACATAACGTCCGGCCCTGCGCGGAAACAGGTTACGGATGGTTTGGTGCGAAAAATTAAGAGCGCCGAAAACCCGCTGCAGATGGTACAGGGCTTTTTTTACCGGCGCCGTTGGCGGCGCCGTTTCGTTTTCGGCAAAGCCCAGGTACACCAACTCCCAGTTGGCCGGTAATTCCGCCGCTGCCTGCGGCCAGTGTTGCAACTGCGATTCGTCAACCACTACATCATCTTCCAGAATCAGCACCTGTTGGTGGCGTTCGGCTATCACCGTCCGGTATACATCGGCATGGCTCCAGGCGCAGCCGATCATGCCTTCCGGCATGGGTTTGCCATAGCGGTGATGCCGGCGGGCAAGACCATCATCATAAATGCCTTTACGCTGCAGGTCGCCGGCGCTGAACTCCAGTTTATCGTGACCGTAAAAAAACGTGTAGTGCAAGCCTTTCAGCTCCTTTTCAATATGCGCATGACGGTCGGTGGCACGGCGAAGCGTAATGACAAAGACCTTGTCGAAAAACTGATTTAACGCCGAAAAAAATGCCTGCCTGTTGCCCATGTTTCAGAAAAGTTGCAGCCGGCTGCAAAGGAAAAGCAAGGAAAATATTTCTGCGATTTTCTTTTTCAACGGGAGAATGGGTTTACTTTTCCGCCCGTTTTATTTGCAATGGCGTTTGCATGAAATCAGTTTTGTTTATTTCCCTGATGAATGGCGGCTTCTGGGGCGGCAGCGAGGAATTATGGTATCAATCGGCCCTGTTTGCCGCACAAAACGGCTACCGGGTAGGTTGTGCCTTTTACGAATGGCCGCAAAAAAAAGAACGGATAGAAAAACTGCGTAGCGCCGGTTGCGAGGTCTATCTTTTCTCTAATAAAGGCCGCGAAAAAAGAACGCTGCTCGAACGGTTGCAATACAAGGTTACCAAACGGCGGGTGAGGCATTATGCCCACCGCCTGCCGATGCATAGCTACGACCTTACCGTCATTAATCTGGGTTACCTGGAAATTGTTTCGCACTACTGGAAAAGCTTTTTTAAACGGGTGACCTCCTATGCCCTGCTTTTTCATGTACATGATGAAAACGACGTCATTAAGCCCAACCGCAAAGCCCTGTTGCGCAAATGGCTTTTGCAGGCAAAACACAACCTGTTTGCTTCGGCCCGCACCCGGGCTTTTTTGGAAAAGGAACTGGCGATGAAAGTGCCCCGTGCAGGCGTACTGATCAATCCCATTTCGTTTAAGCCGCCGGAAGAAAAACCTTCTTTTCCGCCTTTGCAAAACGGCAACTACCAGTTGGTCATGCTGGCCACGCTGGATACCCGGCGCAAAGCGCAGGACAACCTGATACAAGTCCTGTCGGCGCCAAAATGGAAAAGCCGCAACTGGCAACTGGCCCTGTACGGTGGGGGCGAGGACACGGAAAAACTGCAGGCCCTGGTTGCCGCCACCAGCCTTCAGGATAAGGTTATTTTAAAAGGACATACGAAAGACGTAAAAGGCGCTTTGCAAAACGCCCACCTGCTGCTGCAAATGACGCATATTGATGCCATGCCGCTGGCGGTGGCCGAAGCCATGGCCATGGCAAAACCCCTGGTGGTGAGCGATGTAGGGGATATGCCCGAATGGGTGAAGGAAGGAGAGAATGGCTGGATTAGCGCAAATGCCACTGTGGAAGGCATTGATGAAACGCTGGAAAAGGCCTGGCAAAGCCGGGAGCAGTGGGCAGCCAGGGGCGAGGCGTCGTTCCGCATTTTCAAAGAAAAATTTCCGGCAGTACCGGAGGCGTATTTTTTAAAACAGTTAGGTTTATAAAACTGCTGGCAAAAAAAAGAACGATAGGGCACCGTATTGCGGAGAAGCGGTCTCCCAATGCGCCGGCCTGACAGAAATTGCCTTTTTCCCTTCCGCTGTCGCCGAAATGGGTTGACGATTTTGGCTGCCGCCCCATCACCCAATCATCGTTCCTGATCAAATGGAATTTTTAGAAAAGGGAAGGCAAAGGCCACCTAGCATAAAGAAAACCCCTACCGGCCCGAAAAGTCATTTTGCTCCGGTATGCATTTTTCTATATTCGTAGTTGCAATATCCAATTGATGAAAAAAACCAAGTGCCGGAATGAATACCTGTTGCTTTTGGATGGTTTGTGCAGCAAAACAGTAAAGCCATGCAAAAGTTTTTAAGTAAGGGCAGATATTTTCTGCTGCTGTTACTGGCCTTTTACGGCCTTTTAAATTTTCTGGTTTGGCAACAGGTTATTCGCCAGGTACGAGCGGACGAAGAAGAAACGATTAAAGCAGCCATTCAGCACAACAACAATCTGGTTGTTTCGCTGGAACAAGCGGCCATACGAACCATCCGCGATGCCGACGCAGCCCTGTCGCTGGCGAAACTTGAGTTTGAAAAAGAAGGAAGCGTAAACTTCACCGAGCTTTTGAACCGTGGCTTGCTGGATGTAAAACTGTTCGATGGTTTGGTTATCATTGATAGCGCCGGCAACCTGCACGACGCCTATCCCAATCAGTTGAAGATGCCCCGTTTGAATCTTGCTGACAGAGGCTATTTCCAGATACACAAACAAGCGGGTGATACGTTGTACATCAGCAAACCGCTTTGGGCCCGCACTATTCACAAGTCGGTGATTGTAGTCAGCCGCAAGCTGACCACTAAAAACAAAACGTTCAACGGCGTAGTGGCTATTCACATCCAGCCATCAGCTTTTATATCGTTTTACCGGCAGGCCAGCATCAATAAATCCGACATCTTATCATTGATTCATCCCGGCGGTATTACCTACGCCAGGCGTACCGGTGGCTTGGAAACCTGCGGCGAGAACATCAACAAAAGTCCCTTGTTCAGCCATGTAAAAAAGAAGGCGGTAGGAAGTTACCGGGCAAAGGATGCAATAAAAGGAGTACCCACATTTTTCAGCTATCGCAAGCTGGAAGGTTACCCCGTGATTGCCACCGTTGGGCGCAGCGAAGCCGATGTGCTGGCGCAATTTGTGGTACGGCGCGAACGGGAGATGATATTCGGAGCAATCATCACCCTGCTGTTGTTTGTTTTTTTTCTGTCTGTTTATCTTTTCTATTTACACAAAAGAAAATCATGGCGCAAAATTCGCTTGAGCGAAGCCCGGTACCGGTCGGTGTTTGAAAGCAGCCGCGATGCCATCCTGCTGCTAAACCCAAATGGCGAAGTGGAAGCTATGAATGAAGCGGCAAAGGCAATGTTTAAAACGGATATAGAAAAGAACAGGCGGCTTCCGTTCAGCAGCTTATTTAAAAAACTGGTACCCGATCATTCTTTTGATTTTAATAGTTTGGATCCTTCGGCCTGCGAGTACAAGGAATACGAATTTGTATGTGGCAACAATACGTTTATCGGGGAACTTGCCCATTCTAGTTTCGACGATCACCATGAGCAGAAAAACACCCTGATCCTGATCAGGGACGTTACGCACCGGAAACTCCTAGAGAAGCGGCACCTCCACGAACAAAAGCGCTATCAACGAAATCTCACCAAACAAATCATTATTGCGCAGGAGCGGGAGCGGGAAGGCATTGGCCACGAATTGCACGACAACGTAAACCAGATTTTAACAACGGTGAAGCTCTACCTGGAAATTGCCTTAAAGGGCGGCGGGGAGCGGGAAGAATTAATTGAGCGATCGATTGCGCATGTAATGCAGTGCATCAATGAAATACGCTGCCTTTCGCACAGCCTTTCGGCACCCACATTGGGCACAAAATCGCTGGTTGATTCCTTCAACGCTCTTATTGAAAATGTGTCAAAGTCTGCCCGCCTTGCGATTACCGCCGACTTTACAGCGTATAACCAAACCATAAACAAAGAACAATCGTTGGCTTTGTACCGGATTGCCCAGGAGCAATTAAACAACATCGTAAAACATGCAAACGCCACTTCGGTTGAATTAGCACTGGTACAAAAAAACGGAGAAACAATACTAACGATTACCGACAACGGCCAGGGATTTGATGTAAACGCACAGCGGAAAGGGGTCGGCCTGAATAATATTGCCAGCCGCATTAAGGCCTTCCAAGGCCAGTATTTCATTGATTCAAAAATTGGGAAAGGCTGCAAGCTGGTTGTTTCGCTTCCCTGTGCAGAAAAGACCAAAGTTTTATTGCCTGAAAAAGGGCCAGAGGTAGCAGCGACCTGAAATACCAGTAACCTTGTGCGAACGATTTAGCTTTCGGCCTGTGGTCGGTGGTGTTGAGGCGTGGCCTGCTGTGCTTTATCCGCCAACATCCGTAGCATGAACGGCCCGCTTTTTTTTGATAACCTTCCTTTTTCAGGCGTTGGTACAGCCCCGCACAACATCCAGGCGGAGCACCAACGCCGGCGACAACGTGGTTGAGACGGTGGCTTCCGTTAGTATCCCCACGGACAGAAGCGTAATTTGAGGTTCATCCTAATTCATACGAAATGGTGTGATTTTTTTCGGTTATTGCGTATCACTATGCTGGACGTAGAAGTGCTGATACAGCGTTGGCTTATTTTGGCGTCCTGGCCAACAGCTTTCTGGCAACAGATTGCTGGGATTAGCTCTGCTCATGGACGGGAACGCCGATGGAAGCGCAACCAGAACGAAGTTTTCTGAAGCCTAGGTATTTCTGGTGGTGTAGCTTCAGTTCTGTTCTGGTACCGAATAAGGATGGAATGTTTGCCAGTTGTGCATGAGCCTTGGTTTTAGAAAGTTACTGTAAGCGGCGGTCACTTTAACGAGGTCGTCGGTAGCTTTTTTTTGCCAAAGTAAATTTGCAAACCAAGTCCGCTGCTGAAGGAAGTTGATTTGGTTGGTTCCGATACCACCCTGTCCTCTGATTTCGTGTACCTGTACCCCAGCGTAAACTCCAGGGCAATTTGATCAGTGAGAAACATGGATGGTCCTGCCAAAACTTGAAGACCTTTCGACTTATCCGTGTAACCATAAGCCGGATTTGTGAGTCTTTCCCACTTGGATTTGTTGTGCAAATAGCCGGCATCCAAAAAAACATTGACTTTTGCAGCCATCGGAAGGAAATAATACCGCACAAATGGGGAAATGGAAGTTGACGTCAAACGCGATTCCACACCAGTAGTATTTGATTTGTAAGAGCTGCGGTCAGCCCTTACTCCAGCGGCCAACTTGTTGAGGACAAAATAACCAATTGCGGGCGAAATAAAAATGTTGGTTGACTCGTGCTTTTCACCAAGAAAATAATTTTCTTTAACCGACTCGAAACGAATGTTACCTCCTAAAAGAAATTGCCCACTCGATAGTTGCGTAAACGCCCTGCTGCTCATAGCAAGAAAGAAAAAAAGAAAAGGAAGAATTTTCATTGGTTGGTTGCAGTTTTAGTGCAACAAAGTAGCCATTTAAACCTTAAAGAATAGTCAATATCGCATACAAACGAAATGACCCTTATTCTTCACCCCGCCCAGCCCTCTCTGTCCAAACTCCGGTACTGAATGGCCTCGGCCAGGTGTTCGATCTTAATGTCAGCACTGCCGCTTAGATCAGCAATGGTTCTCGACACCTTTAAAATCCGGTCGTAAGCTCTGGCCGAAAGATTCAGCCGCTCCATGGCCGTCTTCAGCAGGTTTTGACCCGGGGTGGTGATCACGCAAATCTCCTTCAGCATTTTACTACTCATTTGTGCATTGCAGTAAATGCCATTGTGTGCTTGATATCGCTCTGCCTGCACTTCTCTTGCTTTAATGACTTTATCCCGTATCGTTGCTGAGTTCTCCTGTGGCTTCAGCGTGGAGAGCTCGCTGAAGGGCACCGGCGTTACCTCTACATGCAAGTCAATGCGGTCGAGCAGGGGACCGGAAATTTTGTTCAGGTACTTCTGCACGGCCCCCGGCGGACAAGTGCATTGTTTCTCGGGATGATTGTAATAGCCGCAGGGGCAGGGGTTCATGGAGGCCAGCAGCATAAAGGAGGCCGGAAAGTCCACGGCAATCTTCGACCGGGAGATGGTCACCCGCCGTTCTTCCATCGGTTGCCGCATTACTTCCAGCACGGTGCGTTTAAATTCCGGCAGTTCGTCCAGGAACAAAACACCGTTATGCGCCAATGAAATTTCGCCGGGCTGGGGTACCCCACCGCCGCCCACTAAACCGGCATCCGATATGGTATGGTGGGGGCTGCGAAACGGCCGTTTTGACACCAGCGTAGCGCCTTCGGGCAGTTTGCCGGCTACTGAATGAATCTTAGTGGTTTCCAACGCCTCCTGCAACGACAATGGCGGCAGTATGGTGGGCAGGCGCTTGGCCAGCATGGTTTTGCCGGCGCCGGGCGGACCAATGAGGATGGCATTGTGCCCGCCGGCGGCCGCAATTTCCAGGGCCCGCTTTATGTTTTCCTGTCCTTTCACATCGGCAAAATCTATTTCAAAATCGTATTGCGAGTCGAAGAACTCTTCGCGGGTGTCCACCTTTGCCGGCTGCAGGCTTTGCTCGCCGCTCTCAAAAAATTCCAGCACTTCTTTAATGTGATTGACACCATAGACATTCAGGTTGTTTACCATGCCGGCCTCCCGTTGGTTGGCCACCGGCACAATCAGCCCTTTAAAACCTTCCTTACGGGCCTGGATGGCAATGGGCAGGGCGCCCTTGATGGGGCGCACTTCACCGTCCAAACTCAGTTCGCCCATGATCACATAATTGGCAATTTGCTCGCCATTGTGCAGCTGATCGGTAGCGGCCAGCATACCCACGGCAATGGGCAGGTCGAAAGCGGTGCCGCTTTTTTTAATATCGGCCGGCGCTAGGTTCACCACCACCCGGGTGCGGGCCATTTCCTTGCCGATACATTTATAAGTGCTTTCGATGCGCTGCATGCTTTCTTTTACCGCATTGTCGGCCAGGCCCACAATGACGGCGCCCATGTTGGCCTTCATCCAGGCCACTTCCACGGTGATGGTGATGGCTTCTACACCGTAAACCGCACTTCCAAATGTTTTGATCAGCATGCGTCAAAGATAGTTTTGCCGCAGGGCAATCCGAAGGGTTTACTCGATGCCCCGTCAGTGGCGGCAGCCATGGATCGCTGCCAATGCAAGCCGCCATCTGCCCCGGCAACTCATCAATAACGGCAATTTTCAAGCTGATCCACAAGTGGTTGCATGAATGGGTATTCAAATGGGGAATTGGAAAAGGTGGGCTCGCTTCTTTTGGTGATGCCAGGCTTTTCCAGGATTCTCGTGTTCACACAATTTATTCCACCATTGTGAATAAGTTGGATGGATTGGCACCGCCAATTTCCTTTTTTCTGCGGGATTTTAACGGCAATGCACGCCCCGCCTGCAACCCCAATTTTTCGCACACGGTTTATCCACCAATGTGCATATCTCTGGCCTCTTTTTTTCGACTGGTGAATCTACATTCGTCGTCCGTCTCAACTTTTCCGAGCGGCCTTCGAACGACCAACTTACCCCAATCAACATAAAAAATTCAGTACATGGCCAGTGAACAAAAAGCAGCGAAAGGACTCCGGTTCACCCGGAAGTACACACGAGATGATGTCCCCGTATTTGACCAGTTTCAGTACGATTATCGCACCTCGGTGATCCGCAACCCAAGTGGCGAAGTGGTGTTTGAAATGACCAATGTGGAAGTGCCTAAACAGTGGAGCCAGATTGCCACTGATATCCTGGCGCAGAAGTACTTCCGCAAAGCCGGTGTGCCGCAGCCCGATGGTTCGCTGGGCCGCGAAACCTCCGTGAAGCAGGTGGCCCATCGCATGGCCAATTGCTGGCGGGTTTGGGGCGAACGCTATGGCTATTTCGCTACCGAAGGCGACGCCCAGGTATTTTACGACGAACTGGTTTATTCCATCCTGAACCAGATGTGCGTGCCCAACAGCCCCCAATGGTTTAATACCGGTCTGCATGCCAGCTATGGCATCACCGGCAAACCGCAGGGCCACTATTACGTGGACCAGGCCGATGGCCAACTGAAAAACTCCACTTCGGCTTACGAACGTCCGCAGCCCCACGCCTGTTTTATTTTAAGCGTGGAGGATGACCTGGTGAACGATGGCGGTATCATGGACCTCTGGGTTCGCGAAGCCCGCATTTTTAAATATGGTTCGGGTGTTGGCACCAACTACAGCAACATCCGTGGCGAAGGCGAAAAACTGAGCGGCGGTGGTACCTCCTCTGGTTTGATGTCGTTCCTGAAGATTGGCGACCGGGCGGCCGGCGCCATTAAAAGCGGCGGCACTACCCGCCGGGCGGCCAAAATGGTTTGCCTGGATATTGACCACCCCGAAATTGAGCAGTTTGTGAACTGGAAGGTGGAAGAGGAAAAGAAAGTGGCCGCTTTGATCGAGGCCGGTTATGCCTCCGACTACGAAGGGGAAGCTTACCGCACCGTAAGCGGACAAAACTCCAACAACTCGGTTCGCATACCTAATTCATTCTTCGAAAAACTGGAGAAAGGCGAGGACTGGGAACTGAAAGCCCGTACCGATGGCCGGGTGATGAAAAAAGTGCCGGCCCGGGAGCTGTGGAACCAGATCAACTACGCCGCCTGGCGTTGTGCCGATCCGGGTACGCAATACAACACCACCATTAACGAATGGCATACCTGCCCCGAAGGTGGTGAGATCAGGGCCTCCAATCCTTGTTCTGAATACATGTTCCTCGACAACACGGCCTGCAACCTGGCTTCGGCCAACCTCATAAAATTCTTCAACTTCGAGAACAATACACTGGACGTAGAAGGTTTTGAGTACGTGTGCCGCCTGTGGACCACGGTGTTGGAAATTTCTGTGCTGATGGCGCAGTTTCCGTCGAAAGAAGTGGCGCAACTGAGCTACGAGTACCGCACACTGGGGTTGGGTTATGCCAACCTGGGCACCGTGCTGATGGTCAGCGGCATTCCGTACGACAGCGAAAAAGCAAGGGCCATCGCCGGTTCCATCACCGCTATCATGACAGGCATTGCCTACAAAACTTCGGCAGAAATGGCGGAAGTACTGGGTGCCTTCCCCCGCTACGAAGAAAACAAAGAGCACATGCTCCGGGTGATGCGCAACCACCGCCTGGCCGCTTACGACGCCGACAGCTACGAAGGCCTGAGCCTGAAGCCGCAGGGCCTGAAAGCGCAATATTGCCCCGACTACCTGCTGAAAGCCGCCTGCAAGGCATGGGATGATGCAGTGGAACTGGGCGAAAAGTTTGGCTACCGCAATGCGCAGGCAACAGTGATTGCACCTACCGGTACCATTGGCCTGGTGATGGACTGCGATACCACCGGCGTGGAACCTGATTTTGCGCTGGTAAAATTCAAAAAATTGTCTGGTGGCGGTTATTTTAAAATCATCAACCAGTCGGTGCCTACTGCGCTGAAGAACCTGGGTTATGACGAAAAGCAAACCGATGCCATTATCAAATACGCGGTTGGTTCCGGCACCTTTGCCGGGGCACCGCACATCAACCACCAGTCGCTGAGCGAAAAAGGTTTCATTGCCGATGAAATCAAAAAGCTGGACAAGGCCGTGGGCAGTGCGTTTGAGATTGGCTTTGTGTTCAACGTGTACAACCTCGGTGAAGAATGCCTGAAGCGCCTGGGCTTCACCCCCGAACAATACTTCAACTTTGAATGGAGCCTGCTGGAAGCCCTGGGCTTTAGCGACGAGCAGATAGAAGCCGCCAACGACTATGTATGCGGCACTATGACCATTGAAGGAGCGCCTTACCTGAAGCAGGAACACTACCCGGTATTTGACTGCGCCAATAAATGCGGCAAAAAAGGAACCCGCTACATCCATGCCCATGGCCACATTCGCATGATGGGAGCGGCACAGCCTTTCATCTCCGGCGCCATTTCCAAAACCATCAACCTGCCGCACGAGGCGGTAGTGGAAGAAATAGCAGACTCTTATCTCTTGAGCTGGCAGCTTGGCCTCAAAGCCTGTGCCCTCTACCGTGATGGTTCAAAACTCTCGCAGCCGCTCTCGAACAAAAGCGACAAGAAAAAGAAAGAAGACAGCACTGCACAGGCGGACGCTCAACCACAAACCACAAACCATCAACCACAAACCGATTCTTCCATCGTTGACCTGAGCAAACTTACGGTACAGGAGCTTCTGGAAGAAGTACAGAAAAGGGTACAGGCTTCGCCCGATACGCAACTGAAGCGCCAGTTGGCCAAGATCGTGGAGCGCCGTGCTTTGCCCGCCAAGCGCCGCGGCTTTACGCAAAAAGCAAAGATCAACGGCCAGGCCATGTTCGTGCGCACCGGCGAATACGGCGATGGTACGCTGGGTGAGATCTTCATTGATATGGCCAAGGAAGGCGCCACCATGCGCTCCATGCTGAACTGCTTTGCCATTGCCGTTTCGGTGGGCTTGCAGTACGGTGTGCCGCTGGAAGAATACGTGGAAAAATTCGTGTTCACCAAATTTGATCCGGCCGGCTTTGTAGAGCATCCAAACATTAAGTCGGCTACATCAATCGTGGACTTTATCTTCCGCTTGCTGGGTTACGAATACCTCAACCGCACCGACCTTGTTCACGTGCTGGACAAGCCCGAGGTGATGAATACCGGCGAAGACGATTGGGACGAGCCGGTGAAAGGCCCTGAGCTGTCGAGTGTAAGAGTGGTGGCCAGCACGCCGCAGGCGGTAAAAGCAGCCGCGGCTACGCTGCCGAAAAACGGCACTTCTATGGATGCCGTGAATGTAGCCGCCAAGAGTATGCAAAGCGATGCGCCAGCTTGTAATACCTGCGGACACATTACTATGCGGAGCGGTACTTGTTATAAGTGTTTGAACTGCGGGAATAGCATGGGTTGCAGTTAGGAGAAGTTGTTTACTAACCAGTGTGTTGAATAAAGAAAATCCCGCTGAGAGGCGGGATTTTTTTTTATGCTGGTGTTAGCATGCTGGATTTTCTTGGATCTTATGATTACACATAAACCAGGAGAGCTTAAACCATTTCAGGACTGGAGGCCTGTTTTGGCGTGTTTCTTCTGGGCTGGAAAAATTCGACAGAATTCAATCTACAAAGATCCAACACGCTGATAATTAAAACATTATACTCTCTCAGAGTTTTTGCTCTCGGCACATGAGAAATGCAAAAGGCGTCCTATTAATAGGTGTAACTTTATTCGGATGGCTTTTTGGGGCTTGACAAGGACTGGAATGTCGTTAAGCCAGTAGTTCAATTCATAAATTTCAGTACATCGAAAATGTTTTAAAAGTTTCCCTTGGTTGAATATGTGTACCCTAATAATGTAATTCGTCCGGGAACTATACTTTGAATTAAATGTAATACTGCCGGATTCGAGGGCTTGAATGGAATATAAATCACCAGTTGAACCTTACGCAAACCGCACAATTCGATTACCCTGTTTAATCCTTTTCGATCATACAATAGCGTTTATTCTTTTGAACCAGCCTATTAATAAAAGCAGTACCGCAATAAGCAGCCGAATTCTTATTTGTCTGTTATCCTTATTCGCTTTTGCTGCACACGATTCAATCGCTCAAAAAGCAAAATTGATGTTGCCGATAGGGCATACGGGGCCAGTTCAGTACGCGGCATTCAGTCCCGACGGAAAAAGAGTTGTGACCGCTTCTCACGATAAGACTGCCAAGATTTGGGATGCGATCTCAGGCAATTTGCTGGCAAATCTTACCGGACACTCCGATTTTGTCTTTACTGCATTATACAGCCACGATGGGGCAAAAATTGTGACCGCTTCATTTGATGGTCTCGCAAAAGTATGGGATGCAAATTCGGGAGAATGGCTTTTTGATTTAAAGGCGCATACTGATATGGTTTGGTCAGCCGAATTCAGCAAGGACGGAAAAAAAATTATTACCGCTTCCAACGACAATACAGCTAAGGTTTGGGATGCTGCTAATGGCAAATTGTTGTCAGACCTTAAGGCACATACGGGAGCTATTCAAACCGCCAGCTTTAGCCCTGAAGGAAAAAAGGCAGTAACGGGTTCTTACGACAGCACCGTAAGGATATGGGATGTTACCACCGGCGAAGTACTGATAGTTTTAAAAGCCAGCGGAAGTTTTTATTCAGCGCAATTTAGCCCCGATGGCCGTTCTGTGGTCACCGCCTCGGCTGATCGTTCGGCTATCGTGTGGAATGTTTTGTCTGGTAAAAAGGTACTTGAGTTAAAGGGACATCGTGATGAAGTGTGGATGGCTTCATTCAGTCCAGACGGGAAAGAGATCGTTACTGCTTCATTGGACAGCTCTGCTATGATATGGGACGCAAACACCGGAAAGTTAATTGTTGAGCTGAAAGGTCATGAGGCGGCGCTTTGGTACGTGAAATTCAGCCCTGATGGGAAAAAACTACTTACTGCTTCAGCGGATAGAACGGCTAAAATCTGGGACGTGGTAACAGGTCGGCAAGTTGCTTCTATCGTTCACAATGGAGAAGTCTGGTCGGGTTTTTTCAGTGGCGATGGGCAAAGGTTTGTTACTGCCTCCAACGACAAAACCGCTAAAATTTGGGAGACCAGCACCGGGAAACTTTTAAAAGACCTGAAAGGCTACACGTCCGGGTTGTGGTCGGTAAAACCAAGTCCCGACCCCGGAAGAATGCTGACCGTTTCGGGCGATCATATCGTCAGGATTTGGGACATTAAGGAAGGAAAAGTCCTGCAAGAATTGAAAGGGCATACGGATTCGGTATATGCTGCGGTATATAGCCCGGATGGAAAAAGCATAGTAACTATTTCAAAAGATACAACGGCCAAAATATGGGATGCGGAAAGTGGGATGCTTCTGCACGAATTGAAAAAACATACAGATCGTTTAACGGCTGTGCAGTTTAGTCCCGATGGCAATAAAATAGCAACGGCTTCCGACGATAAAACGATAAAAATATGGGACGCTATGGACGGCGTTTTTTTGCGTGAATGTGTCGGCCATACCGCAGCCATAGCAACCCTACGGTTTCGTTTCGATAGTAAATATCTCGTATCTGCGGCAAGGGATAGCACTGCTAAAATTTGGGGCACAGAAACTGGACATTTAGTAACCGACCTTAAAGGGTATCAAAGCCGGGTGGTATTCGCTGAATTTAATCCTGATGGAAGCAAAGTAGTCACGGGAGGTTTCGACAGCACTGCAATAGTATGGGAGGCAAGAACCGGGAACAGGATTGCAGACCTGAAAGGACATGCGGATGTAATTTCATCGGCAAAGTTCAGTCCCGATGGAAAAAAGATCGTCACCGCGTCGTACGATCATACAGCTAAAATCTGGGATGCCGTAACAGGGCATTTATTGAACAGCCTCACAGGACACAGCTTTTATTTACGAACCGCCGAATTTACCAAAGATGGAACGAGGGTTATTACATCATCCCGCGACAATTCGGCCAGGATATGGGATGCCGCCACGGGCAAGCTAGTGGCGGATCTCTCAGGTGAGCCGGGGGAGGTTGAATCCAGCGCCTTGACCAGCGATGGCAGTAATATTTTAACCGCCGCAGCCAGAACGACGGTCAGCATTTGGGACGCAAAGGCAGCGCAACGTTTCTATACCTTATTTACAGTAGGTGAGTCCGGCTATCTGATCGTTGATAAAGACGGCCGTTTTGACGGTACGGAAGCAGCCCGAAAGCTGCTATATTTCACTTGCGGTACGGAGGTGATTTCCCTGGAACAAGTTAAGGACAGGTTGTGGCTGCCAAACCTGGCAAACCGGTTAATGCAGAAGGATAGCATCAACGTTACTAAACTATCCGACCTGGATATTTGTGCCTTTACGCCCAAGGTGGGCCTGAAAAGGAACGGGCAACTCTTTTACGAATTTAAAATCACACCGAGACGAGGTGCGTTGGGCGAAACGGTTCTGTCTTTAAACGGAATAGAAATAAAACGCTACAGGCCGTCGCAATTGCGCCGTGTCGGGCCCGATTATATTCTGTCGGTACGAAAAGACGAATTAAACAACTTTTATGTTTCCGGCGAAAACACGGTGGCGGTGAAAGCCTGGGTGGCAGGCAATGACATATCATCGGAAACAGCCGCCGTGGTGGAAACCATTCAGGTCAACGACGCCAAATCACCCAACCTTTATGGCGTTATGATCGGCGTAGGAGATTACAAGGGAGACGAGCTTGACCTGAAGTACGCCGCAAAAGATGCGGTGGATATTTCAAATGCCGTGGCACTGAGCGCCTCAAAGCTTCTGGACAAATCGCATGTCTTTATGTACAACCTTGCCACTGGTGGCAGGCAGGGCCGGTTTCCGGAGAAAAAAACCATCAAACAGGTTTTTGAAGAGATCGGAAAAAAATCAACGGCCAAAGACATACTGCTCGTCTTTTTTGCCGGCCACGGGGTAGTGAAGGGGGAGAAAAAACAATTCTATTTTTTAACAGCGGATGCGTTGTCGTCGTCGCTCACCCTGCCGGGAATGAAAGAGGCCGGGATAGGCGCGGAAGAACTGATGGAATGGATAAAGCCGGCGAATATAAAAGCGCAGAAAAGGGTGCTGATCTTCGATGCCTGCCATAGCGGATCGGCCATTAACGAGATGTTGAAAGCCGGCAGAGAAGAGGGTTACCTAGCTGTAAGAAATGAGGAGCCGGCGGCCATCATAAAACAAATAGACCGCCTCAACGAAAAAGCCGGGCTGTATGTGCTGGCCGCATCGGCCAGCAACCAGGGCGCCTACGAAATGGGCAAATACAACCAGGGGCTGCTGACCTATTGTCTCCTGAAAGCCATCAAAGAACATCCGGAAGTGCTGGAAGAGGGCCGGTACCTGAATGTTTCTGGCTGGTTTAATAAAACGCAAAATATTTTGTCGGCTATCGTCAGGGAAAACAGGCTGCGGCAGGAGCCGCAACTGGTGACCACCACCAATTTCAACATTGGCGTGGTGGATGCCGAAGTGTTGTCGAAGATTGTATTGCCCTACGAAAAACCGCTGTTTGCCGGCAGCAACTTCCAGAACAATGACGAGGCCATAGCCGATGACGACCTGGAGCTAAGCAGCTACGTGAACCAGCAATTGAGTTATGTGGCATCGTTTGAAAGGGAGGCGGATATCAATTTTGTGAGCGCAACGACCTCGCCTCTTGCCTGGCGTTTAACCGGCCGGTATTCCGTTCTGGGAGAAAACGTTTCTGTAAAAATCAATATTAAAAGAGTCAGGGTGATGGACCGTTTTGAGATTGTCGGCACAAAGACAAATCTAAGGGGACTTGCAGATGAGATTGTAAACGCGGCAATTCAGCGGGTACGTAGGATGAATAGTTCTGTGAGAAAATAAGGATTGGGGATGGCTGATATTATCTACTGTTCTTAAATGCATTCGTACCTCAATTAACAAGAGAAGGTGTTGCCAATGAAAAAAGAACTGGCAAATAGTAGATGTTATCTATTAGGCATTTTGGCAAAAATCCGCAGGATTTTTGTTTTGTCTATCAATAAGGAAGCTTCTCTGAACTTTCAGACAACGAAGATTGCTTTCTTAATTGGTTGCCTTGCCTTTTGCATTTTTGCTCACGCCCAAATAACTACAAATTCTCAGTGGACATGGATGAAGGGGGATAGAATAGTCGATCAATTCGGAGTTTATGGTGTCCAAGGCATCGCTTCAAAAGCTAATAAACCTGGACCAAGACAGAACAGTGTCTCGTGGAGGGATGTTACCGGGAATTTGTGGCTCTTTGGGGGTTATGGCTTTGCTTCGAGTTCAGATGGCTCTCTAAACGATCTATGGAGGTATGATCCTTTTGCGAACCAATGGACATGGATGAAAGGGGATAGTACACCTGGGAGCATTGGCGTTTATGGCGCCGAGGGAATTGCTGCACTAGCGAATAAACCAAGTGGCCGATACAAGAGTGTTTCATGGACTGATCTAGCTGGGAATTTTTGGCTTTTTGGCGGGTATGAAAGTACCGAAAGTGCTGCTGCATATTTAAATGATCTATGGAGGTATAATCCTAAGTCTAATGAATGGACATTTATGAAAGGGGACAATATGAAAGCTGTTTACGGTGTGTATGGTACCAAAGGCATTGCCGCAGATGCCAATAAACCTGGGTCAAGAGAAGGCAGTATTTCGTGGACGGATCTCTCAGGAAATCTATGGCTTTTTGGAGGTAGAGGATTAGCTACAAGTAATGTTTTTATTGATGTTTTAAATGATCTATGGAAGTATAATCCTAGTGTCAACCAATGGACGTGGATGAGTGGAGATAGTACAGAAGCAGCCTATCCAGTTTTTGGTAGTAAAGGCATTGCCGCAGATGCCAATAAACCTGGGTCAAGAGAAGGCAGTATTTCGTGGACGGATCTCTCAGGAAATCTATGGCTTTTTGGAGGTAGAGGTTATACTTCAAATGCAGGCGGTACTTACCTAAGTGACTTATGGAAGTATGATGTACTAACTAATCAATGGACCTGGGTTGGTGGGAGTAATAAAGTCGATAGCAGATCAGATGTCAATGGTGTTTATGGTACACGAGGAGTTTCTGCGCAAGGGAATATTCCAGGCAGCAGATGGGAAAGTGTCTCCTGGACTGATCACTTTGGAAATTTTTGGCTTTTTGGAGGTCAAGGTTTTGCTGTAGATACTACGGGTTATTTAAACGATCTCTGGAAGTATAATCCTGTTAATGACCAATGGACTTGGATGAAAGGGGATAGTGTCATAAATCAGAATGGAGTCTATGGCATTCAAGGAATTACTGCACCAGCGAACAGGCCAGGTGCGAGAAGTAGGGGCGTTTCATGGACCGATCGTTTCGGAAATTCGTGGCTTTTCGGGGGTAGTAGCTCAGATTTCAGTATTGTCAGTGGATTCAACGACTTATGGAAATTATCGAAAGCCTACACATTCACCGGCAATGGAGATTGGACCACTCCCTCAAATTGGCTAGATAATCTAGTGCCGCCGAATACCATATCAGGAGACATCGCTGTCATTATAGACCCCGTAGCCGGTGGCCAATGCACCTACAACGGAGATATAACCATTCAGATAGGCGGAACATTAACTGTCAAATCAGGCGTTTTAAATATAGCCGGCAGCCTTTCAAACGCCGGTACTCTTGATGGTCCGGGAACCGTTCGTTTTTCCGGCGGCTCCCCCAAAGCCCTGAGTTCCTCCGGTATATTAACTACGCCTATCGCCATCTCAAACCGGCAACTGTTTTTAGCAAGCAACACAACTACCCGTTCAATCACACTGTCAAACAAGGCAAGCATAAGACTCGACAGCTTTCACCTGAATATCGGCAGCGATAGCCTTATTGGCGCCGACAGCGCAAATTTTATTATCACCAACAACACAGGTACGCTAATTAGAACCGTAGGCGATTCGGCAACGCTTTTTCCCGTCGGCATCAGCAAGGAATCTTACACACCGGCCACCATCGTAAGCCACAATCGCGGCAACGATAGTTTTCGGGTAAGAGTTGGGGCCGGTGTTTATACAACCGCCGATACATCGGGCACACAAATTATCGGCGGCACTGTAAACCGAACCTGGTTTGTAACAAACGATGTTTTAGAGAAAAGCAATGTAAAGCTTGCGCTTCAATGGAATGCCGCCGAAGAGCAACCCGGTTTCGATCGCAGCCGTTCCGCTATTGCGCATCTGAAGCGGTGCCCGCCACCCCGCAACTGCGTGGACGTTTATCCCGATTCCCGTACCCGTACCGCTGCTTCGGGTACCGGACCATTTACCTTAGTCAGAGACAGTGTAGCCAGCTTCGATTCACCTGCGTTTTTTGTAAGCTCAACCAGCCCGCCCACACTTGCGGTGAGTACAACGGATATTTATTACCCCTTTGCCGCCGCCGGGTCCGATGCTGTTAAAACCTTTCAATTTACCGGCAATAATCTTGTAGATGTTGTTTCACTGAGAGCCAGCGTTAATTTTGAGCTTTCGAAAGATGGCGCTTCCTTTGCGTCTTCCGTCAGTTTTACACTTGCCGAAGCAAACAATCGTTCAACACCCGTTTACGTTCGTTTTAAGCCGGAGCAAAACAACCGGATCTATACCGGCGCCGTCAGAATCAGAACCTCCGGCCTGGCCGACACGGTGCATCTGAAGGGCAGCAGCATTGACACGTCAACAACCCTGGAAGTGGTCAACTGGAATATCGGCCCATTTGGCCGCCAGTCCGAAGGCACTGAAGAGGACACCCTTCAGGTACAGAACGTAAAAACCATTTTGCAGGCTATCAACGCAGACCTCTTTGCGCTTACCGGCGTTGTGAGCGAACAAGACCTTGCAAATATCGTTGACAAGATGCCGGGGTATGCTTACGTCATCAGCCACTATGGTTCAAATACCAACACGGCTGTCAATGCACCATCTGCGCTGGCAGCGGCACAAAAGCTGGCTTTCGTCTATGACAGTTCGGTCATCAGGATTCGCAGTGCGGTTCCCCTGTTATCGCAGGGAATAAATACCGCGGCGGACCTTATGAACCCTGCTTATGACTACTGGGCCGGCGGACGTTTTCCATTTTTTATGGATGCCGAAGTCACTCTTGGCTGCCTGACCCAAAATATAAAATTCGTGCTGGTCCAAGCCGAGGTGGATACATCGTTGGTCTCCGCTTCTTATACTAAAAGAAAACGCGGAGCTGACACATTAAAACATACTCTCGACCGCCTCTTTCCAAATGGAAATATTGTTATTCTCGGCAATTTTGGTGACGATTTGGATCATACTGTTACAACAGGATTCACCACCAGCTCTTGGCAAACCTTTATAAATGACTCCGGCCGTTACATGGCCATTACGCTGCCGTTCAGCCTGGCAGGCAAGCGTTCAAAAACAAATTCAGATGATGTATTTGACCATGTGGTTATTTCGAATACAATGCACCCCTATCACTTGGATTCATCGGCAGCTATCCTTACTGATGTTTCAGATTTGGTCAATGAGTACGGCTTCACTACGGCAAATCAGTTTCCTGTATTGACAAGGTACCGGTTTCCAGATACCATTCCGCCCTCGATTACATCATGCCCTGACACCATTTTGCTTTGCGCTGCTATCGACAGTTTATACACGATACCGGCTTTTTCAGCTTCAGACGATTGCAAAGATTTAGACTTTAGCTTTATCATTAGCGGCGCCACCGTCAGATCCGGCGAGACAAACGATGCAAGTGGCCATTTCAGCATGGGCGCCAGCATTATTGATTGGAAAGTAACCGACGGCTCGGGTAACACCGCCACATGCAAGACAACGGTCATCGTCAGACCCCAGCCTGACGTAAAGATCAATGCGCCCACAAGATGTGCAAATGATACGGCTGCCCTGATCACCGCATCACCTTCTATCGGCCCGTACAACTACGAATGGTCAGTGCCGGCCGGCGCATTTAAGCCGGGTAATGTAGCCAGTTTTGCTGCAACAATTGCAGGTACCTATAGCGTTGTGATTACCGATTCAATTGCCGGCTGCACCGGAAAGGGCACGGCAATACTTACTGTTTATACCAACCCAACCGTTGTTGTTGATTCGTTAACAAAATGTGCTGCTGCTCCGGCCGTGACTATAAGAGCCAGGCCGACTCCCGAAGGTGATTATAAGTATGCCTGGGTAGTAGTACCGGCTGGTGTCGATGATCCTGGCAACGTAGCCGGTTTTACAACCATGCTTGCCGGCATTTATAGCGTTGTGGTGACAAACCCGCACACGGGTTGTGCCGGAAAAGGGACGGGCATACTTGAGGTAAATCCCAATCCGGCTGTTACCATACCTGATGCATTTGCGCTGGATACCGGCGCTCTTCCAAACACGGTATATGTTGGCTATGCTCCGGCATCGTCTATTACGTTACGGGCAATTATTAGTGGAGGTGGTCCGGTTAATACCTATCTCTGGTCAACCGGGGTTCGACTCAGTTCTATAACAGTCAATCCTGTAACCGGCAGAGATTATCAGCTTACAGTCACCAATGCGGATGGGTGCGCCACTTTTGTCATAAAAACTATTAAAGTGGTAGACCTGAGAGGAACAAATTTTTCTGGCAACGTCCTGCTCTGTCACAAGCTGAATTCACAAATGAATACACTGGAAGTGTCGCAAAACACCGTGTCGGCTCACTTATCCCACGGGGATTTGTTGGGCAGATGTAACGCAACAACTTCACCGGCTGAGCTTGTTGTTACAGCATTTCCGAACCCGTCATCAGGCAGTTTCATTATTATGCTGGAAGGAGGAAATGTATTGGAAAAAATCGGCATGAAAGTGATGAACACAACTGGCCGGGTTATACAACAGGCCGACAATCTGTTTACCAACCACTCATTCAGAATCGGGGATCGTTATTTACCCGGCGTTTATTTTCTGCAGGTGATGCAGGGCGGCAGGCGAATAACAATAAAACTGCTCAAAAACGGTCATTGATAAGTCCCGTTTTTCCGGTTGAGTAGGGCAATGCCATTCATTTTCACGGCTTTGGCACCATCTCCTGGAAAGGAAGGCTGGCAAGTGTCCAAAAATTCAGTCCTGATGGTTGTGCAAATGCTCCACAGTCGCCGGTTGTTAATAAATGGTAAAACCAGGCGGCAAAAGGGGAGGCAGAGAATGAGTTTTTGTAAATCAATTTATTAATACTTTGCACAGCCAAAATAAATTGCGGTGTGCGATGAACAAAACAGGGGGCAGCCCGGGTTTTCGACTCTTGGCAACGTAAAAGCAGAAGGAATGAAACGGATGGCCAGCCGGATGGCTTTGAATTTGCCTTAAGCGATAGTGGCTGTACCGGAACCCCAAAGGCACCAGCAAAATCACCAATCCGGTTTTTCGTCGGGGAAAGCGGCCGGTAAATGAATTTAGTTTTTTTATATCTGAAAACAGATTATTGTAAATTCATTTAACGCGAAAGTATTTTCCTGCCTGAATTTATGGATTGTGATGAATTAAAAGAGCCTGCAAAGCTGATGCTTTATTGCCGCGAGGATGACGAGGTTGTCCAAAGCAGGGTATTCAGGTGTTTTTTTAAGCTGTTCTTTGATCACTACAAGCGTATTTTCCGGCATCACTGCCTTCCGGGATCCACACTGTATTCTGTTGACGATCAGTTGCAGCAATCGTTCGACAGCGGTATCTGTAAGTTTTACCTGGTCATTCGTAAGGACGGCTGGCAGGAGCGGGGCGCAAGCGTTCAAACGGCGCTGTTCACTTTTTGTTATTACCAGCTCAGGGCGTTGCTATCCTATATGCGGCGACACCCCGGCGAGGCCGGATGGAATCCTTATGAAGACCTTGAAAAAGCAAACATTTTTGATGTCCCTGCCGAATCCGAATTTGGCGACGAAGAAGTTGCGCTTTTTGAAAAAGGTTTTGCGCTGCTGGAGCCAAAATGCCAGGATTTTATCCGGCGTAAACTTCGCCGGATGACTGAGGAAGAATTAAAAGCAAAATATCCTGACCTTGACTTTACATCGCGTGACCCTTACGATATAACCTTCCGCTGCGTAAAAAAACTGAAAAAAATTATTGATGAACTTAGAAGGGGAAAGTGAGTTTATGGAACTGTCTCAGGCACAATATAAAACCATTCAGCGCTATCTCGAAGGCGAAATGAGCGAGGCGGAAGAAGGCCTGTTTATTCAGCAGGTAGAAGCTGATGAACTGTTGCGGGAGCATTTGTGGTTCGAGTTTGAAATGCTTTCCGGTCTTCAGCCTGCGATAAAGGCGGGAACAACGTTGCTTTCCAAAGACGAACCTGCCACCAGCCCTTTAGATCCTTCCCGCCTAAAAAAGCTTATTGCCAAAGCCGGTGCCGATTGGCAAAATGAACCTAAAAAAAAATCTGAGGGCCGGGTGGTCCGTTTGAATTATTGGTGGGCGGCGGCAGCCGGTATTCTGGTGATCGGCCTAAGCTGGATTTTCTTTTCAAAGACGGAAAAACAGCCGGTGGCAAGCGGCAGTAAAACAAATGAGGTAGTGAAGGACAGCAGCATAAACATCGCCCCTGCCGACAGCATCAAAAAAAGCAACGAACCTGAAACAAAACCGGATTACACGGCTATTGCAAAAAAATACTACCGCAAGGAAAAAGCACCCGCTAACAAGCCGGAATTGCTGGCCTATGCCCTGGATGATTACGATGATGGCAATTACAAAACGCTTCAGGATATTGACATGGAAAACCTTCCGCAATTACGAGGCCCGGAGGACGACAAAATCAATCAGTCGCGTTATGTAAAGGAACTTGGCTACTATTACAAAGGCCTGTCGTATGTCGAAAGCGGGAAAGCTACCCGGGCGCTGCCGAATCTTACCTGGCTGACCAAAAATGCGAAGGACGAAGCGTTGGTCACAAAAGCGAACTGGCATCTAGCGCTTATTTATCTGGGCCAGAAAAATGACAGCCTGGCGATTCCCCTACTTCGTTTGGTAGCCGGCAGTGAGTATGCGGCATACAGCGGGAAAGCAGGGGAGATTCTGCGGGTGCTGCAATAGAAAGATCATTTTGTTGGCCTGTCGCAGGCGTATTCGTTTTTTTTTGAATATAAGAGCAGGAGTTGTCCGGACTTTTCCGGCAGCAAGCGATGATCAGGCGCTGCGCCAATGTGATCCTCTATGTTCAGCCTGCAACTCACTCTTTGCGGTCAGCATCCAGCTTTGTGCACCGGGAAGAAATAAGAGAAACGCTATTCTGCTGCCAATTTCCATAGACTGTCTTAGCCGCCAACATTTGTAGCCTTCGTTTAGCAAGACAGCACAAAACATCTCTACTTCAATACCCAAACGCCGTCCTGCAAAAAAGTTTGTTAATAGCGATGAGAAACGAGGCGTTGGCGCTATTTGTTTGTAGGCGGTTGGCGCTGACTTGCAAAAATGCCGGTCAACTGATCCCGGCGCTGCTTCTCTTTCCAATTGGTTTTGCTTTCAATCTTGTTCCCTGCGAACACATGTCTTTTGCACCTGACCTTATCGGAATCCAATAAAAGCCTGAAGGATCGGGCAAACCGTTATCGTCGCACTTGTTTTGAGTGCGGGGGAATTGTTCATTCTACAACCTGAACCGTTATGCTGTATAATGTTTTTCACTTCAAATCATGGCAAGTTTTTTTCTTATCAACTTTAAGGTGCACGGTAAGTCTGTGCCGAAGCCGCGGCCAACTAAACTGCCTTAAAAATTCGCACTTCTGGTTCTCCAACATTGCCGATGACATGGTTTCTTCCCGAAAAAGTATGCTCACCTTGATCTTGCCTGTTTTATTCATTGCATTCCCATTTTGCCACATTCATGCACAGTCGGGGTGCATACCAATTTCCTATACGACTGTTCTGCCGAACATCAGTTTTTCACAGGTTTCTGGCATGTCACTT